>NZ_JAAOLH010000027.1:0-45807 GCF_011602315.1 Micromonospora sp. CMU55-4
AGACGCGTAGCGGTCGCATGCGTGCCATGAGTGCTGTCGGGGTGAGGCGTTCGTTGTCGGCGATCGCCTGCCGAACCTCCGATTCGACGTACGCCAGGCGGGCGTCATCGTCCGTGGAGGACTTCAGCGCCAGTCGACGGGCGTCAACACTGTCCTCGTATTCCCACAGAACAACGTCGTCATCCGCCTCCAGGCCATCGCGACTGGAACTGGCGACAGATGCCACCGGCCCGGACGCAGCCCTGCCCTCCTGAATCGCCGACACACGGCGTAGGCGGCGGTCTAGCTCGGTGATGCGATCGTACTCAGCGACGAGCGCGCCCCCGCTCCGCAGCACTGTGTCGCAGCGCGACCAGAAAGTTCGGTCGGGATGTTGGTGACCGGTCTCGGTATTCGCCACGGAACTGCGCCCGTACTGCACGAGCTGCGCAAACTCATGCTGGGTGTGGCCGCTGGCCCTTCGGAGCTGAGCCAGACGGCGACCGAGCGCACGGCGGGCGGTCCTGATCTCGTCGCTGTCAGCCACGCTACTCACTCCCATCCCCACGAGCACGTCGGATACAGCTTGTACCGAATCCGGCAATATACGTGATAGTTCCTCGGTCGCTGAGCAACATCAAGCCCGCCAGACAGCTGTACACCATCCATGGCCGCCTACCGTATTGGTCAGGTGCCCATTGTCCTGATCGATGCCTGCGGGTGGTCGCGTGGCGATGTCGGAGTTCTGTCGGAGTTGCTGTGGTGTCTGGCGACAATGCTGGAGGTGGGCGATGGTGCTCTTGCCGACTCCGTTGGGTCTTCGATGACGATGAACGGGCTGATCACCCCTCGGCATCGGGGGTTGGCAACATTCGGCGGCCGTTCGGGCCGGCGACCGGGCGGGTGTACGTGTCGACGTAGCCGACACGCCAGCCGGACCCGACGACCACCGCGGAAGGGCAGCCGCTGCCGCACCGTCCACAGGGAGTGCTTCACGATGAGTTTCCCAGTGGTAGTCGGGTGGCCCTGGTGGGCAGTGATGTTCCGAGCAGTTGTGCGGCCCCGTGGAGTTGTCGGAGCACGACCTGGGCGTGGCGCCGGTCGGTGTCGGGCCGGTGGTGGCCAGCGGCGGCAGTGGTGAGAAACCACCAGGCCGCCCAGACCCGGTGCCAGCCCAGCGCCCACCGGGCGGCCGGAAGGCCGCCCCGGTCGGTTTCGGCGTCTGGGTGCCCGCCGGCAGCGACATAGGCGCGGATGAGCCGGGCGAGCAGGCGGGGTTCGGGTGGCGTGCGGGTGCCGAACCAGGTAGCTAGGTCGAGCAGTCCTGGGCCGGTGAACGCTTTTGCCCAGTCGACGAGGCGGCATCCGGTGCGGCTGACGTGCAGCGAGGTGTGGTGGAACTCGCCGTGGCACAGCCCGAAGGGTGGCCGTTCGGCGCCATCGGCCCTGCGGCGTGCGACGGCGGCCAGCCGGTTCAGCGATTCCTCGATCGGCCTGGAGTCGGAGAAGCGTTCCTGTCGGCGGAGCGCGTTGAGCGCGTCGAGTGCTTGTCCGGGTAGCCGCGCCAGGCCCGCCTGGTCGAACATGGTCAGCCCGGTGATGTCGTCGATGGCGTGGACCCAGCGGGCAGCGGCGGCAGCCTCCGCAGCGGTCCCCGCCCGGACCGGGCCGCCTAGGTCGTCCATCAGCATGCCCAGCGTCTCGGAGCGCTTCGCGTAGCCGTGGAGCAAGGGCACTGCGGCGTCCCGCTCGTTGAGCGCCCACAGCACGGCGGCCTCGCCGGTGAACGGCGCGGCGGCGACCTTGCAGACCACGCTGCTGCCGTCGGCGAAGAACAGCCGTTCAACGGCGGACAGCTCCCACTCCTGGATGGCCTGCCGCCCGGTCGGCACCCGACGCGCACCGGTGAGCAGGTCACATCGCAGCTGCGCGACGAGGCGCTCATCGAGCCCGGGGGTGTTCACCGCGTACTCGCAGTGTGGATGCCGGTGGTGACCTGGTCGAGCCGGGCCAGGACGGCGTCGAGGTGCGCCGACATGCTGGTCGGCACCCGAGGTTGCGCCGCGTGTTGGAAGGCCCGGAAGTGCGGGAGCAGCGCGCACAGCACCGGCCGACGGGCGAAAAATCCGGTCACGTTCCCGGTCGCCCGGGCCCGTCGCAGCAGTGAGGTCAGCGCGACGATCTTGTCGGCGGTGGAGGCGAGCAGCACCGGTTGGTCATCGACACGGATGGGCGGATGGGGCCGGTCGAGGGCCTGGTGTTCGGCCTGGAGCGCGGCGATGATCCGGGCAATCTCAGGCCCGTATCGGGTGGTGAGGACCTGGTAGACGTCCGGCGAGGCCGGGGCAAGCTCGGGTGCGTCGTGAAGCAGCGCTGCCGCGATCACCTCGGGCGGCGGGGCGGCCACGTGGTCACCGATGGTCACCGCGACCCGGACCGCATGGGCCAGGGCCGGCCGGTCATCGATCGTGTGCCCCGCGCACCAGGCTCGGGCGTCACGCAGGGCACGCTCGATGACGACGGGGCGGGGAGGCGACAAGACCGTCATACTCTGATACCTCCTGATTGCCGTACGATCGGCGCTATGTCCGGGCCGCTTCCGCACTGGTGCGAGCAGACCTGTGTCGTGTGTCCTGGGCAGCAACTCGGGCCGGGCCAGTTCGACGTGGTCGACCGACCCGGGCCCGAGTTCGCCTACCGCCCGGATGTCGGCTGGCGGGCCACCGCCGACGGAGTCGCTGTGTGCGTCCACCCGTTCCGGGTGGGCCTTCCGCCCGGCCGTTACGCCTCGGCCGGGGCACCGGTCCCCGTTCAGGCGCCTCGACCAACGCCGACACCGCAGGCGCTGGAGTTGCCTGCCGATGTGGTGGATCTGGAAGGCTGGCTCGTCGCTGTGTTGCGGGACGCGCCCGCGGAGCAGATCTTCACCGCGGTGGCCCGCGCCGAGCGGTTGGCCGCCGAGCGGTTCGGCGCGAAACACACGGTGGCGGCGCTGCGGCGGGTGCTGTCGGTGGAGCTGGCTAGCCGCTGACTGCCACGACCGTTTCCGGCTGGTCGAAGTCGAAGTCGTGGCTGCGCCCGTCGCGGCCGAGGCCGGCCGCCTGATAGTGGGCGTTGAGCAGGTCCAGGCGCCTTGTCACTTCGGCCGAGTCCAACCAGTACCGCAGCCGCTGCTCACCCCACCCCGCTGCGGCGTAGAACGCGTCGGTCACGCATCCACGGGTGTAGGTGAACTCCTCCAGCTCTGTCGCGTGCGGGAAGACCACGCCCAGGTCGGCCTGCATCCGGGACATCAGCGTGAACTGCGCCAGCACCGCGTGGATCATCTCGTCCACCGGCGCCGGCACCAGCAACTCGGCGGCCTGCTCGTCGCCGTCGGACAGCTCGAACACCGCAGCCTTGAGCGCGAGCACCCGCAGCGCCTCGACCAGCAGCGGACCAGCGTCGCGTTCCAGGGACCAGCGGCTGATCGCCGGGTAGCCGGTGAAGGTGGCCCAGCAGCTGGAGTACTTCATCGACGAGCCGTGCAGCCGGTCATACGCCGGGTGTGCTCGCATCCGGTCGAGGATCTCGGCGGCCCGGCGGCCGACGTCTGCTACAGCCGGCATTGATCGACTGGTCATGGTGCATCCCTCCCTAGGGGCAGTGGACACGCAGGAAACCGCTCGCCGCGCCGCGGCCAACGGCCCCGCACCACCTGCAGGGCCGCAGGCGGTGACATGGGCATCAAAAGCCGACAGCGCCAATGTCGAAAAGAGCCACCATCGGCTTTCGACATTTCTCTGACATTCCTGCCCGCATCAGTCGTCGCCGCGCGGTTGTCGGCAGATTGTCAGGACCGGCCGCCGAACCTGGCCGACACCGACCGAACTCGCCTTTAGTCGCTGTGTCCGGTGTCAGCGGCACCGCCGAGGTGTTACCGACCGGTCAGCCGAGTCGCCTTACTGAGGGAGAGTCAGCCGTGTCCATTGCCAGGATGCCACTGCTCCTGTCGATCACACCGGCCCTCGTGACGGTGACAGCGGCGCGATACAACGTGCGGACGAGGGTGATCAACAGCATGAACGTCCCGCTGGTACGAGGTGCGGAGTCTGTTCCCAACCGGCCGATCGGACGTGACGATTCTGCTCGCCGGGTACTCGGCTTGCAGGTTCCGGATGAGGCGGTGTTCTGCGCGACCGGCGACGACGTTCCCGTGCTGGCCGCGCTTCTGGCTCAGAATCTGTCGGCCGGATCGTTGGGTACGTGGCTGGTGCCTGACGCGGCCGTGCGCGATAGGGCTCTGCGTCGGTATGCCGAGTTCGTGCTGATGTATGCGGTGCAGCACGGCCGGGTTGACACGACCGAGGATCGTGCCGCGGTCGCGGTGTGGTTTTCGCGGCTGGAGCCACCGCCGACCGGTGCGGGGTGGGGGTGTGAGCTGCGCCGGTTGCTCGGCCCATTCGCGGCGCGGTTCGTGGTGCTGCACGCGGTGGTGCCGCGTACGCCGCATCACTATCTGGCACAGTTCGCGGCCCGTCCCGGGGAGGGCGCGGCGGCGAGGGCGTTGCTGGCGAGCTGTCACCGGGTCGTGGATGCCGAACGGCTGCCGGCGTACACGCAAGTCTGGGGCAGCGAACCTTGCGAGAGCTTGTTTAGCCAGCTCGGCTACCTGCCGCGGTCACCGATGCTGTTGGAGCCCGGTGGCCCGGTGCTGTGGCGGATGTACCGGCCGCGGCGCGGCGGTGAGCGGCGTGACGGCCTGCCCCGTCGTGTGCGGCTGCACCGGGCCGCGGCGCCTTCTGCCGGCGCAGGGCCGTCGCGGCACCGCCGCTTCTAGGTCGGGTCGACACGACCTGACAGCCGTTTCGGCACCTGGATACACGGCTGCTGGCCTTCGGCCAGCGGGGCGTTTGCATACACCTGTCCCCTCAATGCAAGGAGGCGTTCCTCATGCTGGCTGCTACGACCCGTTGCCCGTCGCGGCTACGACGGCCGAATGCCGGCCGGTGGCTGTTGGCGTGGCTCGGTGCTGCGCCCGCCGGTGCCGCCGCCGTCACGGACGCGGGAGCTGTGACGTCGCGCGAGTTCGTCTGGGGGTACGCGATCAGGCGGGAGTGGCCGGACGGCAGTCACGACTTGTTCGGGTTCGCGTCGGACGCTCTCGTCGCGCAGCGGCGGCTCGGTCGGGACCAGGACTACTGGCGGGGCGGCCCGGTACGGCCCGTGGCGGTGTACGTCGTGGCCGCGAACGCGGCCGACGTGGACGGTCACCCGGTGGACGGCTGCCGCCGCCCCGGCTGTCCCAACGTGCCGGCGCACTCGCGCTGTCCGGACTCCCCGGATCGGGGGCAGCGGTGAGGTCGACGCATGTGCAGGTGGCCCTGGCCCGGCGGACGTTGACTCCGTTCGGGTTGTGGGTGTTCGGGGCGGCGGCGTCGGCGCCGATGGTGGTGCTGGCAGGAGGCATCGTCGCCACGTACGCGACCACGGGGGTGGAGGCGTTGCCGCTGGTGTTCGTGCTGGTGGCCGCCGTCGTGGCGGTGCTCGCGGTCGGATACACGGCGATGGCCCGGCAGGTGGGGCACGCGGCGGCGTACTACGGCATCCTGGCGCACGGTCTGGGTCGTAGCTGGGGTGTGGCCGCCGGGCTGGTCGCCCTGGTCGCGTACAACGCGATCCAGACGAGCCTGTTCGGGTTGTTCGGCGCGACGCTGGCCGGGCAGCTCGGCGGCGCGTGGTGGGTGTGGGCGGGCATCGCCGTGGCCGTGGTCGGGGTGGTAGGTGTGCGGGCGATCGTGCTGTCGACCCGCGTGCTGGCCGCCGTGCTGGCGGTATCCCTGCTGATCGTCACCGCGTTCACGCTGGCCGGCCTCGGGCAGCCGGCGGACGGCGGGTTGTCCTGGGAAGGCTTCGACGCCTCGAGCCTGGCGGTCAGCGGTATCGGCGGTGCGGTCGCCTTCTGCGTGGCCGCGTTCATGGGCACCGACGCGCCGGGCTCGTTCGTCGAAGAGGCCATCGACCGCCGGTCGGTCGGCCGGGCCACCATCGCCGCGGTGCTCGTCCTCGGCGGGGTGTATGCGGCAGCGGCGTGGGCGATGGGCATCGCCGCCGGTCCCCGATCCGTCGCCGACGTGGCTGCCGACCCTGCGGCGGGCCTGCCGTTGTCGGTGCTGGAGCGCCTGGGCGGCTGGTGGGTACCGCTCGCGCAGACGGTACTGATCTGCGCGATCGTCACGTCGATGCTGGCCTTCCATTCGGTCATCGCCCGGTATGTGTTCGCGATGGCCCGGGAAGGCGTGCTGCCTGCCGGGCTCGCAAGGACCGGCAGCGCGACTCGCGTCAGTGCGCCGCGCGGCGGTTCCCTGACGCAGACCGGCATCGCCGTGGTGGTGGTGGGCGGGTTCGCGTTGGCCGGCGCGGACCCGGTCGCGGTGATGTTCACCTGGCTGTCGGCCTTGGGCGCGATGGGCTTGTTGTGCCTGCTCCTGGCCGCCTCGGTGGCGGCGGTGCGAGCACCGGCCGGCCTGCGAGGCCCGAAGGCCGGCGTGTGGGAATGGCGGCTCGCGCCCGTGATCGGTGTAGCGGGCGGGGTGGTGGTGCTGGCCTTGATGGTCGGCAACGTGGACTCCCTGCTCGGCGCCCCGCCGGGGTCACGGGCACCGCTGCTGCTGCCCGCGATCCTCGTCGCCACGGCCGTCGTGGGCGGGTTGTGGGCCGGGCAGGTGCGCCGGTCCCGTCCGGAGGTCTACGCCGGGATCGGCCGTGGCACACCGGCCACCCATGCCGTACCCGATGCCATCAACGTCTCCATCTGACAAAGGGGCGCAAGCGATGAGGACTCACACGGCGATGACCCCGCCTGGCGGACGCTACGGCGTCGATCCCCTGCATCCCGGCTGGCGGCCGGAACACCCTCCGGCGGCGCCACCGGGCCCGCGCGCCCCGGCGGTCGGCGCCCCGCCCGGCTACCACGCGCTGGGGGAGCACCACCGACCGCCGACGCCCCCGGCCCCTCCAACCCCGCCTGCGGCAGTACCCCCGCCGGACATGCCCACGGACCAGCCTGCGCAGGACGGGAACGAGGTGCCGGGACAGGCGCGGCGGTGGGCGGATCTGCGCGTGCAGGTCGCCTACCGGTGCAGGCGGCTCAACACCGGCCACATGGTTGAGGCGGACCAGCGCCACGACACCCGTGAGGCGCTCGGCCCGCACGCTCTGATGCTGTTCTTCGTCTCCGAGGCACCGGCCGAGCCGCACGGCTACCTGCTGCACACCGCCTACCGGCTGTGGCTGGCCTCCCCGGAATCCGAGGACCTGCCCCGGCTCCTGGCCGACCTAGCCGAGGTGGTCCGGACCAACATCGCCCGCGCCGCCTCCGGCGGGCGGCGGTGGCATCCGCTCGGGCCGGACGCCTCGATGGTCAACGGCGGAGACATGAGCCCGCCGCCGGGCGCCACCTACGTCGGCGTCGGGGTCAGCACCCTCGACTCCGACCAGGGCCGCTGGCAGCAGGTCGCCCGCACCCTCCGGGACGGATCCGGCGGCCGGTACCTGTCGGCCTTCGACCTCAAGGGCCAGTGCTACGTGCTGCTGACCGACGGCACCGCCCTGCACCTGGACCGTGACCCCCAGGCCCGCATCGGCGTCGACGGGATCCGCTGCACCAAGACCCTCGACCCGGACCGGCCCGCCTACTGGCACAACCCGCACGCCAACCTCACCGAGCAGGGCGACGACGCCACCCGCGAGCTGTGGCGACGACTCGGCATGCTCCACCACACCCTCACCTCCCACCTGCACGGCGGGCGGCCGGCGTGACCCACACCCTGAGACTGGCCGCCGCCGCGGACCTGAGCCGCGCGCCGATCGACATCACGGCCGTGCTGGACCACCTCGTTCGCGAAGCCGACGCCACGGCGGCGACGAGCATCGGGTTCCCCGGCGCTGTGGACCTCGACCACACGGAGGTCATGACCCGCCTCGGCGGCAGGCTGTGGAACAACATCGGCGACCCCGCCGACGAGGGCGGAATCGCGCACACCCGGGCGCTGGAACGCGCGGTCATCACGTGGACAGCCGACCTGCTCGCCATGCCCGCCCACGACCGGTGGGGCTACGTCACCACCGGCGGCACGGAAGGCACCCTGTCCGCCCTGCACGCCGCGCACCGGCGCAAACCGACGGCACGGATCTACTACTCAGCCGCCGCCCACTACTCCGTGGCCAAGGTAGTGCGCCTGCTCGGCGCGCACGGCATCCCGGTCCACGCGCGCCCCGATGGGGAGATGGACTACGCGCACCTCACCGAGCAGCTCCACCGGCGGCGCCGCTTCCCGGCGATCGTCGTCGCGACCGCCGGCACCACCATGACCGAGGCAGTCGACGACACCAGCCGCATCCGCGCGGTCCTCGACGAGCATCACGCAGGCGGGCAACTGCACGTCGACGCGGCCCTGTCCGGCATCCCCCTGGCCCTCGACGGACGACTGTCCCTCGATGACGCCAGCGGCATCGGCAGCGTCGCGATCAGCGGCCACAAGTTCTTCGGCACACCGACGCCGTGCGGCATCGTGCTCATCCGCGATCACCTACGCGCCGCCGGTTCCCGGGTGGCCTACACCGCCACGGCGGACACCACCATCACCGGCTCCCGCTGCGGCCTGTCGGCTGCGCTGTTGTGGCATGCCATCGCCGTTCACGGACGGGAGGGGCACCGGTGGCGGGCCAGCGAGGCCCGCCGGCTGGCCGCCTACACCGTCGAGCGGCTCAACGCTGTCGGCTGGCCCGCCTGGCGGCACCCGCACGCCTTCACCGTCGTCCTGCCCACCCCACCCGAGCACGTACGCCGAAAGTGGCTCCTGGCCACCGACGGCGACACCAGCCACCTCATCTGCATGCCCGGCATCACCCCCGGCCAGGTCGACGCCTTCGTCGCCGACATCGCCGCCACCCGCCCGCGAATCCGGCCGATTCCGCAACCGAGACCGGCAACAGCATCTCCCGCCAGCTCCCACGCGCGCTGACCACACCAGCACCAGCCACCCGACCGACGAAAGGCAACCATCATGACCACCGGATACGTCTTCCATCCCGAGTACCTGTGGCACGACACCGGCACCAGCGCCGGCCTGCTACCCGCCGACCCGACCGCCGGCGTCCAACCCGCCGTGCACGTCGAGAACCCTGACGCGAAGCGACGCGTCCACGAGCTGATCCACGCCTGCGGACTGCTGGGCGAGCTGATGGTCATCGAGCCTCGCCGAGCCACCGTCGCCGAACTGACACGCGTGCACACCGCCGCCTACGTCCAGCACATCAAGACCCAAAGCGACCTACGCGGCGGGGGAGGTGACGCCGGAGACGGCTTCTCGCCGGTCGGGCACGGCAGCTACGACATCGCCCGCCTCGCCGCCGGCGGGCTGATCGAACTCGTCACCGCCGCCGCCCAAGGCGACATCACCAACGGCTACGCCCTGGTCCGCCCACCCGGCCACCACGCCACCGCCAACCAGGGAATGGGTTTCTGCCTGTTCAACAACATCGCCGTCGCCGCCCGCCACGCCCAAGCCGAACTCGGGCTCGCCCGCGTCGCGGTCGTGGACTGGGACGCCCACCACGGCAACGGCACCCAGGCCATCTTCAACGACGACCCGAGCGTGCTCACCATCAGCCTGCACCAAGCCGGCTGCTTCCCACCCGACTCCGGATGGACCCACGAAAACGGCACCGGCGACGGCACCGGCTACGCCCTCAACGTGCCCCTACCACCCGGCAGCGGCCACGCCGCCTACCTGAACGCCATGCACCAGGTCGTCCTCCCGGCACTGGACCGCTTCGCCCCCGACCTGATCCTGCTCGCCAACGGCTTCGACGCCAACGTCTTCGACCCCCTCGCCCGGCAGATGCTCACCGCCGCCTCCTACCGCGAGATGACCCGCCTGCTCGTCGGCGCCGCCGACCGGCTCTGCCACGGCCGGCTCATCGCCGCCCACGAAGGCGGCTACAGCCCCTTCTACACCCCCTACTGCGCCCTGGCGTTCCTCGAAGAACTCACCGGCACCACCACCCACGTCACCGACCCCCTCGCCGCCGTCGTCGCCGGGTACACCGCCGAGCCCTTCCTGCCCCACCAGCGCGAGGTGATCGCGGCAGCCGCACAGCTCGTCGAACGGATCAGCCCAGCCGCCACCAGCATCACCGGCTCCCAGTAAGGCAGCACCAGCACCTGACGCCACCGGCATCACCCGCCACGCCGACATCCAAGGGATCGCCATGACAACCACGCTGCCGGCCCACGCCGGGCCGATACACCTACTGCTGAACCCGAGCATTCACACGGTCCTGGACCGATTCGACATCCGCACCAACCAGCGGGTGCTGGACGTCGGCGCCAGCGAGGAGAGCACCACCCTCCTGGCCCGGCTCGTCGGCCGCTACGGGTCCGTCACCGCCGTCGACGCCGACACCGGCCACCTCACCGACACCGCCGTCATCAACGTCCACCAGTTGGACCTGAACCGTGACTCGGTGCCCGGCCACGCCGCCGGCTACGACCACATCCTCGCCCGCTGGCCCCACGGCACCCTGCGCGACCCCGCGGACCTGATCGAGCAGATGACCACCCGGCTGCGCCCGGGCGGCCGGCTCGTCCTCGCCGACATCACCACCACCGCCCCCCGGATCTACCGGGCGCCCGACGACGAGTCCGCCACCGTCATCCACACCGTCCTGCAGCAGGCCCACCGCGCCCTCACCGGCCCGCATGGCGCGACCTGGACCGCCGACCCCGAAACCCTGCTGTTCAGCCACGGCATGGTGCAGCACTGCATCCACACCACCACCGAGACCTGGACCGGCGCCGACCCCGGCTGCCGGCTCCTCGCCGACGTCATCACTCACCTGCGTCCCCGCCTGAACATCACCAACGCGGACGCGGACCGGTTCGCCGACCTCATGACCGACCCCCGCGTACTCCTGGGCTCCTACGAACGCCGGGTCATCCACGCCCGCGCGCGCAGATAAGGCACGACAACCATGACCCACCTGACCCTCACGGCCCGCCGGCAACGTGCCGCGCTCCTCGGCGGCAGCCTCGTCCTCGTTCTGCTCACCGCCTGCCATGCCGATCCACGACCGGCCGGCACCGCGTCCGCCGCACCGCGCCCCGCCAGCACACCAGCTGCAGCCGCCACCGTCGCCGGGCTCACCGCCCAGCAGCGCTTGAACCTGCTCGCCGACACCATCAGCACCGCCCCCGCCGACACCACCGACGGACTGCCCTACACCTACCTGCACCTGCAGAGCTGGGCACGCGCGAGCACCACGATCGTCCGCACCGACGTACGGCGCTGGCGGCACGACGCGGACGGCTCCGGCCGAGAGATCATCCGCCGGGCACCGGACCTGCACGGCCTCAACCACCAGCCCACACCGCAGGAGCGTCAGGAGTTCAGCCGGGCCGTACCGCACACACTGCACCACGGCATCGGTGACCTGCACCCCCACCTCCCCGGGGACATCCCCGCCAACCCCCGCGAGCTGATCCGACTGCTCGCGCCGCCCGCGCTGGCCGGCGAGCCCGCCTACCCCAGGATCCTGACCAGCGGCATCGTCGAACTGGCCACCAGCCAGCACCTCAACCCACGGCAACGAGCGACGACCTTGCGCGCCCTGGCAGCGGCCCCCCACCTCACCTACAAAGGCACGACTACCGACCTCGCCGGCCGGACCGGCATGTCCTTCGAGATCGTGGCCGACGGATCCACCTCGATGCTGCTCATCCACCCGGACACCGGCGACCTGCTCGCCGCGACCGAATGGATCAACGGCGGACGCCGACCCGGCCTGCACTCCTACACCCTTCTGCTGGCCCACGCCCACACCCGCAGCACCGACATGCCCACCTCACCTACCACGGCCGCAGCCGTGACTCGCCTGCGGTGACATGACAAGCCGACCGGCCGCCGCACCCAAAGGGAAAAGGCAGCGACCGGGCCCTCGTGGCCGGCGACAGCGGCTCTCCCGTCCCTACCGCCGGCCACCCCAACCAGCACGACGACAAAAGGCAGCAAGAGAAAGGCAGGGCACGAGGTGCCGCACCACATCCGGGCCGCGCGGTGGCGCGAACAGGACATCGTCGCCACGGTGATCGCTGAGGCCCTCCAACCCACTCCCATCGCCGCCTGGCTGATACCCGACCAGGAACAACGAGGCCCGGTCTTGGCCGATGTCGCCGCCATCTGGGTCGAACACGCCATGTTCTACGGCGACGTGCACATCACCAGCGACCTCACCGCCGCCACCGTCTGCTTCCACCAATACGGGCCTGTTCCACCACCGGCCGACTACGCCACGCGCCTCGCCACAGCCGCCGGCCCACACGCCGAGCGCTTCCGTCTCCTGGACGAGATCATGGACAGCCGGCAACCGACTACGGCGCACTACCACCTCGCCTTTCTGGCCGTGCGCCCCACGCACCAGCGGACCGGCCGGGGCCGGGCGCTGACGGAGCACCTGCGCTGCCGGCTCGACCTCATCGATCTGCCGTCCTGGACCCTCACCCTCCCCGCCGGGCAACACCTCCTAGCCCAGGCCGGCTACGACACTGACCACGCGATCGCGCGTCCGGCCGAGGGCGTGAGCATCCAACCGATGTTCCGTCGCCCCGGCCAGCGCGGCCATACCGCCACCGCAGTACTCCGCCCGGCTGGCCGCCGTCACGACCCCCGAGCCTGACCCGCGATCGATAATCTGTTCGGGCCCGCTGCGGGGTCTGGGATCGTCCCCGTGACACAGCCGTACCCGGAAGGCGAAACTCGTCCGTGGAGTTCGTGTCGTAGCTGCTCGGCCCGGTGTCGCTGGACCGTCGACGAGCTGTGTGTCACCGCGGCGTGGCAGGCAGCCGCCTCATGATCACGTGTTCGTCTGGGATCGGCCGTACCGGTGGTCACCGTGCCCGCTGTCGCCACTGAGGTGGTGCCTCGTCGGCCAACTGGGTCGACGACTCCTTGACGGTCTGGCGACGGCCTGCAGCGGTTGTTGCGTGTTGCTCGGCCAGCTCCTCGTTCAACGCAGTCTCCAATACCGTCTTGGTCAACTGCTTCAACAGCCCGTCCGGAGCCGTCTGAACCGCCCCGGGTTCTGTGGAGACCTCAGCTGTTGGTTTCAACCACCTGGCGGGGCTGGGGTTGAGCGTAGAACATCGATTCGTATTCGGCTGGTGGGACGTGGCCGGTTGCGGAGTGCAGGCGCTGGTTGTTGTACCAGTCGACCCACTCGGCGGTGGCCAGTTCGACTTGGGCGAGGCTGCGCCACGGGCGGCGGGGTTTGATCAGCTCGGTCTTGTAGAGGCCGATGGTGGACTCCATCAGGGCGTTGTCCAGGGCATCGCCGACGCTGCCGATGGAGGCGTCGATGCCGACGTCGAGCAGGTGGGTGGTGAACCGGAACGATGTGTACTGCCCGCTATCGCTGTGGTGCACCAGGCCCGCGCCGACGGGTTGGCCGGCGCGGTTACGGCGCCACAGCCCCATGTCCAGGCCCGTTCCACGGTGCGGACACGGCGGAGATGGGCTTCGGGGAGAGGAGGGTTGACCGACAGCCGAAGGCGCAAGGACAGCGGCGACGGGGGCCAGCGATGAGAGCCGTTCAGGGACTAACCTGACGCGGTGTCGATCAGCAGCAGCGAGTTCGAGGCGTGCCGGCGGCTTTTCACCTACCGTGCGGGGATCTGGGTCTACCGTTTGGCGATCCTCTTGGCTGTTTTTCCGTGGCTGTTCCGGGCGGCGGGTGTGCGGCTGATGTCCCCACAGGGGGCGGCGACGATGGCTGCCGTTGGCTTCGTCCTGGTGTTTGCCGGCCATCGTCTCGTTCTCCGCTCCTATCAGGGAGCGGGGTATCTCGGTGACGGCTACGACCCGTTGCGGCCGCCGGGCGGCCTGGTTGCCCGAGATGTGTTCCGCCTGACTTATTGGTAGCCGCATCGGTTCGACCAGCCTGAGACGGTTTGCCGGGCTGGTCAGCCGAGCGGAACGACCTGCAACCGGCCCACGTGCCCGCTGCGTGCCCGATGGGGTGGGCGACGACCGTCAACTACGGTCAGCTCCCAGGTGTGACGGCCAGCATAGCGACGCAGCTCAAGCCAGGTGATTGCCGAGCGATTCCCGCCCGTTCCCCACAGTTCCTCAACCGCGTGTGGCCAGTCCGTATTCTGCCAGGGCAGCTCGACGATCAGCTAACGGTCGGTCACGTGCCCTGACAGGCGAGGCCGCAGGGTCAGTCGTGTCTTCTGAACAGCCCTCGCCCAACTAACGTTGCCATTTATCGCGTCGCCACCGACACCGAGCTCGACGACATCTTGGCGCGTAGCGTCGGTCGCTGCGTTTCCCCGGCCGCCCGTCTTACCCGTGGAATCGGGCGACGACGGGGGCATGGTCTGGCACGACGGCCTTCTCCCGGCTGCGGGTGGAGGCGCCGATGGAGGTGATGTCATCGACGAGGGAGTCGACGGTGATCAGGCGGAGTTGGAGGTCGCGGGTTGCCAGGATGTGGTCGATGAGCTCCCCGTTGCCTTGGTAGATGCGGGAGTATGCGCGGGCTGGAGGGAGGCGTCGTCCGAGGTTGTACAGCCGGATGGCGTCGCCTTTGTCGGGGCGGTTGACGTCTCCGTCGGCTGGGCCTTCGAGCAGGACGGTGGTGATGGCGTCCGGGCCGTCGTTGAGGTCGCCACACAGGATCGTGGGGATGCCCGGTTGGCCGTCTACGGCGGCCGCGGTGAGGGTCTCGTTGAGGTGTACGCGCAGGGCGACGGCTTCGGCGGTGCGCCGCAGGAGGGCGTAGCCGGCGCCGCGAGCGCGTTCGTCCTCGTTGAGGGGGTAGCGTCGCCCGCCCGGGTAGGTGAGCAGTTTGCTTTTCAGGTGCGCGGTCAGCAGCCGCAGGCCGGCGCCGCCGTAGTCGACGTGTACTTGAAGCGCTCCGCGTCCCAGGTGGGTGAGGGTGTCGCCGTCGACGTCGGGGACCGCAGGCAATCCGGAGGGCGGCAGCGCGAGGATCTGCGCTTCCTCGTTGAGGGGATGCCGGGCGAGGACGGCAACGCGGATGCCGCGGCTGTCCGGGTGGGAGGACACGACGGCCTGCCAGGGTTCACCGAGGGCAGCTTGCAGGTCCTGTGCGGCCCGGAGGCTGCCGATCTCTTGGAGGGCGACGACGTCGGCGCCGGTGCCGGCGATCAGACCGGCGAGGTAGGTGAGCTTCGCGGTGTAGGTGTCGGCCGCCGACGTGTCGGTGTCGTCGGGTGGGAACAGGTTCTCGACGTTCCATGTCATGACGATCAGGTTGTTGGCCACCGTCGCTCCCGGAATTGCAGGTGTAGTGCCAGCCTGAGAGTCGCACTCTAGGACGTCGGATTGTCGCTGATCGCCGGTTCGTCGCCATCTCGACAGGCACGATCGGCTGCGGGGCAGCGGACAGGCGAGTTCGCCCGGGGTCGGTGGTGCGGACAGGGAATGGCTGTGGTCAGTGTTCGTGGGAGCCTTCCCTGCTCTTCACAGTGGTGACCGTCGATGGACATGATGGGGCGAGATGGTCGCTGTCCACGACGGATGCCCGAGGAGGCCCTCATGCGACTCACCCGACGACTCACCACATCGGCGTTGGCACGGCGTGCCCTGAGCGGCGCGGCAGCCGTGATGGTCGCCAGCGCCGGCCTGGTCGCCGTCGACGCCTCGGTGGCTTCGGCGACACCTCCCGGTATTCCGTCCAAGTCGAGCGCCCAGTCGCAGCTCAACGCTCTGACGGTCAAGAGCGAGGGGTTGACGAGTGGGTACTCCCGGGATCTGTTCCCGCACTGGATCACCATCAGCGGGGCCTGCAACACCCGCCGCCGCTGCGACGTCCTATACGCCATGCTCCGCGACAAGATCCCCTACCAACCACGCCCCACCAGCCCCGTCCCCGCTTGACCAAACCCATAGGGACACCCCCCGAAGTCGCCCCGTCGCATCGACAGCGCGATGGCCGCGCTGCTGGCGTTCGAGGCCCGTGGCGACGCGGTGGCTCGTGGGGTCAAGCCGCGCAAGCGCAAGTCGTACGCCGCGAAGCGGATCCGCTGACAGTGTCCCAGGGTCGGCCGCGTCGAGGCGGCCTGGGGCGGCGGACGCAACCGTCGGCGAGAGAGGTACTGGACTGCCTTCTTGAACAGCTCCGCGCTTCACGGAGCATGCCCACCCCACAATTGCAAGGCCCGCAGAGCAGGCCACGGACGCACTTCCCGCACGAGCGGCGCCCGGGGCGGCAACTGTGGTCATGGTCAATGACCAGCGCCTTGTCCCCGGGCGGCTGCCCGCAGATCGCGCAGCCCTCGTTTTGCTCTGCCAGGATCTGCTGGCACCTCTCGCGGGTAAGGCCGTACCGAGCCAGCGAGCTGCGCTGAGAGGCGCACGGCTTGCAGTAGGGTGCGAGGCGATCGACAGTCGCGGTGGCGCTGCGCGCGGCGGACGCGACGATGGTCGGGTACGGCAACACGTCGTACCCCGTCGACTTCCGCCGCGGCGATGCACTCCTGCGGCTCATGGGGAGGTTCCACTCGGTCGACGGGACCGACACCTTCGGGGCGGTCGCGGCGTACTTCAAGGCCCACGACCGGGTCCTCATCTTGACCGACGAGCAGTACAACGGCGGTCGGTACCACTCGATCGACCATCGTGTCGAGGGACGTTCCGGTCTACACCTGGGACATCGGCGGTTACCGGGTCGGCGCGAACGCGTCCGGCGCGGGCACTCGGCACACGGTGGGCGGGCTGACCGACCACGTGTTCCGGCTCGTCTCGCTCTCGGAGGCCGGCCGCGACGCGGCCTAGCCGTGGCAGGTCACCCAGGTCGGGTAGGCGGGTCCTCCCGCCGGACCAGACGGCCCCCGCACGGAGGTGGTGCGGGGCCGTCGTGGGCCGCAGGATCTTGTGGGCCGCTGGGATCGCGCAGGTACTCCCTGCCCTGATTGACCGATTCGATCAGGTTCTGCTATGCTCGTTGCGGCACTGAGGATGCCCCTAATCAATCCGATCGGTTGCGGGTTCGAGTCCCGTCGCCTCCACTCGCGGGGGCGTAGCTCAATGGTAGAGCGGCGGAATGTCTCATCGAGGCCGGAGCGGGATGCCGCTCCGGCCTCGGCATTTCAGGAGACCCGCTGCCCTCGCGGGTGGCGTCTGGATTGGCCGCCGCGCGCAGATAGTCGGCGGCCCCTGCCTCGTCACCGCGGCGGCGATGTCCGGCGCCGAGGCGTAGCCCGGCTCCGTCGCCATGAGCGCGTACGTTGCCACCGGCTTGCGCGGTGCTGAAGCAGCACCGCCAGCCGCGACGGTGGTGATCGGGGGTGGGGTGCGGCTATTCGGTGGCTGCCCCGTCGGTAGCGGTAGCTGAGCTGATACGTAAAGGAGGTGAAGGTGGGGCTCCGAAGTCCCGCCCGAGCGTTGCCATCGGGGTTGCTACTGCGACGGCGTGCGCGTTACCGTTGCAAGTTCAGTAAACTTCTCACGCACAGCCGCGGTCGCGGTCGGTTCGACCTGGGCGAGTACTCTCAATGGGCTGTTTCCATGCTCAGCCAGGACCCCCACAAGACCCGCGAAGGTTAAAGATCAAGCTAAAGGGTGGCCGCGCCGCGTATGGTGCAGGCCCTCGGGTTGCGACCCGAGTTGGACGCGTCGGTGCGGCAGGGCCCGACCTGGTGCGCCCATCCGATCGAACTGGCCGGGCACTGCGGTGACCGCTCAGCGGATGGTGGATAGCAGTTTCAGCCGCACGCGGCGGAACCGAGCTGCCAGCCGTGGGTGCCGCTCCGCGAGCTCGTGGGCCTCGCGTCGCAGCCGAAGGTGCTGCTCCCACAGCAGGGACCGGCCCTGATCGCCGAGCTCGATGGCCCATTCCGGGTGCCCAGCGGCCAGAGCGGCGGCTGCGGCGTCCGAGGCAAGCGTGTTCCATCCGCGCAAGGCGCGTTCCTGGTCCCGGCGCTCCAGACCGGTCCAGGCCAGCCGGGGAAGCAGATCGACGGCGGCGGCGAACGCCTCGGTCGCCGACTGGGGTTGGCGCAAAGTGAGAGCATGGGCTGCCCACTCGCCGGCGGCATGGATGCGGATCAGCGCCGGTGCCGTCCGCTGCCGGGTCGCCGCCTGATACTCGGTCACGGCGTCGCGTCGCAGATCGGCCCGGCCGGTGGCGTCGGCAAGCGCGGCGAGGGCTCCTGCCAGGTCGTACCTGTTGAGTGCCTGATCGGGCTCGTCGGTGCCGGTGGCGACGATGGCCCGGCGATAGGCGTCGATCGCCGCCGCCAGGTCCACGGTCGCCCGGGTGAGCTCCCACCGTGCCTCAAGCGCGTCGCCGAGGGTGCGTAGCCGGTAGCCGAGGGGAGAACTGGCATCTGTGAGGCCCGCGACCGTCTGGAGGACCGTAATCGCCTCGTCGACCAGTGCCGGATCACCGGTCTTGGACAACGTGCTGCCGAGCATGCTTTGGCGACCCACTCGCTGGACGTGTCGGGGCGGCGTCGCAGCGACCGCGGCACGGATCAGGGTGACCGCCTCGGCGAGGTCGGCCGGGTCTGCGGTCTCGTCGTGCCGGGTGAGTAGCGCGCTGGCCAGCAGCGTCTTTCGACGTGGCTGATCAGGGTGATCTGGGCGGCAGTCGACGGCCTCCAGCAACAGACCGATGCACTCGGCCAGGTCGCCGGCTCCGCCGTGGAGGTGGTAACGCAGATGCAGGGCGATCGCCAGGCCGGCTCCATGATGCCGACGGCGGGACAGCGGCGCGATTTCGTACGCCCGGCGGTGCAGGCGGATCGCCTCGTCCAGGTCGGCCGGCTCTCCGCTGCGTTCGTACCAAGAGTCGAGTGCCATGGCCAGGTTGGCCAGGCGTCGCGAGCGATCGAGGTGCCGGGGCGGGGTGCAGCGCACCGCGGCCCGGTCAGCCTTGATCGCCTCCACGAGATCGGCGACCTCCTGGGTACGCTGAAAACGTTCGAACCAAATGCTGCCCAGGTTGGTCAGCTGGCTGCCCCGCTG
Source organism: Micromonospora sp. CMU55-4 (assembly GCF_011602315.1). NCBI lineage: Bacteria > Bacillati > Actinomycetota > Actinomycetes > Micromonosporales > Micromonosporaceae > Micromonospora > Micromonospora sp. CMU55-4. The sequence continues at coordinate 19,011 of NZ_JAAOLH010000027.1, forward strand.
GATATGGGTGTAGGGAAGGTCAGCGAGGACGGCAATGTAGGCCCGCAGTGCCGCATCGAGGTCGGCGATGTCGTCCAGGTGCTTGAATCGGGCAGCGAGCACATTGGCCCGGTTGCCGGCCTGCAGGGGGTCGTTGTGGCCAGCGGCGGTGTGGGCGGTGACAGCGTCGTGCAGGTCGGTGAGCGAGCCGCGATCTTCATACCGATCGTGCAGGGCGTGACCAAGGTTGGACAGGTAATCGAGACGGTGGGGGTCGCTGTTGCGTGCCCGCCGGACCGCCTCTCGGTGCAGGCTGATTGCGGTGTCCAGGTCGGCCGGGTCGTCGATGGCGGTGAACCGCAGGTTCAGGACGGCACCGAGGGCGGACAGCCGGCGAGCCTGGTCCGGATCCTCCGCGTCGGTACCATTGAGCACATCGCGCAGCAGAGCGATCGAACGTTGCAGGTCCGCGATTTCGCCGAGGCGTTCGAAGCGGTCTCGCAGCATCAGAGCCAGGTTGGCCAACCCCATCGGGTCGGTGTCCTGGGAGTGTCGAATGGCCCGTTCCAGGTCGCGGGACCGGCCGCTGACCTCGTAGCGTGTGTGCAGAACAGAGGCGTACTGCGACCGGTAGCGGGTTTTCTGCGGGAGATGCCGCAAGGCCGCCCGATGCAGGCGCACAGCCAACGTAAGGTCGTCTTCGCGGAACCATCGCACGTAGCGGGTGTGTAGGGCCGCCCCGAGGTTGGCGAGGTACCGAGCCTGCTCCCGGGCGTCACCCGAGCCGAACTCCACGGCCGTACGGAACATCTCGACCGCTTCGTTGAGATCCGCTTCGGCGTTGTGGTGCCGGTACCGGGCGAACAGCCCCGCACCCAGGTTGCACGAGTACTCGGCCTGCTCGGCGGTGCCCGGTTCGGCGAGCGCAACCGCGCACCTTGCCAGCAAGATGCCGAGGTCGACGGCGATGTCATCGAACTGCCGCAGGCAGCCGTCGATCAGGTCACGTGCCTCGTGGTGAAGCAGGGCGGAAACCGGCTCGTCGTTGGCCGGGTCGGCCAGCGGTCCGACCAGCTGGGGCGGCACCTGCGCCTCTCGGTCCACGGTGAGTAGCACCCGATACAGGCGGTAGGCCGACTGGCAGTCCGGGTCGTGGTGATCGGTCGGCGCCTCCAGCCAGCGGCACCAGAACAATAATGCGGCAAGGCCGAGCAGCTTCGCGTCGATGGCCACCTCGCCGTCACCGTGGATGCCTATCGCGTCGATGAGCAGGCGACGGGCGTCGACGCGGGCACCGTCGTCGCTGACGAGCTCCGGGTCCTTGGCGGCGAAGTAGTCCGCAAGCCGTCGGCGGACGTCGTCGACCGGGGTCATCCGCGAAGCCTATGCTGGCTGGTCGCCCGATTGTCTACGGCTCGCGCTCGCGTTATGCAATGGGTTCGACAGCGGACAGTCGTCGGCCGATATGGAGGGTGGGGCAGTGGCCAGTAGCGATTTCGCCGAGCAGCCGGACATCTCCCGGATGGTCGACCGTCGGATGGCGCTCACCCGGGAGTGGGACGCGCTGGTTGAACAGGTGCGGAAACTGCCGGACTTCGAGGACTTCCTCAAGCCGCCGCCCTTGGAGAAGCTGCTGCCCGCCGCCGAACACGGCCCAGTCGCCATGATCAACGTCAGCCGGTGGCGGTGTGACGCGCTGCTGGTGGTGAACGGTGGCGTACAGGTCCGTGAGCTGCCCGACCTCAGCGCAGTCGAGGTGGAGGAGAAGACCAGGGCATACCTCACCGTTCTGGACATGGTCAGCCAACGCTGGAGAGCCTGGTGGCAAGCGAAGCAGGGCGCTGGTGACCTGGGGCAGGCCGAGCAGGAACTCTCGGCAGCAGAGGATCGTGCGGAGAAGATGCTTCGGGCCATCCTGCGATGGCTGTGGCGGGCGGTCACCGAACCCGTCCTCAACGAACTCGGCTTCACAGCGACACCGGACGGTGACGAGTCCACCTGGCCACGCCTGTGGTGGTGCCCCACCGGCCTGCTCACCATGCTACCGCTGCACGCCGCCGGCGATCACCTCACCGACGGGACGCACCGGCCCACCGTTCTCGACCGGGTGGTGTCGTCGTACACACCGACGCTGCGTGCGCTGATGCAGGCCCGAGAGCCGCTGCCCGAGGATAGGACGCCCGAGCTGCTGATCGTGACCGTGCCGCAGGTCGGTGACGAGCCGCCCCTACCGGAAGCCGCAGCCGAGCGCGCCATGCTGCAACGCCGGTTCCCCGGCCGGCACCGCGTCCTCGACGGGCCGGAGGCGACGGTCGACGAGGTGGCGCGACTGCTGCCCACGTACCGTTGGGCCCACCTGAGCTGCCACGGCAACCAGCTCCTCGACGACCCCTCACAGGGCGGCCTGCGACTCGCCGACGACGTTCTGACCGTCGCACGGCTCAGCGCCGAGCAGCACCAGGGCGACTTTGCCTTTCTATCCGCCTGCAAAACCGCGATCGGCGGCCTGGGTCTCGCCGACGAGGCGATCACACTAGCCGCGGCACTGCACTACACCGGGTACCGGCACGTCATCGGCACGCTGTGGACGGTCAACTCCTCAGTCGCGGCTGAGGTAGCCACCGCCGTCTACAGCCCCCAGGACGAACCGTTCGACCCAGCTGGCTCGGTTTTTCGCCTGCATACCGTGCTACGTCGGTTGAGGGAGACGGAGCGGTTGAGCGTGTGGACGCCGTTCATCCACCTCGGGCCGTGAGCCGGCCGGTCTCCACGGACAGTTCCCGGAGCAACTCTAGCAGTGTGGAACGGGCCCGGCGGTCGTGGTCGCCGTGGTGCAGCAGGGCGGCGACCACGTCCCGCGCCAAGTCCCGGTCGGACCAGACGGTCGCCCAGTGGACGACGGCGTGTCGAGCGGCGGCGTGCAGTCGCGGCTCGGCGCCGTCGAGCCCGCGCAGTACCACCTCGGCATCACCCAGAAAGGCGAGCCCGATCAGCCTGCCGGTGACGTCACTGGGATGGGCGCCGGTCAGGTCCATCCCCCTGATCTGTTCGGTCGTCGCCGCCGCCGTGCTGCCCGGGTGCCGTCGGGCCAAATAGCCTGCGGCGGACAGGACCTCGGAGCGAGCGGTGAGGGTGAGCACCCCGTGGACCGGGTGGGAGACCATCCGAGTCAGTTCCGCCAGCGTCGGGAGCGTCAGCAGGTCGGCCGCCAGGCTCAGGCCCTCCGCGAGGCCGGTGGCCGCCGCCGCCCGCAGGTACGCCACCACGTCCCATGTGGGAGCGGTGTGAGGCCGAAGCGCCCGCAGCGAATCACGGGCCACCTCGCTCAACGGCCAAACCCGTGGCGGGGCGGCGTCCAACAGGAAGGAGGCCGATGCGAGGGTGGCGACGGCCAGCACCCGATCGTTGGCGTCGTCGGAGCGCAACAGGGTCTCCACGGTGGCAGCGTCCGGGCTGCACCGGGCCAGCGCGACCCGGATCGGCCAGCGGAGCCGGTCGGGGCTGTCAGCAGCCGTCAGCGTGACGTGCACCTGCTCGGCGAGGTGCGCGCCAGCGACTGGATTCATTTGCCTGGCCGCGGTCAGGAGCCGGGCCAGGGTCTCGTTCTGCCGAGGGCTGCGTGCGTTGAGGGCGGTCAGCGACCCGACGGCGGTCACCAGACCGGCTAGGTCCTGCGGTAGCGGGGTCTCCGACTCCGGTCGGCTCGTGGGATCGGTCGGAAACTGTGCGAGCATGTCAGCGGCGTACGGGCCGATCTCGAAGTCCCAGCGGTGAGCGAGCAGCACATCGCGGTCCTGGCGCAGCGGTGAAATCAGCAGGAACTCGCGTTCCCGCTGAGCGGCGTCGTAGGTGGCGTGTGTCGTCAGTCGCGGCAGCACCTGTGTGAGCCGGTCCATCCGGCGCCGGGCTGCGGCGGTGTACTCCCGGTGCACGCGTCGAGGTGATGCTGCGCCGAGACGGCGAAGAGCATCGTGTGCGGCTTGGTGATAGTGCCAGGGTGACTGGACGCTGCAGTGCTCGGCGATGACGGCGACCAGGTGGACCGCGTTGTATCGGACAGCGAGATCCACTGCGGCTGTGCGCAATCGCGCCGGCTGCGGCTCGTCGCCAAGCAGATGGGCGGCGAGTCGCACCGGCTCGTCGCTCGACGCCGGCTCGTCGCTCACCAGCGGTCGTATGGCAGTCGACCGCGCTGCCGGGGAGAGGCGGTTGTCGCGAACGACGCCGCAGAGGGCCCTGATCCCCGCTTCGCCGAGGGCGTACAGGGCCTCCGCAGCGACCTGCTGTGCGAACCGAGCGGCTCGTACATTTCGCAGTGCGGCGACCTGCTCCGCGATGAAGCCGGGGTCCTCCGGAGCGATCATCGCCAGAAGTCGAGCGGCGAACCGCGGATCGGTGTGACGGGCGATCTGCGTCAAGGTAGCGGCCAGGTCCGCCGCGCCGCGCCGGGCCGCAGCCAGCCGCAGTGGCTCCTGCCAGGACAGACGCAGCGCACGGTCGGGCAGCGCCGCAGGTTCTCGGCCAGCGGCGCGGGCCGCGAACCAGTCCCGGTGAGCCAGCCGGGCGAAGGACAGCATGCCCGCTTGCGACTCCAGCACTTGCTCATGAAGCAGACGGTCGCGAGCCGCACGCCACCCGGCCGGATCGGCTGCGAACAGCACCTCGGCGGCAGCCTCGGTGCTCTGCTCGACATCGCGGTCTACCAGGTCTGCGGCAAGAATCTCCGCGACCCGGACGGTCTGCTGGTCGTCGAGGCGAGGGAAAGCAGCGTCGAGCAGGTCGGCCAGGCTCGGTCGGACCTTCGGGCGCAACTGCCGGGCCAGTAGCGTGACGCCTTCCGCAGTTCTGAAGACCTCGTCAATCCGTGGTGTTCCGCGCCCGGCGAGGACGTCCCGTAGAGCTGTCATGGGGATCCCGCGGCGAATGGCCGATTCAGCGAGGAACGGCACCGCCTGTTCCGGAGTCGGATGTTGCAGTCGGTACACCGAAAAGTCCGCACCGAAGCCCTCGGCGGACCGGCTGGTGACCAGTAGCGGCAGACGGGGGTGGTTGCTTCGCAGCGCGACGACGCGATCGAGTAGGCCCGTCGGCGTGCCGCCATCGACGATGAGATGCAGGCATCCCGCGTCCATCAGGTCTTCGATCGAAACGGCGTCCTGGACCGGAGCATGCCGGGCAAGGGCCTCGGCCACCGTGACACCGGGTTCGAGCAGGTCGGCGGCGGACACGAGCACCGGGAGCCGATGCCGGCCCGGATCCCGCACGGTTTCGCGGTTGGTGGCGACGGCCATCAACCGGTTCGCCATCTCCTGGGCCACGGTGCTCTTGCCGGTGCCCGCAGCGCCGATGAGCGCCGCGCGACTCGTGCCGGTCAGAACCTCGACCGCTGCCGTAGGTGGCTCGTTGTCCCTGATCACGGAAAGCTCCATGAACGGTGCCACAACAGCGGGAGTTTTTGCCTGGTAAACGGCGACCGACAGGCTGTTGGCCGCGGCGGCGAGGGTGCCTTCGAACCCAGCGAGCCCCCGTCCGTCGATTTCTCGAGTCAGGCTGCCGAGCAGCCTCGTCGCGCAACGAGGCGTCTGGTACGCGGCTGACGCCACCATCTCGATAGCGGCGTTAAGCATCGAGGCGGTCCAGAACCGGAACGGGGCCACCGGCTCAACCCACTCACCCGCCACCACGGCGGTGGCAACGGAGGCCGCCCAACGGGTGGCGGACTGCTGCCCGTCCGACCACTTGAAGGTGCGATGGGCAGCCAGCACGAGGTGGCGACTGTAGTCGACGAGCCAGCGGTCGCGGCTGCCCTCGGGGTAGCAGCGGTACGCGTGGCGACGGAGCCGAAGCAGCACGGCACAAATCGGGGCCAGACCAGGCTGCGAGAGAGTGAGCCCAGGGATCGACCCAAGGCCGGACGGGGCGTCGGCACCGGACGCCGGTAGCAGGGCGGCAGCCGTGGTGACCAGGCGTTGCACGGTGACCAGGTCGGCGAGCGAAGGATCACCTCCGATGGCCCGCATCAGGTTGATCTCCAGCCACGCGAAGTCGGCGAGCAGCTGCTTTTTTTTCTGTACACCGACGCTGCGGGCGTAATCGATAAGGTACGGATCAGCGTCGACCAGCAGCACGTTGCCAGCATTCAGGTCCCCGTGCACCCGGGTGCCCCGCACCGGGCGACAGGACACTTCCAGGGCTTTCCGCAGCGCCGAGAACGGGTGCGGGGCCTGCATCTTCGGTGCCCGGATCGTCTCACCATTCTCAATGAGGCCGGGTAGGGCGTCCAGCACCCGGGACATGACCACACCCCGGCGGACGCTGGCGACCTTGCCGTGCACCTCGACAGTGCCCGGAGGGAACGACATGTCCAGGGGCATCCCGCGAAGCTCAACGGTAGCGAACCTGATCCGGCCGATGAAGCGGCTGTTCCGCTGGCTCAGTTCGACGCCGTCAACCCGTACCAGTTGGCCGACCAGGTGGTCGGCGGCTGGGGAACCGGAACCCGCCTTCCAGATCGTGCGTTCGGTAAGTCGCCGCGATGCCCGGTCTGCGGTGCCGCTACTCCAGACGTCGCCTGATGCATCGGCGAGGTGCGTGACCTCGAGAGTGAGGTCCGGCCCGAGGGTCGAGATCATGTCCTGCAGTGACGTCTCCGGATCAACGGCAACGGCCCCGGCATAAAGCGAGGTCTCAGCCTGGGTGAACAGCTCCGCGATCGCCTCGCTGGCCCGGTACGCGGCCGTCTGATTACCCAGCGAGGCATCAGTGAACACGGCCTCGAGCGTCGTCACGGTGGCGTCCGGTCGGCCGGCGAACTGCCCGACATGACCGTAGACGACTGCCTCTCGGCCGTTGCTGGACGGAGGGCAGCCTGGATCGAGGGTGCTGTGTCGGATCGGCGTGCACATCCTGGTGGCGACCGGACGGATGACCGTCTCCCAGGCCTTTAGCTCAGCCTCAATTTCGGCGGCCGATCCCACCTTGACCACCTCGATGAACGTCGACGCTCTGGACCGAACCTCGATCTGCAGCACCAGAGTTCCACCGGCGCCGGTGAATCGCTTGCTGACCAGGATCGCGACGTCCCCCGTGCCCCAGACGTCCGGAGGCAGACGCTGCAAGACCTCGTCGATTTCGTCCTCGTCGTCGGCGGTTACTACCCCAGGGGCGAAAGTGACGTACCTGGCCATCTCGCTCTACCCTCCGTCAATGCTGCCTGTCCGTGGAGAGGCGAGCCCCGCGCCACGTCATACAGTAGTCATGACGTCATGTGGGTGCCCAAGAAGCGAGAGTGCGAGTGTCGAACCAGGACAGATCCGGTGAGCCGCATCCGGTGCCGAGCGAGAGCTGGGCGATCATTTGCGACGAGTTCCCCGACCTGCGGCGTTGGGCGTACCGGACCGAGCAGGCAGATCGGTTCCACGAGCTGAGAAGACAGGACTGCGTGGACGAGGTGCTCCTGGACTGGCAGGCATTCCGCGAAGAAATGCTGCAACGCGAACGCGACGAGCGGGACGTCGTCAAGGAGTCTTGGTCAGACGCCTACGAACGCATGATAAACGGCTCCGAAACCGGGCCGATCGGGCAGGCGGTCTACACATGCCCGACCCGCAGGTGCGCTCGGCGTGCTCACGCCGACGCTCCAGGCGAGCGACCGTGGTGCGACCTGTCCGATAGCCCGATGAACCCCAACTCCTGAGCGCCTGAGCCCAGACGAACTGGGCCGAGCGGTCCACAGCCCGTGCGACCTGTGGACCTGCCGGCATGGCCCAGGCACCGTTCGCGCGCTCGCCGACGTCTGTCAGCTCAGCCCGGGGAGGTCCTGGTGAATCCGCCGATTTCCAAGCAGGAATGCCGACTGTGGGCTGATGAGGTGCGCACCACTCCGGCCATCCTCAATGTCGCTGGCATCAACCAGGACAATCTGCGTCTCTGCCGGATTGTGGCCGAGCGCGACGAGGCGGCCCACTAGCTCTGCGGCCTCAGGTGTATCGGTCACCGCGTCGTACACCTCGAATGAACGAAGGGTCGAGTACTGCTTGCCCGGTGTCGGCCGAGGTCTCTCCAAGACAGTGCGGACGAGCGCGAACCGCAGGTTCTCGGTCAGCGGCACCAACTCTGGATGCCCGACCTCGGCGAGTTCCTCGCGCAGTTCGCGGCGCAGGCACTCGGGCCCGGACTCTCGGTCGTCGCCTCGGCTATACCAACGGAGAAAGTCGATGCCGCGCCGAGACGGAACGAAACCGCGCAGATCATGCCGCATCGCCGCCACCCGCCCGGCCGAGCGCCTCTGGTCGACAAAACCGACGGCGTCTAGCGCCTTTCGGGCCCCGCTGCGGTACTTGACAACTCCTCCCGGCGGCCCGTACGCATGCGGCCGGATCGGGTTATGGAAAAGGACGTAGCTGTCGTCGTCCTTGACCCGGAGCAGGGCGGCAACCGACACACGTAGCCGCCCGGACGGGAACACAGTGGCCCGTAGCAGACCGAAATGCCCCCGATGCCGCCAAAGCAAGCCACCGAGGGCGATAAGAACAGTGGTGATCAAGCCGGCGACGATGTTGGCAAGCACACGACACCTCCGGGATCGGCGACCGGAGCTACGGACAACAACAACTTCGATGTTCTAGGGCAGCGTCAAGGTCCGTCAACACAGTGAAGGTCTAGTAGTCCACCCCAGCAGCTGAACCAATCAGCGCCAGTGACACCCATGCCCGTCCACCGCCCCGGCGCCTAGAGCGCCGCCCGCTCCAGTACGTCGGTGCGGCGCAGAAGCTCGTCCAGCGCCGCGGCGGCTGTCGGATGCGCCTCGTAGCCGGACGAAAATCCCCTGTAGATTGAGCTGAGCGGCAGCGAGCACCCCTCGGGCCTGCTCGAGGAACTTCACCGCTTGGGACAGCTCACCTTGACGGATCGCGGCTGCGGTGGCGTCCGTAGCGAGGTCCTTCAGCTCTCCGAGACCCAGCTCGCGGTCCCGACGCAACCGCGACCGCGCCGCCGTCGCGGGAGGCATGGTGACGGCCAGCCGGTATGCCGTCAGCGCGTCGGCGAAGCGACCGAGGCCGTACTGGGCCGCGCCGACACCACGGGCCACCTCCACCTTAATCATCGGGTGACCGGTCACGACCTCCCCGGCGGCGCGGAAGGTGACGAGCGCCTCGGTGTGATCTCCTGCAGCCATCCGGAGACGACCGCGGGTCAGTAGCGCCAACGCCAACCGGGTGTCGTAGACGCCGGGGAACGCGGTGGCCAGAGACCGGTAGATGGCTACCGACTCCGCTGACACGGCCGCTGCTTCGTCATGGCGGGCGACAAGGCTGAAGCACGACGCGGCAGTGTCGAGGGCGATGGCAAGGTCACCTCGGTACGGGCTCGGCTGCGTCTTCGCGAGCTTCCGGTATAGCCGCACCGCCTCATCGACGACGGGGAGCGCCTGCGTGCTGCGGTCGAGATCGACCAGCCGATATGCCTAGTTGTTCAGACTGCTGGCAAGGTCCGCAGCGTGCTGCCGCGGCGACATCCGCACCAAGTCTCGGCGAACCCCGACAGCCTCTGCGATCACCTGTTCCGCTCTCACCGGCAACGCGGACTCTGCCAGCCGGTAGGACAGGTTGTTCAGGGCGGCGGCGAGCTGCGGCCGATAACGCCGATCCCGGGTCACACAGAACCGATAGATTTCTGTCGCTTCGTGCGCCGCGATGAGCGCCTCTGCTCGCCGACCTGCCTCCGACAGCCAGATGCTGAGGTTGTTGAGTGATAGCGCGACGTCCGGAGTCGGTTCGCCATCGGCGAGCTCCCGGAAGATGAGAACGGCCTCACGAGCCGGCCCGAGGGCGTCAACTGGACGCGCGAGGTCACCCAAGCGATTCGACAGATGAGTGAGCAGGGCGGCCAGATCCTCGCGGTGCTCACGACAGAGGGCCGGGAGCCCTCGAAGAATGGTCTCAGCCTGCTCCGTGGCAGCCAGCCCCTCCTGCCAGCGACCCTCCTCGGCGTAGCGGTTGGACAACTCGCTGAGCTCGCGGGCCTGAGCACGAGAACCGGCCGGAAGCGTGGCCGCTAACCCTTCCGTGGCCGCCGCGTCGCCCCAGGTCATCACACTTCAATATGCCGCTAGGAGCATCGAAGCGCAACCCGCCGCTGCCCCAGGTAGGCTGAGTGCCAGCCAATCGGGGTGATGCCGAGCATGTGTAGCCCTCGTCGAGACTCGATTTGGCACGATCCTGACCTGTTGAGCGGACTCGACCGCAAGGATCCAGCGGCGGCGATTCTTCATACCAGCCTGCAGGATGCAGTGCGGCTCTTCGAATGCGGGCGGGCACTGCCGCTACGGAAAACGCTGCCGAGCCGGGGGAAGCTAGCCGCTCTGTCCCCGGTGCGCTCCAATCTCCCCGCCGCCATGTACCGTCTCGACGGGGCACTGGCCAGATGACCCCCGAGCAGCTATTCAACGCGGCGAGCGACGCCCGTGTGAGAGCTTCCCACAGCCGTCGGCTGGCCGACTTTGACGAGGCCGTCGAGCTCAGCCGACGAGCTGTTGCCACGATCGGTGCCCGGCACCAGGCGACGGCGCTGGCGGGACTCGCCGGGGCGCTCCAGGAGCGGTACCTGCGCACCAGCGAGGATACTGACCTGTACGACGCCATCGAGGCTGGCCGGGCAGCTGTGGCTGCAGGCGGTGATATGAGTGCGTGGATGAACCTCGCAGCCGCGCTGGCCCTGCGCTTCCGCCGTACCGAAACCCGCGTGGACGCCGACGCGGCGGTCGTGGCCGGTCACCAGGTACTGGTCAACATGCCCTCGGGCGACCCCGACTGGGCCACCGCGCTGTCCAACCAGGCACTGCTGCTGACCGAGGTGCATCGTCGTTTCGGCACCGGGCTCGATGCCGCCCTGGACCTGCATCGGCGGGCCGTAGAGGCAGCCGCTGACGACTCGGCCCGGCACGCGATCACCCTGCTCAACTGGTCGATGGCCCTGCTCGAAGCCGGTGAGGCGGCCGCCGCCGTGGAGGCGGCCGCGCGAGCACTCGCGGGGACGAGGGAGGACGACCCCATCCGTCCGGCGATCCTGTCACAGTTGGGCAGCGGGCTGCGCGCCTACGGCCAGCTCGACGATGCCGTCGTAGCCTTCCAGGCCGCCGTGACAAGCGATCCCGAAAACGCTGGATACCGAGGCAACCTCGGCAGCGTCCTGTACGACCGGTTCAAGCTGTATGGGGCCGTCGCCGATCTGGATGCGGCGGAGCGGGCCATCGGCCGTGCGGCGGCCGTGGCGTACGGTGCAGAGCGTGCCCGTTACCTCGCGCAGGCAGGCACGATCCTGCGTACCCGGTTCGACCTGAGCGGCGATGTCACTTGGCTGCGGCGGGCCCTCGCGGTGGGGGAGCGGGCAGTCCATCTTATACCGCCCGACCACCCGGAGCGGGCGGATCATCTCGTCAACGTTCTAGGTACCGTCGTCCGTCTGCTCGACTACGAGCCAGCGGGCGTCGATGCAGGGCTGGCCGAGTCGGCCGCGCGGGAGGCTGTTCGCACCGCGCGGGATCCGGCCCGGAGGGCGGCCGCGCTGGTTCAACTCGGACAAGTCTTGCGGCGGGACAGCCCGAGACTCGCCGAGGCTGCCGGGCACACCCGGGCGGCGGTGGCCCTCTTACCTCCTGGCAGCCCTGACCGGGCCGCGTACCTCGCGAACCTGGCCGGGTTGATCGAGGAGTCGGCTGCCGACCCGACCGCGGCCGCGGCCGCCTGGGCGGAGGCGGCCGACGACACCACCGGCCCGGCCGCGGTCCGGCTGGCTGCGGCCCGTGAGCGGGCGCGCCTTGTCGCAGAGCGACGAGGTCCAGCGGCCGCTGCTGATCACTACGGCACCGCGGTGCGGGATCTGTTGCCGTTGCTGGCCTGGCCCGGAGTGTATCCGGCCGATCAGCGGCGGATTCTTCGGTCGCATGCCTACCTGTTGGCCACCGACGCCGCAGCTTGCGCGATCGACGCTCACTGTCGCGTCGAGGCGGTGGAACTACTCGAGCACGGTCGGGCGGTGCTCTGGGGAAGAATGCTCGACGACCGTCGTACCCTCGCCGCCCTGTCTGCGGTCGGTTCACCCGTGGCCGCCCGGCTACGCCGGATCCGGGCGGAACTCGATCAAGACAGCCACTGAGGGCTAGCAAGAGCCATGTGATGGACGCTCTGAGCCCGGTGGACGCATACCCGTCGGGTCGGGTTTCGCGCGTCAGCGACGAAAGGGTACGTCCTTGGCGAGGTGTGCGTCCTTCGGGCCACTGAACCCACCGGATCGGTGTCCTCCGATGGCGCCGGCGAGCTGATCCAGTTCCTCCGAGCCGTCCAGCTCGGAACGTACTCGATCGAGTGAGGCGGCAAGCTTGGGCGCTTGGCTGCGTAACACGGTCAGGTCGGCACGCCGGTCGAGAATCTGCGCCCACAGGATGGCGCGGCCTGCCTCGAGCAGCGTGACAGCTGTCGTGTGCCGGCCGGCATCGGTGGCCGTAGCGGCCGCGTCCCGGGCCAGGCCGGACCAGCCGGCGATCGCATACTCGCGATCGACGCGTCGGACACCCGGCCAGGACAACGCGGCCAGCAGGCGCACCGCAGTGGCATAGCCGTCGGCGCCATCGGCTCGGGCACCGAGCCGGGCCGCGGTCCGGCCCCACGCCGCGCCCGCGACAGTCCGGACGGCCACCGGCGCGGCGGGTGCTGAGGCGGCACACCACCAGCAGTCCCGGGCTTCGCGTAGGTCGGTGGCGGTCGCCCGCTGCTCGTACGCGCTGCCGAGATTGACCAGCGACCGGGACCAGCCCGGCGACCCTGGCTCGGCCGCCGCGACCGACTCGGTGCCCAGCCGGACGGCGTCGTCCAGGTCCTGTGGCTGACGGGTGCGCTCGAACCGGCGCAGCAGCGCGAGACCCACGTTGGATAGCCGGCTGTGCCGCTCCGGGGCGCTGCCGTCGGTCTGATCGACCGCGCGGAGCCCATCGACGATCGCCGCATCGAGTTCGGTGAGGTCACCGTTGCGCAGGTATCGGGTCTGCCGGATAACACACATGTTGGACAGTCGAACGGGCAGGGTGGGGCTGCGCGGCGGGGTGGCTGCGACCGCCTCCCGCATGGTGCTGATCGCCTCGTCGAGGTCGGCATCCTGTTCGGTGCGGGTGAACCGGGCCTGAAGGAAGAGGCTCAGGTTCGTAAGGTGGCGGGGCCGATCGATGTGACCAACGGGCACCAGTTCGGTGGCCTGCCGGCCGACGGTGACGGCCTCGTCGATGTCCTCGACGGCGCCGCGCCTGTCGAAACGGGCCTGCAGCACGCCGGCCAGCGTCGAGAGGCACCGGGCCCGGTCGGTGGGGGATTGGCCGACGAAGGTGGCCGCGCGGCGGCAGTATAGCACCGCCCGGTTCAGGTCGTCGCCGGCGCCGAACCGTTCGAAACGGGCAAGCAGGCTCCCGGCCAGGTTGGACAGATAACGGCCCTGGTAATGGTCATCGGCTGCGGCGTCGGAGACCGCCTGCTGCTGAACCTTGACGGCCGCGTCAAGGTCGTGCCGTGCGCCGGTCGACTGGAAACGCAGCCGCAGCATCGCCCCAAGGTTGCTGCTATAACGGGCGACGCCGGGATGCCCAGCGGGTGCGGTAGCGAGGGCGTCACCGGTCACCGTGATCGCCTCGTCGAGGTCGGCCCAGGCGCCGGCGAGGTCGTATCGGGCACGCAGGGTGTTGCCCAAATTGACCTTGATACCGAAAACCCGCGGATGCCCGGCTGGTACCACGGCAACAGCCCGCCGGTGCGCCGTCAGCGATTCGTCTAGGTCACTGCTGTCGCCGGTTGCCTCGAACCTGGTCCGCAACGCCGAACCCAGGCCCGACAACCGTGCCCCGAGATCCGGGTCGTCAAGGTCACTGTGGTTGACGGCCAGGCGCGCCTGGCGTACCGCCTCGGTGAGGTCGGCGAGGTCTCCGGTGGCCTCGTAGCGGACGGTTAGGGCCTGAGCGAGATTCGCGGCGTGCCCGGCCGAGCCGGACCCGGACGCGGCCTGAGACAGGGAGCCGACCGCGTCGTCGATGTCGGCGGGCACCCGGGTATGCCCGAACCGGGCGAGCAAGGCGGTGCCGAGATTGTTGAGCAGGTCGGCGCGCAGTGGCCCGGGCTCGACGGCCGCGGTTCGGTACAGCTCAATTGCCTCGTCGAGGTCGGCCACGTCGCCGGTCGCCTCGAACCGCTCACCCAGCGCGGCACCCACGTTGATCCGCCCTGCCCGCACGGTCGCCTCTGTGCCCCAGCGCAGCGCGACGCGTCCGGCTGTAATCGCCAAGTCAAGCAATCCCCGTCGCTGGAACTCGGCGCACGCGTCGACTGCGGCGATAGCGGCCACCGGTCGCAGCCTCATCGGCACCACCTGCGGTTCCTCCAGGGCGACGGCCAGGGCCACAGCGCCGGCATGCCGCTTCGCGGCGCGTCGGCCCTCCGATGTGGCCACAGTCAGGGCCCGGCAGTGATGCAGGCAGGCCGCCAAGATCAACATCCGGTGCCTTAGCTGCGTCCCTGCGGCTCCGGCGGCGTCACGGACGAGGCGCTCGGCAAGCGATGCAGTGCCCACTGCGGTCACCCCGGTGTAGTCGCCGGCGGCGAAGGCGGCGAGCCGCCTTTCGGCGTCGGGTAGATCCTCGGCGATGGCGGCACCCCGTTCGATCTGGTGGACATCCGCTTCCAGCATTACCACGGGCTGCCACCAGCCGGTAGCGTTCCGATCGTGGCACGCGATGAGCCGGACGCCCGGGAGGTACTGCTGGCTCGGGTCGAGGCGAGAGTGGAACGGTACGCCGATACCCTCGACAGCGCTCACGTCCTCTGCCCGCAAGCGGCTACCGAGGCAGCCGCCCTGCTGGCCATCGTCGACCGGGCAGAGCATCTGGACGCAGAGGTAATGCTCGCGGTGGCCTACCTGCATTGGGTACGGGCCGACCACGTCGACGCCGAGGCAAAAGAGGCCGAAGTCGCCATCGCCGTGCCGTTGTTCGCCGACCTGTACACGCTGGATCCAGGCTTGCTGCCGCCCTCGCTGCATGCGCAACTGGACGAGGCCACCGGCATCCGGGCCTACCGGTCGTGGGAGCAGACCGGCGATCCTCAGGCGCTCGACGAAGCGGTGGAACTGCTACGAACCGCCTGCACCGAAGGTGGCGAAGGGCCCGACGGCTGTCCAACCTGTCCAGCACGCTGCGGCAACGGTTCCTGCCCACCGGGGACAGGTCCGACATCGACGAAGCACTCGTGTCGGCTGCGGAAGCGGTACGCCACGCGGAGTCCACCGACCCCAACCGGGGCGCGTGGCTGTCGAACCAGGGCAGCACCCTGCTGGCCCTTTTCGGCCACTGCGGTGACCCAGCCGACCTGGACACCGCAGTGGCCGCGCTGCGGGCGGCGACCGCCGCTGCCCCGGGCGGCGTCTACCTGTCCCACCTCGCGGCAGCCCTGATCACTCGGCACACCATCAGTGCGGACTCGGGAGACTTGACCGCGGCGCAGGCCGCAGCCCGCGCAGCGGCACCGGCCCCGGCCACGACGACCAGAGTCTCGCCGATGCGACGGCGGTGCTCTGCCTCGTGCTGACCCGCGGCTACGACGTGTCCGGTGACCCAAACATCCTGGCCGAGGCGATCACCGCCGGCGAACAGGCGGTACGTCTGGGCGGCGTCCCCGAGGCACTGACCAATCTCGCCGTTGCGCTGGTGAACCTGTACCTGCTGACTGGCTTTTTCGCTGATCTCGACACCGCTGTCGATCTCGGCCGGCAGGCGGCGGCCGACAGCACCGCCGCCGGACAGGCCATCAACCTGTCCAACCTCGCCGACACCCTGCAACTCCGCTTCGCCGCTGGCGCACCCAACAACGTCCTCGACGAGGCGGTCGACGTGGCCGCGAAGGCCGTGGCGGTCGCCGGACTCGACGATCCGGGCCAGGTCACCTACCTGGCCAACCTTGGCGCCGCCCACCTGACCGGCACGAAATCACCGGTCACGACGACGACCTGGAGGCAGTGCTGGCCGCCGCCCGATCGGCGGTGGACTCGGCCGGGCCGGCGCACCGGGCTCGGCCCTTGGCCGAGACCACTCTGGGTCTGGCGCTACTCGCCCGGTACGAAACCGACGGCGCACCGGCCGACCTGGACGAGGCGGTTCTTCTGACCCGGGCCGCTGCTGCCGCTGAAACCGGTGTCAACGACCGGATCAGCTGCCTGGGCAGCCTGTACGCCGCCCTGCAGCAACTGTTCGCCCCGGGACGGCGAACCAGCCCTGCTCGACTAAGCGGTGAACGCGGCCGCGGAAGCGGCACGACTGGCCGGTGGAACCGCGCACGACGCTGTGACTCAGTCGAACCTGTCCGCCGCCCATGGCCTGCGGCAGGAGGCGACAGGCGCACCGGCCGACGTAGAAGCGGTAGTGGACGCTGCGCAGCGCGCGGTCGCCGCGACCAGTCCTGGCGACCGCGCCCTGACAGCCCGGTACGGCAACCTCAGGGCCGCCCGGCTAGCCCGGTTCACTCAGTTCGGTGCCCTGACCGACCTGGACGACGCGATCACCGCCGCCCGGCAGGCGGTCGCGGTCTCCACCGGTCCCGCCGTCCTGGCGACCTCCCGGTCGGGACTGGCAGCGGCCCTTTACCACCGGATCACCGTCATTCAGGACGGCGCAGACCTGGACGAGGCAGTGGACGCCGCCCGCGCCTCTGTCGCGGGTTCTCCCAAAGAGGCACCGGAGCGGCCTGGCCGTCGCGCCAACCTCGCAGCGCGCTGATGGTCCGCGACCGCCCCGACGACCTGAATGAGGCCATCGAGCAATACCAGGAAGCGGTCGCGGCGGTCTCCGGGGCACCGGTCCCGCGGGCCGCGCTGCAGTCCAATCTCGCGCATGCGCTGAGCCGCTGGTACATGCTCACCGGCTCGGCTGCCGACCTGACCGCTGCGATCAGCGTGGGACGCGAGGCGCTGGAATCGGCGGGCAGCCGTCCAGTACCGGATCGGGCCGCCTCGAAGCGGCGGTGTTGGCGTTGCCAGGCAGCGACGGGAAGTACCTCGATGGCTGCGCTCAAACCGGACTCGCATTTCCCCCGCCGCTGCCCGCTCGGCGGCGGAAGCTGTTCAACACGTACGCCGGGTCGGCCAGCGGGCGACGCCGATAAAGCGACCCGCCCGATGTTCAGGTGGTCGGCAACATGAGCGGCAACCCATCGATACGGACTGGTGGGCTGGCTGCGCTGGAGATCAACGCAGCGGCTGGATTTACAATCTCCACTTTTGAATGGTGTCTAGGGTGGACCGATCGAGGGCGGCGCGGCAGTTAGACAACTGCTCGGCCAAATCAGGCGCGACGTGGTGCAAGCCAGTCAGGTCGATGCGTGTGCTTAACACTTGGGACCAGTAGACTCCGCAGCCTGCATATAGCAGCGTGGCGGCAAGATCGGGGCTGCCGGCGGCGATTGCACACGCGGCACCATCGCGAGCGAGTGCAACGGACTGGGTCTGCAGAAGGTACTGCTGGTCGCGATGGCTGATTCCCCTCCAAGTCAGCAACGGAAGCAGTTTCACCGCCTCGGTGTAGGGTTCGGCTGCGGCGGCAGGACCGCTACGCTGTACGACTGCGTGTGCCCACGATTTGGCTGCGGATAAGCGAACCATCGCTGGGGCGACTGACGACTGGCTTGCTTCCACCCACCCATGTATCGCCTCGTCTAAATCCCCAGCAACCCTCAGGGTTTTGAACCGAGCAGCCAGTGCGGCGCTAAGGTTGCAAAGCACTGAGGCGCGGTCAGGGTGTCCGTCGGGGACAGACGCAAGGGCTTCTCGACTTACCATCGTCGCTTCATTCAGGTCCTCAACAGCCCCGGTACGGTCGGCCAAGGTGCTTAGCGTGTTACCTAGGTTCGCCAGCACCGCGGCGCGATCGGAGTGATGAGCAGGGGTGATTGCCGCCGCCTCCCTACCAAGGCGAACTGCCTCATCCAAGCTCCCGACGTCAGTCCGCTCGAACCAAGCCGCCAGCATGTAGGCGAGGTTGGTTAATCGCCCGGCGCGGTGAGGATGATTGATGGCGGTGACCTTTACCGCCTGCCGACCCGCGGTAATTGCCGCCTCCAGGTCCTCAATCTCATTTGTCCGACCGAATCGACCGTGCAGTGCTATGGCGAGATAAGACCAGCGGATCGCGCACTTGCGGTGACCTTCAGGGGTTGCGGCAACGGCCTGCCGGGCAAGGCTGATGGCCTCGTCCAGATCAGCAGCGGCCCCGAGCCGATCGAATCGGGAACGAAGCGCGACGCCTAGGTTCGACAAGCAGCCACCATGGTCTGGGTGATCGTCCGAGAGTTCGGCCACTGCCATCCGACCCAAGCGGACCGCCTCGTTCAACTCTCCGATTTTCCCTGTTCTGTCAAACCGTGCGCGCAGTGCGATACTGAGGCTGGAAAGATACGCGGCCCGGTCAAGATGGCCGTCGGGTGTGGCAGTTACCGCCTGCCGGCCAAAGCTGATGGCTTCATCGAGGTCGGTAATCGCTCCGCCCTCCTCGAATTGCATGCGCAGATGGTTGCCGAGGTTGGATAGATACTTGGCGCGCTCGGGGTGCCCATCTGGGGTGGCGGCAACGGCGTCCCGGGTAACAGCCACTGCTTCGTCCAGGTTGGTGATCGCGCCTGTGCGCTCGAACCGGAAGCTCAGTGCGACTCCGAGGTCCGACAACAGGCCGGGCCGATCGCAGTGCTCGTCAGATGTGGCAGATAAGGCGGCCGTGAGGGCGGCAATGGCGTGTGTCAACGCAGCAGGGTCATCCCGGCTTGCAACCCGCTTGAGTAGACCCGTAGCGAACCTAGCCAGCCGACCCGCATCGATTTTATGGCCATCGGTCGTCAGATATTCGCGTACTGCTCTAGGTACTGCACTTTGATCTTCTTGTAATATCAGAGTGAACAGCCCCATCGCCGTACGCAAGTCACCCTCGTCCTGACCTTCCGGCAGGGCGCGATGGCGACACCAATGCAGCCACGCTACTAAGCGTGCTACCTCAAACGATAGACCACCCTCGGCACCTGCGGCCTGACTCAGTAGGTCACGCGCCTCGACGGCCGCCTCCGGATCCTGAACGGGGCGCGCGTCACCTTGCTCAAACGCGCGAATTCGAGTGATGAGCCTACCGATCCGCTCGTCGTTCACGCGCCGGAACCTCTCTGCCGGAGACAATAACGACCACTAATCTACGAAAGGCTCGATGGGCTCACCTGCCGTCTGCCCATGTCCATACACCTGAGCGCCGAAAGGCACCAGCATCCGACAAGGCGGAACTTTACCGAACGCATGGCCCGTCCTCTGGAGCCAGCCTGCTTGGCTTGCGTAAGTCGATGGGCGATGACAATGCCCTGGCAACCGATCCCAGAGCCGGACCGCCGCGCCGGCGGCGAAGCTCACCCGGCCACGCCTTGGTGGCCGCCCATTCCGGCGTGCGGGTCACTGACGTCGCCCAGAAGTAGGTGTCCGTCGGACGGAGCAGCGGCCGAACGTGGACGTCGGCTTCGGCGATTCCGGTTTCCACCCGCCGGCGATCCGGGGCCTCAGCGCGGGAAGCAGGCGCGTCCAGTCACCCATCTCAGCCACCTACCAGGGGAACGAGTCGCACGAAGGCCACCTCGGGGTCCGCAAGCAGGTCGATCTCCTCATCGAGATCCTCGACCTGGCGGTCACCCACCAACAGCACGAAGCCGTTGCGGGCGAAGGCGGCACACGCCGCGTCCGCCTGACGCTCCCAGTCCAGCCGCCGTCCCCGACCGACCCGATCCTCCTCGGGTGCCCTGACCCGCTGCAGCCATCGTGCGAATGTTCCGCGCACCGAGGGTTGCGGGATACCACCGAGAGACCACCACCGCGTGAGGTCCCGGTGACGATCGTGTTGACCGAGGACGGGCTGCCGCAAGTCCGGTCGGTGCACGATCTATAAGGCTGGCAGGACCGGTGGATAGACGGTCAGACGTGGCGGACGTTGAACCTGTCCCCCCGTTTACCCCCCGAAAACCCAGGCCAAATGTTGGCGAAGAGTGACAAGAGCCGGTGAAGACCTAGCAGCGTCCTTGCAGCTCAATGACTATCTCAGGCAAGTAATGACAAGCCCACTTCGGCTACTTTCCGTTACAAGGGGTTTTGACAACCAATGACAAGTCCTGACGGGACTCGACAAGAGGTTGTCTTCGGTTCAAGTCCACCTTCTCTCAAGGAGGGTGGTCCTGGGCAAGTGCCGTGCTGCCACGTTAGTCGATGCGCGTAGGAGGAGTGAATACAGGGAGCCTGGGCCCTGAATGCCTCGGCAGGCTTCCAGCGGGCCCGAAAGACCTCCGAACTGCTGGGGGAACCTCAGGGCCTGGCAACCCTTCGATCCAGGTGGGCACCGGACCGTTCCTCCGCAGGCGCCGCACCGACCCGTCCTCACGGCTCCCGGACCACGGATGGAATCCCGACGGAGCGCCGAAAGTCGTCGATCGCCGGCCACGCGAGGTCGGGCTGGACCGCCACGCGGGACCGTGCCTGGGCGAGCCGTTCGATCGGCGGGCCGCCGGAGATCGGCCCGAGCGCGCGCACGGTCGTCTCGGCGTCCTCGGCGAAGGCCCGCAGCAAGGTGGCGGCGAGATAGAGGTACGCCTGGGTCTGCACCATGACCGCGGCGACCGGGTCGGTCCGGTCCACGGACGGCATGTCGGTGCAGGCCCTCTCCAGCAACTCCGCCGTCATCGGCACGTCGTGCACGAGCAGGATCCACCGCACCGCGTCGCGCTGCCCGGTGGCCCCCGTCTCGGCCGCCCGGACCTGAGCACGGAGGATGCTCGCCGCGTCTGCGGCCACCAGCTCGACGGTCAGCTTGTCGATGTCCCACATCCTGCGCTCGGAGCTGATCGTCGCCAGCGCCATCACCTGTCGGAGCAGCTCGCGGGGCCGGCCGGCAGACAGGACGTGACACAGCCACAGGTAGGGCTCCGGTAGGCTGAGACCGCGTAGCTGAAGGAGCTTGCCGGCCTCGGCGACGGTCAGTGGCCCGACCTCGATGACGAGGTCGAAGGCGCTGTCGAACGCGGTGCGGACCCCGAGAGCCCGTCGGTCGAACGCGGCCAGCGCATCCTCGGACACCGCCACCAGGAAGTAGCAGCCGCGGACGCCGAACACCGATTTCAGGTCGTTGATGAACCGCTCCGCGTCCTCTACCGACCCGATCTTGTCGAGTTCGTCGACGCCGATGATGATGCGCTGCCCGCGACGGCGGCGTTCCAGGGCAGCCTCGTACAGCATGTCGCGGAAGAGCGCGACCAGTTCGGGGTAGGTGCGAAGCTGCTCGGTCCGTTGGACCTGTCCCTCCGCGCTGAGGTCGAGCCCGCCGGGGACGGTGAACTTGCCGCCCGCCTTCCGCGAGAAGACGGACTGGAACCGCAGCGTCCGCAGGTGATGCTCGGCTGCCGTCGCCGACGGGCTCGGCGTCACCGTGGACCGACGCCGCACCAGGTCGCGCCAGAGGCGCCACAGCATAGGGGTCAGGATCAACAGGCCGCCCAGGACGTACGCCGGCACCCGCGGCGCCTGCCACATGGCCAGTAGGGCCGCGCGGATGCGGGGACCGAGGACCACGACGACGATCAGGGCGACGCCGGCCAGGACCACGGCTGCCGGCAACAGCACGCGGATCCGTGACCGCCACCGGTGCGCCGCCGGCTGGGCGGGCGAGGGCGCGCCGAGCCGTACGCAGGTCTCCGCGAACAGGTGCACGAGGAATTCACGCCGGTCGTAGGTGGTGGGTGCCTGCACCAAGACGAGCACGTCACCCTCGGTGGCTCGGAACTGCTCGGTGCAGTACCGCTGGAGCAGCGTGCTCTTGCCGGTGCCGCGCGGGCCGCTGACGCCGATGCTGGCGCCCTCGAGTTCCCGCAACGCCCAGGCGACGCGACCATCGGCCGCGTTCTCGACCAATTGCTCGGCGCGGCTGACGTCGCCCAGCCGTCCCGGGCTTAGCACGGGCAGTCGCAACGAGTTCCGGTCGCCGCCCTGCCCGAGAAAGGGCCACACCTTCGGCACGATCCAGTGGCGGGCCATCGCCACCAGCCAGTCCTCGCGGGCTTGGCGGGCCGCCTCGTCGTAGCGGCGGGTCGCCGGTGCGGGTTCCGGCCATCGTGACGGGTCGTCGCTGCACAAGCGGCGCCACGCGTCGGCGGCCTGGCGCGATCCCACCCACGACAGGCCAAATAGCGAGGCCGCGACGGCGGCCGCCACGACGAGGGACTCCACCCCCGGGAGGCGCCGGAAGGACATGCCCGCCAGCGTCAGCAACGCCGCGATCGCCGCGACCATGACGGCCAGACAGGCTGAGAGTATGCCGCGGCGCCCCAGCCGGTCCGCCACGCGAGCGACGACTCCACACAGCATGATCGTGGCGACGGCGGCGATGACCGGCGTGGTCAGCGGGGAGATCCGCAACGACCAGAGCGCGTTGCCGAAAGCGAACACCGTCACCGCAAGCGCCAAGCCGGCGAGCAGCCCGTACACGCTGTTCAACCGCGCCCAGGCCGGTACCGCCGCCGC
Source organism: Micromonospora sp. CMU55-4 (assembly GCF_011602315.1). Lineage (NCBI taxonomy): Bacteria > Bacillati > Actinomycetota > Actinomycetes > Micromonosporales > Micromonosporaceae > Micromonospora > Micromonospora sp. CMU55-4. The sequence goes on from NZ_JAAOLH010000027.1 coordinate 41,601, forward strand.
CACCAGCTGACCACGTGCCTGCTGGAACCGATCGTGGTGGGCCGCTCCGCTCTCCAGGACGGCGGACGGGTCGGTGGTGATCTCGCGCCGCACCTGGTGCTCCAGCATGCGACGACGCTCGTCCGGAGCCGGGGCCAGATACTCGGTCACCTCGGGCAACGCCAGGAACTGCGCCAGCAACTCGTCGGTCACCGCCGCCGCAGGCCCGCGCCGCGCGTTGGCGTGACGGATCAGCGCGTCGCGCATTAGGGCGTGGCGGAACCGATAGCCGTCCCTGGTCCGGGTCAGCACTCCGGCACGGTGGGCGTCGGTCAGGAGCCGTTCGAGCCGCAACGGCATTCGGCCCCGGGCCGCCAGCCGCAGCCGCGTAACCGTGTACTGTCCCCACGCGCTGGCGTCGAACACCGCGAGCAGCGGCACCATCACGGACAGGACAGCCACCGCGACCGGTGGCCGGGAGCCGGGTGCGGCCGAGAGCAGCACCCCACCGAGGCCGGCGGCGCACAGGGCGCGAAGGGCCACGCCGAGCCGGTCCTGTCGCAACGACGGGTGCGGGGGCGGCGGCCGGCGCGGGTGCCGACCGGTGACCATCGCGACGACCATCGTCGCGGCGCCGGCACCGGTCGCGAGGTTCACCGCCAGCGGATGAGCGGCCACGAAGGGCAAGATCGAGTTGGCCCCGGCGGAGAACGCGAGCAGCCCGACGGCGATCACCGTGCCGCTGGCCGCTTCGACGGCCGCCCGGACGAGGTCACCCCAGCCCCACCACGCGACTCGGCGAGGTCTCGGCTGGCCCTCGATCAATCCGCCGCGCAGAGTCAGCACGATCACCGCGGCCAGAACGAGAGCGGGGGTGACGCTGCGGGCCAGAGCCGCCGTGAGCCCGAGAAGCAGCAGGGCCCGGACCGTGCGGATCGCGGCGGTGGCGGCTACCGCACCGCCCGTCTCGGCCGCGAGTCGCCACCAGACGATCTCGTTGGGTGGCTGGGCGCTGACCGCGGCCAGCTCCGCCAACCCGGTGCGGGTCCGCTCGGACAGGCATTCGAGCATCCGCTCGACCACCACACCCGCCGGGTCCGGCTGGTCGAGCAGCTCGCGCGGATCCGCAGCCGGGTCGCCGTACGCGTCCCGCGCGATCCCCGCGAGCAGCGGCGTCCCCAGCGTCTGCGCCAGCGGTCCGCCCGGATCGGCGGCGATCTCGGTGAGAACGGGGCCCCAACGGTCGGCGGTCGCCGGGTCCTGGACGAGAAGGGCGGCGACATCGTCGCGCCGCAGAGGCATCAGCTCGACGACCATGGCCCGTGGCTGAGCCATCGCGCTGATGTTCGCGAACTCCGCCGTACGGCAGGTGGCGACGTATCCGGTGCGTAGCCGGTCGAGGGCCGAGATCGCCCCGGACCGCTGCGGTTCGGGCAGCTCGTCGAGCCCGTCGATGAGCGGAAGCACGAGGCCACGCCGAACGAGGTGGCGCGCGCTGGCGGTCTCGTCGGACGTTCCCAGCATGCCTGTGGCGACGAGGGTCCGTACGACGAATGTCTCCGGCGGTTCCTGGTCGGGCTCCCAGGAGGCCGCCGGGCACAGAAGCGGCACCGGCCGTCGCTCGGCGTGGTCCGACAGCAAGATGCTGCCGAGCATGGTCAGCAGGGTCGTCTTGCCCGACCCGGGCCCACCGACGATGATCATTCGGGTCATCCGTGTCGATTGCGCGAGCGCGGCCAAGTCGACGATGCCACCGCCGAGGTCGGGATCCGCTGTCCAACGCAGCGGCAGTCGGGAGCCCCACCCGTCGGTCGCGATCTGCGTCTGCGCCCGGAAGGACCCTTCGGCGGCGACGGTCAGCCGTCGGTGGACTGCATCGCCCTCGCCGGCCGGGTCCTTCGGTGACCGGACTGCCAGCAGGGACGCTGCCAGCCCTAGCAGGCCGAACACGGCGCCGATGACGCTCGCGAGCTGATCGCCGATGCGGAGGTCGACAGTTGTCAGAACCTCCCAGGCGATGCCGACTACGGCGGCGCCAAGCAGAGTGAGCAGCCAGGTCCGGCCCCGCCTCACGTCGCCGCTCCAGTGACCGCCGTCGACCTCACACGGGACAGTATGCGAGACCCGGCACCGTCCGTGGGGACGAGTCGAGCGGGGCTGAGGGTTGACGAGGTGGCAGGCAGGCGCGGCGCCGCTCCCGGACTGGACGCAGCCCTCCCGTACCCCCAGGCTTCGGTCTCGGCCATGTCGAGGGTGCCGCCGCGGTGGGCTGTGGCCGTGGCGTGTGTGTTAGCGGGGGAACCAACTGACGCGGTCTCCGTGCCAGTACGGCAGCCATGACCACCTGCAGGATGTCCTCCAGCAGGTGGTCCTGCCCGACGTAGCCTAGATAGCAGTTGCCTTCAATCTCCAGATCTGGCAGAATCTCCGAATCTGGAGATTGGGAGATGTGGAGATTTTGTGCGACGGATCGAGATTGATGATGAGGTGTACGCCGAGCTAGAACGAAACGTCAAGGGCTTTGAGCAGCCGAACGACGTCCTCCGGCGACTGCTGTTGGAAAAGGGCCATTCGAGAGCAGCGGTATCGGGGATGCCCAACGCAGCCGCTCCGTCAATCCCAGGAGCCCTCACGGCCCTCATCGAGAAGGGACTCGTGCAGGCGGGGGACACTCTGAGCCACGTCCAGGTCCGAAAGGGACGGCGCTTCGCCGCGATCATTGAGGCCGACGGTTGGATCAGGACGGACCTCGGTAGATATAAGGAGCCCTCGCCGGCGTTGGGCAAGCTGACGGGTACATCGATCGACGGCTGGGCGTACTGGGTTCATGACACAACGAAGCAGTCGCTTCGACAGTTGCGCGCGAAGAGTGGCGGAAGCGGCCGCGGAGGCCACTGAGGCAGTATCGGTCGTCCGTCTGCGAATCCCGCCGGCAGACGTCGATGACTCGTGCGCCTCCCTCCTGGCACCCAGTGCCTGGAGGGGTGGCGGTTTCGAGCCACAGTCGGGAAGCGGAGTGCACTGTCGCGCCACGCCGTCGACAGCTCTCTGAATCGATTACAGGAAGGAAGCAAGGAGTGGCTTCCGCGCTCACGCCGGCAAGAGAGCCGCAGCATGCGGTTCTGCAAGCACTGTACGACCACTTCCGTAGCTACGCCGTCTGGCCAGAGTTCGACCGGGTGGACCGCCAGCTGTGGCGTGCGATGAAGATCGATGTAGCCCAGGCGGTCGTCGACATTCCCCCGACCTTGCTCATGACTAACGCGCCCCGGGGCGTCGCACCCAGAGGCCGCGACGTGATGCGGCTGACGCTAGCCGGCATCCAACGCTGTGACGGAGGCCGGGACGACGTCGAACTGTTCCTCCGTACTCTCCGCTGGTTGGCGCGCTACGAGGACACGCACGACCCTGAGCCGGGTGAGACCACGGTGACCGTCAACCGGACCATGGTTTCCAAAGCTCTCCGCGTGCCTCTTCGTGACACCGGCCGACTTCGTCGGCTCTCCGAGATGCTCTACTGGGAGAGATGGGGTGGAGAGGGTAGCTGGCGAGCACCCGACGGCGACGATTGGAGCGTCAAGGTCGGTCGGGATGTCAGGCACTTCGCACGGGTGAAGAGCGTTGAGGACTTCGCGAAGGCGACGACAGGCTGGCTCGAACCTCCTTCGCCCCCGGCCATTGAGTTCCCCTCCGAGAAGCCCAACGCCACTCCTAACGAGCCGGGCAGCTACATCGATGAGCGGATCTTCGACCTCGTCAAGCAGGCCCAAGGAACGCGATGGGACACGACGAAGCTCCTCGAACTCCTACGAGAGCTCAACGACAACTACCGCGCCGGCAATGCGTACGCTGCACACGCACTGCTACGCGCCCTTCTGGACCACGTGCCACCGCTGTTCGGACAAGCGTCATTCGCCCAGGTCGCTAACAACCACCAGTGGGGCCGAACCGATAGCCGGTACGTCAGGCGTCTCGTAGCATTCCGCGACCAGGCCGACGATGCGATGCACCGGCAGATCAGTAAGCTGCCCTGCCTGCTGTCCATGGAGGACATGCCGGCCCGCGCTGCGGTCAACCGCTTGCTGGCAGGCTGTGCACATCAACTGGCCTGAGGTCGAGTCGAGGCCGCCCGGCAGCGCCGCGGCGACCAGCAGTGGAGGCTGCTGTTCTCCGGCATCGCGGCCGGCAACGGCCACGGCCACCCCATGTACCCGACGGAAGCCTCACG
>NZ_JAAOLH010000028.1:0-33219 GCF_011602315.1 Micromonospora sp. CMU55-4
CGAACGAAAGGGCGGCACCGTGAGCGCGAGGAGTGAGCCGGGTTTGCGAGCCCCGCAGTCGCGCACGAAAGGCGGCACAGCATGAGGGCGGCCCGGCTGCCCTGGGCGCTGCTGGCCGCGCTGATCCTCGCCCAGATCTGCTACCCGCTCACCGGCGGCGCGACCCGGGCCGGGCTCACGGTGGCCACAGTGGTGCTCGGCTGGCTGCTCTCGGTCGGCCACGCGCTGCTCACCCGCGGCGTCCGTACCGCCGCCGCGCTGGTCGCGGTCGTCACCGGCGGCGGGTTCGCGGTGGAGGCGATCGGCGTGGCCACCGGGTTCCCGTTCGGCACCTACGACTACTCCGGCGAGCTGGGCCCGAAGCTGGCCGGGGTGCCGCTGATCATCCCACTCGCCTGGACCTGGATGGCCTGGCCGGCGTGGCTCACCGCGGTCCGGCTGGTCCGCTCCCGCCCCGCCCGGATCGCGCTGTCGGCGGTCGGACTGGCCGCGTGGGACCTGTTCCTCGACCCGCAGATGGTGGCCGAGGGCTACTGGACCTGGCGTGACGCCACCCCGGCGCTGCCCGGGCTGCCCGGCATCCCGGTCAGCAACTACCTGGGCTGGCTGGGCTTCGCGGTGCTGCTCGCGGTCGCGCTGCGCCCGCTCGCCGGGCCGTCGGTGGACCGGACCGACGGCCGGGACGCGCCGATGTTCGCGCTCTACCTCTGGACGTACGCCTCCAGCGTGCTGGCGCACGCGGTGTTCCTGCGGCTGCCGGCGTCGGCGCTGTGGGGCGCGGCCGGGATGGCGGTGGCGGCGGTGCCGCTGGCGGTGACGCTGTGGCGGGCCCGCCGGGACCGGGCCGCCGCGCCGGAGCCGGCGCCGCGCGTCGACGCCCCGGCATGATCGCCACCCTCGCGCTGGCCGTGGCGGTCGCCGCGCTCACCGGGCACACGATCGTCAACGCGTACGCCTGGCTGCGCCGCCCGGCCGCCGGCCCGGCCGAGGTGACCGAGCCGGTGGCGGTGCTGCTGCCGCTGCGCGACGAGGCCGAGCGGGTCACCCCGTGCCTGCGCGCGCTGCTGGCCCAGCGCGGCGTGCCGGACCTGCGGATCGTGGTGCTCGACGACGGCTCGACCGACGGCACCGCCGACGTGGTCCGCGCGGTGGCCGGTGACGATCCCCGGCTCACGCTGCTCACCGGCGTCGCCCCGCCGCCGGGCTGGCTGGGCAAGCCGCACGCCTGCTGGCAGCTCGCCACCCGGACCGCCCCGGAGCCGGCGGTGCTGGCCTTCGTCGACGCGGACGTGGTGCTCACCCCGTACGCGGTGGCGGCGGCGGTGACCGAGTTGCGCGCGGCGGACGCGGCGCTGCTGTCGCCGTACCCCCGGATCGTGGTGCGGACGGTGGCCGACCGGCTGGCGCAGCCGCTGCTGCAGTGGTTGTGGCTGACGTTCCTGCCGCTGCGCGCGATGGAACGCTCGCGGCGGCCGTCCCTCGCGGCGGCGGGCGGGCAGTTCCTGGTCGTGGACCGGGCCGGCTACCTGCGGGCCGGCGGGCACGCGGCGGTGGCCGACAAGGTGCTGGAGGACATCGAGCTGGCCCGGGCGGTGAAACGGGCCGGCGGGCGGATCGCACTCGCAGACGGGTCCCGGCTGGCGTCCTGCCGGATGTACGACACCTGGCCGCAGCTGCGCGACGGCTACACCAAGTCGCTGTGGGCGACGTTCGGGCACCCGGCCGCCGCGGCGGCCGTGCTGGCGCTGCTGTTCGCGCTCTACGTCGCGCCGCCGCTGCTGGCGCTCGGGGCGCTGCTCGCCGGCGCGCCGGCGGTGGCCGCCGTGGCGTTCCTGGCCTACCTGGCCGGGGTCGCCGGGCGGGTGGTCAGCGCCCGCGCCACCGGCGGACGGGCGTGGCCCGACGCGCTCGCACACCCCGTGTCGGTCGTGGTCCTCGGTTGGCTGACCGTCCGGTCGTACCATCTGCGGAAGCGACACCGGCTCACCTGGCGGGGTCGCCCGGTCACCTAGGAGGGGCACGCCATGGCGCGCATCGTGGTCATCGGCGCCGGGGTGGGCGGGCTCGCCGCCGCCGCCCGGCTCGCGGTCACCGGGCACGAGGTCACCGTCCTCGAACGGGCCGGCACGGTCGGGGGCAAGCTCGGCCGGTACGCCCACCACACCCCGGAGGGGGTGTGGCACTTCGACACCGGGCCGAGCCTGTTCACGCTGCCGCAGGTCTTCCACGACCTGTTCGAGGCGACCGGCGCGAAGCTCGACGAATACCTGGACCTGGTCCCGCTGGACCCGATCGTGCGGCACGTCTTCCCCGGCGGCGGGCAGGCGCTCGACTCCTGCGCCGACCCGGACGAGTTCGCCGCCCGGATCGGCGCCGCGTTCGGCGACCGGTCCGCCGCCGACTGGCGCGGGCTGTGGCGGCGCGCCGGCCGGGTGTGGGCGGCCTCGCACCGGGACATCCTGCGCCGTACCGTCGACTCGCCCCGCGACCTGGCGGCGCTGGCCTGGCGGCTGGGCGACCTGGCCGCCATCGGCCCCGGCCGCAGCCTGCGCGGGCTGGGCCGCCGCCACCTGTCCGACCCGCGGATGCGGATGCTGCTGGACCGGTACGCCACGTACACCGGCGCCGACCCGCGCCGCGCCCCGGCCGCGCTCGTCGCCGTCCCCTACGCCGAGCTGGCGTACGGCGGCTGGTACCTGCGCGGCGGGCTGGGCACGCTCGCCGACGCGCTGCTGTCGCGCTGCCTGGACCTGGGCGTGGTGGTACGCACCGACGCCGCGGTCACCCGGATCGACGCCGCGGGCGGGCGGGTGCACGGGGTACGCGTGGCCGGGTCGGCCGCGCCGGTGCCGGCCGACGTGGTGGTCGCCAACGTGGACGCGCTCACCGTCTACCGGGACCTGCTGCCCGACCCGCGCCGGCTGGCCGCGCTCACCGACCGCAGCCTGGCCGGGTTCGTGCTGCTGCTGGGCGTACGCGGCGACTCCGGGCTGGCCCACCACACCGTGTTCTTCCCCCGCGACTACGACGCCGAGTTCGACGCCGTGTTCGGCGACCCGGGTCGCGGGGTGCGGGCCCGCCCGGCGCCCGACCCGACCGTGTTCGTCACCGCCGCCGACGATCCGGCGGTCCGCCCCGACGGCCACGAGGCGTGGTTCGTGCTCGTGAACGCGCCCCGGCACGGCACCGCCGCGAGCGCCGTGGACTGGCGGCGGCCGGGCCTGGCCGAGGCGTACGCGGACCGGATCCTCGACGTGCTGGCCGAGCGCGGCGCCGACGTGCGGGACCGGCTGGTGTTCCGGGAGATCCGTACCCCGGCCGACCTGGACGCGGCCACCGGCGCGCCGGGCGGGGCGATCTACGGCACCGCGGGCGGGCTGCTGCGCCCGGCCAACCGGGGGCCGGCGGCCGGGCTCTGGCTGGTCGGCGGCTCCAGCCACCCGGGCGGCGGCCTGCCCATGGTCACGATGTCCGCCGAGATCGTCGCCGAGGCGGTCGGCCCCGCCTGGTGAGGGGTGTAAGGAAGGGCCCCCTATTAACGCCTCCGGTAGAGGAAGGGCCCCTTATTAACGCGCGCCGCCCGCCGCCCGCCGCGCGCCTCGCGTGGGCGCGGCGGGGCTGCGCGGGCGCGGGCGCGGCGGTCAGCCCGCGTCGACCAGGGCGCGGCGGACGGCGGAGAGCAACTGCCCCAGGCCGAACCCGGCGAGCAGCACCCAGACCGTGGTGGCCATGGTGATGGTGCCGGCCGTCAGGTCGGCGTCGATCAGCCCGGTGAGCCCGGCGACGAGCAGCCCGACCAGCGCCACGCTGACCCGGGTGGGCCGCTCCCCCACCGTCACCGCGCCGATCTCCCGCATCCCCGCCGACACCGCGCGCGCCCGCACGTACTCGTGCAGCCAGGACAGGCCCCCGGCCGCCGCGACCAGCGCGCCGGGCGCGCCGAGCAGCCAGAACGCGATCAGCCAGGCCACCTCGCCGAGCCGGTCGGCGACCGAGTCGTAGACGTAGCCCAGCCGGGTGGTGCGGCCGGTCGCGACCGCCACCGCGCCGTCGACGCTGTCGGCCACCGCCGCCAGCAGCACGAACAGCGCGCCGAGGAACGGTCCGTCGCCGGGCCGCTCCGCGAACAGGGGTACGCAGAAGCAGAGCAGCACCCCGAACACGGTCACCGGGGTGGGGCCGACGCGCAGCCGGCCCAGCACGTAGCCCACGTGGTAGGCGAAGCGCAGCCAGGCACGCACCACCGGCGCGGCGGTACGCGGATCGAATCCGCCGTGCAGCCGCGCCCACGCGGTCGCGTACTGGTCCCAGTTCAGCTGTGTGCCCACCACGGATCAACCGTAGAAGCACGGCGCGGGTGTCGTGTGGCGGGTGGTCACACCCGTGCGGCCGCGCGCAGCCGCTGCCACACCTCGCGGGTCGCGGTGGACCGGTTGAGCGTGATGAAGTGGATCCCCGGCACGCCCTCGTCGAGCAGCTTCTCGCACATCTCGCTCGCCTGCTCCACGCCGAGGCGGCGGACCGCCTCGGGGTCGTCGGCCACCCGCTCGAACCGCTCGGCGAGCGCCGGCGGGAACGGCGCGCCGGACAGCTGCACGGAGCGTTCGATGGTGCCGATCTGGGTCACCGGCATCACCCCGGCCAGGATCGGCGTGTCGCAGCCGGTGGCGGCCACCCGGTCACGCAGCCGCAGGTAGTCGTCGGCGTCGAAGAACATCTGGGTGATCGCGAACTCCGCGCCGGCCCGGCACTTGCGCACGAAGTACGCGGTGTCGCTGTCCACGTCCGGCGAACGCGGGTGCTTGTACGGGAAGGCGGCCACGCCGACGCTGAAGTCACCGCTGTCGCGGACCAGCCGGACCAGGTCCTCGGCGTACCGGACGCCCTCGGGGTGGGCGATCCACTCGCCGCCCGGGTCGCCCGGCGGGTCACCCCGCACGGCCAGCACGTTGCGCACCCCGACCGAGGCCAGCCGGCCGATCACGTGCCGCAGCTCGGCGACCGAGTGGTTCACCGCGGTCAGGTGCGCCATCGGCAGCAGCGTGGTCTCGGTGGCGATCCGCTCGGTCACCGCCACCGTGGTGTCGCGGGTCGAGCCGCCCGCGCCGTAGGTGATCGAGACGAACGAGGGGCGCAGCGACTCCAGCTCGCGGATGGCCTGCCAGAGCAGCTTCTCCCCGGCCTGTGTCTTCGGCGGGAAGAACTCGAAGGAGAAGGTGGGGCGGCCGTCACGGATCAGCTCCCCGATGGCCGGCTGGGGATTGGGGAGGACCGAGGGAAGACCGAGCGCCACGGACCGACTGTAGCCGGGAGCGCACGGCTTACCGAGGGTCTTCCCAGCCCGCGAACACTTCGCGGCGCGACGTCGTACCCCGGGGGTAGAAAGACCACAGCGCGGTGGGGCGGCCGACGGCCGTCCCGGGGGCCCGCGCGGGGGTCGCACGACGGTGACGCGCCGGCGCCAGCCGGACGTCCGCGTCGCCATTTCACGTCGTCGCCCCCGGAGGTCACCATGATCCCGTCCTGGCCGCCCGGTCCGCGGCTGCTCGGGCCGCTCCTGGCCGAGCTGCGGGCCGCCCGCGGCTGGAGCCAGCAGCGCCTCGCCGCCGAGCTCTGCGCCGCCTCCGGCGTGCCCACCCTGACCCGGCACGAGGTGTCCCGCTGGGAGCGCCAGCTCCGGCTCCCCGGCGACTTCTGGTCCGCGTGGCTGGCGACGGTCCTGGGCGTGCCCGGCGAGCTGCTCGCCGGGGCCGCCGCCAGCAGCCGCCGGCTCGGCGTGACGCCGGTGGCCGTCGACCCGGCCGGGTCCCGGGCCCGGCTGGCGCTGCTCACCCTGGCGCACCGCTGGGCCGCCGACCCGGGCGGCGGCACGCTGGCCGGTCCGTTCACCGGCCCGGCCACACCGCCGGTCCCCGGACCGGCCACCGGCGACGGGTACGGACCGGCCGGCGCCGCCGACCGCGCCGGCCCCGTCCGGGGGCACCCGGCGGACGGGGCGTCACTGGCCACGCTGCGCCGCTGGGACGACCTGCTCGGTGGCGGCGACCTCGCCGGCCTCGGCGCCCGCCGGCTGCGCCGCTCGGTCCGCGGCTACCGGCGCGCCGGGCCCGCCGGCCGGCGGCGGATGCTGCCGTCGCTGGCCGAGTCGGCGCAGCTCGCCGGGTGGCTGGCCGCCGACGCCGGCGACCTCACCGGCGGCCTGGTCGCCTACCGGCTGGCGCTGCGGGCCGCGGTGGCCGCCGGGGAGCCGCCGCTGGCCGGGCACGTGCTCGGGTCGGCCAGCCACCTGCTGTCCGACGCCGGTGACGCGGCCGGCGCGCTGGTCCTGGCCCGGATCGGGTACGCGGCCAGCCGCGCCACCGCCTCCCCGGGGCTGCGGGCGCTGCTGCTGCACCGGGTCGCGCTCGCCGCCGCGCTCGGCGGGCGGCGTCGCGCCGCCGGTGAGGCGCTGGCCGGCGCCGACCGGGCCGGGCCGCCGGAACCCGGCCGGGAGCCGCAGTGGCTCTACTGGCTGGACGCCGCCGAGCTGGCCGCGATGACCGGGCGCACGCTCGTCGCGCTGGGCCGGGCCGCCGCGGCCGTGCCGCTGCTGACGCCTGTGGTGACAGCGCCGGGCCGCCCGCGCCGGGCCGCCGTGTACGGCGGCTGGCTGGCCCGGGCGCACCTGGGGCTCGGCGCGGAGCCCGAGGCGTGCGCGGTGGCCGGCGAGGCGCTGCTCGACGCGGTCCGCTCCGGTTCGCCCCGGGCCGTCGGCCAGCTCACCGAGTTCCGCCGCGGGCTGGCCCGCCGTCCGCCCGGACCGGCGACCCGGGGGTACGCACGGCTGCTCGCGGCGACCCGTCCGTACCTGCCGTCACGGCACCCGTGGCGGCCGTCGCCGCCGGTGAGCTGCGAGGCACGCCGGGACGGCGGCACGACGGGAGCGGGCCCGAACCGCTAGCGTCGTGGCGTGACCCACGCTGCTCCCGTTTCCCCCGTCGACCGTGCCGGCCTGCGTCAGCGGATCGACAAGGCGCTCACCGAGTTCCTGGCCGGCCAGCGCGGCTGGCTGACCGCCGTCGACGACGGCCTGCTGCCCGTCGCCGAGGCGATCGAGGCGTTCGTGCTGGGCGGCGGCAAGCGGCTGCGCCCGGCGTTCGGCTACTGGGGCTACCGGGGCGCCGGCGGAGTCGACTCCGACCAGGTCGTCGCCGCCCTGGCCGCGTTGGAGTTCGTGCAGGCCAGCGCGCTGATTCACGACGACCTGATGGACCGGTCGGACACCCGGCGGGGCGAGCCGGCGGTGCACCGCAGGTTCGCCGCCCGGCACCGGGCGGCCGGCTGGGGCGGCGACGCGGACGCGTTCGGTGACTCGGCCGCGATCCTGCTGGGTGACCTGTGCCTGGTCTGGTCCGACGAGCTGCTGCACTCCTCCGGCCTGCCGCCGGCGACGGTTGCCCGGGCCCGGCCGGTCTTCGACGAGATGCGCACCGAGGTGACCGTCGGGCAGTACCTGGACGTGCTGACCCAGGCGACCGCTGACACCTCGCTCGACCGGGCGGCCAAGGTGGCCCGGTACAAGTCGGCGAAGTACACGGTCGAACGGCCGCTGCTGCTGGGCGCCGCGCTGGCCGGCGCCCCGCCCGAGGTGCACGCCGCCTACTCCGCGTACGGGCTGCCGCTGGGTGAGGCGTTCCAGCTCCGCGACGACGTGCTGGGCGTGTTCGGCGACCCGGAGCTGACCGGCAAGCCGGCCGGTGACGACCTGCGCGAGGGCAAGCGGACGTATCTGGTGGCGGCCGCCCTGGAGACGCTCGACGAGGCCGGCCGGGAGGCGCTGCTGGCCGGGCTGGGCGTACCGGACCTGGACGCGGCCGGGGTGGACCGGCTGCGCGAGCTGATCACCTCCAGCGGCGCGCTGGAGCGTGCCGAACGGCACATCACCGCGCTCACGGAGAGCGCGCTGGCCGCGCTCACCGCCGTCGACCTGGACACCGAGGCCCGCCAGGCGCTGGTGGACCTGGCCATAGCCGCCACCCGCCGCCCCGCCTGACAACCACTCCCCCCGCGCTGTCCCCCGCCTCCGAAGCGGTCGATCATGAAGTTGGCGGCACTTTTGGAGATCGACTTCGCCGTCAACTTCATGATCGACGGGGTGGGTGGGTGGGGTGTGGGCTAGAAGGCCACGGCCTGGGCTCGGCGTTTGACCTCGCGGGCCAGGTCGCCGCCGAGGGCCACTGCGGGGGTGCCGGGAAGCGACGGGTCCTCCCGGTAGAGCCAGCGCAGCGCCTCCTCGTCGTCGTACCCGGCGTCGGCGAGCAGGTTGAGCACGCCGGGCAGGTGCTTGAGCACGGTGCGGTTGGCCACCAGGTCGGCCGGGACGCGGCGGACGCCGTCGCGGCGCACCGCGAGCAGCTCGCGGTCGCGGATCATCTGGTGCACCTTGCTGATCGACAGGTCCAGGCGCTCGGCCACGTCGGGCAGCGTCAGCCAGCCGGCCGGGTCGGCCGGTCCGGCCAGGTCGGCGCCGGTCTCGGCGGGTACGGAATCGGTCACCCGACCACCCTGCCACGTGCCCGCCGGATCCGGTGCACGGCACCCCCCGACCTGCGCCGGAGCGCGCCGGGCCACCGGTGTCCCAACCCGGCGGTAGCATCCTGTTCTACGTTCACCCTTCCGACACATAGACTGCCTGCCGATGGACACACAGGTCGCCGACACGTTGCTGGGCTCGCTGATCGAGGGGCGCTACCGCATTCGCGGTCGCGTCGCCCGTGGCGGCATGGCGACCGTGTACACCGCCACCGACGAGCGCCTGGAGCGCACCGTGGCGGTCAAGATCATTCACCCGACCCAGGCGCCGCAGGCCCGGGCCCGGATGGCCGGGTTCGTCGAGCGGTTCACCGACGAGGCGAAGACGATCGCCCGGCTCACCCACCCGAACGTGGTGGCGGTCTACGACCAGGGCATCCACGCCGGCCTGCCGTACCTGGTGATGGAGTACGTGCGCGGCCGCACGCTGCGTGACGTGCTCGCCGAGCGCCGCCGGCTGAACCCGGACGAGGCGCTCGCGATCACCGAGCAGGTGCTCGCCGCGCTCGCCGCCGCGCACCGGGCCGGCCTGGTGCACCGCGACGTCAAGCCGGAGAACGTCCTGGTCGCCGAGGTGCCCGCCGGCGGCAGCCGCGACCTGGTCGACAGCGTGGTCAAGGTGGCCGACTTCGGGCTGGCCCGGGCCGTCGAGGCGAGCGCGGAGGACGAGAACGGCAACCAGCTCATGGCGACGGTGGCGTACGTGGCGCCGGAGCTGGTCACCCAGGGCCACGCCGACCCGCGCACCGACGTCTACTCGGCCGGCATCGTGCTGTTCGAGATGCTCACCGGCCGGGTGCCCTACGACGGCGACCGCCCGGTGGAGGTCGCCTGGCAGCACGTCGACCGGGACGTGCCGGCCCCGTCCACGCTGGTTCCGGCGCTGCCGCCGGCTGTCGACGCGCTCGTCGCCCGGGCCACCCGGCGCGACCCGGCCGCCCGTCCGGCCGACGCCGCGGCGCTGCTGACCGAGGTGCAGGCGGCCCGCGAGGAACTGGGCAACCCGCACACGCACACCACTGTCCTGCGTCAGCTCAGCGACGACACGGCGGTGCTGAGCCAGCCGACGCAGGTGGTGGCCGCGCTGCAGCCGATCGAGCGCCCGTCATGGGCCCGGCTGCCCGAGGGCGCCGCCACCCAGCGCCCGCACCGCCGCCGCGCCGCCGAACCGGAGGGGGTGGGCGCCCGGTTCGCCGCCCTGCGTACCCGGATCATGGGTTCGCCGCGCGGCCGGCTGGCCGTCGCCGCGGCGGTCGTGGTGCTCGGCCTGGTCGCCGCCGTCGGCGGCTGGTGGTTCGGCGTGGGCCGCTACACGGTCGCGCCGCAGATGGTGAGCCTCACCAAGGCCGAGGCGGAGGCGCAGGCCCAGCGCGGTGGTTTCACGCTGCGCTACGCCGACCCCCGGTACGACGAGAACGTCCCGAAGGACACCGTGCTCGGGCAGGCGCCGGGCTCGGCCGCCCGGATCGTCAAGGGCGGCACGATCACGCTGACCCTGTCGCTCGGTCCGGAGCGCCTGCCGGTGCCGGACGTGGTGGGCAAGGACTTCGCGCTCGCCCAGGTGGAGCTGGAGGGTCTCAACCTGGTCGCGGCCAAGGGCAGCTCCCGCTACGACGACGCGCTGCCGGCGGGTGTCGTGCTGGCCACCGACCCGAAGGTGGGCACTGAGGTCAAGCCCGGGGCCAAGGTGACGCTGATCCTCAGCAAGGGCCGCGCCCCGGTGAGCGTGCCCGACCTGGTCGGCAAGAGCCTCACCGAGGCGCGCGCCATCCTCGCGCGGCTCGGGCTCAAGCCGGTGGAGAACGTCAAGGAGTCCGACAAGCCGAAGGACGAGATCCTCGGCCAGAGCCCGGCCGACGGCACCGGTGTGGAAAAGGGCGCCCAGGTCAAGCTGGAGATCAGCAAGGGCCCGCCGCAGGTGGCCGTGCCCCGGGTGGTCGACATGCCCTGCCAGCAGGCCAAGCAGACGCTGGAGAGCCAGGGCTTCCCGGTCAACATCCAGCTCAACCCGAACGGCATCGTCCGGATCCAGAACCCGGCCGAGAACACGCCGGTGCCGCCGGGCACCACGATCACTGTGACGTGCCTGTGAGCGCGGCGAACGGGTGCCGGCCGGTGGGGTCGCACACCCCCACCTCCGGTGGCCTGGCGCGGGCGGCCCTGCCGTACGCGGATGCGGCCGGGTCCGAGGTGGTGCAGGTCTACGTCTCGAACTCGCGTGGCTGGGCGCTGCCGGCCGGTGACCCGGCGCAGGACGCGCTGTTCCGCGACGGCTGCGCCGAGCGTGGCCTGCCCGTGTTCATCCACGCGTCGCTGCTGGTCAACCTCGGCTCCCCCACCCCCGCGACGGTCACCAGGTCGGCGGAGACGCTCGCCCACGCGCTGCGGCGGGGCCGGGCGATCGGCGCCGAGGGCGTGGTGTTCCACGCCGGCAGCTCGGTGGACGCCGGGCACGCCGAGGCGGCCCTGCGGCAGGTCCGGGAGTCGCTGCTCCCGCTGCTCGACGAGACCGCGGCCACCGGCGGGCCGATGCTGCTGGTCGAGCCGAGCGCCGGGGGCGGCCGGTCACTGGCGTCCCGGGTCGAGCACCTCGGCCCCTACCTCGACGCGGTCGACCGGCACCCGATGCTGGGCGTGTGCTTCGACACCTGTCACGCCTGGGCGGCCGGGCACGACCTGGCCGCCGAGGGCGGCATGACCGCCACGCTCGACACGCTGGTCGCCACGGTGGGCGCCGACCGGCTGCGGCTGGTGCACGCGAACGACTCGAAGGACCTGTGCGGCTCCACCCGGGACCGGCACGAGAACATCGGCAAGGGCACCATCGGCGAGCCGGCGTTCGCCGAGCTGATGCGCCATCCGGCGACCGCCGGCGTACCGGTGCTGGTGGAGACCCCGACGGAGAAGCACGTCGGCCACGCCGCCGACATCGCCGCCCTCAAACGCCTGCGCCCCTGACACAGCCGTTTCCTCCCGCCCTCGCCACGGCGTTGCCGGAGGGTCAGGCGCGCAGGGCGGTGTCGAGGATGGTGGCGGCGCTGTCGATCTGCTCGTCGGTGACGTCCAGGTGGGTCACCAACCGGGCGGTACGCGGGCCGAGCACCGAGATCAGCAGACCGGCTTCCCGCGCGGCTGCCGCCAGCGCGTGCGCGTCGAGAGGGTGCTTGGTCAGGTCCAGCGGCACGATGTTCGTGCGCACCACCGACGCGAGCACCCCGTGCGGGGCGACCGCCTCGGCCAGCCGGGCCGCCTTCGCGTGGTCCTCGGCGAGCCGCTCGACGTGGTGCGCCAGCGCGTACCGGCCGGCGGCGGCAAGAATGCCGACCTGCCGCATGCCACCGCCCATCCGCTTGCGCAGGACCCGCGCGCGGGCGATCTTCTCCGCGCTGCCCACCACCAGCGAGCCGACCGGCGCGCCGAGGCCCTTGGAGAGGCACACCGAAAGCGTGTCGAACAGCTCGCCGTACCCGGCCAGCGGCACCCTGTCCGCGACGTGCGCGTGCCAGATC
This sequence comes from Micromonospora sp. CMU55-4, assembly GCF_011602315.1. NCBI lineage: Bacteria > Bacillati > Actinomycetota > Actinomycetes > Micromonosporales > Micromonosporaceae > Micromonospora > Micromonospora sp. CMU55-4. The sequence goes on from NZ_JAAOLH010000028.1 coordinate 12,081, forward strand.
CGGGCACCGTCGCAGTGCAGCGCCACCCCGTGCTCGTCGGCGACCTCGCGCATGCGGCGCAGCGTCGGCAGCGGGATCACCCCGCCGCCGCCCCGGTTGTGGGTCTGCTCCACCGCGATCGCGCGGGTCGGCACCGCGAAGTAGCCGTCCGGCCGGATCATCCCGGCGACCACGTCGGGGTCCAGGTCCGCGCCCACCGCGGGCCACGTCCGCGAGGAGATCCCACCGTACGCGGCGGCGGCCCCCACCTCGTACGTGACCACGTGCGCGTCGGCGTCGCAGAGCAACTCGTCGCCGGGCGGCACGTGCAACTGGAGCGCGATCTGGTTGGCCATCGATCCGCTCGGGGCGAACAGCGCCGCCTCGTGGCCGAACAGCGCGGCCACCTCCGCCTCCAGGGCGGCGACTGTCGGGTCCTCGCCGTAGACGTCGTCGCCCACCTCGGCGGCGGCCATCGCCTCCCGCATCCCCGGCGTCGGCCGGGTCACGGTGTCCGTCCGCAGATCGATCAGCTCAGGGCTCGCAAGCTCACTCCTCGCGTCAGCCACGGAGCATCTCCGCCACCAGGAACGCCAACTCCAGCGACTGCTGGGTGTTGAGCCGGGGGTCGCAGGCGGTCTCGTACCGGTCGGGCAGGTCGAGGTCCTCGATGCCCTGGGCGCCGCCGAGGCACTCGGTGACGTCCTCGCCGGTCAGCTCGACGTGCAGGCCGCCCGGGTGGGTGTCGAGGCCGCGGTGCACCTCGAAGTAGCCGAGCACCTCGTCCACGATCCGGTCGAAGTGCCGGGTCTTGTAGCCGTTCGAGGACTCGTGCGTGTTGCCGTGCATCGGGTCGCACTGCCAGACGACCTTCGCGCCGGCGGCGGTGACCTTCGCCACGATCGGCGGCAGCGCGTCGCGTACCCGGTGGTTGCCCATCCGGCTGATCAGCGTGAGCCGGCCGGGGATGTTGTCCGGGTTGAGCTTCTCGCAGAGCTCGATCGCCTCGTCCGGCGTGGTGGTGGGGCCGAGCTTGACGCCGATCGGGTTGGCGATGCGGGAGATGAAGTCGATGTGCGCGCCGTCGATCTGCCGGGTCCGCTCGCCGATCCAGAGGAAGTGCCCGGACAGGCCGTACGCCTTGTGGTCGGAGATCCGGGTCAGCGCCCGGTCGTACTCCAGCGCCAGCGCCTCGTGCGAGCAGTAGAGCGTGACGGTGCGCAGCGCCTCGTCGTCGGTCATCCCGCAGGCCCGGATGAGGGCCAGTGCCCGGTCGATCTCGCGGGCGATCGCGTCGTAGCGCTCCCCGGCCGGGGACTGCCGGACGAAGTCCTTGTTCCAGTCGTGCACGGCGTGCAGGTCGGCCAGGCCGCCTGCCAGGTACGCCCGGAGCATGTTCATCGCGGCGGCCGAGTTGGCGTACGCCCGGATCATGCGCTGCGGGTCGGCGACCCGCGCCTCCGGCGTGGCCTCCAGCGAGTTGATCATGTCGCCGCGGTAGGCGGGCAGCCCCCGGGCGTCGGTCGGCAGGGACCGGGGCTTGGTGTACTGGCCGGCCACCCGGGCCACCTTGACCACCGGCAGTGACGCGCCGTACGTGAGCACGATGGCCATCTGGAGCAGCGTGCGGGCGTTGGCGAGCAGGTGGCTCTCGGTGTTGTCGGCGAACGTCTCGGCGCAGTCACCGCCCTGGAGCAGGAACGCCTTGCCCTCGCAGACCAGGGCCAGCCGCTGCCGCAGCTGGTCGACCTCGTAGGGCGCGACCACCGAGGGAACCGTGTCCAGCACCCGGCAGACCTCGGCGACCTGGGCCGGGTCGTCCCACGGCGGGGTCTGCGCGCGCGGCAGCTCCCGCCATCGGTCGAGGCCGAGGGCCGCGTCCTCGGCGGAGTCGGCGGTCGGGCGGCTGGTCTGCAGGCCAGGGCTGCCCACGGCGGGGTGACTCAGCTGATGCCACTCATGGCGCATGGAGGAAAGCGTACGGCGACCGTCGCGATCACTCGCCGCCGAGGGGCATGGTTCCGGTCACTGGGAGGAGACCGGCGAGGGCCGCGCCGCCGGCGGCGGCTCGGACGGGTCGGCCGTGCGGTCGCCGGGAACCTCGCCGGAGATGCACCAGTCCGCCCCGTTACGGGTCACCGTGAACAGCAGGGACCGGGTGGCCTTGCGCGATCCGGCGGCCACCGTGACGGAGGCGCTGACCTCCTGCCCGTTCGGGCCGGAGCGGACGTCGGTGATCGTCGCTTCGGGCACCGTGAAGTGGTCGGCGAAGTCACCGTTCGGGCCGGTGGCGGCGGCGTCGAAGGCGGCGTGCATGGGCGCGCAGAGCTGGCTGCGGCCGGCGTCGGCGTCGCGGGCGGTGAGCGCGTCGAGGTACGCCTGCACGCGCTCCCGGCTCTTGGCCGCCGCCTCCTCGGCGGGCGCCCGGCCGCTGGGCGCGGTGGCGGCGCCGTCCGGGCCGGAGCCGCAGGCGGCCAGCGCCGGCGTGAGCGCGAAGGCGAGGGCGAGCGCGGCGAACCGGCCGCGGTGGCTGCGATCCATCGGTCCTCCCGTCGCGTGGACTCGTCGAGCGGCGAGTGTGCCACACCCGGCCCGGCCGGCCGGGTGACTCCCCATCCTGACCCGGATCGGCGCGCTCTGCCAGAACGGCACGCGGGCGGGGAGGGGCCGGTACGACCCCTCCCCGCCGGGTGGGTGGTGCGTCGGCCCTCGGCTCAGCCGAGACCGCCCTTGATGGCGCCGATCAGCTCACCGTTGCTGGTGTCACCGGAGAGCTCCCAGAAGAACGCGCCACCGAGGCCCTGGCTGTTGGCGTAGCTCATCTTCCCGCCGATCGTCGCCGGGGTGTCGTAGCTCCACCAGTTGCTGCCGCACTTGGCGTACGCGGTGCCGCCGACCGTGCCGGTGGCCGGGCAGCTGTTCTTGAGCACCTTGTAGTCCTCGATGCCGGCCTCGTAGGTGCCGGGGGCCGCGCCGGTGGCACTGCCGCCGGGCGCAGCCTGGGTCACGCCGGTCCAGCCGCGTCCGTAGAAGCCGACGCCGAGCAGCAGCTTGCTGGACGGTACGCCCTTGGACTTCAGCTTCTGGATCGCCGCGTCGGACCAGAAGCCCTGCTGCGGGATACCCGAGTACGAGTAGAGCGGCGAGTGCGGCGCGGTCGGCCCCTGGGCGTTGAAGGCGCCGAAGTAGTCGTACGTCATCGGCATCAGCCAGTTGAGGTTCGTCGCGGCGCCCGCGTAGTCGGTCGCGTCGATCTTGCCGCCGTTGCTGCCGTCGGCGGTGATCGCCGCGGTGACCAGGAAGCTGGAGCCGAACTTGCTCCGCAGCGCCGAGACCACGTTCTTGAAGGCGTTCGGGCCGCTGCTGTCGCACTGGAGGCCGCAGGCGTTCGGGTACTCCCAGTCGACGTCGATGCCGTCGAAGACGTCCGCCCAGCGCGGGTCCTTGACCAGGGAGTAGCAGGAGTCGGCGAACGCGGCCGGGTTCTGCGCGGCCTGGGTGAAGCCGCCGGACCAGGTCCAGCCACCGAAGGACCAGAGGACCTTCAGGTTCGGGTACATCTTCTTCAGCTTGCGCAGCTGGTTGAAGCTGCCGCGCAGCGGCTGGTCCCAGGTGTCGGCCACGCCGTCGACGCTGTCCGCGGCGGTGTACGCCTTCTCGTAGTCGGCGTAGCTGTCCCCGATGCTGCACCGGCCACCGGTGGTGTTGCCGAAGGCGTACAGGATGTGGGTGAGCTTCGCGGCCGAGCCGCTGGTGTGGATGTTCTTGACGTGGTAGTTGCGGGCGTAGACGCCCCACTCGGCGAAGTAGCCGACGACCTTCTTGCCGCCGGGCGGCGGCGTGGTGGGCGGCTGCGTGGTCGGCGGGGCGGTCGTCGGCGGCGCCGTGGTGGGCGGCGCGGTGGTCGGCGGCGCCGTGGTCGGCGCGGTGGTCGTCGGCGTGCCGCCGCCGGTGCAGGTGCCGCCGTTGATCGTGCAGCTCACCGGCGCCTTGTAGCCGCCGGTGCCGTTGTAGCCCCAGCTGAAGCTGGCGCCCGGGGCGAGCGTCGCGGCCCAGCTCTTGTTGACCGCCACGTAGCGGTCACCGCTGCGGGTGATGTCGGCGTCCCAGGAGCTGCTGATCGAGGTGCCGGAGGGCAGCGTGAACTCGATGCGCCAGCCGTTGACGGTGGAGCTGGTGCCGTTGGTGACGGTCACCCGCCCTTCGTGGCCGGTCCCCCAGTCCTGCACCTTGGCGAAGGTGGCGGTGACGCTGCCGGCGGCCGACGCGGTGGTCATGGGCACCGCGGCGACCGCGAGCGCGACCACGGCGCCGGTGGCCCACAGGGCCCGGCGGAGCGATCTCTTCATACGGCGTCCCTCCAATAGTTAGGAAAGTTTCCAAATTGATTGCTGAGACGCTACTCACGCCGTCACCACTTCGTCAAGATGTAGATGCGTCGATTTCACGGGTGGCGCGGGACGGTCCGCGTGACGGCCCGTAGCCTCGTCACATGACCGTTTTCGACGTCCAGATCGACGCCCTCACCGGCGGACCGGCCGACCTCGGCCGCTACCGCGGCCGCGCCCTGCTCGTGGTCAACGTGGCCTCCCGCTGCGGCCTCACCCCGCAGTACGCGGGCCTTCAGGAACTCGCCGACACGTACGCCGGGCGCGGACTGACGGTGCTCGGCGTGCCGTGCAACCAGTTCGCCGGCCAGGAGCCGGGAAGCGCCGCCGAGATCGAGGAGTTCTGCCAGGTCAACTACGGCGTGACGTTCCCGCTGACGGAGAAGGTCGACGTCAACGGCCCGGACCGGCACCCGCTCTACGCCGAACTGGTGTCCACGCCGGACGCCGAGGGGCACACCGGCGACGTGCGCTGGAACTTCGAGAAGTTCCTCGTCGCCCCGGACGGGACAGTGGCCGCCCGGTTCGGCCCGCAGGTCACCCCCGAGGACCCCGAGCTGCGCGCGGCGATCGAGAAGGTCCTGCCGGCCTGACGGGCACACCGCCGCCGGGCACGGCGAAGCGGCACGCCCCCGCGGGGAGGCGTGCCGCTGCCGCGGACCGGGTCAGCCGGCGGCGGACCGGAAGACCGGGTAGTAGCCGCCGGACTGCCCGGCCGCCGTCGGGTGGTACGACTTGCTCAGGCTCAGCACGTTGAGCGCGTGCAGCCACTTGGTCCCGCCGCTGCACAGCTGGTGGCCGACGAAGATGGAGCGGACGTCGGCGAATTTGAAGCCGGCCGAGACGGCGGCCGTACGGGTGATGTCGTCGAGCAGGTTGATGCCCTCGTTGATCTTCGCCCGGGACGTGGCGCTGAGCCCGACACAGGTCGTGCCGAGCTGGTAGAAGACCGGGTAGCCGACCACCACGACGCGGGCCGAGGGCGAGCGGCTCTTGATGCCGTTGTAGACGTTGGCGAGCCGGCCGGGCATCGAGGTGCGGGCGACGTTCATGGCGGACTGCACGGCCGCCACGCACTGGGTCTCCCCCTGGAGCACACAGGTGCTCATGATGTTGGCGAAGCCCACGTCGTTGCCGCCCACGGTGACGCTGACCAGCGTGGTGGTCGAGGAGAGCGCGGAGAGCTGGCTGTTGATGACGTCGGCCGTGGTGGCGCCGGAGCAGGCCACCGATCGGTACGACGCCGGCTTGATGTTGGCGTTGTAGAGCGCCGGGTAGGCGTTCGTGCTGCGTAGGCAGTTACCGCTCTCGGACGTGTAGCTGTCGGCGCCGACGCCGGAGGCGTACGAGTCGCCGAGCGCGACGTAGCGGTCGGACGGGGCCGCCTGGGCGGGGGCGGCCAGAGACAGAGTGACCCCGACCGAGGCGGCCAGGGTCAGGGCGAGGGTGGCAAGACGGGATCTCCGCACGTCGCACTCCTGGGGGCGTGAAGTGGTGGTGAGAGATAGATATCAATAAGATCACGGCGCATGGAAGATCACCGATTTGCGGTTCAGCGCGCATAGCGACTTACGCCTACAAATCGTTGCCGGTCTCGCGGAGCGGGATGAAGGATTGTTCCGCCGGGAACGTCAGGCGCATCGCCGGGTCGGCGGTCTCCCGGAAACCCAGGGCACGGTAGAGCGGCCGACCGGCCGCCGAGGCCCGCAGGTCGACCCGGCGCACGCCCCGGTCCCGGAACCAGGCCAGCAGTGCGCTGCGGCCAGCCACGGGTCCGGCTCGGCCAGCCAGGCGCGCAGATTGTCCCGGGCCACGTCCTGCCAGCGGCCCGGCGGCGTCGGCGCGCCGCTCATTCCGGCGAGCATCAGCCCGCGCAGCCGCACCAGCTCGTCGGCGTCGGACGGCACCGCCCGGCGCGCGTCACCCACAGGCCGGCTCAGACCGGACGGCGGCCGGCGAATCCGCACTCGACCCGGTGGTACCACCGGATGTCGGTGTCCCCCTCCAGCCAGCACCACAGCACCGCCCGGCCGTCGCGCTCACCGGGGAAGTCGAGCAGCACCGGGGCGATCCCCTTGACCGCGATGTCGTGCTGGTGGAACTCGTCCACCACCACGTGCAGCCGCGCCTCCAGGGCCTTCACCTCGGCGAGCCCGCCGAGCGCGCTGACGCCGTGGTCGGCCAGATCGACACGCAGCTCGGCCAGGTCGGCCCGCAGCCGGATCAGCTCGTCGACGCGCGGCCGCAGCGTGGCCACCAGGTGTCGCGCCTGGGCGAGAGTGAACACCGGGCCAGTATGCGGCACGACCGGTGTCGTCCGGGTCACCGCTCACCCGCACGTCGACCGTCGGGGCCGGGACGAGACGGTGAGTCTGGAATGGCCGCGGGAGACCAGACGACGCCGGCAGCCTCCCGCACCTCGGCCTGCCAGGCGCGCAGGGCCCGCTTGATGCGGTCGTTCTCGTCCCGGGCGTCGTCGAGCAGCCGGGTCCGCTCCCCCAGTTCGTAGACGAGCCGGTGCAACAGCGCGTCGACGTCGTCGGTCCGGTAACCGCGCCGCCCCAGTGACGTGCGGGGCAGCTCGACGGCGCTGAGCCGGTCCGCGGTGAGCGGGCCGGCCAGCGCGTTGCGGCTGTGATAGACGCCCATCAGACGCCGAACCCGTCCGGCAGGTGGATCCGCTCGGCCGGCACCCCACCGGCGAGCAAGCGCAGCCGCGACCCGGCCACCATCAACGGTGGCCCGCACAGGTAGACCTCCTGACCGGGTCGCCAGTGGTCGAGCGCGACGGTGAGCGCATCACCCTGCTCTCCCGCCTCCGCCACCGGATCGTGCGAGAACGCGGGTACGACGGTCAGCCAGTCGTTGCTGCTCTGAAGCTTGTCGAGGCTGATCGGGTCGTAGAGGTCGGCGAGGGTACGGGCGCCGACCACCACTGTGACGCGGCGACCGGCCGGCGCGGCGGCGACCTGCTCGACCAGGGCGCGCAGCGGCGCCAGCCCGGTCCCCCCGGCGACGAGCAGCAGGTCCGCCTTCGACGCCGGGTCGAGGGTCAGGCCGGTCGACCGGGGCGGGCCGAGCCAGATCCGGTCACCGGGGCGTACCCGGTGCACGAGCGTGCGGGAGACGGCGGCGACGGCACGGACGTGGAGTTCGATGGTGCCGTCGGCGCGCGGAGCGTTGGCCGGCGAGTACCAGCGCCACCAGCCGGGCCGGCGCTCGGCGCAGACGGGCAGCGCCTGGCCGGGCCGGAACGTCAGGCGGCGCCAGGGGCGCACGGTCACCACGGCGATGCCGTCGGCGGCCCGGTCGTGGTCGACGACCTGCGCCGGCCACCAGGGCGGGCCGTCGTCGGCCTGCTCGACCGCACGGCTCACCGCCGCCGTGGCCCGCCGGGCGGCCCCTGCCCAGGCCGCCACCAGTTCCGGTGTCAACCTCGCCTGCCGGGACACCGTCGCGACGAGCGCGGCCTCGACGGTGAGCTGGTGCGGCAGCAGCCGGTAGCGGCGACAGGCCCGGCCGAGCACGGTCAACAACGCCGCCCGACCGGCCGGGTCGTCGCCACCGCTGACCAGCCGTCCGAATGCGGCGAGGAACACCGCCGCCTCCCGCTCCGGCAGCGCCCCGGGGCAGCGCTCCTCGACCGCGCACCAGAAGTGGTCGGCTGCCTCGCGGGCGTACCGCATGGTGACGGACCACGACGCGGCGAGGGCGGCGGTCACCAGCCGGCCTCGTCCGAGAAGGCCCGCCGGGCCGCTGTCACCGAGCCTGCCGGCACGTCGAGCGCCCAGAGCACCCCGGCCAGGTAGTCGACCACGCGGCGGTGCTGCGCCTCGGTCAGGCCCAGGCCGCGCCATGCCTCGGCCGTTGGCCGGGCGATGTCGCCCGCCGGTCCGCCGAGCGCCACCGTGAGAGTGAGCGCCAGGTGTCCGGCGAGCCGGGCCCGATCAACCCCGACGAGGTACGGCGCCAGCTCCGCGTCCGCCGCCACCAGCCGCAGCCACCGGGCCACCGCCTCACGCACCGCCGCCGACCCGGGCCAGCTCTCCGTCGGGTACGCCCCGAGCCCGGTCACGCCCACGGCCAGGCGCCCGGGTCGCCGGCGGCGACCAACTCGTCCACGCGCTCCTCGGTGAGCCCGGCCGCCTGCAATGTGCTGCGGCCCCAGCGGGCCAGCCGGCACGGATGCGGGACCCGCTCACTGCGGCACAGTGGACCCGCCGGCCACCGCTCCGGCACATGCACCGCCACCGCGCGTACGGCCAACGCCACGTCCTCGTCGCTGACCGGGGTGAACACCGGGAAGTCGTCCAGCACCGCCGCCATGAAGAGCCCTTTCGTCGAGAGTCGGAGCGGCACCGGGGCGGGCGGGGACGGCGGGCGCGCTCGGGTGACGCCCCGCCGGAGCCCAGCACCCGCCCCGGGCCATGCGTCCACCCTCGCCAGCTTGCGGCTCATCGGGTACGACTACGCTCTGCACTTGCGCTGTACCAGCTCTGAAGTCGAGCCGCTAAGCTGCTGGCAGCCGGTCTCGACGCACTCGGAGGCGAGCCGATGACGACCGTGCAGAAGTGGACCGGCCGGGAGACCCGGATGCTGCGGCACGCGCTGCGAATGAGCATCCGCGACTTCGCCGAACACCTCGGCGTCAGCGAGCGCACCGTCTCGAAGTGGGAGGCCGGCCGGGAAGCGGTGCAACCTCGACCGGAGATCCAGGCCGCTCTCGACACCGCGCTCGCGCGGGCGGGGAACGAGGTTCATCGGCGATTCCGGTCAGGCTTGGGATTGGCCGATGCCGCCGAGCTGCGGCAAGGTGCTGCCGATATCCAGGCGGAAGGGAACGGTGGCACCTCAATAGCGGACGTCACGGCGGTTTTCCGCAATCGGGCGGAGCTCTCTGCGCACCTGCCTGCGGATCGCATCCTGGACGGCGCCCGAAAGGTTCGAGCGATGGGACTCTCCCTGAACCTGCTGTGCCAGCACTACCCCGATCACCGCTGGCGTCAGCTCATCGAAGGCGGCGCACAGGTCCGATGCCTGTTCCTGGATCCTGACGGCTCGGCGATCCAAGCCAGGGAACGTGAGGAGAGCTTCCCGGCCGGCCAGCTCGCGGCACTGACGAAGCTCAACATCGAGACGATGTTGCGGGTGCGTGACCGCCTGTCGGGCGACCTGTACGGCAACGTGCAGCTCGCCCTCTACGACGAGACGCTTCGGTTCAACGTGCTCCTCATCGACGACCTCTGCCTTGCCCAGGCATACCTGCCCGCGAGCCGAGGGGTCGACTCTCCGACCTTCGTGATGCGACGCCGAGAACCCACGACGGGGTTGTATCCGGTGTATGAGCAGATTTTCGACTCTCAGTGGGAGCGGAGCCGGCAACTGTGACCTCGTACCGTGAGCTGCTGCCGGTCGCCCTCGATGCTGTTGGTCGGGCAGCCACCTTCATGCGCCGCCAGGCACCGGTCACCTCTACCAGTAAAGGCGACCGCGATCTCGTCTCGGATGTCGACTACGCGATTGAGCGAGACCTTCGATCGTTCCTGCGCGATGCGACACCCGGCATCGCCTTCCTCGGGGAGGAGGAGGGAGTCAGCGGCACCGGGGATTTGCAGTGGACGCTTGATCCGGTCGACGGAACGATCAATTTCGTGCGCGGTATCCCCTTGTGCGGCATCTCCCTCGGCTTACTCCACGGAACACGTCCAGCCCTCGGCGTCGTGGACCTACCCTTCCTCGGTGCTCGATACTGGGCCGCCGAAGGTTGTGGGGCATTCGCGAACGGCGATCCGGTCAAGGTGAGCGACACCACCAGCCTGGACGAAGCCGTCGTAGGGATCGGCGATTTCGCCGTCGGAGCGGATGCCGCGAACAAGAATCGGATCCGGCTGGCACTTATGGCGCGGCTTGCCGCGACGGTGCAGCGCGTGCGAATGAGTGGATCAGCCGCAGTGGATCTCGTCTGGTTGGCGGAGGGGAAGATCGACGCCGCCATCACCCTCTCCAACCACACCTGGGACATGACAGCCGGGGTGGCCATCGCCCGTGAGGCGGGAGCCGTCGTCGCCGACATCAGTGGGGCCGAGTACAGCGCCGAGTCGACGACTACCCTCGCGATCACCCCTGGGCTGGTCGGTCAGATGTTGCCGCACCTGCGGGAGAACGAGACGGCGTGAGCCGATGACGACTGTGGCAGAGGTCGCCCTGGGCGCTCGCTCTGACTCGTCATGAGAGGGCCACATGGACATCGATGAGGCGAAATGCGAGGTGCGTGAGACCATTTGGTCACGGTTGGAACAGGCTGCTCAGGCGCTACCCCCTGGCGCGTACGGGCGCATCCCCGACTTCGTTGGAGCCAAGCGGGCCGCAGAACGGCTTACGGCGCATGACGCTTGGCGCAGCGCCCGCGTCATCAAGTCCAACCCGGACAAGGCTCAACTTCCGGTGAGGCTGGGAAAGCCTCAGCTCCCAGAAGATCGGCTCCATTCCGGTCCTCAGGGCATCAGCCGCTGTTGATTGAGTGGCACCAGAACGATCCCACACAGGTCACGAGGGCCTGTCGTGACTTTCTCCGGTGAGCTGTCCGCCGGCATCGGTCGACGGACCGTCAGGATTGGACGCGTTCCGCCTCCTGCACGAACGTGTCGCTTCGCCGCGCGCCCATCCGGTCCAGCTCGTCCAGCACCGCCCCCACCCCGTCCGCGCCCACCAGCACGGTGACGCGCAGCCGGGCCGACAACGGCTGGTCCTGCCAGTAACCACGCGGCAGCAGGCTCGCCTGCGGTGTCGTCGTCGCCACGGCGGCGTCGCTGACGATCACCGAGATCGCGCCCGCGCGCAGCAGCGCGTCGCGCAGGTCGGCGCTGTTCGCCGCCGGGTCCGGCTCCAGCAGCGCGGTGACCACCCGTACCCGCTGGCCTGGTGGCACTGCTGGTTCGCCGGCCGGCGCCGCCGCGGCACGGCGGCGGGGCGCGCCCGGCGCGGTCAGGCTGGTGACCCCGCCCAGGTGGTAGGCGTCGGCGCCCTGTTGCGCCTGGTCCAGGCGTTCCTGGTCGGCGAGCGGCACGCGCAGGCCGATGAGTGCCTGCACCCCGGCGGCGATCAGCCAGGTCAGGACGAAGGAGAACGCGACCACGCTCACCACGCCGACGAGCTGGCGCCACAGCAGGCCGCCCCCGCCGCCGAGGAACAGCCCGTCCGCGCCGAGCGGGTTGACCCCGCGGTTGCCGAACAGGCCGAGCAGGAGCGTGCCGAGCATGCCGCCGACGAAGTGCACGGCGAGCACGTCGAGCGCGTCGTCGAGGCGCAGCAGGTACTTCAGTTTCAGCGCGAAGTGGCAGACCAGGCCGGCCAGCGCGCCGATCGCGACGGCCGAGGCCGCGTTGACGTACCCGGCGGTCGGGGTGACTGTGGCCAGGCCCGCGACCGCGCCGGAGACCGCGCCCACGACGGTGCTGTGTCCGTCGGTGACGCGCTCCAGCGCCAGCCAGACGAGCATGGCCGCGGCGGCGGCCAGGTGCGTGTTGAGGACGGCCTGCGCGGCCAGGCCGTTGGCCTGCAGGCCGTCGCCGCCGTTGAAGCCGAACCAGCCGAACCAGAGGATGCCGGCGCCGACGATGGTCAGCGGGATCGAGTTGGGTGGCGCGGCGGTGTGCGGCCAGTCCCGGCGCCGGCCGACGACGAGCAGGACGGCGAGGACGGCGGCGCCGGCGCTGGCGTGCACGACGAGCCCGCCGGCCCAGTCCTGGGTGCCGAACTTCGCCAGCCATCCGCCGGGATGCCAGAGCCAGTGCGCGATCGGCGCGTAGACCACCACCGACCAGACCGCGAGGAACAGCACCCAGCCGCCGAAACGCAGCCGGCCCGCGGTGGCGCCGGTGACGAGCGCCGGCGTGATCACCGCGAACATCATCTGGAACAGTACGAACGCCAGCGTCGGGATGGTGATCCGGCCGTCGACCACGTGCAGGTTGGGCGCGGGCGGCACCTTGAGGTCGGCGAGCCCGAACAGTTCCAGGTTGCCGAACAGTCCGCTGCCGGCGTCGTCGCCGAAGGCGATGGTGTAGCCGACGAGCACCCAGGTCAGGCTGACCACGCCCAGCGCGATCATGTTCTGTTGCAGCATCGCCAGCACGTTGCGGGTGCGGACCATGCCGCCGTAGAACGCGGCGAGCCCCGGTGTCATGAACAGGACCAGGCCGGCGCAGACGAGCACCCAGGCGGTGTCACCCGCGTTCGGAGCGGACACGGTTTCCCTCCTTCTCTCGCAGGTGGACGGAGTCGCGGACGGTGTGCATCACGGTGTCCCTGACCCGTTCGTGGTTGGGCACCGGCGCGAAGTGCCGGTCCGGCAGCAGCAACAGCCAGGTGGCGATGTTGAACGGCCCGGTGAGCACCGGGATGCCGAGCGGGGTGAGCATGGTGGTCAGCGCCATCTGTACGAGCAGCGTCAGCGCGATTCCGAACAGCGTGTAGACGGTGACCAGTGCGCCGGGACGGTGCGCCACAGCGCCCACCACGATCGCGGTCAGCACCGCGTTGAAGGCGAACAGCCCCTTGTCCAGGGACGCGCCGTCGGCGCCGAACCAGAGCGCCAGCAGTGTCGCGCCGACGGCGCCGATCACCGCGAACAGCGCCGACCACCGGGAGTTGATCAGCAGGGCGACGAGGATGAGCAGGCCGGTGACCCAGCTCTCGATCAGGTAGACCTGGGACACGCCCTTGAAGAAGACCGGGATGAGGCCCCAGTCGAACGTGCCGCGGGTCAGGGATCCCTCACCGGGGAACTTCGGGGTCAGCTTGGTGAGCACCGTGAACCTGTCGAACTGGTACGCCGCCATCAGCAGGAACCAGGTCGTGAGTACGAACGGGAACGTGTAGGCGGTCAGGTTCCAGCGTTTGAACACGGCGTTGAGGGCGAGCGTGACCACCACCGTGCCGATCGCGCCGAGCACGAGGTAGAGCCACATCAGCGGGCGCTGGTCGAGGAACGTGGGCACCGCGAGGCCGGTCAGCAGCGGGCTGAAGCCGAACAGGCCCTTGCGCCAGCTGGACATGTCGACCCGCAGCGCCAGCGCGGTCGCGGTGCCCACGACCAGGCCGAGCACGCCGCCGCCGAACACCCGGGGCGTTCCGTTCTCGAACGCGCCCCAGGCCAGCGCGATCAGGATGAGCAGGCCGCTGAGCGGATTGTTCTGGAGCACCACCTGCGCGGCGCCGCGCAGGCTCGCGTCGACGAATCCGACCGCCGGGTTCCGGTCGGCCAGCCGGTGCCAGCCACGTCCGATGTCGGCCATGCCGCTGTTCTCCTCGCCTCAACGCCAGCTGAAGACCGGCGGGAAGGTGCAGCCGGTCACCTCTTCGCGGGCGGCAGTGCAGAACGCGCGTACCGCGGCGCGGACCGGTTCGGTCTCCTGCCCGAGCACCTTGAACACCAGGCCGGCGTCGTTGGGCAGCCGGCTGACGGCGGTGGCCAGCGGCGTCCGCTCGTCCCACACCGGCGTCGCGGTCCGCTCGAAGACCCGGGCCGCCCGGTCCGGGTCGGTGAGCAGCACGACGTTGCCGAAGACGTGGAAGCGGTCCATCATGCCGATCCGCGTCACCGGGAACCGGCCGGGAGTGATGACGAACTTCTCCACGAACAACGGGCGTCCGTCGGGCCGGTGCGCCCGCAGCGTGGTGGAGAACAGGTCGTACGCGAAGATCTCGCCGTCGCGGTAGTACTTGCGGCCGGGTTGGAGCACCTCGGCGTACAGCATTGTCGCGGTCTCCGGGAGCCGGACCACGGTGTCGGAGACGAACCGGCTGCGCCGGAACGGGATCACCGGCTCGGGCAGGAACTCCAGGTAGGCGTCCTGCGCCAGGGTGAAGCTCTGGGTCTGGGTGCCGTAGTTGGCGTCCATCTCCTGGATCTTGGTGGCGGCCTGGGTGACCAGGTGCGCCTGCGCGCCCGGCCCCAGGTCGACGTCGATGCTCAGCCGGTCGCCCTGGAGCACGCCGCCCGAGGTGGTGAGGATCATGACGCAGGGCAGGCCCGGCATCTCCTCGTCCCAGTACAGCGCGCGCTGCACCAGCAGCGGCGACTGCCGGAAGACGTCGCGCAGGATGGTCCGGTCCTGGTCCTCGCGCCACTCGAACCCCAGCCGGAGGATGCCCACCTTGCCGTTCGCGGCGGCCGGCAGCTGCGCCGGCTGGTCCTGGTACGGCGCGAGTTCCCGGACGGAGTCCAGAGTGGTCATGCCAGCACTTCGGCGTCGAACAGCGCGTTGCGGCGGACCAGGTCCACCAGGTCGTCGATGCCCTCGCCGGTCTTGCAGTTGGTGAACACGAACGGCTTGCCGCCGCGCATCAGCTCGGCGTCGCGGGCCATCACGTCCAGGTCGGCGTCGACGTACGGGGCCAGGTCGGTCTTGTTGATCACGAGGATGTCGGACTTGGAGATGCCCGGACCGTTCTTGCGCGGGATCTTGTCGCCGGCCGCCACGTCGATCACGTAGATGAAGTAGTCGACGAGCGCGGGGCTGAACGTGAGCGTGAGGTTGTCCCCGCCGCTCTCGATGAGCACGACGTCGCTGTCCGGGAACCGCGCCTCCATGTCCTCCACCGCCGCGAGGTTCATGCTGGGGTCCTCGCGGACGGCGGTGTGCGGGCAGGCGCCGGTCTCCACGCCGACGATGCGCTCCTCCACCAGCACGCCGGTCAGGGCGCGGCGGACGTGCTTGGCGTCCTCGGTGGTGACCACGTCGTTGGTGATGACCAGGATGCGCAGGCCCTGCTCGACCAGGCGGGGCACGACGGCCTCGATGATGGCCGTCTTGCCGCTGCCCACCGGGCCGCCGACACCGATCCGACTCGCTGATTTCATTTTCGAAGAAGCCCTTCAGTGGGTGAGCGCTCAGCTCATGAACATGCGTACGTGTGCGTGCTGGTGCGCGCCGGCCAGCACGTCGAGGTGCGGCGCGAAGCTCTGCATGTCGTCCAGCCCGGCGGTGCGCACCTCCTCGTAGTCCTCGCCGACCCGCTCGTTCACCGCGAAGAGGATCGACTGGGTGTCGAGGTGGTCCACCCGCATCAGCCGGACCGCCGCGCCGAGCACCATGGAGGCCGCGCCGTACTGGTGGGCGGCGAACGCGTCCGCCTCGCCCACGCCGAGTTCGGCGAAGAGCACGCCGAGCGCGACCGGGTAGGTGACCGGGACGCCGCCGCCGCTCTCCGCGACGCGCTTGCGCAGCAGGGACTCCCCCACCACCCGTTCGGCGGCCTCGGCCAGCTTGCGCCCCATGCGGACGGTCATCGTCCGCGTCTCCTCGTTGATCTTGCGCAGGTGTACGGCCTCGTCGGCCGCCCGGATCCGGTCGAGGTCACCGGCACGCGCGGCGCGGTGCGCCACGAGCAGCGCCACCCCGTCACCGGTGGCGGCGGCACGGGTGACCGTCCGCACGAATTCCTGCAACGTGGTCCGGTCGTGCACCGCGCCGTGCTCGACCGCCGTCTCCAGCCCGTTGGAGAAGGAGAACGCGCCGACCGGGAAGACCGAGTCGCCGAACTGGAGCAGCTTCAGGGCCTCGGTCACCGTGGACACCCCGGCCCTCAGTTCAGGTCGGCGGGCAGGTGCGTGTGCGGGGTCGAGTCGGCCCCGCCGAACAGCCGCCGCGACTCGTGCGGGGCCAGGTACGCGATGATCTCGGTGCCGGGGATGAACTCGTGGGTGAGGCCGGTGAACGCGTGTGTCCGCATCACCGAGTCCATGACCTTGCGGTCCACCGTCAGCGGGACGTACATCTTGGTGCCCTTCACCACCGCCGGCCAGTGCTGGTTGCCGATCGCGTGGCCGAGTTCGACGGCGGAACGGATCACCATGTCCAGCGACTCGCCGTGCAGCGTGTCGAGGTGCACGACCATCACCTCGCCGAGCGCGATCCGGGCCACCACAGCGGTCGCCGTGGCGTCGTCCCAGGCGAGCACGTCGCCGTCGCGCAGCCGTACGCCGCGGGCCAGGGACAGCGCCAGCTCGGTGCCGAGGCTCGTGGTCCGGCGCAGCCGGCTCTTCTGGGCGTCCCACTGGTCGAGGACCAGGTCGTCGACCTTGGCCTCCCGGAGCCGCTCGGTCCAGGCCGGCTCGTTCACGTTGCCGAGTACCGTTTCGACGAGCATGTGTTCTCCTTTCACGCGACCCCGCCGCCGGCCCGGCCGGGGGCGGGTGCCACGCCGGGTCAGCTGAAGAAGTAGAGCTGGCTGAGGGGGAGGTTCTTGGCCGCCGGCACGGTCGCGTGCACGCCGTCCATCTTCACGGCGAAGGTCTCCGGGTCGACCTCGAGCTTCGGCGTACGGTCGTTGCGCACCATGTCGCGCTTGGTCAGGTTGCGGCAGCCGTAGACCGGCATGACCTGCCGTTGCAGGCCGAGCTGTTCGGCCACACCGGACTCGTGCGCGGCCCGGGACACGAACGTCACGCAGTTCTTGGCGAGCTGGGAGCCGGTGGCGCCGAACATGGGCCGGTAGTAGACCGGCTGCGGGGTGGGCAGCGAGGCGTTCGGGTCGCCCATGATCGACCAGGCGATCATGCCGCCCTTGAGCACCATCTTCGGCTTCGTGCCGAAGAACGCGGGCTCCCAGAGCACCAGGTCGGCGAGCTTGCCCGGGCTGACCGAGCCGATGACGTGCGAGACGCCCTGGGTGATCGCCGGGTTGATGGTCATCTTGGCGACGTAGCGCAGGACGCGGAAGTTGTCGTTGGCGTCGGAGTCCTCGGCCAGCTTGCCGCGGGCGTTCTTCATCTGCCCGGCGAGCTGGACGGTGCGCAGCCAGGTCTCCCCCACCCGGCCCATGGCCTGCGAGTCGCTCTGCATCATCGAGATGACGCCCTCGTCGAGGAGCACGTCCTCGGCGGCGATGGTCTCGGTGCGGATCCGGCTCTCCACGAAGGCGACGTCCGAGGGCACCTTCGGGTTGAAGTTGTGGCAGACCATGATCATGTCGTACAGCTCGGACTGGCTGTTGATGCCGTACGGCACGGTGGGCGTGGTCGACGCGGGCAGGACGTTCATCTGGCCGGCGACCTTGATGATGTCCGGCGCGTGCCCGCCGCCCGCGCCCTCGGTGTGGAACGTGTGGATGGTCCGGCCCTCGAAGGCGGCGATGCTGTCCTCGATGTAGCCGCTCTCGTTGAGCGTGTCGGTGTGGATGCTGATCTGGACGTCGTACTCGTCGGCGACGGCCAGGCAGGACCGGATCACCGCGGGCGGCGCGCCCCAGTCCTCGTGGATCTTGAAGCTGGGCACCCCGGCCATGATCTGCTCGACCAGTGGCGCCCGGCCGCTGCTGTTGCCCTTGCCCAGCAGGCCGATGTTGATCGGCAGGTTCTCGAAGGCCCGCATCATGTTGTGGATGTTCCACGGGCCGGGCGTGATGGTGACGCCGTTGGTGCTGTCGCTGGGCCCGGTGCCGCCGCCCCAGAGGGTGGTGACGCCGTTGCTGAGCGCGGCGTACACCTGCTGCGGAGTGACCAGGTGGACGTGCGCGTCGATGCCGCCGGCGGTCAGGATCAGGTGCTCACCGGAGATCGCGTCGGTGCCCGGTCCGGTCACCAGGCCCGGGGTAACCCCGTCCATGATGTTGGGGTTGCCGGCCTTGCCGATCCCGGCGATCCTGCCGTCCTTGATCCCCACGTCCGCCTTGACCACGCCGAGCAGCGCGTCGACGATTGTCACGTTGGTGATCACCAGATCCACCACGCCCTCGGCGCTGGTGGCCTGGCTGGCACTGCCCATGCCGTCGCGCAGGGTCTTGCCACCGCCGTACATCACCTCGTCACCGAGGACCCGCAGGTCCTTCTCGATCTCGATGTAGAGGTCGGTGTCACCCAGCCGGATCTGGTCGCCCGTGGTCGGGCCGTACATTCCGGCGTATTCCTGCCGTGAGATCTGACTCATGCGTTATCGCTCCAGCTCTGGCGCGTCTGAGAGTGGCGGGCTACTTGCCCTTGCCCTTGCCTTGGTCCTGATCCTTGCCCTGGTCCTGGTCCTGCGACGTGGTCTTGAAGCCGCGCGTCTGGGCCTGGTGGAGCGCCTCGGCCCGGTCCGGCCGGTACCCGGGGATCGGCCCGTCGCCGGTCCAGCCCTGGACCAGTCCGTTGAAGCCGTACACCCGCTGGGAACCGCCGTACGGGATCAGTTGCACTGTCTTGCGGTCGCCGGGCTCGAACCGGATCGAGGTCGTGGCCGGGATGTTCAGCCGCTTGCCGAACGCCGCCGGGCGGTCGAACTCCAGGAAACGGTTGGCTTCGAAGAAGTGGAAGTGGGAGCCGACCTGGATGGGCCGGTCACCGGTGTTGTGCACGACCACCTCGGTCACCGGCCGCCCGGCGTTGAGTTCCAGAGGTTGGTCGCTGAGCTTGTAGCCGCCGATGGGCCGAAGGTGCTTGGAGTTCGGTCCCGGGTGTTGCTTCGCCATGTCGCCCCCGCTCTGCCGGAGACCGTGGCCTCCGGTCGCTGCTCTACTGGATGGGTGAGTGGACGGTGATCAGCCGTGACCCGTCGGTGAACACCGCTTCGACCTGGAGCATCGGGATCATGTCCGCCACGCCGGGGATCACGTCGTCGGCCGTGAGCACGTGGCTGGCGTCGTTCATGACCTCCTCGACGGTCTTGCCCTCGCGCGCGCCCTCGAGCGCCGCGGCGCAGATCACCGCCACGGCCTCGGGGTGGTTGAGCTTGACCCCGCGCGCCTTGCGGGCGTTGGCGACCATCGCCAACGAGTGGATCGTCAGCTTGTCGAATTCCTTCGGCGTGAGATGCACTTCGCGATCCCTTCGTCCGCACGCTTTGTACGGTTTTAGCTATTCCGTCACGGTAAGAGCGGTTTAGTCGCGCCGCAGCCGTTCAGGGAGATTTCAGGAACCGGCGTGCGCCCGCCGCCGCCGGTCGTAGTCGGCGGCGATCAGCGCGAACACGCCCGAGCGACCGAGCGCGTCGAGCAGGCTCAGGAAGAACTGCGTGATCAGGTACCCGGCGCCCCAGCGGCCGGCCGCGCGTCCGGTCGCCGCGTTGCGAAGCGCCCTAAACCCTACATATGCGACATATAGTAGGTTCGCCGCGGCGGCCCGACAGCAAAACTGCCGGGGCTGCTCCTGCACACGGACGGGGGACGGGTGAACCGGTCGGCGCCGTACGACCCCGCGGACTCCTACCGCGAGTTCCGGCGCCCGCTCGCGGCGCTGGTGCTCGCCGTCGTCACCGCCGGCGCGCTGGACTCCTTCGCGTTCCTGCGATACGGCGCGTTCGTCGCCAACCAGTCCGGAAACGCCATCTTCCTCGGCATGGGGCCCGCCGGCGGGCACTCCACGTGGCCGGTCTCCGCGGCCTCGATCGTCGCGTTCGCCACCGCCGCCGGGCTGGTCAGCCTGCTCCGCGGCCGCACCGGGCCGACGTCGGCGCCGCTGGTGGACATCGCGGTCACCGAGGCCGCCATGATCGTCTGGGCGGCGCTCAACCTGGCGCTCGCGTACGGCCGGGACGGCACGGCGTCCCGGGTTCTGCTCGCCGCCGCCGGCGCGGCCGCCATGGGCAGCCTGACCACGCTGGCGAGCCGTACCACGGGGATCGCCACGCCGATCACCTACCAGTCGGGCACCACGACCAAGACCGGTGAGCGGGCCGCCCGCTGGCTGCTCGGCCCCGCCGCCGGCCGGGCCCGGGCCCGGCGGGGCACCCTGCTCGGGCTGCTCGCCCTGGTCAGTTACAGCGTCGGTGGCGCGGTCGGCACGCTCGCCCAGCACCGGCCCCGCTGGGTGCCACTGTGGGGGACGCTCGCCCTGGCCGTGCTGATCCTGCTGCTCCGGCGGCATCCGCGGCCGGCGTCGCGTCGCGGCTGAGCGTCAGTCCGCCTGGGCGGCGAGTTCCCGGGCCCGGTCCCGGGCCGCCTCCAGCGCCGCCAGCATGGCCGCGCGTACGCCGTGGTTCTCCAGCTCGCGGACCGCGGAGATGGTGGTGCCGGCCGGCGAGGTGACCGCCTCGCGCAGCTTCACCGGGTGCTCGCCGGAGTCGCGCAACATCACCGCCGAACCGATCGCGGTCTGCACGATCAGCTCGTGCGCCACCTGACGCGGCAGGCCGAGCAGGATCCCCGCGTCGATCATGGCCTCGACCAGCAGGTAGAAGTAGGCGGGGCCGGAGCCGGAGAGCGCGGTGACCGCGTCCTGCTGCGACTCGGGCACCCGCACGGTCGAGCCGAGCGGGGAGAACATCTCCTCCGCCAGGGCCAGGTGCTCGCCGGTGGCGTACGCGCCCGCCGAGATGGCGCTCATCGCCTGGTCGACGAGCGCCGGGGTGTTGGTCATCACCCGGACCACAGGGGTGCCCTCTGGCAGCCGTCGGTTGAAGAACGCCGTCGGCAGGCCGGCGCAGAGCGAGATGACCAGCTTGTCCGCCGGCACCTTCGGGCCGATCTCGTCCAGCAGCGCGGCGGCGTCCTGCGGCTTGACCGACACCGCGAGCACCTCGGCCTCGGTCACCGCGGTGAGGTTGTCCACCACCCGTACGCCGTAGCGGTCGGCCAGCTCCTTCGCCCGGGCCGGGCGGCGCGCGGTGGCGAGCAGCCGCTCCACCGGCCAGCCGGAGCGCAGCAGCCCGGACAGCATCAGCTCACCGATCTTGCCGGCGCCGATCACCGCGACCGTGTGCACCTCGCGTGCCATCAGCCGTACCCCTTCCCGGGTCCCGCTGGCCGACGCCACCCGCGAGCTGAAGACCGTGCCGCTGGAGCGGTACGCCGAG
>NZ_JAAOLH010000029.1:0-30997 GCF_011602315.1 Micromonospora sp. CMU55-4
GGCCGTCGCGGCGGCCGCGTCCGTCACGAGTTCGGCCTCTCCGTAGCGAGCTGCGTTCCGGTCATCCATGAGGGCTTCGAAGGCAGCAGCGAACGATGCGGGGGTAGATCCGTGGGTTACTTCCGCCCTTAGCCATTCGCGGCGGTTTTTGTGATGCTTCTTGTCATTCCAGCCGTCAAGTTGAATAAGCGTCATCACCCCCAGCTCGGCGGCCGTGCACAGATGTTCCACAGCCGGCTCCAGAATCCCTTGATCCAAGGACAACAGGGCCGAACGATGGAAGCGGTCAGCCCTGCCCAGGAGGTTTAGGACCTTCTCTCGGTTCCGGCGGAACTCACAGATAACAACACGGCCGCCTTGCGCTTCACAGAAGCCCGTCCACGCCAAGTCCGGGTCGACACCGTCTGGATACAAGTCGATAACATGCCCGACGAAGCAATTCTCCGGAGGCAGGATCTCCGCTCGCTCACCGGCAATGGCAATGAACCCGGCCTCATCGTTAACTCGCACCTCAGTGCTGTTGTCTGAGTTAAAGACGACCAGGGCACGAGTAACTTCCTCCCTCTTAAAGTCTGGACGGAGCGGGGTGATCCAATGGTGGAACATCTGCTCGATGACATTCGCCAGGAAATCTTTGTCTGGTCCCTCAGGGTCACCCTCCCGGACCATCCCAGCCTGCATGAGTTGGGCCTTCACCTTGTTGTCACCAGCGTTCGACATCCTAGAATTATGATCGACGGGCCAACTCCCGGCTGTCCCCGCGGGACACCTGCGCCATGCCCTGACCACGCCGCGTGCGGTCGATGGCCGGGATGCGGAAGCCGCTCAGCACTTGGACGCGAGCCGGGCGAAGGTAGTGAGGCGATCGGGCACGCAGCGGACCCGCAAGCCCCGGCTACAATCTCCGTCGCGGAGATCCTTTTTCGACAGACGGGGCACAGCATGGTCATCAAGAGTGAAGAGGACGTCAAGAAGGTGCTTGACATTGACACCTGGCGGAATCTCTCCAAAGACAAGGTCTTCCAGCTCGTGGCCATGATGCCGGAGATGGAGAAGGAGGTTCAGCTAAAGATCATCGAGCAGCTTCCCGAGATCACAAAGCTCGCCGTCAAAGCGATGATTACGGTGCGGAAGGTGCACGAGTCCACTCTCTCGTCCAACGAGAAGAGTCAAGAGAACGTTCATCGGGGCTACCGAGAGACCAGAGCGGCGATCATCGCTCAACTCCAACGGGACGACTTGGACCCAGAGACGCGGAGGTACCTGAACGAATTGCTCATGCAAACGGCGGACAAGGAATCCGCAAAAGACTCCGAGAACAAGCACTTCCTGGACAGGTGGGTCAACAAGACAACACTCGGCGTCGCCGCCGCGGCCATTGTCCTGACCGCCGTCGCCACCGGCGGCAAAGTAGCACTTCAGAACGGTGACGCACTACGGAAGCCCTGACGGCTCCCGCCCCCGTCGGGCAGCACATTCCTATCTGTACGCTTTAGGGATATTTCCGGTTTGGCCTTGAGCTAGAGCTGCTGGTGGGGCAGCCCGGTCGGGTCGTCGGAGGGGGCGGTGAGCGCCATCTGCAGGGGTGCACCGGTCGAAAGCTCCGTGGTTGCGAAGAGCGGTCGAACCTCGTTCGTCGATGGGGGTGGTGGTGCTGTTGCGCTCGTTGTAGCTGTCAGCCTGTACCGCGCGGTCCCCTTTGGGGACCGGCCCGCTCACACACCGGTTCGCTGATCGATCGCTGCCTCGTAGAACGCGTCCGCGAGCGCCATGATGACGCCACTGATGCCAGGGCCGTCGCTGAAGAAGTAGTCGGCCATGGTGTTGTGGGCCTCCTGGTTGTCGACGACCGCCTCAGTGACTGCCGCTTGGAAGTCCTGCGATTCCATGAACTGCTTCTTCGAGTTCACCTTGGCCTGGTTGACCAGGTCCGCGGCCGAGGTGGGAACACGGGTGCCACTCACCGTGCGGACGGAAGTATGGCGGGCACTGTCCCGAGCGTCGGCCGATACGGGCCGACACCGCAGAAACCAAGTCCAGGGCTGGCCGGCGCAGCATCGGCCTCCCCGACGAGCTGGTCGCGCTGCTCCGAAAGCATCGCGAAGAGCAGGACCAGGAGCGCGTCACCGCCGCCCAGCTCTGGGAGGACGGTGACTGGCTGCTCGCCACACCGACCGGTGGACCGGTCAACCCCCGTACGGACTACGACGAGTGGAAGCGCCTACTCAAGCTCGCTGGTCTACGGGATGGTCGGTTGCACGACGCCCGTCACACAGCCGCCACGGTGCTGCTGATCCTCGGCGTGGCGGAGCGAGCGGTGATGGGCATCATGGGCTGGTCGAACTCGGCAATGGCGGTCCGGTACCAGCACGTCACGACTCAGGTGCGCCGGGACATCGCCCAGCGCGTCGGCGGGCTGCTGTGGGAGAAACCGGCAGAGGGCCATGAAACGGTGCCTTGAACCCAACTGAGACCGGAACTGAGACCAGAAGCGGAACGCCCGACCGATCCCTGAGGATCGACCGGGCGTTCTCGCATCTCACGAGCGGTGGCGGCGGGATTTGAACCCGCGGAGGGCGTAAACCCTCACACGCTTTCGAGGCGTGCTCCTTAGGCCACTCGGACACGCCACCGCCGACGAGGGTACAGGACCGCCGGCTTGGACGCCGAACCGGTATCCCTCGGCCCGGCCTGGCAGGATCTTTGCCATGAGTACGCACATCGGCGCTGAGCCGGGAGAGATCGCCGAGCGGGTCCTGATGCCGGGCGACCCGCTGCGGGCCAAGTGGATCGCGGAGACCTACCTGGAGGGGGCCCGCTGCTACACGACGGTGCGCGGCATGCTGGGCTTCACCGGCAAGTGGAACGGCGTCGACGTGTCCGTCCAGGGCTCCGGCATGGGCATGCCGTCCGCCTCGATCTACGCCCACGAGCTGGTAAACGAGTACGGCGTGAAGTCGCTGATCCGGGTCGGCTCCTGCGGCGCGCTGACCGAGGATCTGCAGCTGCGGGACGTGGTGGCGGCGATCGGGTCGTCCACCGACTCGAACATGAACCGGATGCGCTTCGACGGGCTGATCGACTACGCCCCGGTGGCCGACTTCGGGTTGCTGCGTACCTCGGTCGAGGTGGCCGAGCGGCGCGGCATCAGCATGCGGGTGGGGCCGATCCTGGCGGCGGACGCCTTCTACACGGACCGGCCGGACCTGTACGACACGCTCGCCGACTACGGCGTGCTGGCGGTGGAGATGGAGTCGGCGGCGCTCTACACGATCGCGGCGCGCTTCAAGGCCCGCGCGCTGACGATCCTGACCGTCAGCGACCACATCAAGACCGGCGAGAAGACCACGTCGCAGGAGCGTGAGCAGACGTTCGGCCAGATGGTCGAGATCGCGCTGGACACCATCATCGCCTGACCTGATCGACCCTGGGCCGCCCCGTCACCGCAAGGTGGCGGGGCGGTCGCGCGTTACCGGGGTCACAAAAATAAATACGACCGGTCGTGCTTGTTTCCCGATACGCTGCCCGCATGACCTCCGACGGCCGCGTCGCCCGTGGCGACCGCACCCGCACCGCGGTGCTGGACACCGCCGTGGCGCTGGCCACCGAGGTCGGCCTGCACGGCCTCTCCCTGGCCCAGCTCGCCGACCGGCTGGAGGTGAGCAAGTCCGGCCTCTTCGCGCACTGGCGCTCCAAGGAGGCGCTGCAACTCGCCACCGTCGACCGGGCCGTCGCGCAGTGGCAGGAGATGATCGTCGCGCCCGCCCTGGAGGCGCCCCGGGGCGTACGCCGGCTGCGCGCGCTGCACGAGGCCCGGATCGACTTCTACGCCGCCCGGGTGCTGCCCGGCGGCTGCTTCTTCGCGAACACCGAGTTCGAGTACAACGCCCGCCCCGGCCCGGTCCGCGACCGGCTCGCCGAGGCGTTCGCCCGCTGGACCGCGCTGCTGGAACGCCTCGTCCAGGAGGCGGTGGACCTCGGCGAACTCCCCGCCGACCTGGACGTGCCACTGCTCGCGTACGAGATCGACGCGCTGGGGATCAGCGCGGTGATGCGGTCCCGGCTGCTCGACCCGGACGCCACCTACCGGCACGCCCGCCAGGGCCTGCTGACCCGGCTGCGGGCGCTCTGCCCGGATCCGACCCTGCTACCGGAAGGCCAGTCATGAGCCACACCACAGTAGAGCGGCAGGCCGCCGAGTTCGGGCACGTCGCGCACGTGCCGGTGCACTTCGACGACCTCGACGCCATGGGCCTGCTGCACAACGCCCGCTACGCGGTGCTGCTGGAACGCGCGCTCACGCCTTATTGGGCCGAGCGCGGCGTCGTCTACCGCGGCGACGTGCACGCCGCGCCGGACGTGTTCCACGCGGTCCGCGAGTTCACCATCAGCTATCGGGCGCCGGTCACCGGCGTCGGCGCGGTGGCGGTGCACTTCTGGCTGGAGCATTTCGGCACCAGCAGCGCCCAGTACGCCTTCGAGTTCCGCTCGACCGACGGCGCCACCGTGCACGCCACCGGCACCCGGTCGATCGTCCGGCTGGACCCGGCGACGTTGCGTCCGACCGCGTGGACCGAGGTCGGCCGCGCAATCGCCGCGACGCTGCTGCGCCCCGCGCCGGCCGGAGCCTGAGACAAGACCAGAACTCCTCAGCGGAAGAACGCGCGCAGCAACGCCGCGCTCTCGCGTTCCAGCACGCCGCCGTACACCTCGGGGCGGTGCGTGACGCGGCGGTCGCGCAGCACGTCCCAGAGCGACCCGACGGCACCGGTCTTGGGTTCCCACGCGCCGAACACCACTGTCGAGACGCGGGCCAGCGCGATCGCCCCGGCGCACATGGTGCACGGTTCCAGCGTCACGACGAGCGTGCAGTCGTCCAGCCGCCAGCGGCCCAGCCGCTGCGCGGCCCGGCGCAACGCCAGCACCTCGGCGTGCGCGGTCGGGTCGCCGGTCAACTCCCGCTCGTTGCGCCCGATCGCCAGTTCGGCGCCGTCGGGGCCGTAGAGCACCGCGCCGACCGGCACGTCGTCGGCGTCGGGGGTCGCCTCGTCCGGGCCGGTCACCGCGACCTCCAGGGCCCGGCGCATCCACAGCTCGTGCCGCTGCCGGCGGCCGACCGCGCCCGGTTCGGCGAGCGCCTCGTTGGCGCCGGGACCGACGCGCGCGGCCCGGCCGGGGGTGGGCTGCCCCGGGCGTACGGTCTCCAGTGCCGGATCGGTCGCGTCGGCGGGTTCGGCGGCGCCGGGCGTCCGGGACTCCCCGGGCTCAGACCTCACGCAGCTCCTCGACCTCGTCCACGCAGCCGAGCACCTGGCAGATCTCGGCGGTGACGTCGGCCGGCATGGAACCCTCGTGTGCGCAGAGCGCGAGCAGCTTCTGCGCCGGGATGCCCAGGTCGGCCAGCAGGTCCGCGTCACCGACCGGGTCGGCTTCCGGGTCCACAGCGGGCTGCTCGTTGTCGTCGTCGCCGCTGGAGGCGCGCGGCTCGTCGACCTCCTCCAGCCCGGTGACCGACGTCTTCAGGTCGCCGACCAGCAGCGCGCCCAGGCGGGACTCCTCCGCGAACGCCGAGTCGGAGCCGAAGACCCGCAGGTCCTCCCCCTCGTCCAGGCGCAGGACGACCAGGTACGTGTCGTCGGCCTCGACGAACAGCAGCGACAGGTCGGCGTCCGGCTCGACGTCGCGCAGCCGGTCCGCCACCTCCTCGATGTCGGTGACGCCCCGCAGGCTCACCTCGCCCGCGGTCCAGCCGCCGTCGACGCGCGCCACGGCAGCAGCGAAGTACGACACGGTCCCCCCAAATTGGCCTCGGCAGCACGCCGACAGGTCACGCGATGCACGTTAACCGGTCGGGTCGGCGGGCGACCGGTCAACGCCCCGTAAGGGCCGGCCGTTCTGAAGAGAAAGCCGGTCAGCCGACGACGCGCCGACGGGTGGCGATGAGTTGGCGCAGCCGCTCGGTACGCGCGCGCTGTGGTCGCTGGCGCTGCTGCACCGCGCGGGCACCGGCCAACTCGGCAAGGAGTTGCAGGCGACGGCGGCTCCGCTCGGGGTCGAGCCGCGGCGGTGTGGTCCAGGCCATACCGCCGAGCGTGGACCGTCACCGCGCGAACGTCAAGGTGGCCTTCGCTACGCAGCGAAACCGGCACCCATGGTCACCAGAGCGGCCAGTCGCCGGTCTGCGCCCACCGCATCGCGACCAGCGCGGCGGCGATGCTCCAACCACCGGCGGTGACGATCGCGACCCCGGTGGCGACCCCCCGGTCACCGTGGCGGACCAGCACCGCAGCCGCCGCCCAGGCCAGGGCGCCGGCCAGCAGAGTCCACCAGGCGTAACCCGCGATGTTGCGGCCGAGCAGCCCGAACAGCAGCAACCAGGCGAACGCGACGAGCGCGCCGACCGCGACCCCGGAGCCGGTGATCGGGTACGGCTCGCGGTAGCTGGGCCGGATCGGCGCGTTGGACGGGAAGAGTCCCGAGGGGGTACGCGGCGGAGGTGGGAACGCCCCCGGACCGGTCCCCTCGGGTCCGCCCTGCCACCCGTACGTCACCACCGCCCCCTTCCCCGAACGATCCACGTCGGCGTCACGCACCGTGACCGGCGGGTGTGACGCGGTCGCGGCGTTCGTCCCTACGGTAGTGGTCTGTCAGGATGACCGGATGCGCTCGCCATCGATCGGACGCCGGACGCGGCCGGCGTACCCGGTCCTGCTGCTCGTCGCGGCGCTCGCCGCCGGGGGGTGTAGCGCCTCCACCGGGCGCGCCGACAGGTGGCAGGAACCGAGCCCGATCGCGACGGGCGCGCAGCCTGCCGACCCGGCGAGCCCGGCACCGCCGACCGCCTCCCCGCCGTCGCCGGCCCGCACGGACGTGAAGCGGGTCTTCCCCGTCCGCGCCGGCAACGTCGACTACCACCCGACGCACGGCGGCTACCCGGGCACCGACGTGTTCGCCGACTGCGGCGAGCCGGTGGTGGCGGTCACCGACGGCGTGGTGCTGGAGGTGAGCCGGGTCGACCGGTTCGACAAGCGCGGGCCGCAGGGCCCGAACAACGGCGGGCTCTCCGTCTCGCTGCTCGGTGACGACGGGGTGCGCTACTACGGCTCGCACCTGAGCGCGGTCGCGGCCGGCATCGACCCGGGCGTACGGGTCCGGGCCGGGCAGCAGCTCGGCAAGGTGGGCCGTACCGGCAACGCCAACAACGTCTGTCACCTGCACTTCGGACTCTCCCCGAAGTGCACGGGAAAGGACGACTGGTGGATCCGCCGGGGCGTGGTCTGGCCGGCGCCCTACCTGAACTCGTGGCGCAAGGACGGCAACCGCTCGCCGGTCGCCGAGGTCACCGCCTGGCAGCGCAAGCACGGCTGCCCGGCGTCGCCGGGCCGGTCCACCACGGGCGGCTGACGGTGCGGGGTCGCGCGGCGGGCGGCGGATGCGCGTAGGTTCCAGGGCATGAGTGCCCGGGATCCCATCGCCGACCTGCGCCGGATCGCGTTCCTGCTGGAACGGGCCAACGAGGCCACCTACCGGGTCCGGGCGTTCCGGTCGGCCGCGAAGACGCTCGGCGCGCTGCCCGCCGCCGAGGTGGCCGAACGGGCCCGCGCCGGCAAGCTGACCGAGCTGTCCGGCGTCGGTGACGTCACCGCCCGCTGCGTGGCCGAGTCGCTGGCCGCGGAGGAGCCGGTCTACCTGCGCCGGCTGCTGGCGACCGAGGGCACCGACCTGGACGAGGCGGCGGCGAAGCTGCGGGACGCGCTGCGCGGCGACTGCCACACCCACTCGGACTGGTCCGACGGCGGCTCGCCGATCGAGGAGATGGCGCTCGCCGCGGTCGAGCTGGGCCACGAGTACCTGGTGCTCACCGACCACTCGCCCCGGCTGAAGGTGGCCCGGGGCCTGACCGCGGAGCGGCTGCGCAAGCAGCTCGACCACGTCGCCGCCGTGAACGAGGCGCTGCCGAAGGGCTTCCGCCTGCTCACCGGCATCGAGGTGGACATCCTCGCCGACGGCTCGCTGGACCAGGACGAGGACCTGCTGGCCCGCCTGGACGTGGTGGTCGGCTCGGTGCACAGCGGGCTGAACGACGACCGGGCGAAGATGACCCGCCGGATGCTGACCGCGATCGCCAACCCGCACCTGGACATCCTCGGGCACTGCACCGGCCGGATGGTCTCCTCCCGGCCCGCCGGCGTGACCGGGCCGGGCGACAAAGGGCACCGCGCGCGTACCCGCAAGGAGAGCGAGTTCGACGCGGACGCCGTCTTCGCGGCGTGCGCCGAGCACGACGTGGCCGTCGAGATCAACTCCCGGCCGGAACGGCAGGACCCGCCGAAGCGGCTGATCCGGCTCGCGCTGGAGGCCGGGTGCCGGTTCGCCATCGACACCGACGCGCACGCCCCCGGCCAGCTCGACTGGCAGCGGTTCGGCTGCGAGCGGGCCGCGCTGTGCGGGGTGCCGGCGAACCGGGTGGTGAACACCTGGACGGCCGACCGCCTGGTGAAGTGGACGGCCGGCCGTAGCTGAGGGTCAGCCCTGGGCGGCCGGTTCGACAGTGCGGGCCGGCACCACCACGTCCGGGCGCGTGCGGCGCCGCCCGAACAGGCCCTGCGCGACCGCCACGCCGGCCAGCACCACGAGCGCACCCACCGGCTGGTGCCAGGTCATCCGCTCACCCAGCACGACCGCGCCGACGAGCACCGCGAACACCGGAACCAGGTACGTCACTGTGGACGCCGTGCTCGCCCCGGCCAGCCGGATGTTGCGCATGTTGATGACAAAGGCGAGCCCGGTGCCGAGCGCGCCGAGCGCCAGCACGCTCGCGATCACGCGCGGCGAGAGCCCGGCCGGGGACGGCGGCGTCCCGACGAACGGCGCGACCAGCGCGAGCTGCGCGGTCGCCACCAGCAGCTGGGCCGCCGACAGCGACAGCCCGGAGTACGCGCTGCCCGCGACGAACTTCTTCTGGTACGGAATGGCGAGCCCGTAGCAGGCAGCCGCGCCGAAGCACATGAGCTGGCCGACGAAGTGGGCGCCACCGACGCCCTCCCAGACGCCGAGCACCACGAGCACCCCGACGAAGCCCAGCCCCAGCCCGACCGCCCGCCGCACGGTCAGCCGCTCGGTGCGGAACACCAGCACCGCCAGCGGCAGCACGATCAGCGGCGTGGTGGCGTTCCAGATGCCGGCGAGCATCGACTCGACCCGCTGCTCGCCGTAGCCGAACAGCGTGAACGGCACCGCGACGCCGAACGCGGCCACCACGAGCATGTGCCCCCAGACGCGAAGGTCGCGGGGCAGCCGGTCGCGCAGCACGGCGAGCACCACCAGCAGCGTGACCGCGCCGGTGGCCACCCGGTAGAGAGTGAGGTGCACGGGGTGCAGCTCGGCCACGCCGACCTTGATGAACAGAAAACTCGAACCCCAGATGGCGGCAAGCGCGACGAACCCCGGCAGCCAGCTCCGCAGCGGCGCGCGGTCAGGAGTGAAATCGACTGTCACCCCTGACACTCTGCCCCACGGGTACGACGATGTCGTGCGGAATTCGGCTGCGGGGTCACGTAGGGTCCCCTCGTGGGACGAATCGATGACCTCGCCAACCGGTACGTGGCCGAGTGGGCTCCGCTGAGCCCGACCGGGGCCACCTACGTCGGCATCGCCGGCTACGACGACCAGCTCGACGACCTGTCGCCCGACGGCTACGCGGCCCGCGCCGACCTGGCCCGGCGCACGCTCGGCGACCTCGACGTGACCGAGCCGGAGACCGAGGCCGAGCGGACCGCCAAGGAGGCCATGCAGGAGCGCCTCGGCCTGGAGCTGGCCCGGTACGAGGCCGGCGAGACCGGCAGCGAGGTCAACGTCATCTCCAGCGGTCTGCACGAGATCCGGATGGTCTTCGACCTCATGCCGACCGACGGCGAGGAGGCGAAGGCCAACGTGGCGGCCCGGCTCAACCGCTTCGCGTCGGCGCTCGACGGCTACAAGCGCACGCTGCGCGAGGCCGCCGCCGCGGGACGGGTCAGCTCGCAGGTGCAGCTCGTCGAGGTGGCCAAGCAGTGCGACGTCTGGGTCGACCCGGAGGGCGACAACTTCTTCCACGGCATGGTCGAACGGCTCGACGCCGACGGCGCGCTCGGCGCGGAGCTGCGCAAGGGCGCTGCCGCCGCCACCGCCGCCACCGCCGAGTTCGGGCAGTTCCTGCGCAACGAGCTGGCGCCGGCCGGGCGGGAGAAGCAGGCCGCCGGGCGGGAGCGCTACGAACTGGCCTCGCAGTACTTCCTCGGCGCGAAGGTCGACCTGGACGAGACGTACGCCTGGGGTTTCGCGGAGCTGGCCCGGCTGGAGGCCGACATGCGGACGGTGTCCGCGCGCATCGCCGGGCCCGGCGCCTCGATCGACGACGCGGTACGCGCGCTCGACGCCGACCCGGCGCGGACGGTACGCGGCAAGGAGGCGTTCCGGGACTGGATGCAGGCGCTCGCCGACCAGGCGGTCAGCGACCTGAACGGCACCCACTTCGACATCCCCGAGCAGGTACGCCGGATCGAGTGCTGCCTCGCGCCGACGAGCGACGGCGCCATCTACTACACCGGCCCGAGCGAGGACTTCTCCCGGCCGGGGCGGATGTGGTGGGCGGTGCCGCAGGGCATCACCGACTTCTCCACCTGGCGGGAGGTGACCACCGTCTACCACGAGGGCGTGCCGGGTCACCACCTGCAGGTCGCGCAGACGGCCGTCCGGGCCGACCTGCTCAACCGCTGGCAGCGGCTGTTGTGCTGGGTCTCCGGGCACGGCGAGGGCTGGGCGCTCTACTCCGAGCGGCTGATGGACGAGCTGGGCTACCTCGGCGACCCCGGTGACCGGCTCGGCATGCTCGACGGGCAGGCGCTGCGCGCGGCCCGGGTCATCGTGGACATCGGCATGCACCTGGAGCTGGAGATCCCGAAGGACAACCCGTTCGGCTTCCACCCGGGCGAGCGGTGGACGCCGGAGCTGGGCTGGGAGTTCATGCGGGCGCACTGCCGGGTGCCGGACGAGAACCTGCGTTTCGAGCTGAACCGCTACCTGGGCTGGCCCGGGCAGGCCCCGTCGTACAAGGTGGGCGAGCGGATCTGGTTGCAGGCCCGGGAGGACGCGAAGGCCCGCAAGGGCGCCGACTTCGACCTCAAGGAGTTCCACCGCCAGGCGCTCGACCTGGGCTCGCTGGGGCTGGACCCGCTGCGTAAGGCGCTGGCCCGGCTCTGAGCCGGCTTCCGGGTGCCGGCGGCGCGTTCCGCCGGCACCCGTCCGGTCAGGCGCCGAGCGTCACCTTCAGCGTCGGCCGGCCGGTGAGCGTGTTGCTGGTGACGTACGCCAGGTCGATGACCGGGTCGGTGAACGTCACCGGGATGGGCAGCGTGACCGGCAGGCCGTCCGGGAACGGCAGGTCCGGCGTCAGCGTCAGCTTGATGCCGGCGAGCTTGCCGACGAACCGGGTGCAGTAGAACGCGACGTCGTCGCGGACGGTGAGACGGTCGGTCGCGTACCGCTGGGTGCGACCGCTGGGGCCGTCGGCGACCAGCAGGAAGTCGTCGGTCACGGCTTCCTTCATGCTGAACTTCAGCACCTTGAGCGCGCCCTGCTCGGTCCGCAGGTCGGTGATCCCCTCGAACCGCAGCCCGGTCATGGTCACCTTGGAGCCGGTGAGCTTCGACGGCTGCTTGGCCACCTTCGGCAGGCCCGGGTCGGCGGCGATACGCGGCAGCGGCTTGCCGGGCTCCACCTTGCCGGGCTTCGCCGGTTCCTCCTTGCCCGGCTTGCCCGGTGTCGGGCAGTCGGTCGAGCCGGGACGGGTGGTCGGCTTGCTCGTCGGGGCCGCCGATCCGCTCGCGGTCGGTGTGGGCGAGGGCGTCTCGCTCTTCTTGCTGCCGCCCTTGAACAGGTCACCGATCCCCTCGAAGAAGTCGGTGATGATGTTGCCCTCCCGCGTCGGGCTCGCGCTCGGCGTCGGGGTGGGCGTCGCGGAGGGTGCCTTCGACGGCGTGGCGGGCTTCGTCGGGCAGGCGCTGGCGGCGGGCCTGCTCGGTGCGGCCTGTACCGCGCGCGGCTGCACGGCCAGGCCGGCGGCGGCCAGGCCGAGCACCAGCAGGACGATGCCGAAGGCACGCGGGTCCGCCGAACGGCCCGCCCACTCGGGCGGGCCGCCGTCGGATCCGGCCGCCTGCCCGTTCACCGACTGCCGAGGGACCGGCCGCTCCCCGCCCGGCCGCTCGGCAGTCGGCTGCTCGACGGCCGGCCGTACGCCGGCCGGCACCTCGACGGTCGGCAGTTCCCCGGCCGGCTGCTCGTCAGCGGGTTCCGGGGCGGCCGGCCGGCCGGTGACCGACTGGTCGGCGCCGACCTGCTCGACGCCGAC
Organism: Micromonospora sp. CMU55-4; assembly: GCF_011602315.1. NCBI lineage: Bacteria > Bacillati > Actinomycetota > Actinomycetes > Micromonosporales > Micromonosporaceae > Micromonospora > Micromonospora sp. CMU55-4. The sequence continues at coordinate 12,392 of NZ_JAAOLH010000029.1, forward strand.
CGGGCCGTCGACGTCGAGCAGGTCGGCGTGCCGCTGGTCCACCCTGGTGTCGCGCTCGTCGTCCGCCTCGGTGTCGCGCTCTTCGGCGGCGGGCTCCGACGGCCGGACCGGCACCCAGGCGAAGGCGAGCGCGCTGCCCACGATGCCCAGCAGCAGGCCGAGGAAGAAGCCGCCGAGGTTGAGCCCGATCAGCGAGTAGACGGTCGTGACCGCCGCGACGATCGAGTAGAACAGCCGCTGCGCCGGACTGAGCCAGAGCAGCACGCCGCAGGTCCCGAGGATGGCCGGGATCAGCAACGAGAGCAGGCCGGTGGCGCCGCTGCTGAAGCTCAGGCCGTTGAGGGTCAGCCGGGTGGAGGCGAGCATCTCCACCCCGGCCAGGATGATGAACAGGCCGCCCCAGAACGGCCGGCTCCGCTGCCAGCGGCGGAAGGTCCGCCACGTCCGGGCCGCGGTGCCGAGCCGGGCGTGGGACGGTTCGACGGTTGTCACGTACTCCTCCTGGCGGAGCGGGGGCGGGGACGGTGGGGCGGGCCCGCGGTGGTCGGCCACCGCGGGCCGTGCTCAGCTCAGAAGCACTCCTTGCCCTTGGCGTCGTCACCCACGTTGACCTTGAGCCGCAGCCCGACCAGGTTGAACGTCGAGGACGTGGTGTAGCGGGACACCTGCTTCAGGTCGCGGATGGTGACCCGGTCGGAGTTCTGGCCGAACGAGCCGCGCTGGGCCGTCGGGTTCAGGTCGCTGGCGTCGCGGCCGATCTGGATGTTGGTGAAGGTCGCGTTGCCTTCGAGCGAGTCCATCGCGATCACCAGGTCCTTGGCGCGGGCCGGGTCCTTGCCCTCGCCGGCGTTGATGGTGAGCACCACCGGCAGGCCGGGCAGGTCGGCGCGGACGGACTGGCAGAGGTTGTACAGGTCGGCGCTGCTGATCTCGGCCATCGCGACCGGGCGCGTCGCGCCGGCCTTGCCGTCCTCACCCTTCTCGCGGACGATGCCGCCGTACTGCTTGAAGCCCTCGCCCTCCAGGCGGTCCGCGCCGATCTTGAAGGTCTGCCCGGACACGGTGATGTCGGAGGCGATGGCGCCGGTCGACATGCCGAACAGGATGGCACCGGCGGCTGCCGTGGTGGGCACGATCATGGCGGCGAACCGCTTCCACCGGGTACGACCCTGGTTGTCGAGCCGATTCTGCACGGGTTCCTCCTCGAGCGAATGTGCGCGGCGGCCGGTTGTCGTACCGGTGGCCCGCGCCGGGCCCCGCCCTCTGTTACCGACGGGTAACGATCGAGCCTGATCGTGCACCCGATGCGGCGCAGCTCACAACCCCCTCGTGTACCCGGCGGTAACACGAGTGCGCCACGAAGCTTGCTCGCCATCACCAGGCGTTGACGCTCCGGAGCAGGAAAAGGGCATCAAAGTGCGCAAAGACACCGTCATCGAGCGCCCGATCAACCCACAGTGACGGCACATCGAGGGATTACAATCAAGTAACAAATGTACAGTGCGTCGAGCGCGATGGGCCGTTCGGGGCAGTGTCGTCGGCCGAACATCCGAGCCGGCAGATGACCGGGTCGATCCAGCCGCACCCCCGGATGTCCTAGGGTTTCGGCGTGAATCTCGACGACGTACGGCGCGACTGGACCAAGCTGGGCGCCGAAGATCCGCTGTGGGCCGTCCTCGTCCAGCCCGGTAAGCGCGGCGGGCAGTGGGACGTCGAGGAGTTCCTGGCCACCGGCCGCGCCGACGTCGAGGAGACGACCGGATGGCTGGGCCGGCTCGGCCTGCCCACGCGATGGGACCGCGCGCTGGACTTCGGATGCGGGGCCGGTCGGCTGTCGCAGGCGCTCGCGCCGCACGCCGGCGAGGTCGTCGCCGTCGACATCGCCCCGTCGATGCTGGAGACCGCCCGGCGCCTGGACCGCAGCGCCGGGAACATCCGCTTCGTCCTCAACGACGCGCCGGACCTGAGCCAGTTCCCCGACGGGCACTTCGACCTGGTCTACAGCGCGCTCGTGTTGCAGCACCTGCCGCGCCCGGCGATCGACAGCTACCTCGCCGAGTTCCTGCGCGTCCTGCGCCCCGGCGGGGTCGCCGTCGTGGGCCTGCCGACCGAGCCGGCCCGTACGGCCAAGGGCGTCATCTGGAAGCTCGCGCCGTTCCGCCTGATCAGCTGGGCGCAGCGCCGGCTGCTCAACTACCCCGCGCCGATGAAGATGACAGCGGTGCCGGACGCCGACATGACCCGGCTGGTGGCCGCCAACGGCGGGGAGATCGTCGGGCAGCGGCCCGACCTGCCGTACACCGAGGACTGGATCTGCACCCGGTACGCGGTGCGCCGCCTCTGACCTGCCACCTGCCGCGCACACGAGCAGGCCGGCCGACCCTGGTGGGTCGGCCGGCCTGCTCGTGTGGTGGTGCGAGGGTTGGCGCTCAGGACTCCGCGCGGTCCGCGGCGTGGCGTCCGCCGGCGGGCACGGTCGGGTCGTCGTCGACCGGCTCCGCCGAACGCTGCGACGGCACGTCGTCCACCGGTCCGTCGCCGGCGTCCACCGGCGTCGCGTCGGGCCGGCGGCGAGCCGCGCGGACGATGATGAACAGGCCGAGCAGGAGCAGGAGCAGACCCACGACGCCGAGGACGATCGGCAGCACGGTGGTCAGCAGGTTGATCTGCCCACGCGCGTCCTTGGCCGCCTTGGCCTGCTGCTTCTGGGTGTCCTCGGTGAAGACGAGCGTGGCGTCGATGATCTTGATCTTGTCCGCGCCGGTCTCGTCACGCAGGGTCTGAAGCTGCTTCTCCTGCCCCTTGACGATGACGCCGCTGTCCGGCTCCACCCAGAGGGTGCGGGTGTTGGCGTAGAAGCGGCCGGCCGTCACCGTGGGCTGGGCCGATCCGACCAGGTTGCCCGGCACGTCGATCTCGCTGATCTTGATCGGTTCGGCCGTCATCTCGAACTTGTAGACGGTCAGCCCCTGCAGCTTCTCGGTGCCCACGTACTCGGCGGGGTACGCCTTCCGAGCGGTGTTGTCGAAGTACTGGTACGTCTTCTTCTCCGTACCGAACGGGAAGGTGTAGGTGAGCCCCTCGTGCTTGAAGGGCGCGCCGTTGACCGCCTCGGCACAGCAGGCGACCGACTCCGCCGTACGCCGGTCGAGGGCGACCCGGTCCGTGCTGACCGTGATCTCCTTGCCCGCGTCGTCGATCACCCGGACACCGACGTTGAAGACCGTCCGGTCGGCGTTGCCGGCCTCGACGTCGCCGCGCACCGCGCGGTGGGCGGTCAGGTTGACGCCGCTGCGCTCGGCCAGCGTGCTGAAATCAAGAACGGTCGCGTTCTTCGCCTCTGAAACCGTTACCGAACTCTGGTCAAGGGGCACCTTGACCAGAGCGGGCGCGACGGCCAGCGGCGTCGCCACGGCCCCGACGATCAGGAACGCGCCTGCCGCCACCAAGATGGCACCCGACGTGGGTCGCATGAAACTCCTCCCCTTGTAAAGACTCGACTAGTCGGCTGACAGTACATGACGAGGCCGATTTCGGATATGGTCCGATGCGACCTCTCGCGACGTACTGACTCCGGGGGTGCAGCAGCCACCGGGCTGCGAGATCAAATGGATGTCGAGGGAACTGTGAGCCGACCCGTCAGACCGGACTCGAGCAACGGACAGGCGATCCTGTCCGCAACTAATACCGGCCGTTCGGACGGTTGGTTGCCCGCATTGGAAGGGCTGCGGGCGGTGGCGGTGATCGGCGTGGTCGTCCACCATGTCTCCTTTCTCAGCGGACTGACCAACTCCTTCGCCCACCTCGCAGCTGTGCTGGCCAGGCTGGATGTCGGGGTGGCGATCTTCTTTGCGTTGTCCGGTTTCCTCCTCTATCGGCCATTCGCGCTCGCTGCCATTAACGGACAGTCAGGACCATCCGTTCGGCGATACCTCTGGCACCGCGCGCTGCGCATTCTGCCCGGGTACTGGGCAATGGCGATCGTCGCACTGACTTGGCTCAACATCGACTATCTGAAGTCCGTCTGGGACTGGGCGATCCCCTTTCTTCTGGCACAGATTTACGAGCCATTGCGACTCCCGGTCGGCATGGAGCAGACCTGGAGCCTGGCTACGGAGGCGACTTTCTACCTTGCGCTGCCACTGATAGCGGTGCTCGGCCGCCGAATGGGCGGCCGTACCCCGCTCGGGCGAGCCCGGCGCCAACTGGCGTTCGGTGCCGTACTCGTCCTTGCCGGCCTCATCTGGAATGCGTACGCGCACGGTCCCGACTCGCCTCTACCGGGACTCGCGGTGCTCTGGCTGCCCGCCTTTCTCGACTGGTTCGGCATCGGCATCATGCTGGCCGTGCTCGCCTCGTGGCCCGTCGGCACGACCTCGACCCCGTTCCTCACCGGCCTGACCGGTGACGGGTCTGGGCGGGGCGACGAGGACCTGTGGTCCGCCACGCCGCGCGGCCTGCGCGTGTTCACCTTCGCCCCGGGAACGTCCTGGCTCATCGCCGGCGCGCTGCTCTGGATCGCGAGCACGCCCATCGCCGGCCCGCGCGGGGTCGAACCCGCCAAGCCGGTCGAGTCGGTCACCGAGCACCTGCTGTTCCTGCTCGTCGCCTGGTGCCTGATCGCCCCCCTCGTCGGGCCGGGGTCCGGCGGGGTGCCCCGCGCTCTCCTCAGCCACCGGGCGGTCATGTTCCTCGGCCGGATCTCCTACGGCATCTTCCTCTGGCACCTCCTCGCGCTCGAGGTCTGCTTCCGCCTGCTCGGATTCACCCGGATGAACAGCTCGTTCTGGGTTCTCCTCGCCGTCACCCTGGCCCTCACCGTCCCGGTCGCGACGGCCAGCTACTACCTCATCGAGCGGCCCGCGCGACGGCTGCGGCGGCTCGGTGGCCGCCGCCGGCCCGTGGCCGTCGAGCCCGACCTCCCGCTCCGGGCCGCGACGCCGGCGCCAGCGCTTCAGGGCGCCGGCCCGGCCGGCCTCGGAACTCGCCTCGTACCGGCCGCGGACCCGACGGAACCGCAACACGAGAGCGGCGACCGCCACGAGGAGCAGCCCGGTCGGCAACAGGACCAGTAGCTCCGCCACCCGTTCCGCGCCGACCCGGGGCAGCCACAGACGCTCGGTCCCGTAGACGGTGAGCCCCAGCGCGGCCGGCACCCAGATCCATGCCGGGCCGGGCGTGCGGCGCCGGTGCAGCGCCACCACCGCGGCGGCGCAGCCGAGCCCGACCAGGCCCCCGAGCAGCGCCGGCACCGCCACCGCGAGCAGCGGCGCGGTCGGCATCATCGTCGGCACCACCGGGTACGCGGGTCGATGGCGGCGCGCGGGAATCAGCGCCCCGACCATCAGCAGCACCAACAGGCCCCCGGCGACGAACAGGACGATCCGGTAGTGCTCGCCGGGCGTGAAGACCAGCTCGACGCGGCCGGCGGGACCGGCCGGCACGAACCATCCCTGCTTCCACCCGTCCAGGCGGGCCGCGATCAGCTCCTGCCCGTCGAGCGTCGCCCGCCAGCCGGCGTTGGCGTTCTCCGGAACCATCAGGTAGCTGCCGCCACCCGCACCGATCTCGATCGACCGGCGCTGGTCGTCCCAGTCGACCACGCTCAACGCCCGGCGCGGCGACGCGGCGACGACGGGCCGTTCGGCCGGCGTACCGCTGAAGATCACGCTGTCCACGACGAACCGGTCCGCCGGGGCGGAGACCTCGTTGCCGCCCGCCCGCAGCGTGACCTGCTCCGCGCCCGCCTTCGCGGCCCGGCCCGACGACGTGGCGGGAGCGCAGGCGCGGTAGCGCAGGGGCCGCAGGTCGCGCAGGTCGCGCAGCGTCCCGGTGGCCGTCGTGGGCACCTTCACCCCGTTGACCACGATGGTGGGCCCCGCGCCGCACGGGAGCGTCACCTCACGGTCGAGGCCGCGCGGCTGGTTCAGTTCGGGCACGCCCTGCACGTCCACGCCGCTGAGACCGACCGGCAGCGACTGCGGCTCGAACAGCGCCGTCGACCGGCTGACCCTCGGCACGGTAGAGGTCACTGCAACGGTGAGCCCACGGGTACGCAGAGCCGGGAAGCGGGCGACACCGTCCAGGTCGACAGTCACCTCCCGGATGCCGTCGTCACCGGTGATCCGGACCGTCCTGGGCGGCGCCGCGACGAGGCTCTCCGCGAACCGCAGCCGCACCCAGCTCACCTTGCGCGCGGTGGCCCAGCGCATCTTCACTGTCGGTTGGGGATCGCTCGGATCCGCCCACCAGGCCGTGCCGTCGTCCCCGTCCCCCAGCGACCTCGACGAGGCGACCGGGTCGGCGAACCACGAACTCGACGTCGTGAACGTCTCGCCGCCCGTCATCTCGTCGTACGTCGCGAGCGCGGTGGCGGGCGTGGCCCGGGCCAGGCCGGTGAGCTGGGTGGGGATCGCGTCCGGCAGGTCGAAGCGCCGGGGCACCAGCCCGGTCTCCTCGCCCTGCCGGATCAGGTCGGGAGCGCACAGGTAGTGGTCACCGGCGACCGCGCAGGCGGATCGATCGGTGGCCTTGCGGGCCAGCGCGACCACCTCGGGCGCGACGGCGTCGGCGGGCACCTCCGGCAGTCGCAGGTAGCGCTCGGGCGTCACCCCGGCGACACTCAGCTCCCGGATACCCGCCCGGCGGCCCGGAACGTCGGCGTCCGCGACACTCTCGACTGTCACCCGCAGCCAACTGCTCCGGCCGGCGGGCAGCGGCAACCGCGCCGTCGACCGGCCCGCGCCGGTCACCGGGTGCACCTGGGAACCGCCCTCGGTGCTGACCCGTACCGAGGTGACCGGCGCGCCGATCACCTCGTCGCCCATCACCTGCACCTCCACCGAGTCGGCCTCGATCGGGTCGGCGAAGCGCAGCTCGACCCACTGGCCCACCGGTTTGCGCGCGCCGTCGGACAACCACGCGGTGCCGATGTCGCCGTCGACCGCGGCGAAGGGTGTGGCCGACGGGTCGCGCAGCCCGGCCGGACCGGTGACGTCCGCCGCGCTGGACGACGCCCGGACGTCGGCCACCCCGGCGTACGCCGAGGAGGTGATCGACGACCGCCACGCCGGGTCGAGGATGTCGTGCTCCAGGCGCTCCAACTGGGTCGGGTCCTGCTCGGTCAGGGTCCGCGAGGTGTTGCCCCGGACCAGACCGAAGTCGACCTCCCGGTCCCGGAGGCTGTCGGCGAGCACGGTGCCGCCGTCGCTGACCAGCGGGGGATCGCCGTCGAGGATCACCGGCCGGTTGCCCAGCACACCGGCGTCGCTGAGGTCCAGCAACGTCTCCGGCGCGCCGACCAGGTTGAGCGGCAGCGCGGCGTCGGTCAGCGTGGCCCGGGGCGTCGGCCGGTCCACCTCGTAGATCTCCACCGCCGGGTACGGCTCGTGCAGGCCGTAGTCCCACGCCCCGTTCAGGTCGGGCTTCACCCCGGACGCCGGGCCGAACGCGGCGACCCGGAACAGGCCCGGTGCGCTGTCAAGCGTGCGGTGTACCAGGACCGGCCAGGCGATGCCGCCGACCGGCTGGCGGAGGTCGTTGCGGACGAGCAGGTAGCGCACGCCGAGCCGGCTGAGCACGTCGGCCAGTCCGGGCGAGGCGGTGCCCGAGGCGAGCCGCTCGTCGATGGCGGAGAGCAGCCGCGAGTTGCCAGCCGATCCGCCCGGCACCAGCGCCCGCACCGCCCACGGCGAGTCCAGCAGCGGCTGCACCGGCTCGTCCAGCGGACGTCCCCAGTTGTACTCGGCGAAGTTGGAGCCGGGAACCAGCAGGGTGGTGCCCGGCCCGGCGTGCCGGTCGAGCCACCCGGTCGCCTGCCGCCAGTGCTCGGGCAGCGCGTGGAAGCCGCCGCCCGGAGCGAGTCCCGCCATCCCGGCGCCGCTGGTCACCGCCACGAGCGCGACGGCGGTCGCGCCCAGCGCCACCCGCCGGGGCGCCATGTTCGTGGGGCGCGTGAAGCGGCGGATGAGCGCGATCCGGCCGACCGTGTCCAGCATGTGCGCGGCGGCCAGCGCCAGCGGCAGGCGGATCACGACGTCGAACTTGTGCAGGTTGCGGAGGGCGGCGAGCGGACCGTCGAGCAGTTCACGCATCGGCGACGCGAACGCGGCGCCCCCGGTCGACAGGTTCCCCGCGGTCAGGGCCAGCAGGCCGACCAGCGCGCCGACGAGCAGGAACCGCCGCTCCGGCAGGTCCCGACGGGCGAGCCCGGCCAGGCCGACGCAGGCGATCAGGGCGGTGAGCACGATCATCCACGGGGTGGTGACCAGCGCCCATCCCGCGCGCCACCACGGCACGCCGTCGACGGCCAGGTAACCCACCCAGTGGGTGCTGCCGCGTACCGCCGACGGGAGCGACGTCACGCTGGTCGTGACCGCCGCGCTCTCGGTGTACGGGAGGAACGGGAACCCGTAGCGCTGCAGCAACAGCAGCGGCACCAGCCACCAGAAGGTGGCCGCCACCATCGCCACCGTCCACCACGCCAGCAGGCGAATCCGCCGCCGGCCGGGCGCACGGGTCACCACGTACAGGAACGCCGGCAGCACGGCGCACGCGACGGCCGCGCCGTTCGCGCCGCCCATGCAGACCACAGCGAGCCCGCTGAGCGCCGCGGCCCGCCGCAACGAACCGCCCGCGGCCCCCTTGACCAGTGGCAGCAGGACCCAGGGGGCGACGCAGTACGGCAGCAGTTCCAGCGAGACCGTGCCGACCAGGGACAGCGCCCGGGGGGACAGCGCGAAGATCGCGCCGGCCACCAGACGCGATCCCGGACCGCCGAGGTCGAGGGCGCGCGCCAGGCGCACCACGCCGGTGAGGGCGACGCAGAGCAGGGTCGCCATCCAGAGCCGCTGGACCAGCCAGGCCGGCAGGCCCACCGCCTCACCGAGCAGGAAGAACGGGCCCATCGGGAAGAAGTAGCCGACGGCCTGGTTCTGGAGCGTGCCGAACTGCCAGTCCCCGGTCCACAGGTGAGCCGCGCGGGCGAGGAAACCGCCCGGGTCCAGGGCCATGTCCAGCTTCGTCTCGGGCACGATGAGCCCGGGCTCCTGGGTGACGCAGAGACCGATCAGCGCGAGACAGACCAGTAGCTCGCGCAGGCGCCACACCGCCAGGGACACCGTGGCGCTCGGAATTCCGGGGGTACGGCGAGCGGTCGACCAGGCGGTCAGCACTGCCGTACCGGAACGCCGGTGAGCAGTTCGTCCGCTCCGGCGTTCCGCTCGTCGATGTCGTCGGCTGCGACCCCCGCCTGCAGCAGCGCCTGCCGGACGGCGGCCGGCTCGGCGGCCGGCACCAGGAGCAGCAGGTTCTGCCCGTCGATCGCGACGTGCCGGGTACGCGGCAGGAGCGGCGCCACCCGGGCCAGAAGGCGTTCCGGCTGGTCGGTCCGGACCACCACCGACGTGTTCCCGGCGGCCCAGGGCAGCGGGCGCGGCGTCAGCAGATCCCCGAGGACCGCACGCACCCGCCGGCCGGTGTCGGTCCAGCGGAACGAGTCGCTCCACCGCCGGCACTCCGCGGCCATCCGTTCCGGCTCTCCGGGCGTCGCCAGGGAGTCCAGCGCGCGGTCGAGGCCGGCGGCCAGGTTCTGCGCCGGATCCTCACCCTCGTCGACCAACCATCCGGTACGGCCCGGCCGGACCGCGTCGCGCAGCCCGTCCACGTCGAAGGCGACAGTGGGCAGCCCGGCGGCGGCCGCCTCCACCACCACGAGACCCCAGCCCTCACCCCACGAGGCGGAGACGTGCAACCAGGCGGCGGCCAGCAGGGCGTCCCGCTCGGCGGCGGGCAGGTGGCCGTGCACGGTGACCATGTCGTTCAGCCCGCGCTCGTCGACCAGCCGGCGGACGCTCGCCGCGTCCGGCCCACCGCCGACGATGTCCAGACGCAGGTCGGGCCGTTGCGCCCGGAGCCGGGCCACGGCGTCGACCACCAGGTCCACCCGCTTGTGCCGGGTCACCCGGCCGACGCAGACGACACGTGGCCGGTCGGCGCGGGTCACGCCCGCGGCGGCCGGCCGGGACGCGTCGGCGCCGTTGGGCGCCACGACCACCGGGCCGGTCCAGCGCAGCCGCTCCCGGATCGCCACCGCCGTCGAGGGGGAGACCGCGAGCGTCACCGCGCGGCGGTAGACGCGCCGGGCGACCGGTCCCTCCAGCCAGGCGCCGAAGCGACCCACGACCGGGCCGAAGTACAACCGGAACTGCCGGTCGTGCACGTGGTGGATCACGCAGATCACCGGCACGGCCGCCGGCAGGACCGCCGGACTGAAGAACGGGATGCCGTTCTGGCAGTCCACCACCGCGTCGAACTGCCGGCGGTGGCGCGCCAGCCAGCCCAGCACCCGGGGGTAGATGGTCCACCGGCCGCCGGTACGGACGATCCGGATGCCCTCGCGGACCTCGTCGCCGGGCTGCCCGTTCGGGCGCGCGGTGACGAAGGTGACCTCCGCGCCGGCGGTCACCAGGTCGCGGGCGACCTGCCAGGCGTACACCTCGGCGCCCCCGGCGTCAGGATGCCAGGGGTCCTTCCAGTTGAGCACCACGACCCGGCGGCCCACCACGGTGGCGTCGGTGGTGGGTGCCGCGTCGGTAGAGGGTGTTCCGACACTCACGGCCGCATTCCAACGGCGGCCGTGCCGCCGGTGACGTCCGGCGTGACCGGAAGCGTGACGAGTGGCATCACCGGGGCGACGTCGGCGCCACGGAGCCACCAGTTGATCTTCGCGACGTCCACGAAGCTCTGCCAGCCGTGCCGGACCGGTGAGAAGCGGGAGCCGGGTACGTCCACCCAGCTGACCGGAATCTCCACCAGGCGGGCGCCCGCCCGCTCGGCGCGGCCCAGCACCTCGACGTCGAACGCGAATCCACCGCACCGCAGGGGCGCGAAGACCCGCCGGGCGACGTCGTTGCGGAAGAACTTGAACCCGCACTGCGTCTCGCTGACGCCGCGCACCACCTGCCGGACCGCGCCCCGGAACGCCACCGCGCCCCAGCGTCGCAGCACGCTGTGCCGCTCCTCGACGACCGACTCGGGGTGGGCCCGCGACCCGACCACCGCGTCTGCGCCGTCGTACAGGAGATTGAGCACCTGGGCGAGAGCGGCCGGCGCGGTGGCCAGATCGGCGTCACAGAAGCCTACGTAACGGGCGTCGCTGGCCAGCACACCCCGACGCACCGCAAAGCCCTTGCCCGGTTCGCCGCACCAGAGCAGGCGGACCGGAACCGGGCCGGGCGGCGCGTTCACCACCACGGCGCTGGTCCCGTCGTCGCTGGCGTTGTCCACCACGGTGACCCGGCAGGGCACGCCGAGTTCGGCCAGCGCCGCCCGGAGCAGGACCAGGGTGTCGGGCAGCCGGAGCGCCTCGTTGTACGCGGGCACCACGACGTCGAGTACGACCAGTTCTGACGAGACGTCAGGAGGGGGGACCTCCATGCCGCACCGTCAGCGCTCGCCGTACACGATGATGGGCTGCTCCACGCTCGCTGGCTTGCTGTTGCTGTTGCCGAGGGTGGACGCCCCGATCGAGACGGCCAGGATTCCCAGCACGGCACCCACCGCCGCGGCGACTACCGCGGTGAGGAGGGGATTGAAGGATGCCTTCATCGATGATCCCTTCGGAAAAAGGTACCGAAGAGTAACATGCGTCACTGCCGCTTGACCCGGTGCGAAAGGGCGATCACCAGGGTGGCCCCCAGTACCGAATACCCCAGGACCGGCATTATGCCGATGCGACCGGACGAACCGGAGAAATCGGAATCCGGCAGACGCAACAGCGTCAATGCCCCGTCCCGCCGGACCAGCTCGGCGCTCACGAACCGGCCCTCCACCTGCGCGGCGTCCGGTTGGTCCGTCTGCACGAGCACATACCGCACCCCGAGCCGGCGCAGATCCGGTCCCGGATCACCCGGCGCCGCCAACGCCGCCGCCACCCGGTCCGCCTCCCGGCTCTCCCCACGGATCCGGTCCTGGCCGACCAGCACGTCCTGGTCCCCGACCACCGGCCGGCGGAACGCCCGCGAGGCCGGATCGAGCACCGGCACGTTCCCCGCCCACGGATAGGCCCGGAACGAGGACCAGGGCAGCGACACCAGGGTGCCCCCGGCCGGATCCCGGTTCACCTCGGCGCGCACCGCCGCCCACTCCGCCGGGTACCGCACCGTGTCGAACTGACCACCGAGACCCCACGCCAGACCGGGCATGAGCAGCACCGGAGCGACCACCAGCAGCGGGGCCAGCGCCCGGGCGCCGGTCGTCACGAGCGACTCCACGAGCATCCCGAGACCCACCGCCTGCACCAGTGCCAGCGGAGCGAGCAGCCGGGTGCCGTCCCGGACCGCGCCGGCCAGCGGAACGTGCTCGACCAGCGCGGCCATCCACTGCGCGCCCAGCGGCCACGCCGGCGCCACCGCGACCACAGTGCCCAGCACCGCGCCGGCGAGCAGACCCCACCAGGCCGCCGACGGCCAGCGGCGACGGGTAAGCACGTACCCCCACAGCGCCGCGCCGGCCAGCGCCAGCGCGATCAGGGCGACCGCCCACTGGTCCCGGCCGACCGGCACGGCGTTCCGGCTCCACACGCCGCCCAGAGTCGCGACGCTGGCGAGCACGCCGAGTGGCGTGTCCGCGCGGACCGCGAACGCGGCCACCCCCCGCTCGTCGACGTCGACGGCGCCGCCCCGGCTCACCAGCGCGAGCCACCACGGAGCGGTCAGGCCGGCCAACGTCGCCGCCCCCGACACAAACGCCCGCCACCGGCGCGCCAGAGCCAGCGCCGGGGCACAGGCGAACACCGCCGCCAGCACCATCGCCGGGCCGCCCAGCACCACCGCGGCCCCTCCGGCCACTGCGGAACGCCGCCCCGGGCCGGTGCCCTCGGGCGGCGGCCGGAGCACCCCCAGCACCCAGGCGAACGCCCAGGGCAACGCCGCGAACCCCGCCACCACCGCCCACTGCCCGAGGTGCAGCCGCCCGTACACCCAGGGGTTCCAGACGTACGCGAGCCCGGCGGCGACCCGCGCCAGCGGATGACCGACGGGCGCCAGCCGCGCGGCGCCCACCGCGGCCAGGACGAGACAGCCGGCCAGGAGCACCTTCTGGGCCACGTCGGCCGGGACGACCTGCGACAGCCCGACCGCGAGCAGCTCGCTCGGTACCGCACGCGGCAGTTCGGAGCCGCTGCCCCAGACCACCGCGCCGAACGGCGGGTCCGGCACGAACACCAGGTCGTAACGGAGGACGAAGCCACGGCGCAGCACCGGGCCGAGGATCGCGACGACCACGCCGACACCGAGCGCCGTCTCCGGCCACCAGCGGCGCAGCGCGACGGCGGCCCGCGACAGCGCCGGACCGAAGCTCGGTGACGCTCGACGCACACGGACCCCCATGAACCTGGACGGAAGCGGGCCCGACGTCGCACCCGGGGCTCCGGACAGCACTCTAGGCACAGGGCGAGTACGGACGGTAGCTTGCCTCACGACGTCGACGAGCGAGCCGCGACGACGACGCGAGGTTCGAGGCGAACCCGTTCCACCGGCGACACCGACATGAGGCGCGATGACAGAGACCACGGCAGGGCCCGGCGCAAGCCGCCTGGGAACCGCCGGCGCGGCCGTCGCGGTCGCCGCGATGGCGACGAACGGGCTCGCCTACCTGCTGCCCATGCTCGGCGCCCGGTACCTGCCGGTCGAGGAGCTGAGCGTCCTCGCCACGACGCTGGCCCTCGTCGCGATCGCCGGCGTCGCCGGCGTGGGGCTGCAGATGGCGGTCGCTGTGCACCGGGCCCGCCACCCCGGCGCGCCGACGCACCGGGTCAGCCTCGTCACCACGGCGGTCGCCGGCGGCGCCGTCGTCGTGGCCGCGCCGCTGATGATCACCGGTCTGCGGCTGTCGTCGACCGTCGTGGCGCTGGTCGCCGGCACCACTGTCGCTGTCGTCCTGGCCGCCCGGTGGCTCGGCGAACTGCAGGGTGAGCAACGCTTCGTCCGTCTCGCCTGGGCGATGGGGGTGGTGGCGCTCGGGCGGTACGGCGGCATGATCGTCGCGCTGGTCCTCGACGCCGACGTCGTGGTCACCCTGCTCGCCGGCATGCTCACCGCCTGGCTCGTGCTACCGGCGCTGGCCTGGATCGCCCGCCCCGACCGGCCCGTCGGGAACGACGTCGCCGCCACCATGCGGATCCGGCAGGTGGCGAGCGCCGGCACCGCCGCGCTGGCGATGCTCGCGGTGTCGTACGCCGACCTGATCTTCGCCCGCCAGCTGCTCTCGCCCGCCGACTCCGGGGCGTACGCGGTCGGAACCGTGCTCACCAAGGGCGCGCTCTGGGCCCCCCAGGTGATCGTGGTGCTGGCGCTGCCCCGGCTCGCCGTGGGAGACAACCGGGTCCGTACCGTCGTGCTCGCCATCGTCGCCGGCTGCGGCGTCGTGCTCGTCGCCGCCTCGGCCCTGGCCGGCGGGTTCGCGTTCCGGCTGGTGGGCGGCGAGGACTACACGTCCCTGGGGAGGTACGCCCCGTTCTTCGCCGCCACCGGCGCGCTCTACGCACTGATCTTCGCGGCCGTCAACGCGAAGATTGCGGCGGGCGCGCGCTGGCCGTCCGCGCCGCTCTGGGTCGCCGCGGCCGTCCTGGCCGTGCTCACCACCACCGTCGCGCCCCGCACGTTCCAGGGCATCATGTGGTGCGCGCTCGCCACCGCCGCGGGAACCGCGCTGGTGATGGTGTTCAGCCCTCCGCGAGCCAGTCGCCCAGCAGCCGGTGATCGATCGAGTCCACCCGGCCCAGCGGCCGCCCTGCCGCGACCCGCGCCCGCAGCTCCGCCCGGCTGAACCAGCGCGCCGCCAGCAACTCCACCCCGTCGACCCGGACCTCCTCGGACACGGCGACAGCCCGGAAACCCGCCATCAGCCCGGCGGGAAACGGCCACGCCTGCGACCCCTGGTAGACCACGTCGGTGACGGTGACGCCCGCTTCCTCGGCCAGCTCCCGGCGGACCGCGTCCTCCAGGCTCTCGCCGACCTCGACAAAGCCGGCCAGCGTCGAATAGCTGCCCTCGGCCGCGCCCGCGTGCCGGGCCAGCAGGCACCGCCCGGTCCGGCCGGGCGCCTCGACCAGCACGATCACGGCCGGCTCGATCCGGGGGAACCACAGCCGCCCGCACTCCCCACCGCTACAGGTCCGCATGTGCCCGCCGCCACCGGCCACGGCCCGGGCGCCGCACGCGCCGCAGTACCGCTGCTGCCGGTGCCAGAGCAGCAACCCCCGGGCGTACGCCTGCACCGCCGCTCCGGCCGGGTCGAGCCGGCCCACGAGCGTCCGGACATCGACAGCGCGCGTCGCGGCGGCCAACTCGACGGCGGCCCGCTCGCCGAGCGCGGAGAGATCGGCCGCGAACACCGCGACGTCGTCGTCGAGCCCCAGGAAGACGGTCTCCCCGGCGGCCGACCGGACGCGGGACGCGTGCTCGCCGGTGAGCCGGACCGGACCGGCCGCGTCGACCAGGCAGCGGTCCCGCCACAGCGGCAACACCACGCTCACCGGATCGGCCAGCCGCCCGGCCAGCCACTCCGCGTCACCGCGCAGCGCCGCCGCCCGGTCGAGCCACCCACCGCCGTACGCCAGCACCCGCTCACCGTGCCACGATCCGCGCCCGGGCGCGGCCCCGAATCGGGTGATCGGGCCGACACCGCCGAACCCCCGACACGACGCCGGGCCGGAGACTCCCGGCGCGCCCGGGCGTTGGTTACCGTAGGTGTCTCCCGCGGGGGAAGCGGTCCCCGCGTGTACTTCCGATCGAGGTTGCAGTGACGATGTACGGCGAGAAGATGCCGGCTGCCGACGACCGGCCCACCATCAAGGTGGCGGCGGTGAGCTGGCCCGGCGTCGAGATGGAGCCGGTCGCCACACCGCCCGGAGGCGGCGCGGCCAAGCCCACACGCTCGCGACGGGCCCGGCTGCTGCTGGCCGGGGGGATCGTCGCGGCCGTGCTCGCCGGCGGCGTCGGCCTGGGCGCCTACGCGTACGCCGGTGACGTGCCCCGCGGCACCACGGTGCTCGGCACCGAGTTGGGCGGGCGCAGCCGCGCGGAGGCGGCGGCGGCGCTCCGCGCCGAGCTGGAGCGCCGGGCCGAGGCGTTGAACGCCCCGCTGGCGGTCACCGTCGGTGAGAAGAAGGCCGAGCTCAAGCCGTCCGACGTGGGGCTCGCCATCGACGTGGACGCCACTGTGGCGGCCGCCGCGAAGGCCGACGCGCACGCGGTGAGCCGGCTCGTCGGTTCCCGTACGGTCGAGCCGGTGGTCACCGTCGACCGGCCCAAGCTGGAGGCCGCCCTGCGGAAGGTGATGGGCTCGCAGGGGCGCGAGATGACGATGCCGGCGATCATCTGGACCGGCACCACCCCGAAGCCGGTCTACCCGAAGCCGGCGCTCACCGTCGACACCGACGGCGCCACCGCTGTGGTGAAGGCCGGCTGGCTGGCCGCCGAGCCGGTCACCGTGCCGCTCGTCGAGAAGTGGCCCGCCACCACCCGTGAGGAGGTCGACCGCCTCGTCGCCGAGCTGGCCCGGCCCGCCGTCGCCGCGCCGGTGACGCTCACCACCGACGGCGGTTCGGTCACCATCCCGCCCGCCGCCATCGCCCGGGCACTGCGCTTCTCCGCCGACGACGCCGGCACGCTCACCCCGAAGGTCGACGTCAAGCGGCTCCGCGCCGCGCTCGGCGACCGGCTGACGAAGCTGGAGGTCGAGCCGCAGGACGCCGGGCTGACCATCAGCGGCGGCAAGCCGAAGGTGGTGCCCAGCAAGGCCGGCCGCCAGGTCGACGCCGCCGCGCTCGGCCCGGCCCTGCTCGCGGTGCTGCCCAAGTCCGAGGGCCGTACGGTGTCCGCCGAGCTCAAGCCGGCCGCGCCCGAGCTGACCGAGGCGGAGCTGGCGAAGCTGGGCATCAAGGAGCGGGTGTCGACCTTCACCACCCACTTCACCGGCGGCCTCTCCTCCCCGCGCAGCCAGAACATCGTCCGCGCGGCGAAGGACGTGGACGGCACGCTCGTGAAGCCGGGTGAGACGTTCTCGCTCAACGGGCACACCGGCGAACGCGGCTACGACCAGGGATACAAGGACGCGCCCACGATCGTGAACGGCAAGCTGGTGCCGGGCGTCGGTGGCGGCGTCTCCCAGTTCACCACCACGCTGTTCAACGCCACCTACTACGCCGGGCTGGAGGACGTGGAGCACAAGCCGCACTCGTTCTACTTCAGCCGCTACCCGGCCGTGATCGAGTCGACCATCTACTGGCCGCAGCTCGACTTCAAGTTCCGCAACAACACGCCCCACGGCGTGCTCATCGACACCTCGTACACGTCCAGCTCGATCACCGTCTCGATCTGGAGCACCAAGATCTACGACAGCGTCAAGACGGAGTACGGCCCCCGCCGCAACATCACCCAGCCGAAGACCGTGTACCTGACCCCGGGGCCGTCCTGCATCCCCGCCGCGGGCGCCGTCGGGTTCGCCCAGGACGCCTTCCGGGTCATCAAGAAGGACGGCAAGGTCGTCAAGCGGGAGAAGTTCAGCTGGCGCTACGACGCCGAGCCGCGCTTCATCTGCGCCCCGAAGCCGGGCGACGACTGATCCACGACACACGGAAAGGCCCCGCCGGACGCATCCGGCGGGGCCTTTCCCATGCTTGTCACGGCCGCGCCGCGGCCAGCCCTTCGCGTACGCCGTCGGCGTCCCGGTCGGTGCCATAGACGGGCGTGTCCGGCTGCTGCCGCCAGCTCTCGTCCAGGGTGCCCGCGTCGACCGGGTCGAAGCCCAGATCGTCCACGAGGCCCATCACGATCCGCTTGGCGTCCGCGTCGTCGCCGGCCACCGGCAACGCGATCCGGCCCGCCGTACCCGCCGGCTTGCCCTCGTCCATCAGGTGCGCCGCCTGGATGTTGTTGAAGACCTTCACCACCCGGGCGCCCTTGAGGTGGTCAGCGGTCCAGCGACTGGAGCTGAGGCTGCGGTCGAGCAGCTCGGCGATGTCGCCGTCCCGCTGGGGGTAGTAGTTGTTGGCGTCGACCACCAGCTTGCCGTCGAACAGCGCCGCCGGAAGCTGCGGCACCGCCTTCAGCGGGATCGCGATGACCACCAGCTCGGCGCCCTGCACGGCCTCCTCCACCGACACCGCCCGGGCGCCGGTCTCGGCGGCCAGGTCGGCGAGGCTCTGCGGCCCGCGGGAGTTGGCCACCGCGACGTCGTGGCCGAGTGAACGCAGACGACGGGTGAGGGTGCCCCCGATGTGCCCCGACCCGATGATTCCAATCTCCATGTCCACTCCTGTACCCCGTGCGGTCGGCCCCGATCACGGTCCCGACGTACGCCATGTCACGTTTCGGCCCACCGGCGTGGCCGTTGTCAGAGGTCCCGGCTCGACGGTACGAGACTGACGCGGCCGACGTGGTGATTCCCGTCGGCCGGCCCGAATCCAGGCGGTGTGGTGGCCGGTTCGGCTGTTCGGGGAAGTGGTGGGTGGTCCACCGTTCACGCGCGTCGGCATGAGGACCGGTTTTCGGGGTGGACGCGTTTCAGGGCCACCCCCGTGAGGGGTGGCCCTGAAACGAAAGG
>NZ_JAAOLH010000003.1:0-593639 GCF_011602315.1 Micromonospora sp. CMU55-4
CATAGGGACCCTTTCCTACCAAGATCTCCGGACCGCCCTCGGACGAGGCGCCCACGGCGGCCCGGCGGAACGAGCACCTCACGGCAGCGCCCACGGCGGTGATCAAGGAGTTTGTGTCCGGATCGGGCGCGGATCGGGACACAAACTCCTTGATCACCGCGGAGAGCACGGGGAGATTCGCGGGGGTCAGAACGGGGCGTCTACGGGTAGTCGGCGGACCTGGGTCAGGTAAGGATCCAGCTCGCCCACCTCGAAGCGGCACGTGCCGATGACGTGCCAGAACTGGCCGCCGGGGTCACCGTCCAGCTTGTACCGGCCGTCCGGGCTGACCGCCGCCCATCCGTCCGGCAGCCCGATCAGCGTGGTCCGCAGCTGGGCGTGCTCCGGGTCGGCCACGTCCCACAGGCGTACGGTGCCGTCGTCACCGGCGCTGGCGAGCAGGCTGCTGTCCGGGCTGAAGTGCACCGACCAGACCCGCCGGGTGTGTGCCGCCAGCGTGCCGTGCAGCCGGCCGGTGACCGGGTCCCACAGCCGGATCACCAGGTCGTCCCCGGCGGTAGCGAGCAGGTTGCCGTCCGGGCTGAACGCGCACGACCAGAGGCGGCCGTCGTGTTCGGTGAGCACGACACGCGGCTGGCCGGTCTGCACGTCCCAGACCACGGCCGTGCCGTCGTTGCCGGCGCTGGCCAGCAGAGTGCCCTCGCTGTTGAAGCCGACCGAGTAGACCCGGTCGGTGTGGTGTTCCAGCGTCATCCGGCAGGTGGCGGTGGCGGCGTCCCACAGCCGTACCGTCTGGTCGTCGCAGCCGGTGGCGATGGTCTCGCCGTCGGGGCTGAACGCGACGGTGCGCACCCGGCCCCGGTGCGGGGTCAGCGTGGCGAAGTGGCGGCCGGTGCGGCGGTACCACAGGCGTACCGTGTCGTCGTCGTTCGCGGTGGCGAGCGCGTCGCCGTCGGGGCTGAACGCGACCGCCCAGACGTGGTCGGTGTCCACGTTGAGCTCCCGCTCGTCGGCGCCGGTGTCGGTGTTCCACAGGTGCACGCCGCCGTCGCCGCTGGGCGAGGCGACCAGCGGCTCCTCGGGGCAGAACACCACGGACAGCAGCCGGTCGGCGGGGCTGGCGAGCTGGCGCAGCAGGCGGCCGGTACGCGGTTCCCAGAGCCGGATCACGCCGTCGTTGCCGCAGGCGGCGAGCACTTCCCCGTCGTCGCGGAAGGACAGCGCGGTGACCCGCCGGCCGTGCCCGCGCAACGTGTGCTGGAGCTGCCCGGTGCGTACGTCCCACAGCCGGGTGGTGCCGTCGTTGCTGCTGGTGGCCACCTGGTTCTGATCCGGCCGCCAGACCACCGGCCAGACCGAGCCGCGGTGCCGGGTCAGCTCGTGCCGGACCTGCCCGTCGTCGGTGTCCCAGAGCTGGATCGCGCCGTCGCTGGCGGCGGTGGCGAGCAGGCTGCCGTCGCCGTTGAACCGGACGCTGTAGATCGCGCCCCGCTGCCGCCCGAGCACCCGTACCGGCCGGCCGGTCTCGGTCTCCCACAGCCGCAGCGCGCCGTGCGTGTCGCCGGTGGCCATCAGCGTGCCGTCGGGGTGGATGTCGAGGGCGTACACGTCGGCCTCGTGGCCGCGCGGCGAGCGCAGCAGCTCGCCGTCGGCGGCCCGGCGGACCCAGACCCGGCCGTGCTGCCCGACCGCGGCCAGCAGCCGCCCGTCCGGCGTGTGCGCCAGCCGGTAGACGACTTCCGGCTCGCGCACCTCGAACGCCAGCCGGCCGGTGGGGATGTCCCAGCCGCGTACCGTGCCGCCGCTGTCGGCCACCACGACCCGCCGGCCGTCGGGGCTGAACGAGGTGCCCCAGATCGGCGCGGCGTGGCCGGGCCACTCGTGGCGCAGCCGGGCGGTGCGCGTGTCGTACAGCCGCACCACGCCGGCCGCGTCGCCCACCACCAGCCGGCCGCGGCGGCCGTCGGTCAGCAGCGGCCACACCCAGCCGGTGAAGACGTCCTCAATGACGTGCCGCACGTCGCCGTGGTCGGCGTCCCACAGCCGTACGGTGAGGTCGGCCGCGCCGGTGACGAGCTGGTGGGAGGCGGCGTCGTAGCGGACCGCGTACACCCGGGAGCGGTGTCCCTGGAGCGTGCGTACCGGCAGCCCGGTGGCGGTGTCGCAGAGCAGCACACCGCCGTCGTCGCTGCCGACCGCGAGCACCGCGCCGTCCGGGCTGTACGCCGCCGGCACCGGCAGCCGGCCCACCTCGAAGCCGTAGGCGACGCCCACCGCGGGCGGGGCCAGGCCCGGCGCGACCGGCCGGCCCGGCGCGACGACGGCGCCGCGCAGCTCCGGGGCGCGCAGCATGGCCGCGTCGGCGCTGACGTCGATCAGCGCGGTGCGGTGCCAGCTGCTGCCGCCCACGCGCGCGCCGCGCAGGTCGGTACGGAACAGCCG
The DNA here is from genome assembly GCF_011602315.1 of Micromonospora sp. CMU55-4. Taxonomy (NCBI): domain Bacteria; kingdom Bacillati; phylum Actinomycetota; class Actinomycetes; order Micromonosporales; family Micromonosporaceae; genus Micromonospora; species Micromonospora sp. CMU55-4. Next base: position 2,443 of record NZ_JAAOLH010000003.1, read on the forward strand.
CGCCCCGGCCAGCTCCGCGTCGCGCAGGTCCGCCCCGGCGAGGCGGGCCTGGTCCAGGCGGGCGCCGCGCAGCCGGGCGTGTTCCAGCCGCGCCTCGGTCAGGTTCGTGGCGACCAGCCGCGCGTCGGTCAGGTCGGCGCCGGTGAGGTCGGCGCCGGCGAGTTCGCGGTGCGACAGGTCCTCGCCGCGCAGCACCGCGCCGCGCAGGTCGGCCCGGTCGGGCAGGCGCAGCCGGGCGGACAGCCGCAGCGCGTTGGCGCGCAGCGTCTCCCCCGCCGACTCGTCGCCGAGCACCCGCGCGGTCCAGGCGGTGCAGCGGGCCGGGTCGGCGAGGTCGCCGAGGAACTCGACGGCGAGCGCGGACAGCGACCGCACCGCCAGCGCGGCCGGTTCCTCGCCCCGGTTGATCTGCTCGGCGACGCCCTCGGCGACCAGCCATTCCATGACCGAGGTGTGGATGAACCCGAACAGTCCGTCGTCGGTGCGGACGAGCAGGCTGCCCGCGCCGACCGCGTGCGCCGCCTGCGGGCCGGACAGCCGCGAGTCGGCCCGGCCGGCGAGCTGGCCGGTGGACTCGGCCAGCTCGGCCAGGCGCAGGTACGCCTCGCCGCTCTCCCAGAGCTGGAACGCCAGCCGGCTCACCGCCTGCCACAGCTCGGGGCGGCGCAGGCTCACCGGCGCGCCGGGGATGCCCTGGGTGCGGCGCTCCTCGAAGTCCAGCCAGGACTCCAGGATCTCCCGGTACAGCGCGGCGGCGCTGAATGTGCCACCCGCGCCGGCGACCGCGGCGAGGCGCCCCTCGTCCAGGTTGGCGATGAAGCCGAGCATGCGCGGGTTGCGGGAGAGCCCGAGCAGGTCCTTCACGCCGGCCAGCAGGTCCATCCGCTCGCGGGCGGCCCGCTCGTCGCCGCCGTACCGGTTGCGCAGGAACGCCTCGATCTGCCCGGGGGTGAAGTCCTCCACGGCGAGCACGCGCCGGTGCGGCAGCAGGCCGACCCGTTCGCCGAGCGCGGTCAGCACCTGCGAGTTGGTCTTGAAGTGCTGGGTCCGGCTGCTCACCACGATCTTCGCGTTGCCCTCGGCGGCCTGCAGCAGCGTCTCCAGGTGGTCGGCCGCCCGGTCGTACGTGACCCGGGCGACCAGCTCGTCGAACCCGTCGAACAGCAGCACGATGCGGCCCTGGCGCAGCATGTAGCGGAACGCCTTGAGGTCGATCACCTGCTCGCCGTGATTCGCGAGGTGCGCGGCGACCAGGCCGTCCACGGAGTGTGCCTTGTCGAGCGCGCGCAGCTCGACAAGGATCGGGATCAGGTCGGGGGCTGCGGTGGGCAGCCGCCGGGCCACCTCGCGCAGCGCGAACGTCTTGCCCCGGCCGAAGTCGCCGAGCACCAGCACGAACCGGCCGTCCGGGGCGGAGACGGTCTCCAGCAGCTCGTCCACCACGTCGTCGCGGACGCGCTGGTCGGCGCCGACGAGGTGACGGTAGCGCTGCGGCACGTACTGCCCGGGCGGGTAGAGGCGGTCGGCCTGCAGCCGGGCGGTCTGCGCCGCGACGTAGTCACGCAGGTCGAGCAGGCCCTGGAACTCGGTCAGGTGCAGCACGCGCACGCCCCGGCGTTGCGCCTCCTCGGCCAGCCCGCGCGGCACCCGGTCACCGTCGTAGACCAGTTCGGAGGCGATGTCCGGATCGGTGGCGTGCACCCGGCGGGCGAAGACGTCCACGTCGGCGGCGGTGGGGGTGCCCACGTGCGCGCCGACGCGCTGCTGGCGGACCACGCCGTCGGAGCGGTAGCTGATGTAGAGGTGCGGCGGGTCGGTGTCGACGCGGCGTACCACCACCCGGTCGTAGCGGGCCTCGCAGACCTCGGCGAGCCGGTCCAGCAGGCGCTGCACCGGGGCGGCGGTGACCGCCACGCCCTGGGTGGCCCCCTCGACTGCGACCGGGCGGCGCGGGTCGGGTACCTGGGCCGGGCCGGCCGCGCCGAACGTCGCCTCGGCATGCGGCCAGTTCACCGCCGTCAGAGCCCCGGAGTCGAGGCGGTCGTCGCGGCCGAGCACCCAGCGGGTCATCCCGTCGCCGCCGAGCCGTAGCACCTGCGCCCGGCCGTCGCGGGGCGCGGCGGCCAGCGGCACCACCGGGTCGACCCGGGCCGACGGCGCGGCGTCGGAGAGCAGCAGGTTGAGCATCGGGCCGACCAGCCGGTTGACCGCGCCGCGGTCGCGCAGCGACACCGGGTCCGGCGGCACCTCGTCGGCGTACGGGCTGCGCGCCCCCGGCGCGTGCGCCATCGCGCCCAGCCGCAGCCAGCCGGACTGCTGGTAGTGGCGCAGCCGCTGGGCGAACCAGCTCGACTGCGCCTCGCCGAGGAAGCCGTACCGGTCCTCCTCGCGGTGGGTGATGGCGATGGTGGAGTTCAGCCCGGCCACCACCACCCGCAGGTCCGGGACGGGGAACAGCGTCCAGGGCTGCTCGCTGTCGAAGATCCGGTCCTCGAGGCCCTGGTAGAGGTCGTCGAACAGGCGCGCGTAGTGCCGCCACTTCGGCCAGAACGGCGGCTGCGGGTCGACGTCGTCGGCCTCGCAGGTCGCGAAGTACGCGCGGCAGGCGGCCATCGTCACGTCGCGCGGGCCGGGCACCACGATCAGGCGGTGCGGCTCCAGCCCGAGCAGCACCCGCAGGCCGGTGAGGAAGCTCAGCGCGTCGGAGAACTCGCGCGGGCTGCCCGACTCGGTCAGGTTGCCGGCGACGACGAGCAGGTCCGGCCGGGGCACGCCGTCGTTCATCAGCAGCGTGAGGTCACCCATCAGGTGTTCCTGCACCTCGCCGGGGGTGACCGGCGCGCCGGGGGTGATCACGCCCCGGCCGAAGCGCGGCCCGGCGACCTGGAGCACGGTGACGGTGTCCCGGGCGGTCGGCGGCGCCACCGCGGCCGGCGGGAACGGCGGCGGGTTGATCGGGGTACGCCGGGCGCGGCGCGGCGCGGGCGCTCCGGCGGCGGGCGCGGCGAGCACCCCGTGCGGGTCGGCCGGGTGGTGCGGGAACGCCGGCTGCCGCATCGGTTTGGCCCGGCCGTCGAGCGCCTCCCGGATGCGGTCGAGCACCCGGTTGCGGGCCTGCGCCGGGTCGTCCACACCGACCAGGTCCACATAGGTGATGGTGGCGAGCAGCCCGTCGATCGGGCAGTCCTCGACGCGTACCGTGACGAGCTTGTTTCCGGTGCCGTCGGGGTCGGCGCGCAGCGCGGCCTGCCACTCCAGCTTGCCGTACGTGGAGTGCAGGTAGCGTTCGGACAGCACCGCCACCACGACCTCGGCCTCGCGGACGCCACGGTCCATGAAGTCGATGAAGTTGGTGCCGGCGACGAAGTCCCACGCCTGCAACAGTGTGCGGTAGCCGGCCGCCTCGAACTCCCACGCCAGCCACGTCGCCCAGCGCTCGTCGGCCGGTGAGTAACTGATGAAGAAGTCGATGGGGCGGTCGGACCGGGTGGGGTGCGCGCCTACAGCCACGTGGTCATTATGGCCACCGACGGTCAACAGATCGACACCCTCGGCAGCCCGGATCGGGCCCGCGTCGGGCTCCTGCCGCCACGCCCGCATGTGCGAGGATCATCATTCGTGGAGACCCCCGGCGATCCGCCGAACGCCGTGCCCGACCGTTCCCGCTGGGGCCGCCTGCACGTGCTGGACTGGATCGCGATCGGCCTGGCCGCGGTCGGGCTGGTGTGCGTGCTCACCGGGCTGCTGCCGCGCGCCGACGCCGAGGGCACGATGCGGCGGATCATCCCGATCCTGATCTTCCTCGGCACGGTGGTGGTGCTGGCCGAGCTGACCGCTGTGGCCGGGGTGTTCGACGCGCTCGCGACCCGGGTGGCGGTGACCGCGCGGGGCAGTTTCCGGGCCCTGTTCTGGCTCTGCGTCGGCTTCGCCTCGGTGACCACCATCGCGCTCAACCTGGACACCACGGCGGTGCTGCTCACGCCGGTGATGATCGCGCTGGCCCGGGCGCTGAACGTGCCGCCGACACCGCTGGCCATGACCACCGTGTGGCTGGCGAACACGGCCAGCCTGCTGCTGCCGGTGTCCAACCTGACGAACATCCTGGCCAGCGACCGGGTCGACCTGGACCCGGTGCCGTGGGCGGCCCGGATGTGGTGGCCGCAACTGGTCGCCGTGGCAGTGACCGCGCTGCTGCTGTGGTGGTGGTACTGGCGTCCGGCACGCGCCGGGGCCGATCCGTTCGACCCGCCGCCGCCGTACGTGCCGCCGGACCGGGTGCTCTACCGCACCGCGCTCGCCGCCTGCCTGCTGTTCGTCGCCGGGATCCTCGCCGGGGTGGAGATCGGCGTCGCCTCCGGGGTGGCCGCCGCGATCCTGGTCGCCGGCTTCGCGGTACGGGCCCGGCACCGGTTGCGGCTCGCGCTGGTGCCGTGGCGGCTGCTGGTCTTCGTGACCGGGCTGTTCCTGGTGGTGCAGACCATCGGACGGTACGGCCTGGACTCCGTGATGGGCACGCTCATCGGCACCGACCCGGGCGCGGAGGGCGCGCTGCGGGCGGGCGCGGTCGGCGCGCTGTTCAGCAACGCGGTGAACAACCTGCCCGCGTACCTGGCCGGCGAGGCGGTGATCGCGGCCGACCGGCACACCCAGTTGCTGGCGCTGCTGATCGGCACGAACGTGGGCCCGCTGGCCACGCCGTGGGCGTCGCTGGCGACACTGATCTGGTACGAGCGCTGCCGGGCCGCCGGGGTGGCCGTGCCGCTGGGCCGGTTCGTGGCGACCAGCGCCGCGCTGGCCGTGCTCGCCACCACCGCCACCGTCACGGCGCTTCTTGTCGGTCCCGGCGCCTAGCATCGCGTCCATGAGCAACCCGCCCGAGATCGTCCGCCGCTACTTCGCGCTCGCCGGCCAGGCCGACAAGGAGCCCTGGCTCGCGTTGTTCGCCGACGACGCGGTGGTCGAGGACGAGGGCCGCACCCACCGCGGGATCGGGGAGATCCGCGCCTGGCGCGACGGCACGCCGCTGGTGTCGTACGAGATCACCGACGTCGAGCAGACACCCGCCGGGACGGTCGTGACCGCCACGATCAGCGGTGACTTCCCCGGCAGCCCGTTCGCCGGGCTGCGGTTCCGGTTCGAGGAGTACGACGACACCCGCATCCGCCGACTGCGCATCGCACCCTGAGCCGGGGCGGGAAAACCGCTACGGCCCGGCCGCGGGCAGTGACTACCGTGCCCGCATGACCGCCGATCCCACCCTGCGCTTCTACGCCGACCCGGAGGAGTTCCTCGCCGCCGCCGGGGCGTACCTGGCCGCCGACCCGGTGGTGAGCACCGTCGTCGCCAGCGTCACGCGCCGGATGGCGGCCCGCCGCGCCGAGGGCGTGACGCTGCCCGAGGACGACTGGTGGCTGGTGGTGCGGGACGCCTCCGGGGCGGTGGTGGGCGCCGCGATGCGTACCGCGCCGTTCCCGCCGCGACCGGCGTTCCTGCTGCCGATGCCGCCGGAGGCCGCCGAGGCGCTGGCCCACGCGTGGCACCGGCGCGGCGAGCGGGTCCGCGCGGTGAACGGCGCGCTGCCCGCCGCGCGCGCCTGCGCCGAGGAGGTCGCCCGGCTCGACGGCGGCCGGGTCGCTGTCGCCCAGCACACCCGGCTGCACGTGCTCGACCAGCTCACGCCGCCCGCGCCGGCGCCGGGCGCGTTGCGGACGGCCACCGCCGACGAGGTCGACCTGGTCGCCGCGTGGTTCGCCGCGTTCATGGCCGACGCCGACGAGCAGGCGGGCCGCCCGCGCGGCACGAGCGCCCACGAGACACCCGACCGCGCCGATCTGCTGCGCCGCATCCGGGACGGTCGGGTCTGGTTCTGGACCGACGGGTCGGGCGCTCCGGTGCACCTGACCGCCGCCAACCCGCCGTCGTTCGGCGTGGCCCGGGTCGGTCCGGTCTACACGCCACCCGAGCAGCGCGGACGCGGCTGGGCCGGCAACGCGGTCGCCGAGGTCAGCCGGCTGCTCACGGCCGAGGGCGCGCGGGTGTGCCTGTTCACCGACCAGGCCAACCCGGTGTCGAACCGGCTCTACGCCGGCCTCGGTTTCCGGCCGGTGGTCGACATGGCCAACCTGGCCCTGGTCGACTGAGCCGACCTGGTCCCGGCCGACCGAGCGGGCTCCGGGTCAGCCGGTGAGGCCGAGCGCGGCCAGCCGGCGCGGATCGGCGATCACGTCCACGGCGGCGATCCGTCCGCCGGTGACGGTGAACGCCATCACCGACAGCGGGCGGTCCCCGGCGCTCACCAGCACCCCGGCGGCGCCGTTGACCAGCACCGGCCGGGCGTGCGGGAACAGCCGCCCGAACGTGGTGGCCTGCGCGGCCACCGTCGTCGCGCCGGTGAGCACGACCGTGTGGCGGGCGCGGGCGGTCCCCGCGTCGGAGCGCAGCACCACGTCCGGGTGCAGCACCGCGATCAGCGCGTCGAGGTCGCCGTCGCGGGCGGCGGCGAGGAAGGCGTCGACCACCGCCCGCTGCCGGGTGAGGTCGGGATCGGGGGTGGGCGCCTGTCCGCGTACCCGGCGGCGGGCCCGGCTGGCGAGCTGCCGGGCCGCCGCCGGTGAGCGGTCGACGAGCGGGCCGATCTCGTCGAACGGCACGCCGAACATGTCGTGCAGCACGAACGCGAGCCGCTCGGCCGGGCTCAGCGTGTCCAGCACCACGAGCAACGCCAGCCCCACCGAGTCGGCGAGGACCGCGGCATGCGCCGGGTCGTCGGCGTCCACCACCGGGTCGGGCAGGCGTACGTCGAGGGGGTCCTCCCGGCGGGCGGCGCGGGACCGCAGCGCGTTGAGGCTGACCCGGGCGACCACTGTGGTGAGCCAGGCATCCAGGTTGTCCACGCTGGCCGGGTCGGTACGGGCCAGCCGCAGCCAGGTCTCCTGCACCGCGTCCTCGGCGTCGGTGAGCGAGCCGAGCAGCCGGTACGCCACAGCGCGCAGACGCGGCCGCTCCCGCTCGAACCGCTGCGCCAGCCCGTGGTCCATCACCTGAGCCTCCCTCTCCCACACGTCGTCCCGACCCGCCACAACCGGCCGAGGTGACCGGAGGTGACCACCGTCACACCTGTCACGTCGACGGGTCGGCGCGGGTCGACGTGGCAGCACAGGCGACGGAGGGAAAGACGATGAACCCGCAGATCCTGGTCACCGGCGGCACCGGCACGATCGGCCGGCACGTCGTACCGCTGCTGCGCGCCGCCGGGCATCCGGTGCGGGTGCTCAGCCGGCGCGGCGGACGGTCCGGCGACGGCGTCACCCACGTGACCGCCGACCTGCTCACCGGCGCCGACCTCGGCCCCGCGCTGCGCGGGGTGTCCACGGTGCTGCACCTGGCCGGCGGCGCGAGGGGCGACGACCGCGCCACCGCCCACCTGGCCCGCGCCGCGCACCGGGCCGGTGTGGCGCACCTGGTGCACATCTCCGTGACCGGCGCCGACCGGGTGCCGCTGGCCTGGATCCGGTCCAAGCTCGACGCCGAGCGCGCGGTGACGGACTCCGGCGTCCCGTGGACGGTGCTGCGCGCCGCGCAGGTGCACGACCTGGTGCTGACCATGCTGACGGCGATGACCCGGCTGCCGGTGACGCCGGTGCCGGGCGGGCTGCGGCTGGAGCCGGTCGACGCCGCCGAGGTGGCGGCGCGGCTGGCCGAGCTGACGCTGGGCGCACCGGCCGGGCTGGTGCCGGACCTGGCCGGGCCGCACACCCACGGCATCGGCGAGCTGCTGACCGGCTACCTGGCGGCCACCGGGAAGCGCCGGGCACGCCTGCCGGTTCGCATCCCCGGGCGGGCGGGCCGGGCGTACCGGGACGGCGCGAACCTCGCCCGGCCCGGTGCGGCGAGGGGCGTGCGGACCTGGACCGACTTCCTGGCCGACCGAAGGCCGGGGTAGCGCAGGTTCGTCTGCAGCGGATCGCGTCTCACCAGCCGACCGAGCCGAGACTGACCGGGGTGAGGCGGCGCACCTGCGGCTCGATCCACTGTGCCGCGGTGACCAGCTTGACCAGCCGGTCGATGGTCTCCGGCGGCCCGGCCACGAAACTGCGCCGGTCCGCCGGGCAGCCGTACCGGTCGTCGAACGTGCCGCCGTCGAGCGCGCGTACCGCCATGCCGGCCTCGGCGGCCAGCAGCATCCCGGCGGGCAGGTCGACCGCCTCGGGGCGGTAGCCGACGATGCCGTCGATGTCGCCGCGGGCCAGCATCACCCAGGACAGCAGCGGCGCCCACAGTTGCAGCACCCGCCGCGCGGTGGTGTCGAGCACCACCTTCAGCGCCCGGGCGGTGCTGTCGTCCCGGCGTACCTCGTGCCCCTGGGTCCAGGCCAGCACCGGCGCGGCCGGCACCGGCCGGTGCGCGGCGCGCAGCGGACGGGCGGCCGGGCCGGAGGGGTGCACGAACGCGCCCCGGCCGCGCACCGCCGACCAGGTACGGCCGGCGACCGGGTCGTGGACCACGCCGAGCACCGGCGAGCCGTTGTCGCACAGGGCGATCCCGACCACGTACGCGGGCAGTCCGATCGCCACGTTGTTGGTGCCGTCGAGCGGGTCGACCAGCCAGGCGAAGGCGGTGTCCGGGGCGTACTCGCCGCCCTCCTCGGCGATCACGCCGTGCTCCGGCCAGCGGGCCCGGATCCGGTCGACGATCAGCCGCTCGGCGGCCAGGTCGAGGTCGGTGACGAGGTCGCCGGTGTCGTTCTTGGCCCGGGCGCGCACCTCCCCCCGGGTGCCCCGGCGCAGCAGCCGGCCCGCCGCCTGGGCGGCCTCCACCGCGAACCGGTGCGCCTCGCGCAGGTCGGGCCCGCCTCTGCTCGGCTCCACGTCCATGGCTCCTCCAGCCAGTCAGCCCCGTGCCACCAGTCGCGCGATCTGCCGCGCCATCCGCGCGGTCTCCACCGCGTCGCATCGGTCCCGGCGCACCCGGTGGCTGCGCCCGTCCACCGCGCCGAGGCTGAGGTCGCACGCGCCGGGAGTGGTCCGGCCGAGCGCCACTGTCACCGCCGGCTCACCGGCGTCGACCTCCGAGGTGTGGAAGCCGCCGGCGCGCAGCGCGTACGAGTCGCCGGCCGAGTGCGTCTCCACAGTGGCGGTCATCGCGGTGACCAGCCGGTCGGTGGCGGCCATCTCGTCCACCTCGCCGAGGCTGCGCACCTCGTAGACCCGCCAGGCCGGGTCGGCCGGCGCGTCGTCGACCTCGATCAGCTCGTTGCGGACGGTGCCGTGCAGCACGTGGCTGAGCAGGTCCCAGCTGTGCGAGTGCATGGTGGAGGTGGTCGGGCGCACCGGCGGCGGGTCGGCGGGCCAGGCGTGCACGCAGACGCCGTCCGGGCCGTCGCGTTCCACCGGCAGACAGGTGAAGCCGAGCGGGTGCCGGACCGCGCGCAGCGACCGCCGCCCCTCGGCGACGTCGTCGAGCACGTCCAGCGCCCAGCCGCGTAGGAGCTCCGGCCGGGTGCCCCGGTCGATCTCCCGTTCGAGGTCGGCGTAACTGGTCATGAGTAGGGGTTCCTCGCCTGGACGGCCTTGCCGATGATGTCGGCGACCTCGCGGTCGCCGAAGGACCGGGGCAGCGTCAGGCCGAGGGCGGTGAACAACCGCCGTACCTGCTCGACCGACGGCTCGTCGTCGAGCTTGACCTGGGCCGCCGCCTCGATCGGCACGCGCCGGCTCTGCCGGCGGCTGTAGTCCAGCTCGATGTTGAAACGGTTGTAGTAGACCTCGCCGCGGTCGATGCGCAGCGCGGGCGTCTGCGGGTTCTCCTGGGTGACGACGACGCAGGAGGAGGAGAGGTCGTAGCGGAACGTGGTCATCTGCGCGGAGAGCCGCACGTCGACAGTGAGCAGACCGGAGCGTTGCAGGTGCCAGCAGGCGGCCAGCACCGTCGCGTACGACTCCTTGCGGGTGCGGTCGACGGTCCACGGCTCGCCCGGCGCGTCCGGGTCGAGGCTGCGCCGGAACCGCGCGTACCGCTCGCAGACCTCCTCGTCGGTCGGGTCGATGATCTCGATGGCGACGGTGAGCGTGGCGTTGCGCCGCCGGGCGTGTTCCAGGCAGTCCGGCAGCGTGACCGCGCGCAGGAAGGTGCCGGTGCCGCCCTTGAAGCTCCACTGGTCGGTGTGCCGCCGGGCCTCGGCGAGCGCCTGCCCGACCTCGCTGCCGTGCAGCACCCGCACCATGGAGACGCTGTCGATGGCCTCGCGGGCCCGGTTCAGCGCGCCCTCGGGGCCGGTGATCTCCCGCATCTGCGGCACCAGTTCGGTGAGCCGGTCGCGGGTGTCCACGATGACCTGGCGGATCTCCCGCTCGGTGGTGCGCCGGCGCAGCCGGTCCCGCAGCACCGCCTGCGCGAGCAGGCCCAGCACCAGCAGGATCGCGCTGTTGACGACCTCCTGGCTGACCGCGTCGTTGGTCAGGCCGAGCACGGCGACCGTGAGGGCCAGGACGAGACCGATGAACGCGTCGAGGTTGGTCACGACCCAGGCGAGCAGGCGCGTCATGACATCCCCCGGTCGACGACGGAACCTCCATGATAGCCCGCTGTCAATGTCACCATCACATCCTGTTTCCGGCCGGCGGCGGCTGCCGGCGGGCGGCGCAGATCAGCGAGCCGCCGAGCCCGGGCGCGGCGCGGGCCAGCCGCCGCGACGCCACCCACCGCCCGCCGGGCAGCCGCCAGCCGACCTCGTTGGAGCGCAGGGCCACCGGCGTGAACCCGGCCCGGCGCAGCGTGCGGCGCAGCAGCGAGGCGGTGAACGGGCGGATGTGCAGCCACAGATAGGGGTGCAGCGGGTCGACCTGGCGTGGCGCGCGGCCGGCGAGGAACGCCAGCCGGTCCTGCACCGGCGCCAGGTTCGGGGTGGTGAGCACCAGCAGCCCGTCCGGCGCCAGCACCCGGTGGCACTCTCGCAGCAGCGCCAGCGGGTCGTACACGTGCTCGATCAGCTCTCCGGCGAGCAGCCCGGCGAAGCTGCCGGCGCGGAACGGCAGCCCGCGGGTGGCGTCCAGGCAGACCGGCAGCGCCCGGCCGCCGGTCACCGCGCGCGCCGCGCCCAGCGCCGCCTCGGCCATGTCGGCGAGCACGAGCGGGCCGGGCAGCGCCGCCGGGTCGAGCATGCCGCGCGGTCCGCAGCCCAGTTCCAGCACCGGCCCGCCGCCGGTCACCCCCTCGGTCACCAGCCGGGCCGCGACCGCGCGGCGCACCCTGTGGTACGGGTCGTCGACGTACCCGTCGACCTCCGCGCCGTCGTGGTAGCGGCGGTGGTTGGCGTGCCGGCCGTGCGCCTGCGCGCGGTGCGACGACGTCCCGGTCGGCGGCTCGGCCATCACCCCTCCAGAGCGGACGCCGGCCCCGTCGGCGGCGTCCGCTCCAAGCCTCGCACCGGTCACGCCCGGCGGCGCGCATCCGGTCCGTGATGCGCGCGCCCGGCACGTCAGATCGCCCGCGCCCAGTCCAGCCGGGTGCTGTCGTCGTACTCGTCGCCGGGTATCCACCACTGCTCGCCGAAACCGCTGGTGGACACGATGATGTTGCCGCCGTCGGGGTACTCGTTCTCCGGCGGGATCGACAGCGCGGCGCAGTAGCGGCCGTCCGGGGAGAACACCGGGGACAGGTAGAACCGGGGTTCGTCGGTGAGCTTTTTCAGCCCGGTCCCGTTGATCCGCACCGAGGCGAGCGACTGGTTGAGCGTCTCCAGGTCCGGATACCAGCGGTCGGTGCAGAACACCACGCGCCCGGAGTCGGGCATGAAGACCGGCGAGCCGAACCGCTCGCCGGCCAGCGGTGTGTAGATCGGCCGCGCCCTGCCGGTCGCCAGGTCCAGCACGCGCAGCTGCGGCCCCTCGGAACGGCTGCGCCACCGCAGGGCGATCGAGGAGCCGTCCCGGGACCAGTCCGGGTCGGCCATGGTGTGCCCCTCGACCAGCACCCGGGTGGCACCGGTCGCCACGTCGACGGCGATCAGGCGGTCGTTGTCCTGCCCGGTGACCAGCGCGATCTCGGTGCCGTCCGGCGACCAGGTCGGCGCGCCGTAGCGGACGCCGAACGGGTCGGCGAGCAGCGTGCGCTTCTGGCCGGTGGTCCGGTCGTACACCGCGACGAACGGCTCCAGCGTGCCGTCGCCGGAGCGGGCCGTGTTGACCCAGGCCACGTACCGGCCGTCGGGCGAGGTCTTGGCGTGGTCCCCGTTCGGCAGCAGCTCCCGCGGCGTGGTGCGGCCCGGGTCGACCTGGAGCACACCCCAGCCGACGCTGACCAGCCACGGCCCGTTGACCGGCTCGGCGGCGGCCGCGCCGTGGGACGTGGCGGCCAGCCCGGTCGCGGCGGCCAGCCCGGTCAACGCGGCGGTACGCAGCAGGGCACGACGATTCAACGCTGTCATTCGACAACCCCCCGTGAGAGACGTGGCCCTCACCCTCGCGAGTGGATCGATAGACGGGAATCGGGCGAGCGGCCGCTTCACGCTCGGCTGCTCGTCCATCACCGCTGGTGAGGCCGCAGCGACCCGGTACGCTCGCCCCGATGACCTCCGACGCCCTGCGCCGCGCCCTCACCGAGCCGGGTGACCCGCCGCTGCTCGCGCTGCCCGGCGTGGCGGTCGAGCTGCTGGCCGCCCTCGCCGCCCCGCCGCGCCTGGGCGCGCACCTGCGGCTGGTGCACGACGTCGCCTGGCACCTGACCGCCGCGTTCGCCGACCGGTTCGCCGCGGTGCCGTTCGACAGGCAGGCGGTGCTGTTCGGCGCTGCGGTACACGACCTCGGCAAGGTCGAGCATCCGGCCGAGCTGACCGGCCCGGGGTCCGCGCACGAGGAGGCGGGCTACCAGTTGCTGCTGCGCTTCGGCGTGCCGGAGGAGCGGGCCCGCTTCGCCGTCACCCACGCCGCCTGGCACTCCCCCGGCGTGCAGCTGGAGGACCTGATGGTCAGCCTGGCCGACAAGGTGTGGAAGGGCCGCCGGGTCGCCGACCTGGAGCAACTCGTGGTCGACCGGCTCGCCGGCATCACCGGCCAGGAGCGCTGGCAGACGTTCCTGGACCTCGACGACGTGCTCGCCGAGCTGGCCGCCGGCGCGGACCGCCGGCTGGCGTTCCAGGCCGAACATCCGGTGTACGGCTGACGCCGGACCGAGGACGGCGATGAGTCCGGTGCCGGTGCGCGGTCTTCGGTGAGTCGGTGTTCTCCGAGTCTCCGGGAGGAAGCATGAGCACCAGCGAAGCGCGGGGCCGGGTGCGGGCGTTCGTCACCGTGTCCCTGGACGGCTACGTCACCGGTCCGGACGACCACGCGGGTCAGGGGCTCGGTGCCGGCGGCGAGCGGCTGCACTACTGGGTGATGGGCGGGCCGTGGACGTACGACACGCCACGCGAACCCGGTGCCGGCATGACCGCCGAGGACCGCGCGTACTTCGACGAGCTGCTGGAGGGTGCCGGCGCGGCGCTGTGCGGCCGGGGCATGTACGACGCCGCGGGCGCCTGGGGCGGCCGGAACCCGTTCCAGGCGCCCCTGGTCGTGCTCACCCACCGCACCGCCGACCAGCCTGATCCGGACGCCGGTTTCCTCATGGTCGACGGGTTCGACGCGGCGCTGGCGGCGGCCCGGCGTACGGCCGGGGACAGTGCGGTGATCATCGGCGGGGGCGCCGACGTCATCCGGCAGGCGCTCGCCGCCGGCGTGGTCGACGAGCTGGGCCTGTCCACGGCTCCGGTGGTGCTCGGCGGCGGGAAGCGGCTCTTCGAGGGCTTCGACCGGGACGTCGATCTGGAGATCCGCGCCGTGCACCACTCGCGGTACGCCGTGCACGTCCGCTACGCCGTCGGCCGCCGCGCGAGCGATACCGATTGACTTTCGATAGGTTCCGCGCGATAGTCGATGCATGCTTACGGCGCAACGCGCGGTGACACCACTCCGCGCCTTCCTGGTCCTGCTGTTCGCGATCCTGGTGCTGTTCCAGACCATGTCGCTGCCCGGCCAGTTCGCCCACATGGCCCGGGAAGACCCGGACATGGCGTACCTGCGATGGCCCGCCACCGCGGTCACGGTCTTCTGGGTGCTCTGCGTCCAGGTGGTGATCGTCTGCACCTGGCACCTGCTCACCCTGGTCAAGCGCGACCGCATCTTCACCGAGGCGTCCCTGCGCTGGGTCGACGGGATCGTCTGGGCGGTCGCCGCCGCCTGGGTGGTGCTCGTCGGGGTGTTCCTCTATGTGGGCTTCAACGCCGACGACCCCGGGCTGCCGCTGCTGCTGTTCCTGCTGGTCACCGGCGTCAGCGTGCTGGGGCTGCTGATGGTCGTCCTGCGCGCGCTGCTGCGCCAGGCCACCACGCTGCGCACCGACATGGAAGCGGTGATCTGATGCCGATCGTCGTGCGCATCGACGTGGAGCTGGCCAAGCGCAAGATGAGCGTCGGCGAGTTCGCCGAACGCGTCGGGCTCACCCCGGCCAACGTCGCCGTGCTCAAGAACGGCCGCGCCAAGGCCGTCCGGTTCAGCACCCTGGAGGCCATGTGCCGGGTGCTCGACTGCCAGCCCGGCGACCTGCTCGAATGGGTCCCCGACGAGGAGGAGCGATGAGGCACCTGGCCGCCGCCGTGGCGGTGCTCGCCGTCGTGCTCGGCGTCGCCGGCTTCGTGTACGGCGAGGCCGACGACTCCCCCGGCCTGCAACTCCTGTCCGCGCTGCTCGTCATCGGCGCTGTAGCCATCGGCGTACGCGTCGCCCGGCGTACCCGTTAGGGCCGGCGCCCCCTCGACGCCGGCCCTGCCGCTCAGCCCTTCACGCAGACGACCTGCTTGAGGTGGGCGACCACCTCGACCAGGTCCTCCTGCTGGGCCATCACCTCGGTGATGTCCTTGTACGCGCCGGGAATCTCGTCCACCACACCGGCATCCTTACGGCACTCCACACCGGCGGTCTGCGCGGCCAGATCCGCCGTGCTGTACGTGCGCTTCGCCTGCCCCCGCGACATCCGCCGCCCGGCCCCGTGCGACGCCGAGCAGTACGCGTCGACGTTGCCCTTGCCGCGCACGATGTACGACCCGGTGCCCATCGAGCCGGGGATGATGCCCAGGTCCCCCTTACCGGCCCGGATCGCGCCCTTGCGGGTCACCAGCACGTCCACCCCGTCGTAGCTCTCCTCCGCCACGTAGTTGTGGTGGCAGGAGATCGGCTCGTCGTAGCGCACGTGCGGGAACGCCTCCCGGACCACCTGGCTCAGCAGCGCGAGCATGACCGCCCGGTTACGCCGGGCGTACTCCTGCGCCCACCACAGGTCCCGCCGGTACGCCTCCATCTCCGGCGTGCCGGCGAGGAACACCGCGAGGTCCCGGTCCGGCAGGTCGGTGTTGTGCGGCAGCCCGCGCGCCACCGACATGTGCCGCTCGGCCAGTTCCTTGCCGATGTTGCGGGAACCGGAGTGCAGCATCAGCCAGACCCGGCCGTCGTCCGGGCCACCCTGCTCCAGGCAGACCTCGATGAAGTGGTTGCCGCCGCCGAGCGTGCCGAGCTGCCGCTGCGCCCGCGTCTCGAGCTGGGCGACCTTCCGGTCCAGCGTGGCGAACCGCCGCCAGAACTCGTCCCAGCCGGCCTGCTCCAGGCCCCGGACCCGCCGCGGATCGACAGCGTCGTCGCGCATCGCGAAGCCGACCGGGATCGCCGCCTCGATTGCCGAACGCAGCGGCGCGAGGTCGTCGGGCAGGTCGGCGGCGGTCAGCGAGGTCCGCACCGCGGACATGCCGCAGCCGATGTCCACGCCGACCGCGGCCGGCGACACGGCCTGCCGCATCGCGATCACCGAGCCGACTGTGGCGCCCTTGCCGAAGTGCACGTCCGGCATCACCGCGACGCCCTGCACCCACGGCAGCGCGCCGATGTTGCGCAGCTGCCGGGCCGCCTGCGCCTCGATCGTGTACGGGTCGGTCCAGACGCGGACCGGCGCCCGGGTACCGGCCAGCGGGGTGAAACCCATCGTCGTCTCCTTGCTCGTGTCCGTCGGAGATAGGTACCCCGGAAACGGAGAACCGCCCTGCTCCGGTGTCGGGGCGGGCGGTTCGCGCGGATCGTCGCGCCGGCGCTAGACGCGCCACCACCCTGGTTGCCACTGCCGTTCCCGGCCCGTGCCCGGTTCGGGCAGCAGGGCACCGGCGCGCGGCGCTTGCCGCTCGGCGCGGGTGCGGTTCTGCTGCGACACGGTGGACTCCCCTGGTGGATCAGATCGACGTTGCCCGCTCACCGTACGGCCGCCACGCACCGGCGGCAACGCGAATTTGCGACAGCACTGAACCTTTCCGCGCACGCGCTGATTACCAGGAGCTTCACGTGAGTGACCAGCGAAAGACCCGTCAGGACGGAACCTGGGCAAGCCTGAGCACGTATTCGAATCCGCGTTTCTGCGCGGGCGAATCCACCATTGGCAGGATCAGCGCCGGTATGCCGGCGGCAACCGATCCGCCGTCGCCGGCGGGATGATCACCGACCATCAGGGTCTGGCCCGGTGCGGCATGGAGGGCTTCGAGGGCGGCGACCCAGATCAGAGGGTCCGGTTTGACGAAGCCGACCTCGTAGGACAGTACGAACGCATCGACATAGCCGTCGAGTCCATGCCGCGCAAAGCATGTGCGGATGTCCCAGCCGACGTTGCTGACGACGCCGATGCGAACACCGCTGTCACGCAATGCGGACAGGGTGGCGACGGTGTCGGCGTACGGCTCGACTGCTTCGGCGTGTGTTTCGTGCATGGCCGATGCCAGCGCCTGGTCCACCCCAGGAATCTGTTCCAGCACAGCGAGGATCGCCCGATCCCAGAATCGCGGGTCCAGATCTCGGGCGATGTGGGCCGGATCCGTGGCCGTCTCCCGCAACAGTTCCGCGAAGTCGCCGGCAATACGGTGCGCCTCGCCGACAGCCAATGTCCGGTCGATCGATGCCGCCGCGTTGCCCACCCAGCGCTCCGAGTCTCTGGCGAACAGAGTCCACGCGAAGTCGAACAGTACTGTCGTCACGCGCCTGGCGGTCATCGCATCACCCTAGATCGACACGGCGCGTCCGGGAGCGGCGGTCGACCTGGATCGGGCCGGGCCAGGGTGCCGGCCTCAGCCGGCCTGCGCGACCGGGTGGCGCCGCATCTCCTCCATGAACGGGTAGCGCGCGGTCAGCTCGGCGAGCGTGATCCCCGCCCGCCAGGCGGCCGCCACCTGCGCGACCTGGAGCAGGTCGGTGGCGTCGCCGCGGGCCTGGACGTCGCCGTCCACCCTCAGGTCGATCATGAAGTAGCGGGCCTGGGAGCCGAGGCTGACGCAGACCACGCCCCGGGGGGAGGTCATCTCGGCGCAGGTGAAGCGGCTGCGCCCCTGCTCGGGCGCGGAGACCGCGCCGACGTCGAGCTGGTGCGCGGCGGCGGTCGCCACGAGCGCGGGGGCGAGACCGCCCGGCTCGACCAGGTCCGGGTAGAGGCGCACACCCAGTGCGGCCGACACGTCGCTCATGCCTGACTCCCACTTCCTTGTGACAGAGACCAGCAGCGCGCAGGTTACGGGTGTGTTACCGGCACGCACGGCCATCCTGTCCCGTACGACCGTCCGGGGGCAATAGGAACGCCCTCATCGAACCCCTGCGAGGTACGCTCCCGCCTCATGGCGCACATCCGGTGTGACTTCTTCTCCGAGGCGCTCGGCGTGGGCACCTCGATGACGGTGCTGCTGCCCGACCCGGGCGCCGCCGGGATCGGCATGGCGGGTTCCGGCGCGGACGGTGACCCGCCGGTGCTCTACCTGCTGCACGGGCTGACCGACGACGACACGGTGTGGACGCGCCGCACGTCGATCGAGCGGTACGTGGCGCCGCTGGGGCTGGCCGTGGTGATGCCGCAGGTGCAGCGCAGCTTCTACTGCGACGAGGCGCACGGCAACCGCTACTGGACGTTCCTCAGCGAGGAGCTGCCCGAGGTGTGCCGGTCGTTCTTCCGGCTGTCCGACCGCCGGGAGGACACGTTCGTCGCGGGCCTGTCGATGGGCGGCTACGGCGCGCTCAAGTGGGCGTTGCGCCGGCCGGAGCGGTTCGCGGCGGCGGCCAGCCTGTCCGGCGCGCTGGACGTGACCCGCCGCCGCCACCATCCGACCCACCCGGTCGACCCGGCGGTGTGGCACACGGTCTGGGGCGACGACCCGGTGCCGGCGGACGACGACACGGTGGGGCTGCTGGAGCGCTCCGGCGACGACCGGCCGGCGCTCTACGTCGCGTGCGGCACCGAGGACTTCCTGTACGAGGACAACGTGCGGTTCCTCGACGCGGCCCGCAAGCGCGACGTGCCGGTCACCGTCGACTTCGGTCCGGGGGACCACGACTGGGCGTACTGGGACGCACGCATCTCCGACGTGCTGGCCTGGCTGCCGCTGCGCACGCGTTGATCGGCCGGACTCAGACGCCGACGGTGCCGTCGATCGCCTCGCGGATCAGGTCGGCGTGCCCGTTGTGGCGGGCGTACTCGTGCAGCATGTGCAGCATGACCAGGCGCAGCGACACGTCCTCGCCCCAGCGGGCCTGGTGACCTGTCACGTCGAGGGACTCGGCCTCCCGCTCGATGCGCCGGGCGTGCTCGATCTCGCGCTGCCAGGCCTCGAACGCCTCCGCCACGTCGGCGTCGCGGGCGTCGTACGCCTGCTGGAAGTCACCGGTGTCCGACCACACCAGCGGCACGTCCTCGGCGGCGATGACCCGGCGGAACCAGGTGCGCTCCACCTCCGCCATGTGCCGGACCAGCCCGAGCAGGGACAGCGTGGACGGCGGCGACGCCTGCCGGCGCAACTGCTCGTCGGTCAGCCCCTCGCACTTGAGAGCCAGCGTGGCCCGGTGGAAGTCGAGGAACGCGCGCAGCGACTCCCGCTCCCCGCCGAGCAGCGGCGGGCCGATCCGTTCGGTCTCCATGAACGCCCACCCTAGCCGCAATCGATCATGATGGAACGGCCGCGTCACCGCAGCGACGAACCGGCCACCGGGAAGTCGAACCAGGTGTCCGGGTACGGCTCGTCGACGTAGCGGTAGTGCCACCACTCCAGCGGATAGTTCTCGAAGCCCTGCGCGGACATCAGCCGGCGCAGCAGGTCCCTGTTGTTGCGGGCGGTGTCGCTGATCCGCGCGTCGGCGGTGTGGGCACGCGGGTCGAAGCAGTCGAAGCCGGTGCCCATGTCGATCGAGTCGTCGGCGAAGCGGCGGCCGGCCGGGTCGGTGCAGGGCACCAGCGGCTGGCCGGGCGTGTACCCGGCCTGCGGGGGCCCGGAGACCGGCACCAGGGTCAGGTCGACGGTGCTGCCCCGGCTGTGCGCGGTGGGCGCGCCGATGTACCCGTCGGCGAAGAGCCGGTCCTTCGGCACGGCGGGGTAGAACTCGCCCTTCATCAGCTGTTCGCCGGGGAGTTTCGCCCAGGAGACGAAGTCGTCGGCCGCGCGCTGCGGGCGGTAGCAGTCGTACACCTTGAGGCTGTGCCCGCCGGCGAGCGCGGCGGTCTGCACCCGGTGCAGCGCCTGCGCGGCGGGCCGGGTGAGCAGGCAGCGTGGTTCGGCGTACCCGTCGATCGGGCGGCCGACGAAGTTGTGCGGGCCCGCGTACCGGATGTCGGTGCGGACGGTGGGGTCGACGGTGCTGAGGTCCACGAAGTCCGCCGGGGCCCGCGGGCCGGTCGGGGTGGCTGACGGCGGCGCGGACGGCGGCGGCGACGGCGCGGGCCGCTGGCAGGCGGCGGCCAGCAGCGTGGCCGCGACGGCGAGGACCGCCGTCGCGCGTCTACCGGTGCCCACCCGCCGTGTCTACCAGCCCGGGCGGGCCGGCATCGGCGGAACCGGTGGTCAGGCGCCCAGGACGGTACGCAGGAAGTCCACAGCGGCGGCGTCGTCGTCGATGCCGCCCGCCTCGTGGCCGTTGAACCGCCACACCGTCAGGTCCTTGTCGCCCCGGTAGTCGTGGTAGGCGGCGTAGACCGTGGACGGCGGGACGATCTCGTCCATCAGCGCGACGGAGAACCGGGCCGGCGCGGTGGCGCGGCGGGCGAACGCGACGCCGTCGACGTAGCCGAGCGTGCGCAGCGTCTGCTCCTCGCGGTCGCGGTGCACGGCGAGGTAGTCCCGGATCTCCCGGAACGGCGCCGAGTCGGTGATCGTGATCGCGCGCGGGATGTCGCAGAGGAACGGCACGTACGCCACCGCCGCGCGTACCGACGGCGCCAGCGCGGCGGCCGCGAGCGCTGCGGCCCCGCCCTGGCTGTGACCGAGAACGGCGATCCGGTCCGGGTCGACTGCCGGCAGCTCACGCGCGGCGTCCACGGCGCGGACCGCGTCGGTGAGGAAACGACGGTAGTAGTACTTGTTCGGGTCCTCGATGCCCCGGGTGGCCATGCCCGGCGCCTGCGGCCCGGCGGCGGCCACGTCCGGGGTGTCGCCCCGGCTCCACCCCGAGCCCTGGCCACGGGTGTCCATCTGGAGGTGGGCGAAGCCGGCCGCGGACCAGAGCAGGTTCTCCAGCGCGTGGCCGCGCCCGCCGCCGTACCCGACGTACTGCACGATCGTGGGCAGCGGGCCGGACGCGCCGCGCGGCGCCCGCAGCCACGCGCGGATCGGCTGTCCGGCGAAGCCGGGGAAGGTCACGTCGAAGACGTCGACACCGGTCAGCGGCGTCGGCAGCGGGGTCGCCGTCACGGGGTCGCCGCACGAGCGCGCCTGTGCGAGAGTGTCAGCCCAGAAGGCGTCGAAGTCGGCAGGCTCGTGCAGGTCGCTGCGGTAGGTACGGAGTTCGGCCTCGGTCAGGTCGGTGAGCACGCCTCGGTCTTCCTCGTCGTTCGTCGGGGGTGGACGGCGAGCCGCCGGAAGATGACTGGCGCATTTCCGGAACGTTTCCGCAACTCGTGCGAACGCTAGGGCCGGTCCGGCCTGTCGTCAAGCCCTCTGCGTACGGCAAGATGTGCGTGGGGCGGGACGGTCTACCGGTCGGTTCCGGCAGCCGGCGAAGGGAACACGGGTGAGCGCGGACGACGAACGCAGGGTGACCATCACCGCGATCGCACGGGAGGCCGGCGTCTCGGTCCCGACCGTGTCGCGCGTGCTCAACGGGCGGTCCGACGTCGCGCCGGACACGCGGGAACGGGTCGAGGAGCTGCTGCGCCACCACGGCTACCGGCGCCGGGGCAGCCGTACGGTGCGCCGGGCGGACCTGGTCGACCTGGTCTTCAACGACCTGGACAGCCCTTGGGCCGTGGAGATCATCCGCGGCGTGGAGGACGTCAGTCACGCCGCCGGGGTGGGCACCGTCGTCTCGGCGATCCACCGCGAGTCCAGCTCCACCCGGCAGTGGCTGCACAACCTGCGCGCCCGCGCGTCCGACGGCGTGATCGTGGTGACCTCGCACCTGAGCCCGGCCGTGCAGGCCCAGTTGCGCCGCCTCAACGTGCCGGTGGTGGTGGTCGACCCGGCCGCCGGCGTGGCCGCCACCGACGTGCCGGCGATCGGCGCCACCAACTGGACCGGCGGCCTGGCCGCCACCGAGCACCTGCTCAAGCTCGGCCACCGGCGGATCGGTTTCGTGGCCGGCCCGCCGCACCTGCTGTGCAGCCGGGCCCGGCTGGACGGCTACCGGGCCGCGCTGGCCGCTGCCGGTGTGGCCGCCGACGACCGGCTGGTGCAGCCCGGCGACTTCTACCACGCCTCCGGGTTCACCGCCGGTGGCGCGCTGCTCGACCTCGACGAGCCGCCGACGGCCATCTTCGCGGCGAGCGACCAGATGGCGTTCGGGGTGTACGAGGCGGTGCGCCGGCGCGGACTGCGGGTCTGCGACGACGTGAGCGTGGTGGGCTTCGACGACCTGCCCGAGGCACGGTGGGCCTCACCGCCGCTGACCACCGTCCGCCAGCCCCTCGTCGAGATGGGGCGGCTCGCCGCGCGTACCGTGCTGCGGCTGGCCCAGGGTGAGGAGATCGACTCGCCCCGGGTCGAACTGGCCACCGAACTGGTGGTGCGCGACAGCACCGCGGCGCCCGCCTGCCGCTGACCCGGACCGCCGCTTTCAGTCCTGTTCCGGAATTTCCGGCTCGCGCAGAACCGGCCCGGTCGACATGGTGGCGGCGGCCGCCGCGGCGTGCCGGCGCCGCCGTGCCAGCAGCACCGCTCCCCCGGCCGTCAGCACCGCGCCCACCGCCACCGTCACACCGGCGCTGGGCGCGGCGCCGGGGCCCGGCGCGCCGCCACGCAGGTCGGCGTGCCCGGCCAGGGCCGACGCCCCGCCGCCCGCCGGTGGCGCGGTCCGGTCCAGCTCACCCGGCTCGACCAGCCGCCCGACCGAGGCGTCCCGAGGCTGCGCGAATCCCCAGTCCAGCAGCGCGGCGCCCTGCTGCCAGCCCCGCTGGCTGGTCACCTCGGCGCCGAGCAGCGTGACCACGAGCCGCCGCCCGCCGCGCTCGGCGGCGCCGACGTAGGTGTGCCGGGCCAGGTCGGTGAAGCCGGTCTTGCCGCCGATCGCGCCCGGGTACTGGTCCAGCAGCATGTTGTCGTTGGAGATCGCGAACGCCTTCTTGCGCAGCGCCGGCTGGGCCGGGATCTGCGCCGTACGGGTGGCGGCGTACCGGCGGAAGGCCGGGTTCGCGAAGCACGCCCGCGCGATGAGCGCCAGGTCGTACGCGCTGGTGAACTGGCCCGGACCGTCCAGCCCGGACGGGGTGACCGCGTGGGTCTGCCGCGCGCCGAGCCGGTGCGCCTCCTCGTTCATCGCCCGCACCCCGCCGGCCAGCCCGTCCGGGCCGCCGCCGAGGCGGGCCAGCGCGTTCGCCGCCTCGTTGCCGGAACGCAGCAGCAGTCCCAGCCAGATCGTCTCGATCCGGTACCGCCCGCCCTCGACCAGCCCGACCGCCGAGCTGCCCGGTTCCACGGCCAGATCCCCGGCGGTCACGGTGACCTCCCGGTTCGGGTCCAGCCGGGGCAGCATCGTGGCCGCCAGCAGCAGCTTCTGCACGCTCGCGGGCACCGCGTACTCGTGCGGCCCGCAGCCGCCGAGCACCGCGCCGCTGTCCAGGTCGGCGACCACCCAGGAGGTGGCGGTGACCGGCGGCGGCGCGGTCGACGCGGGCGGGACGACCAGCCCGGCGGTGTCCAGCGTCGCGCCGCCGACGGCCCGCGCGGCCGGATCGGGCGCGGGCGGCGGCTGCGGCGGCCGGGTCGACGGGGGCGGCACGTTCGGGCAGGGCGGCGCGGCCGGCATCCGGCGTACGGGCGCGCGGACGCCCGCCACCGCGGGCGTCGCCGACACCGGCACCAGCAGGGCGGCGGCCAGCGCCACGAAGGATCCCCAGGTCCTCATGACCCGGACGCTAGCCACGCCGACCCGAACGGGTCACCGGCTCCGGGATTCGGGCCCCGGCGCCGGGGCCACGCGGTAGGCTCCCCCGCCCGTGCCCGGATCAGCGCGCGGGCAGCCCGTGACCGCTGAGCGGGCCGACGTGCCATCCGCGGCGACGGCACTCGGCCAGCACGCGCGGAAGCGCGGCGACACCGGCACGCCAGGCACCCGGCGCGGCGGTACGGGAGGAGTCGTGCAGCAGGATCGTGCCGCCTCCCTCCAGCCCGGACAGGACGGTTCGCGCGACCGTGTCGGCGGTGGCCGTGGCGGTCCAGTCCCGCCCCCAGCAGCTCCACAGCACCGGCCGCAGACGCAGCCGCCGGGCGGCCGTGAGCGCCGCGGCGGTGAGCACGCCGTACGGCGGTCGCAGGAACCGGGGCGCACGGCCGGTCACGTCCGTGACCAGGTCGTACGCGCGGGTCAGGTCCCGGACGGTGCGGGCCGGGCCGCGCAGCAGCAGGTTGTCGTGCGTCCAGCCGTGCACGGCCACCTCGTGGCCGTCGTCGACCAGCCGGCGGCCCAGCGCCGGGTTGCGCCGCAGCATCGCGCCGAGCACGAAGAACGTGGCACGGACCCGGTGCGCCGCCAGCACGTCCAGGACGTGGCCGGTGGACTCCGGGTCCGGGCCGTCGTCGAAGGTCAGCGCGACCCGGTCGGGTGCCCCGATTCCGTGCAGGCCGGGCAGCCACCGCCGCCGCACGGCGGGAAGCGCCGTGACCGACGGCACGACCTGCAACACCGGCAGCGCGAGCGCGGCGGCCCGGGCCAGGGTCGCCGCTCTCATCGCAGACCGCCGGTGGACTGCAGCATCGCGGCGAGTACGGCGACCGCGTCGCCGACCGGGTCCAGCAGCGGGCGGCGCGTGCCGGCCGAACCCGCGGGCGGCGCCCGGCGAGCCGCCTCGGCGACCAGGCCGGCCGGGTCCTGGGACACGTCGTCGTGGCACGGGACCACCGGTGAAGTCCCGATCACCGCCGCGAGCACCGGCCCGAGCTGCTGCGGTGTGCCCGCCCACCGGCTCAGGCCGGCGCGGGCCAGGATCGCGGCGTTCGCACGCCCGTGACCGGCGATGGGCCGGTACGTGACCACCGGCAGCCCGGCCGCCAGCGCCTCCTGGCAGGTCAGCCCGCCGGCGTTCTCCACCATCACGTCGACGGCGCGCATCAGTGCCGGCATGTCGTCGACCCAGCCCAGCACGTACCGGCCGGCGCCGTGCAGCCGGCGGCGCAGCGCCGCGTTGTGCCCGCACACCACCACCGGGCGGACACCCGCCGCGGCGACCTCGGCCACCGTCGCCGGCACCTCGCCGGCGCCCCAGGAGCCCGCGACGACAAGCGCGAGCACACCGTCGGCCGGCAGGCCGAACCGCTGCCGGGCCCGCTGCCGGTCCTCCGGGCCGGGCCGGGCGAAGGCGCGGGACACCAGCGGCTGCACCACCGTGACGTCGGCGGCGTCGGCCTGACGCGTCTCGGCGTGGCGGACCGCGCAGTACACGTCCACGCCCGGCGCGAGCCAGGTCGGGTGCACCACGAAATCGGTCACGTAGGTGATCACCGGGACACGGAGCCGCCCGTGCCGCCGCAACGGGCCGAGGAGCTGGTTGGCGAACGGATAGGTGGTGACCACGGCCCGGGTGTCGGACGGGATGCGGCGGCGCAGGCGACGGCGCAACGGCCTCAGCAGCGCGCGGATCACGCGTACGGCCGTCGGTGAGCTGCCGGTCAGCCGGAACAGCGCGTGGTAGCCCCACGGGAGCCGGTGCAGCACCCCCCGGTACGTCTCGCGCACCGCCCGGTGCAGCGGGCGGGGCAGCAGGTGCAGAAGGTTCAGCCGGTCCACCGCGAAGCCCCGCGCACGCAGCCGTTGCGCCAGCTCGTCAGCGGCCCGGTCGTGTCCGGCGCCGATGTCCGCCGAGACCACCACGATCCGGCCCGGGTGCTCCATGCCGGGCGCATACCCACGGAATCGGTGTCCACGCGACCAGCCGGGACACCGGGTTCAGGCGCGGCGGCGTCCGCGGCGGCGGGACCGGCCCCGGCGGGCGGCGAGCACCGCCGCCACCCCACCGACGGTGAGGGCGAGCAGACCGGCGAGCGGCACGATCATCCGCCAGTCCCCCTCGCCGACGCGGCGCAGCGCGGTGCCGGCCGGCCCCCGCCACGGCGGCGAGACGGTACGGGCCGGCGCGGCGGCGGGAGCGTTACGGGGTTCCGCCGCCTCGGCGTCCCCCTCACCCGGCTCCACCAGCCGGCCGACCGAGGCGTCCCGGGGCAGCCCGAAGCCCCAGTCGAGCAGCTGGGCGCCCTGCTGCCAGCCGCGTACCGGCCGGGCCTCGGCACCGAGCAGCGTCACCACGAGACGGCGTCCGCCGCGTTGCGCGGCGCCGACGTAACTGTGCCGGGCCAGCTCGGTGAAACCGGTCTTGCCGCCGAGCGCGCCCGGATAGCGGTAGATCAGCTGGTTCTCGTTCTGGATCTGGAACCCGCCCTTCTTCAGGGCGGGCTGGGCCGGGATCTGTGTGCGTTCGGTGAGCGCGTACCGGCGGAACGCGGCGTCGGCGAAGCAGGCCCGCGCGATCAGCGCCAGGTCGTACGCGGTGGTGAACTGCCCGGGGCCGTCCAGTCCGGACGGGGTGACCGCGTGGGTCTGCCCGGCGCCGAGCCGGCGGGCCTGCGCGTTCATCTCGGCGACGCCGGCCTGCGTGCTGCCGGCGCCGAGACGGGCCAGCATGTTCGCCGCGTCGTTGCCGGACTGCAGGAGCAGGCCCAGCCAGAGCGTCTCCACGCTGTAGCGGCCACCGACGAGCAGCCCGACGGCCGAGCTGCCCGGTTCGATGTCGAGGTCGGCGCGGGTCGCGACGGCCACCTGCTTCGGGTCGAGCCGGCTCAGCATGGTGGCGGCCAGCAGCAGTTTCTGGGTGCTGGCCGGCGTGCCGGGGACGTGCGCCCCGCACGCGCCCAGAACGGCGCCGGTGTCCAGGTCCGCCACGAGCCAGGTGCTGGCGGTGACCGCCGGGGGCGCGGGGCTGCCCGGCGGCGCGACCAGCCCGGCGCCGGCCAGCGCCTCCCCGCCCACCGCCGCCTGTTCGGGCGTCGTGGCCGGCGGCGTCGGGCGGGGCGGCCGGCTCACCTTCGGCGCGGGCTGCCGGGGGCAGGGCACGGTGGCGCCGGGCGCGGTGGTCGTCCCGGGGGCGGCCGGCGCCGGTGCGGGTGTCCCGGCGGCGAGCAGGGTGACGGCGGTGACGGCGGCCAGGACCCGGGCTCTCATGAGAAGGCACCATACCGAGCCCGTTGATCAGGGCCGGGTGGCTCACCGGGGCCGTGACGCGGCGCCGATCGCCCGGCCCCGCTCGGTGACCGGGCGAGTCAGCGGACGCCGCGCAACCACCATCGTTGCCACGGCGTCTCCACCGCCTTCCGGTGGTAGCGGGAGCGGACCCAGGCCACCGCCCGGGCGGGCGGCAGCCCGTCCAGTACGGCGAAGGCGGCGAGCGCGGTTCCGGTACGCCCCACACCGCCGTGGCAGGCCACCTCGACCCGCTCGCCCGCGTACGCGCGCCGCCACGCCTCCCGGAGCGCGTCGAGCGCGTCGGCGCGGTCGGCCGGGATCCAGAAGTCGGGCCAGCGGATGCGCCGGGCGGGCCACTCCGGTTCGGGGCCGGGCGCCAGCAGCAGCGCGAAGTCGGCGGGCGAGGCGGGCTCGGCGACTCGCCGCCCGCGGACGGTGGCGCCCCCGGGCAGCGTGAGCAGGCCGGCCTGATCGGTCCACGGTGTCGCGTCCATGGCCCATTGTGTCGTGTGGCACGGACACGTGAGTGCCCGCCGGACTCCGTCCGGCGGGCACTCACGATCGAGCCGGGTCTTTCCCGGCGCGCCCCGGATCAGCCGAGGCGACGGCGACGCCAGGCCATGGAGGCCAGCAGCAGCACCGCGCCGGCGGCGGCGAGGCCCCCACCGAGCTTCAGCGGCGTGCCGATGCTGTCACCGGTGACCGGCAGCCCGCCGTGGTGCGGGGACTTGGTCGGCCGCGGCGGCAGGACGGTGCCGGTGGCGCTGGCGATCCGACCGGACGTCAGACCGGTGGCGGTGAACGTGTACCGCCCGGGCCGGGTCGGCCGGTAGGTCACGGTGAAGTTGCCGCTGGCGTCGGTCGTCACGGTGAACGTGGTCGGCGCGGGCTGCGGCTGGGCACGGTTGGGCGTGTAGGCGACCGGCGCCATCGCCACCGTGCTGCCGTCGCTGCGTCGCGCGGAACCGTCGGCCGGGGCGGCCGCGGGCAGGCCCGAGATCGCCACGTCGATTCGGACCGTCTCGTTCGGCCCGAAGTTCGATCCCCGCAGGGTGAACGTCTCGCCGAGCCGGATGGTCGTCGGTGAGACGGTCAGCGACGCGACCTCGGGCGGGTAGACCGGGGGTTGCGGCTGCGCCGCCCCGGCCGCGGTCGGCACGGCCGCTACGGCCAGGCCCACCGTGAGCGCCATGATGATGCGGGATAGCCGCATGATGGTTTCCCTCCTACTGTTCACAGCTTGGTGCGTTGACTACTTGGGTGGTCCATGGGGTGACGGTGGGCGTGTGCACCAGCTCGGCCGTCCCGGCGCCGGTCTGGCCGGTGAGCACCGTGACGTCGAGCGTCCGGGTCTGCCCCGGGCGGGTCTCCACGTTGGCCACCGCCACCTGGCGGCGGCCGTCGGTGCCGCTGCCCATCGCGGTGTCCCTCCCGTCGAGCCGCCCGGTGAGGACGGCGCCCCCGGTGGGCGTGTGGACGGAGACGAAGGTGCGTGCGGTGTACTTGTCGCCGGACAGGGCCAGCCCGGTCACCGACTTGGTCAGGCCCGACTTCGGGGCGGTGGAGTTCACCGTCACCTTCAGCCGCAGCTCGCGGCGCCCGTCCGGATGGCATTCGCCGACCGTCACGGTGGCCGAGAACCTGAGGTAGTAACCGAGCTTCGCGCCGCTGCCGTCGTTGAGGAACACGCCGACAGTCGGCACGGTGTCCTTCTCCGGGAGCTGACCCGCCAGCCGGGTGTCGGCCAGCGCGCGCTGCTCATCGGATCGGACACTCCAGAACAATATCCGACGTTCGCTAATGGAACGACTAAAAACGGTCAAAAGCGACCGAGGGTCGACCGTCTTGGTGAACAACGTGTCGAACACGCCGGACGCGGCCCGGGCGAAGAACACGTCCTGGTCCTTGGTGTCCAGGTCCCGGTACGAGTCACTGAGCAGCGTCCGCACGGCGGTGGCGGCGGCCAGCGAAGGCCCGTCCGGCACGGTCACCGGGCCGACCACGCCGAGCAGGTACGACAGGACCACGGGGTCCACCGCCAGCACGCCGTCCACGGTGGTGCCGGTACGGCGGCGCACCATGTCCCGGTAGAGCGCGGCGGCGGCCGGGAAGTCCGGGCTGAGGTTCACATCAGCCGGATAGATGCCCGGCAGGTCGCCCCAGAGCCGCTTCGCCTCCGCGCCGATCTTGAGCGGTGGGTCGAAGGACCGCAGGTCCGACGAGCTGCCCTGCTTGACCAACCGGACCCGGCCGCCCTCGGCCCGCAGCACCGCGTACGCGCCGAACATGCCGCCGGTGGCGCGCAGCTCGGCCGGATTCTGCGAGACGAGCAGATAACTGCGTGGCCCGTCCGCACCGAGCAGCGGCGGCAGCAGCCGCGCGCCCCGATCAGCCGCCGAGGTCAGCTCGCCCAGTTTGTCCAGCTCCGCGCGCAGCGCGGTGACCGCGTCGCGCACCTGCGCCACGAGGCTGTCCACCGGCACCTGCCGCAACCGCTCGGCGGTGGCCCGGACCGCCTGGTCGGCCGCCGCGACCTCGGCCGAGACCCCGCGCAGGCGGGCCAGGTCCAGCCGGCCCTGCTTCGGCACCAGCGAGGCGAGGTCGACCCGCAGCAGCGTGGGGAACGCGAGCCGGGCCAGGTCGTCCACCGCCACCGAGATCTGCCGCACCGCGGCCAGGTTGTCCCCCGCGTAGGGGGCCTGCTGGCCGGCCCACCAGACCGGATCCCCGGTAGCGCCGCGCGCGGCGGCCGCCTGCTCCTGCAACGCGGCGAGCGTGCGCTGCGCCCGGGCCACGTCGCCGTCGAGCACCTGGGCGCTGAGCTCCTTGGCCAGCCCGGCGGCGTTGACCAGGTGGGCGCGGGCCTGCCAGCCCCGGAACGCCACCCAGCCACCGGCGCTGAGCAGCACCGAGACGACGACCAGCCCGGTCAGCAGGATCCGGCGGACCCGGGCGCGCCGGCGCCGCCGCGAGCGCCGTCGGCGGCCGGGCGAAGGACCGGGTCCGGACACAAAATCCTCCTACGAGACGAATAAGACACTTTTCGCAATCGAGATGCTTTCTAGCATGGAAAAGGAAGCTTTAGTTGGCTATTCCGCCGCTCTGTCGGCTTGCATCGCTTCTGCGAGTTTTGCTCGCTTCGGCGCCACACCCGCCGCCTCCTGCAGCAGGGCCTCGATCCGGTCCACGCCGGTCCGCATCGACATCTCCCGCAGGTACGCGCCCCGGCCCCGCCTACCCATGTCGATCCGGGCGGCCGCCGGGATGGCGGCGGCCAGCCAGAAGCGGTCGGCGAGCGCCGCCCAGTCCTCCGGCGGGCAGGACAGCCCCGCGCGGGCCCGCTCGACCAGCTCCGCCGTCTCCCCACCGGCGGAGGCGACCACCGGCGCGGCACAGGAGAGCGCGGCCTGGAGCTTGGCGGGCACGGTCCCCCGCAGCTCGGGCAGGTCGCGCTGCGCCACGAGCTGATAGTCGGCGGCCGCGTAGAGCTGCGGCATGTCCACGGCGGACCGTCGCTCGACGAACCGGACGTTGTCCGCGCCGAGCTCGGCGGCGAGCCCCCGCACCCGCCGCTCCTGCGGACCGGAGCCGACCAGCACCAGGTCCATCCGGTCGCCGAGCGCCGCCGCCGCGCGGACCGCCGTCTCCAGCCCCTGGCGCACGCCGATCGTCCCGGCGTGCATCACCACGCAACGGTCGTCCCGCCGGATGAGCCGGCGGACGGCCGGACCGGCCTGGGTCGGACGGAAGATGCGTTCGTCGGTCCAGTTGAGCACCGTACGCACCCGCGCCGGATCGGCCCCGCGGGCGCGCACCAGATCCGCCATGGACGGCGAGCTGACCGCCACCACTGCCGCCTCCCGGTAGAGGCGGCGCATGGCGGCCTCCAACCGGGCCGGCGCCCGGTCGCTGTGTGCCGGGCCCGGCTCGTGCTCCGTCCAGACGTCCTGCACGTGCAGGACGGTGGGCGTACGGCCGAGCAGCCGCAGCAGCCCGGACGCCGCGAACGTGACCGCCGGGTGACCGAAGACGTAGAGCGCGTCGACGCCCCGCAGCAGGCCCCGCCCGGCGAGCGCGGCGCTGCCGGCGAAGGAGAGCCAGCTCGCGGTACGGGCCCGGGGCGTGCCGTCGCCGCCGGCGTACCGGGGCACCCGGCGTACGGTCAGCCGCTCGCTGTGCGTCTGGTGCCGCCAGCGCTGCCGCCAGCCCGGATAGACGTGGCCACCCGGATAGTCCGGGAACCCGGTGAGCACCCGTACCTCGTGGCCCCGGGCGACCAACTCCTCGGCCAGGCTGCCCGGGACGAACGCCGGCTCCGGCGGGAAGTGGTACGACAGGATGCCGATCCTCATGTCCACGCTCCCGGCGCGGCTTGCCGGACGGGCGCGCGGCGCGGCGCGTACGATTCCGGCAACCCCTCTGCGTCCGGCCGCGACAGCCGGAAGAACGCCGTCGCGGCACTCTGCGCCGCGACCGTGCCGACGAGAGGGGTGCAGATGGTCGACGAGGTCCTCTTCGTCTGCCACGCGAACATGTGCCGGTCACCGATGGCGGAGTTCATCGCCCGCCGGATGCTGGCCGGTCTGCCGCTGGCGGTCGCCAGCGCGGGCACCGACGCGATCGACGGCGCCGCCATGCACCCGTACGCGGTCGAGGTGGCTGCCCGGACCGGCGCGGACCCGGCGGCCTTCCGCACCCGGCGGCTGCGCCCCGAGCACCTGACCGGAGCGGCGCTGGTGCTGACCGCGACCCGCCGCCAGCGCTCGGCCTGCACCGCGATGGCCCCGGCCACGCTGGCGCGGACGTTCACGCTCCGGCAGTTCGCCCGGCTGGCCACCGAGGCCCGGGCGGACGAGGCGGAGGCGGGCACGCCGTTGCGGGCGGCGGTGTCGGCCGCCGTGCGCGCCCGGGGGCGGCTGCAACCCGCCGCCCCCGACGTGGACGACCTGCGCGACCCGATCGGCGGCT
The DNA here is from genome assembly GCF_011602315.1 of Micromonospora sp. CMU55-4. Lineage (NCBI taxonomy): Bacteria > Bacillati > Actinomycetota > Actinomycetes > Micromonosporales > Micromonosporaceae > Micromonospora > Micromonospora sp. CMU55-4. The sequence goes on from NZ_JAAOLH010000003.1 coordinate 34,107, forward strand.
CGCCGGCCGACTTCCGGCGGTGCGCGGAGGAGATCGAGCGGTCGATCCGCCCCGTGCTCGCGCTCATCGCGACAGCCGGGTGAGTTCCTGCGTCCGGTCGCCCCCGACGGCCTTGGCGCCCCGGCGGCTGCCGGCCCGGTCGGCCGGCACCGAGGGCGCGGCCGGCGGCACGACCACCTTGTACGCCTCGTACTGGTAGGCGTCCGACTTGGCCACCTTGGCCATGTTGAGCACGCAGCCGAGCAGGCGCACCGAGACCGAGCTGAGCGCGTTCGCCGCCGCCGCCACCTGGCTGCGCGAGGTCCGGCCCTGCTGGGTGACCAGGAGCGCGCCGTCGGCCTGCACGGCCACCACCACGCCGTCGGTGACGGCCAGCAGCGGCGCGGTGTCGATCACCACGATGTCCGCCGAGTCCCGCAGCGCCACCAGCAGGTCCGCCATGGACTTCGAGCCGAGCAGCTCGCTCGGGTTGGGCGGGGTGGCGCCGCTGGGCAGCACGAGAAGGGACTTCTCCCCCCAGCGCTGCACCACGTCACCGACCTGGACGTCGCCGACCAGCACGTCGGTGAGGCCGACGCCGCCGTCGAGGCCCAGGTAGTCGGCCACCTTCGGGCGGCGCAGGTCGGCGTCGATGAGAAGCACCCGCCAGCCCGCCTCGGCCAGCGCGATGGCGGTGTTGCAGGCCATCGTGGTCTTCCCCTCGCCCTGCAACGCGCTCGTGACCGCGATGACCCGGGCCGGCTCGTGCACGTCCACGAAGCGCAGGTTCGTGCGCAGTTTGCGGACCGCCTCGGCCCGGGCGGAGGTGGCCGCCGCGCCGACGATCAGCGGCGCCGCCTTCGCGCCGTTCTCGTACGGGATCTCGCCGAGCAGCGGGCTGCCGGTCACCCGTTGCAGCGCGGCGCCGTCGCGCATCCGGACGTCGGCCAGCCCGCGCAGCACGGCCAGCGCGGCGCCGAGCAGCAGGCCCAGCACACCGCCCATGACCAGGTTGCGCGTGGGCTGCGGCGAGACCGGGCTGGACGTCACCCGGGGACCACTGACGACCTCGATCTTGATCGGCGGGGCATTGCCGTCCGGCGGCGTCTCGACCTTGCGCACCAGCTCGGTGAACTTCGTCGCGAGCGTCTCGGTGGTCTTCAGCGCCCGGGTCTGGTCGGTGTCGGTGATCGTGGCCTTGAGCAGGACCGTGCCGGTCGTGCTGGCGGTCCGGATCCGGCTGCGCACCTGGTCGGCGGTGAGACCCAGCGGCGCGTCGGCCACCACGCTCTGCGCCAGCCGGTCGCTGGTGAGCAGGTCACCGTAGGACTTCACCCGCTGCTGAAGGAAGAGGCTGCCCTGGTAGGCGTCGGTGACGCCCTGGCTGGGCGTGGTGACGAAGAACGTCACCGAGGCCTCGTACCGAGGTGCCGTCCGGACCGTCACGAGCGCGGCGGTGCCCAGGGCGAGCATCACCGTCACCAACACGATCCACCAGTGGCGTCGGACCAGGCGCAGGTAGCCGAGAACGTCCATCACGCCCTCCCTAGCGACACGCCGGTCTGCCGATGAAACTGCACGAAAGCCCCCTAAAAGCACCCGTACCCGTGCCAGGATCGAATCGCCTATTCACGACGTTACGTGACTTGACGAATGTAAACGACCGAACAGGCACAGAAGGTCTAATCCTTTCAATCCGGATAGGACACAGAGGGCAGCCCATGGATCGTGAAGCCAGCACAGCAGTGCGACCGCACCGCCGGATCACCCACCGCGCCGCCACCCTTTCCCTGTTAACGCTGGACACGGCCGCGTGGTGCGGAGGATTTCTCGGCGCCGCCTGGACGAGGTACGAGTTCGACCTGACCGTCGCCGCCAGCGCCCGTACGCTCGGCCTGGCGCTGGCCTGCGCCGCGCTGTACGCCGCGCTCACGCTGCTGCGCTCCCGGATCTACGGCCGCTACCCGATCGGCAGCTCTGGGGACGCGCAGGGGCTCGCCGTCACCGTCGCGCTCGTCGCGGCCGTCGGCGCCGTCGCCGTGATGCAGTGGACGCGGCATCCCGTACCGGCCAGCACGCCGCTCGTCGGCGGCACGGTGGCGCTGGTGGTGATGGCGACCGCCCGCGGCCTGTGGCGTGCCCACGCCGACCGCCGGCCACCCGCCCCACGGAACGCCGAGCGCTGCCTGGTCTACGGGGTGGACGCGGCCAGCGAGCGGCTCGTCCGGGTGCTGCTGCAGGATCCCGACAGCAGCTACCGGCCGGTCGGCCTGCTCGACGACGCGGCCGACAGCCGCGGCCTGCGGCTGGAGGGGCTGCGCGTACTGGGCGGCCGCGAGCAGGTCGGCGACGCCGTTCGGGCGACCGGGGCGACCACCGTCATCTTCTCGATGAGCGGCTCGGACCCGCAGCTGCTGCGCGACGTGCGTACCCGGACCCTGGAGGCCGGGGCGGCGTTCAAGGTGCTGCCGCCGGTGCGCGAGCTGCTCGACCGGCCGGTCGCCGCCACCGACGTGCGCGACGTCCAGCTCACCGATCTGCTGGGCCGGGCGCACCGGGTGGCGGAGCTGAGCGTGGAGCGGGGTGGGCTGGCCGGCCGGCGGGTGCTGGTGACCGGCGCCGGCGGCTCGATCGGCTCGGAGCTGTGCCGGCAGATCGCCCGCTGCGAGCCGGACGAGCTGATGATGCTCGACCGGGACGAGTCGGCGCTGCACGCGCTGCAGATGTCCCTGCACGGGCGCGCGCTGCTGGACGGGCCGGAGCTGATCCTGGCCGACATCCGCGACGCCGAGGGCATCGCCCGGGTGATCGCCGACCGGCAGCCCGACGTGGTGTTCCACGCCGCCGCGCTCAAGCACCTCACGCTGCTCCAGCGCCACCCCGGTGAGGCGATCAAGACCAACATCCTGGGTACGCTGAACGTGCTGGAGGCGTGCCGGGACGTCGCCGAGTTCGTGAACATCTCCACCGACAAGGCGGCCAACCCGGCGAGCGTGCTCGGCTACTCCAAGCGGATCACCGAGCGGCTCACCGCGTACCACGCGCAGCGGCTCAACGGCACCTACCTCAGCGTCCGGTTCGGCAACGTGCTCAGCAGCCGCGGGTCGGTGCTCACCGCGTTCCAGGCGCAGATCCGCGCCGGCGTGCCGGTCACCGTCACCCACCCCGACGTCACCCGCTACTTCATGACCGTCCAGGAGGCGGTGCACCTGGTGCTCCAGGCCGCGACCATCGGCCGGGGCGGCGAGGCGCTGGTGCTCGACATGGGCGAGCCGGTCCGGATCGCGGACGTGGCGCGCCGGCTCGCCGCCGAGGCGGACCGGCCCGTGGAGATCGTCTTCACCGGCCTGCGGCCCGGTGAGAAGCTGCACGAGCACCTGTTCGGCGCGGACGAGGTGGACACCCGCCCGCTGCACCCGCTGATCTCCCACGTCCCGGTGCCGGAACTGGACCCGGACGAGGTGCGGACGCTGGACCCGTACGCGGAACCGGACGAGCTGATCAAGCGACTGGCGGCGTTCTGCGAACCGGCCGGCGCCGCCCTGCCGGCGCTGCCCGGCCAGCGCTGACCGGAGCCGGTGGGACGCCCGCCCACGAGATGGGACGAGCGTCCCACCGGCCCAGCTCGCCGCCGGTCCCGGCGGCCGTTAGGCTTGGAACCGGTGTGCCGGGAAGCCTGGTCGGCGATGGATTCGCCGACCCCAGCTCCCGAACGGACGCCGCATGACCCACACCCCACCTCCGTCGCGCCTGCTCTCCCGCCGCTCCTGGCCGGAGGCCCGGTTCCTGGCCGACGTGCTGCGCACCGAGACGGTCGGCGGCGCTCTGCTGCTTCTCGGCGCCGTGATCGCGCTGATCTGGGCCAACTCGCCGTGGCGCGCCGGGTACGCGGAACTGAGCCACTGGGTGCCCTGGCCCGGCGGCGCGGCGCTGCACCTCGACCTCAGCCTGCGCACCTGGGCCGCCGACGGGTTGCTGGCGATCTTCTTCTTCGTGGTGGGCCTGGAACTCAAACGCGAGTTCGTCGCCGGTGACCTGCGTGACCCCCGCCGGGCCGCGCTGCCGGTGATCGCGGCCGTCGGCGGCATGGTCGCGCCCGCGCTGATCTACCTGGCGGTGACGCTCAGCGCCGGCGGCGCCGGGCTGCGCGGATGGGCCATCCCCACCGCCACCGACATCGCGTTCGCCCTCGCAGTGCTCGCCGTGGTCAGCTCCCACCTGCCGCAGGGGCTGCGCGCGTTCCTGCTCACCCTCGCGGTGGTGGACGACCTCTTCGCGATCACCATCATCGCGGTGTTCTACACCGCCGACTTCCACCCGCTGCCGCTGCTCGGCGCGCTGCTGCCGATCGCCGTGTTCGGGTTGCTCGTGCAGCGGCGCCGCACCTGGTGGTGGGCGCTGATCCCGCTGGCCGTGACCGCCTGGACGCTCGTGCACGCCTCCGGCGTGCACGCCACGGTAGCGGGCGTGCTGCTCGGCTTCACCGTGCCCGTGCTGCGCGGACGCGACGGCTCACCCGGCCTGGCCGAGCGGCTGGAGCACCGCTGGCGGCCGGTCTCCGCCGGCCTGGCCGTACCGGTCTTCGCCTTCTTCGCCGCCGGGGTGACGCTGGTCGGCGTGGACGTGGGCGGCGTGCTCAGCAACCCGGTGGTGCTCGCGGTCGCCGCCGGACTCGTGCTGGGCAAGGTCGTCGGCGTGTTCGGCTCGACGTACCTGCTCGCCCGGTTCACCCGGGCCGAACTGGACGAGGAGATCACCTGGGCCGACCTGCTCGGACTCGCGCTGCTGGCCGGCATCGGCTTCACCGTGTCGCTGCTCATCGGCGAGCTCGCGTTCGGCACGGGCAGCCCGGAGGAGGACGGCGTCAAGGTGGCGGTGCTGCTCGGCTCGCTGACCTCCGCCCTGCTCGCCTCGGTGGTGCTGGTCCGCCGCAACCGGGTCTACCGACGGATCAGCGAACGGGAGAACCGGGACGCCGACGGTGACGGCATCCCGGACGTCTACCAGGGCGGAACCGCCTGACCCGTGTCGCGCCGGCCGTCCCCCGGGAGAGGACGGCCGGCGCGACACGGGCCGATCAGTTCAGCTCCGCCACCGCCTCGAAGATCAGCCACAGGCCGCAGATGGCGAACAGCACTGCCGCGCCGTAACGGATCGCCCGCTCCGGCAGGTGCCGGCCGAGCATCCGGCCCACCAGGATCGCCAGCGCGTCCGCGGCGACCATGCCGAGCGTCGACCCGAGCCAGGTGCCGAACCAGCCGTACTTGGTGGCCAGCGTGATGGTGGCGAGCATGGTCTTGTCGCCCAGCTCGGCCAGGAAGAACGCCACACCCACCGCGAGGATCGCCGACTTGCCGCTGCGCTCGGCCTTGCGCTTCTCCTCCTCGGTCAGCTTGTCGCCGCGCAGCGTCCACGCGCCGAATCCGAGGAACGCCAGGCCGGCGATGAGCGAGATCCAGCCGGTGGGCAGCGCGGCGTTCAGGCCGTACCCGATGGCCACCGAGGCCAGGTGCACGATCGCGGTGGCGATCGTGATGCCGATGAGCACCGGCACCGTCTTGAACCGAGTGGCGAATGTCAGCGCCATGAGCTGGGATTTGTCGCCCAGCTCCGCAACGAAGATCACGCCGAAGCTGACCACCAGCGCGACGAGGAAACCCTCCATGTGAACCTTCCCGATCAAGCCGGGAGGAGGAACGGGGGCGCCCTCGACCCGGCTGCGACAGCCTGAGTCGAAGGTCTCGCCCGCCCCGGAGACCGGGGCCGCGTGGCCGGATGCGGAACGCACCAGTGTGTCGACCACGACATTGGGGGCTACTCCCCTTCGCGCAGCCAGCCTAGCCGATCACCCGCCGGGCCCGTCAGCGGGTGTGGCCCGGACCACCCAGGCCCTCAGTCGGCCCGGGCCAGGCTCACCCCGAACAGCCCGCCCGGGTCGGTCCAGAACGCCTGCCGGGTGAACCCGGCGGCGGTCAGCTCGGCTGCGATCCCCTCCGGCCGGAACTTGGCCGACACCTCGGTGCGCAGCTCCTCGCCGGCGGCGAACACGACGTCGGTGTCCAGCACCCGCACCGTTGTCGGGCGCTCGGCGCGCAGCCGCATCTCGATCCACTCCCGCTCCGGGTCCCAGACCGCCACGTGCCGGAACGCGTCGACGTCGAAGTCCGCGCCCAGCTCCCGGTTGATCACCCGGAGCACGTTGCGGTTGAACTCGGCGGTCACGCCCGCCGCGTCGTCGTACGCGGGCACGATCACCGCCGGGTCCTTCACCAGGTCGGTGCCGATCAGCAGCCAGTCGCCGGTCTCCAGCGCCGCGCGCATCGCCGTGAGGAACCCGGACCGCTCCACCGGCAGCAGGTTGCCGATCGTGCCGCCGAGGAACGCCACCAGGCGCCGGCCGCCGGTGGGCAGCCGGTCCAGGTGGCGGGTGAAGTCACCGACGATCCCCCGCACCCGCAGCCCCGGGTACGCGGCGGCGATCTGCTCGGTGGAGGAGCGCAACGCGCTCACCGACACGTCCAGCGGCACGAACGTGCCCAGGTCGCCGTGCCGGGTGAAGGCGTCCAGCAGCAGGCGGGTCTTCTCCGACGAGCCCGACCCCAGCTCGATCAGCGTCTTCGCGCCGGTCAGGGTGGCCACGTCGTCGGCGTGCGCGGCGAGCACGGCCCGCTCGGCCCGGGTCGGGTAGTACTCCGGCAGGCGGGTGATCTCCTCGAACAGCTCGCTGCCCCGGGCGTCGTAGAACCACTTCGGCGGCAGCCACTTCGGCGTCGCGGCCAGCCCCACCCGTACGTCCTCCCGCAACCCACGGTCGAGGTCCCGCTCCTCCAGGTGGATCTCCAGCGGCTCCGCGCTCATCAGGTGTCCTCTCTGTCCTGCCGGTGATGGGAAGAACGTCAGGCGGCGGTCAGCTCCCGCACGTCGAACCGGCCCGTGGACGCCACCACGAGCCGGCCGTCCGGCACCGCCTGCCAGGCCGGGTCGTCGTCGAACGGCTCGGAGGCCAGCAGCACCGAGTCCGGCCCGCGACGCGCCGACAGCGCGTGGCCGCCCGTGCTCGCCACCACCGTCGTACCGTCGGTGAGCAGCAGATTCAGCCGCGAGCCGGGAGCGGCGGCGGCGACCGCCGCGACCGTGTCCGCGACCGCCTCGTCCGGCGGGGCCCCGGCGCGCAGCCGGTGCCGGACCAGCGCCCACAGCAGCGCCGAGTCGGTCGGCACGTCGAGCGTGACCAGGTCGCGCACGGGCAGGCCTGCGGCGAGCGGGACCAGGCTGTCCGGCCAGCCCCGCACCACGCCGTTGTGGCTGAACAACCAGCGGCCCTCGGCGAACGGCGCCGCCGCCGTCTCGTGCAGCGGCATGCCGACGGTGGCGGACCGGACCGCCGCCAGCACCGCCCGCGCCCGCGTCACGGCGGCCAGCTCCGGCAGCGTGGTGTCGCTCCAAATCGGCTGGGCCCGCCGGTACCGGACCGGGTCGCCGTCGTCCGGGTACCAGGCGACGCCGAAGCCGTCGGCGTTTATGGTGCCGCCGCCGCGCATGTCACGCGGCGCCCACGACTGGCGCAGCAGGCCGTACGGCGGGTCGAACAGCAGGCTGCCCAGGAGCACGGGTGGACCGAGGTACGCGAGGTGACGGCACATCGGGCCGGCTCACTCCTCCGGTCCGGCGTCACGGGCGCAGCGGAAACCGCTGAAGATCTGCCGCCGGATCGGGTAGTCCCAGTTGCGGAACGTGCCCCGGCAGGCGGACCGGTCGGTGCCGAACGAGCCGCCCCGCAGCACCCTGTGGTCGTCGCCGAAGAAGACCTCCGAGTACTCCCGGTACGGGAACGCGGTGAAGCCCGGGTGCCCGCGGAACGGCGACGAGGTCCACTCCCACACATCGCCGACGAGCTGGTGCACGCCCAGCGGCGAGGCGCCCGCCGGGTACGCGCCCACCGGCGCCGGCCACAGGTGCCGCTGGCCCAGGTTGGCGTGCTCGGCGCCCGGATCCTCGTCGCCCCACGGGTAGCGGCGGGACCGGCCGGACGCCGGGTCCCAGCGGGCCGCCTTCTCCCACTCCGCCTCGGTGGGCAGCCGCTTGCCGGCCCACGCCGCGTACGCCTGCGCCTCGTACCAGCAGACGTGCACCACCGGCTCGTCGTCGCGGACCGCCGACCAGCGGCCGAACCGGCGGTACGCCCAGCCGTCGCCGTCGCGCCGCCAGTGCATCGGCGCGCTCAGCTCCGCCTCGATCCGGTGCCGCCAGCCGGCCTCGCTCCACCAGCGCGGCTCGTCGTATCCGCCGTCGGCGATGAACGCGCGGTACTGCCCGTTCGTGACCGGCGCGGCGTCGATGAGGTACGCGGGCAGGTCGACGGTGTGCGCCGGGCGCTCGTTGTCCAGTGCCCACGGGTCGGTGGAGGTGCCCATCGTGAACGGCCCGGCCGGCACCCGTACCTCCCCGCCGACCCGGGCCCGGGGCTCCGGCGGGGGCGGCGCGTCCAGCACCGGGGCGCCGGCGCGCAGCTGGTGGGTGGCGAGCATGGTCTCGTCGTGCTGCTGCTCGTGCTGCACGATCATGCCGAACGCGAACCCGTCGGCGACCAGGGGACGCTCGGTGAAGCGGATGCCGTCGAGCAGGTCGAACACCTTGTCGCGGACCGTACGCACGTAGGCGCGCGCCTCGGCCGGCGGCAGCAGCGGCAGCGCCGGGCGGTCCTTGCGGGGCTGCTTGAACGCGTCGTAGAGGTCGTCGATGTCGTGGCGCACCGGTTCGCGGCCGCCGACGTCGCGGACCAGCCACAGCTCCTCCTGGTTGCCGACGTGCGCCAGGTCCCAGACCAGCGGCGACATCAGCGTGGAGTGCTGCCGGACCAGGTCGTCGTCGTCCACCGCGTCGGTGAGCGCCGCGGTGCGGGCGCGGGTCCGCTCCAGCTCCGCGGCGATCCGGTCGCGCAGTCGTTCGGCGTCAGTGCCCGGTCGCTCGGTCGTGGTCACCGGTGTCCCCTCTCCGCGGCGGCACGTCGCCGCCGGATCTCTCGGTGGGTCTCCTCGTGGATGGCGGGCGGCAGATCGAGGCGGGGCAGGGCCGTCAGGGCCAGGTCGAACAGCGCCGCCGCGGCGGTCGCCAGCGGGCGCTCGGCCAGTCCGCACCGGGCCGCCGCGCGCCACCGGTCGGCGACCGGCGCGGCCGCCGCCAGCGCGTCGCGGGTGGTCGCCGGGTCGGCGAAGAGCGCGGCCAGGACCGCCAGCGGCACGGTCCACGCCGCCCCGGGCTGTGCGTCCAGGTAGCGCAGCTCCAGGTAGCCGCGCGGGCGCACCGGCGGGAACAGCGTGCTGACGTGGTACTCCAGGTCGTCGGTGGTGGGCGGGCGGGGCAGCGCGCCGGCCAGCCAGTCGGCGAACGTGACGTCCGGCGGCGCGCTCCAGTCCGGGCCGTCGCCGCGTACGCAGAGCAGCGGCGCGGCGAGCGCGTACCCGGTCCAGGCGGCCACCGGATCCTCGTCGGCGCGTTCGGGCGACCACACCGGACGGGTCCGGGCCGGGTCGATGGCCAGCCAGGTGGCCATCCGGGCGGAGGCCCAGCCGGTGGCCCGGCCCGCGTGCCGGTCGGCGGTGGCGAAGGCGGCCAGCAGCGGCGGGCCGACGGCGTGCGCGGCGGCCCACCGCTGCGCGAGGTGCTCCGGCTCGCCCGCGTCAAGGCAGACCTGCAGGCCCGCCGTGCTGTACATCATCGCCCGCCCCGCCGGGCCGCGCCGGTCGAAGGCGCACCGCATGGCCCGGTAGCGGGGGGTTTCCACGACGGGTCGCGGCAGCCGCCAGGGGTCGATGCCGCTACGGCCGAGCACCAGCCCGGCGGCGTCCAACCGGGCCCGTAGCTCGGCGACGTCGGCCTCGGTGGCCAGGACGAGCGCGCCGACAGTCGGTCGCGGCGCGGCGGAGATCTCCACCTGCCCGCCGGGCTCCACGGTCACGGCGCTCGCGCGCCGGAGCTCGTCGGCCGGGCTGGTGGGGTCGAGCGTCACGGGGCTGTGCCGCCCCAGCGCCCTGCGTAGTCGCTCGCGGTCGACCGGCCGGGCCGGGTCCGCGGCGTCGTGCACGGTCCATTCCAGTTCGACGCCGACGAGCGTGGGTGGTCCGGTCTTGAAGCAGATCCGGGCCAGGTGGCCCCGGGCCGCCTGCTCGTCGCCCAGGACGACGGCGCGGTCCAGGTCCGGCGACATCACCATGGGGCGGCTCCTCCTCGGCGACGGACGACCACGGTGTCGCGACGCGCCCGGCCCGTTCGGCGCGGGACGCCGTCACACCATCCTCTGTCTAGCAGACGTGATCCGCTTGCCCGGAGAGATGAATTTTTGTCCGGAATCTGATTGCGCCCCCCGCGCTCAGTCGTCCTCGTCCTGGTCGTCGTCTTCGGCTGGCGGGGTCCCCGAAGGCTCCCCCACCAGATTCCGGCAGTAGCTCTCCACCTGCTCGGGGCCGCCGGCGGCGGCCACCAGGTCGGCGAAGCCGGGCCTGGTCAGCGCCTTCTCCCGCTGCCGCTCCGACTTGACCAGGTAGGCGCGGCAGTGGGCGACGATCCGGTTGTTCCCCGCCGGGGGCGCGGGCGGCGCGGCCGGGACGCTCGGCGTCGGCGTCGGCGTCGGCGTCACGTCGCGGGCCGGCCGGGACGCCGCGCCCGACGCCTCGCCGGCCGGTGTGCTCGGCGCCGGCCGCGACGGCCCGGTGGCGGTGGGGCCGGTGACGCCCGGGCCGCTGGTGGCCGGCGCCGGCGGGATCACCGGGTCCGGGTGGCGGTCCAGGCGTACGGCGGCGAAGGCCACCCCGGCGACCGCGGTGGCGGCCAGCCCGGACAGCGCGGCGGCGATCCGCAGGCGCCGGCGCGGCCGGACCGCGGGCACGGGCCCCGGCGCGGGCGCGGCGCGGGCGGCCCGGAAGGCAGCGACCGCCCGGTCCTCGCCGGCGATCTCACCGGCGGTGGCCGGGCCGGCCGCGGCCGACAGCAGCCGGGTCAGCGGGTCGGTCTGCGGCCCCGGTGGCGACCCGGCGCGCGCGGCGTCGAGCAGACGATCGGATTCCGCCCGGTCGGCGGGCCCGCCGGACCGGCGAGGGTGCATGCCGTCTCTCCTCACGTCAGCCCTCCGCCGGCTCGGCCTCGGGCGCGTGCGGCACCTGGCGGTCGGTACGGGGACGCGGCGCGAGGGCGCCCCGGGAGTCGTCCGGGGCAGTGTCCGCCGCCGAGCGCTCCAGCATGGCAGCCAGCCGGCGAAGGCCCCGGTGCGCCGCGGTGCGCACGGCTCCGGCCCGCCGTCCCAGCACCCGCCCGGCGGTCTCCGCGTCGAGGCCGATGACGGCCCGCAGCATCACCGCCTCCGCCTCGGCCGGCGGCAGCGTACGGATCAGGGCCAGCGCGCTCTCGGTGGCGATGGCCTCGCCGGCCCGGTCGGCGGTGTCCGCGTCGGCGGCCAGGTCGTTGAGCGCCTGCACCGGCACCGGTACCGACGGACGCCGCCGCTGCCGGCGCAGATGGTCCATGGCCCGGTTGCGGGCGATCGTGACCGCCCAGGCGCGGAACTCCCCACCGGTGAAGGAGGGCAGGTCGCGGGAGATCTGGAGCCACGCCTCGGAGGCCACGTCCTCGGCGTCGGCGCCGACGAGAGCGGTCAGGTAGCGCAGCAGGGCGGGCTGCAGGCTGCGGTAGAGGAACCGGAACGCCTCCTCGTCGCCGGCCTGCGCCGCGGCGACCGCCTCGTTCAGCTCGGCCGTCACGGTCGCCGTCCGGACCGGGTCGTGTGCGGGCACCGGGCACGCCGGGGAGCCAGTGGCCACACCGCCATCCGCACCCCGCCCCCCGGTGAGTTGATCTGACACTCGCACACGGGTGCGATGAGCCATGGACATTGCCGCGCGGCACGGGCGTCGGCGGACATACGGTACCGACGGCTCGGGGCGGCCGGGAGCCGGGCCGACGCCTGGGAACGCGGGGCGCTCCGGCAAGACGCCAGGGCCGGAGGAAGAGAGAGAAATGTCTACGCCCGTCACCGGCGTGTCGAGGTAACGCAACGTACGGAATCGACGCTCCCCGGCGCAACCGATCGTGCCGGGCCCCGCGGGCGGACAGCGACGTGCTGTCACATTCTGGCCGATCGTGCCGGTCCGGTCACGGTGCGCCGATCAGCGTCCCGGCTGCTGGAACGCCCCGCTGAAGGCTTTCGATCCCGCGCCGAGATCGCGGGAAATACTTCGCGCCCGCTGTGGGTACGGTATGGGGGTGCTGTCCTCAGACGTCGTACTCAGCGGTCGGTACCGCCTGGAAGACCGTGTCGCCACCGGCGGCATGGGCGACGTCTGGCGTGCCACCGACCTGGTCCTCGGTCGTCCGGTCGCGGTGAAGGTGCTTCTTCCCGCCCTGGTGTCCGACCCCGACTTCATCGCCCGTTTCCGTTCCGAGGCGCGGATCATGGCCTCGCTGCGCCACCCCGGCGTGGTCCAGGTCTTCGACTGCGGCGAGGACGAGCTGCCCAGCGGCGGCCGGGCCGACTACCTGGTGATGGAGTTCGTCGCCGGTGAGCCGCTGTCGCGGCGGATCGAGGACGCGGGGTGCCTCGAGGTCGCCGAGACCATGTCGATCGTGGCCCAGGTGGCGCAGGCGCTGCACGCGGCGCACGGGCGCGGCATCGTGCACCGCGACGTGAAGCCGAGCAATCTGCTGGTGCAGGACGACGGCACCGTGGTGCTCGTCGACTTCGGGGTGGCCCGCTCGACCAACGTCACGAGCATCACCAGCACCAACGCGGTGCCCGGCACCGCCCTCTACATGGCGCCGGAGCAGGCCGCCGGCCGGCCGGTCTCGGGCGCCACCGACGTGTACGCGCTCGGCGCGGTCGCGTACTGCTGCCTCACCGGCAGCCCGCCGTTCACCGGTGACAACCCGCTGCAGGTGGCCGTACGCCATCTCGACGACGAGCCGCCGGAGCTGCCGGCGGAGATCCCGGCGTCGGTGCGCGAGCTGGTGTCCCGGGCGCTGGCCAAGGACCCGGCCGACCGCTACCCGAGCGCCGCGGCGATGGCCGACGCGGCGCGGGCCGCCCGTACCGACTCACCGACCGCGACGATGGCGCTGCGCGGCGCGGCGGGCCCGGCGCGGTCCCGCGACGACCAGCCGGCGGTCCGGCCGGGCGCCGCGGTGGCGACGTCGCGGCGGCGGGGCCGGCGCGGCACGCTCGTCGGGGCGCTGGGCGCGGTGCTGGTGGCGATGGGCGCGCTGGGCGCGCTGGTGGCCGCCGCGAACGACACCGCCGAACCGGCCACGAAGATCGACAAGACGGCGCCCGCGGTGGCGCCGAGCGACCCGGCCGCGGAGCCGGTCGTCGACGAGCCGACGGCCGGCGACGACTACACCTACCGGCCGGTCGGCCCGGGCGGCCGGCCGTCGGCCACGCCGTCGGTGACGCCGAGCGCCTCGACGGTCCCGTCGGCGCAGCCGAGCGTCAGCGAGGAGCCGGCGCCCACCGGCGCGCCGACCACCACGCCGCCCAGCACGCCGGCGACGACGGCGCCCACCACTACGCCGGCACCCGAACCGACCACCGCCGACCCCGGCACCGGCGGCGGTGACACCGGCGGGCAGCCGGCCACCCAACCCTGACCCAAGACGAGCCGGCCCCGCCCGCGGCGGAGCCGGCTCCTCGGCGTGTCCGGCCGGTGGCGCTCAGTCCGCGCCGAGCGACGCCACCACCGGCCGGGACAGCGCCCGGCGGGCCGGCAGGACCGAGGCGAGCAGCGCGGCCACCACCGCCACCGCGACGATCAGCCCGATCCGCGCCCAGGGCAGGACCAGCGTGAAGTCCCCGCCGATGCGGGCCACCACTGCCATCGCCCCGGCGGCCGCCCCGGTGCCGAGCGCGATGCCGAGCAGCGTGCCGACGAGCGCGGTGAGCACCGCCTCGACCGCCAGCACACCCCGCATCCCGGCCCGGCTCAGTCCGACCGCGCGCAGCACCGCCGTCTCCCGGGTGCGTTCCACCACGGACAGGCTGAGCGTGTTGGCGACCCCCACGAGTGAGATCACCACGGCGAGGCCGAGCAGCGCGGTGACGAACCCCAGCACCAGGTCGACGGTGCCGGTGAGCATCTTCTTGTACGCGGCCTGGTCCATCACGTTCACCGTCGGGTAGCGCGCCAGCACCGACTCGACAGCGGTCCGGGCCTCGTCGACGCTCACCCCGGCGGCCGGATCCACCTCGGCCAGGTGGCCGCGCACGGTCGGGAACATGGCGGTGAAGTCGGCGTCCAGCACGTCCACCAGGTGACCCGGGGGCACCGGGCTCCCGGCCAGGATTGGCTCCTCGTCGGCCACCACCGCGGCGACCCGGAACGGCCGCCCGGCGAGCGTGATCGTGGAACCGGCCGTCCAGCCCCTGGTCGCGGCCAGCTCGCGGTGCACCAGCACCGCTCCCGGCCCCAGGCCGGCCGGGTCACCGGCGTCCACCGCGGACAGCGTGCGCCGGACCAGCGCCGGGTGCGCGGCCCGCAGCTGCACGTCGTCGACCACCCGGCTGCGCTGCTCGTGCACCACGCCCAGCTCCGGGCGGGCGGCCAGTTCGCCGGCGACGGTGGCCGGCAGGTCCCCGCCGATGCCGGTGACCAGGAAGTCCACGCCGATCCGGGCGTCCACCGCGCGTTCGATGCCGGACTTGACGCTCGCCGCGCCGACCACGAAGGCGGAGACCAGCCCGATGCCGATCACCATGGCCGTCGCGGTGGCGGCGACCCGGCGCGGGTTGCGCACCGCGTTCGACACGGCCAGCCCACCGGTGGCGCCGAACGCCGCGCGGAACGGCCCGCCGAGCACCCGTACCAGCGCCGGCACCAGCACCGGGCCGAACGCCACGATGCCGCCGAAGGCCAGCAACCCGCCGGCCGCGACCAGCACCACCTGGCCGGTGGCGCCGGCGCCGGCCAGCGCCGCCACACCGGCGGCGAGCGCCAGCGCGCCGACCGCCAGCCGGATCCGCCCGGCCGGACGGACCGGGTTGACCGCCGCGTCGGTGAGCGCGGCCACCGGGGCGACCCGGGTGCCCTGCCAGGCCGGCAGCGCCGCCGACGCCACGGTGAGCAGCGTCCCCAGCCCCAGCGACAGCAGCAGCGTACGCGGGGTCAGGGTGAGCCCGCCGCCCAGCGGCGCGCCGGTGCCGGCGAGCAGCACGCCGAGGCCGCCGGCCACCGCCGCGCCGGCCAGCACCCCCACGACGGAGGCGAGCAGGCCGGTCACCGCCGCCTCGGACAGCGTGGCCCGGTAGATCTGCCCCCGGGTGGCGCCGACCAGCCGCAGCAGCGCGGTACGCCGGGAGCGCTGGGCGAGCACGATGGCGAAGGTGTTGGCGATCACGAAGCCGGCCACCACCACCGCGACGGCGGCGAACGTGCCAAGCAGCATGCCGAACTGCCGCAGGTCGCGTACCGCGTCGTCGACGGCCGCGTCGAGGATGGCGTCGCGGTCCCGGACCGTCACGTCCGGTCCCACCACGGCGCGGATCCGGTCGGCCAGCGCCGCCGTGTCCACCCCGGGACGGGCCGCCACCATGATCCGGCCGTAACCCTTCTCGCCGCTGACGGCCAGCGCGTCCGGGCCGGTCAGCCCGATGTAGGGGCCGCCGACGTCGCGGGAGCTGCCGTCCACGTCGACGGTGCCGACAAGCGTGTACGGCCGGGCCGCGCCGTCGCGTCCGCCGATCGACACCGGGCCGCCGACGGTGAAGCGCTCCTCGGCGACGGTCTCGTCGTCGAGCACCACCTCGCCGGGGCGCTGCGGCAGCCGCCCGGCCACCACGTCGTAGGACTGCAGGGCCGCCTCGGTGGGGACGGCGGCGAGCACCGCGTAGCCGAGCACGGGACGGCCGTCGGCGCCGACCACCCCGGCGGAGCCGGTCAGCTCGCCCGCGGCGGCGGCCACCCCGTCGAGGGCGCGTACCCGGTCCACGAGCGCCGGGGGCAGCGGGTCGCTCTCGGCGTACGCGGCCAGGTCGGTGTGTCTGTCGAACTCACCGGCGCGCTCGTACGCCCCGGCGCGCATGCCGTCGGTGAACATCAGCGTGCCGGCGACGAACGCGACGCCGAGCACGATCGCCAGTGAGGACAGCAGCAGGCGCAGGCCGTCGGCGCGGACCTGGCGCAGGGTCAGGCGCAGCATCCCGGTCACCGCCCTGCCGGCGCGACGGCCGGGTCGAGCCGGCTGAGCGCGTCCCGGACCGCGCCGACCGTGGGCGCGTGCAGCTCGTCGACCAGCCGGCCGTCGGCCAGGAAGACCACCCGGTCGGCGTACGCGGCGGCGGCCGGGTCGTGGGTGACCATGACGACGGTCTGACCGAGCATGTCCACCGCCTCGCGCAGCAGCCGCAGCACCTCGGCGCCGGAACGCGAGTCGAGGTTGCCGGTCGGCTCGTCGGCGAAGATCACCCAGGGCCGGGTGATCAGCGCGCGGGCCACCGCGACGCGCTGCTGCTGCCCGCCGGACAGCTCCGCCGGGCGGTGCCCGAGGCGGTCGGTCAGGCCCACCGCGGCCACCACCTGCCCCAGCCACGCCGGGTCCGGGCGACGGCCGGCGATCGCCAGCGGCAGGACGATGTTCTCCTGCGCGCTGAGCGTGGGCAGCAGGTTGAACTTCTGGAAGACGAAGCCGATCCGGTCCCGGCGCAGCCGGGTGAGCCGCCGGTCGTCCAGGCGCGTCAGGTCGGCGTCACCGATGTGCACCGCCCCGGCGGTCGGCCGGTCGAGGCCGGCGAGGCAGTGCAGCAGGGTGGACTTGCCGGAGCCGGACGGGCCCATGACGGCGGTGAACCGGGCGGCGGCCAGGTCGAGGTCGACGCCGTCGAGCGCGACGACGCGGGACTGCCCGGCGCCGTACTCCATGCGCAGCGCGCGGGCGGCGAGGGCGACGCCGGTGGTCGGTGGTGCGGACACTGAGGTGCTCCTGTCGGACACGGCTTTTCTGACAGTTCCGACGCTAGGGGCGGCACCACCTGGTTGATCTCCACCTGCGCGCTCGACCTCGATGCGACGGAGGTCGTCCCCCACCGGGGAAACCCGTACGACCTGAGGCGTACGCCGGGTCAGCCGCCGGGCGTGATCAGGCCGCTCTCGTACGCCAGGACGACCGCCTGGACCCGGTCGCGCAGCTGGAGCTTGGCCAGGATGCGGCCGACGTGGGTCTTCACCGTCGCCTCCGCGACGTGCACCCGGGCGGCGATCTCGGCGTTGGAGAGCCCCTGCGCCACCAGCAGCAGCACCTCCCGTTCCCGCTCGGTGAGCTGGGCCAGCCGGGGATCGGCGGCCGGCGCGGGGCCGAGCTGCCCGGCGAACCGGTCGAGCAGCCGCCGGGTGATCGACGGGGCCACCACCGAGTCGCCCTGGGCGACCACCCGGATCGCGGCCATGAGCTCCTCCGGCGGCACGTTCTTGAGCAGGAACCCGCTCGCCCCGGCGCGCAGCGCGGCGAACGCGTCGGCCTCCGTGTCGAACGTGGTCAGCGCCAGCACGCGGGGGCGCCCGTCGTCGCGCCGGGCACAGATCCGCCGGGTCGCCTCCACCCCGTCCATGGTCGGCATGCGCAGGTCCATCACCACCACGTCGACGGCGACCCGGTCCAGCACCCGCAGCGCGTCCGCGCCGTCGATGGCCTCGGCGACCACCGCCAGGTCGGGCTGGGAGTCGAGCACCATCCGGAACCCGGCGCGTACCAGCGCCTGGTCGTCGACGATCATCACCCGTACCGTCACGCCGCCGCGCTCCCTTCCCCGGTGCCGGCCGCCGGGGACAGCGGCAGCCGCGCCCGCACCCGCCAGCCACCGGCAAGTGTGGGTCCGGCGGCGAGGCTGCCGTCGTACACCCCGACCCGTTCCCGCATGCCGACCAGGCCGTGACCGCCGGACGGCGCCGGGCCGTCGACCGGACGGCCGCGCCCGTCGTCCACGGCGCGGATCACGACGGCGTCGGCGCTCCAGTCCAGCGTCAGCTCCACCGACGCGCCGACGCCCGCGTGCTTGAGCGTGTTGGTCAGGCTCTCCTGCACCACCCGGTAGACGGTCAGCTCCAGGCCGGGGGGCAGCGGCGGCGGCGCGCCGGCGCCGCCGCAGGCGACCCGCAGCCCGGCGGCGCGGAACCGGTCGAGCAACGCGGGCAGCTCCACCAGCGCGGGCCGGCGGTGCGCGGGCCCGTCCGCCGGGTCCGGCTGCGTCGCGGTGGGTTCCCGCAGTACGCCGACCAGGCGCCGCATCTCCTCCAGCGCCGCCCGGCCGGTGTCCGCCACCACCTTGGCCGCCTCGCGGGCGATGGCCGGATCCCGGTCGAGCGTGAACCGCACCCCGTCCGCCTGCACGATCATCACGGCCATGCTGTGGGCGACCACGTCGTGCAGCTCGCGGGCGATCCGGGTGCGCTCCTCGGCGACCGCGGCCCGCGCCTGCGCCTCCCGTTCCCGTTCCAGCGTCGCGGCCCGGTCCTCCAGGCTGAGCACGTAGAGCCGGCGGGTCCGCAGGTTCAGCCCGGCCAGCCAGACCGCGCCGACGATCAGGGCGTAGAAGAACGCGCCCATCCACCAGGGCCCGGCGCCGGGCGTCTGGAGCGCGGCGAGCACCCCGCCGAGCACGGCGACGACCCCGGCCACGATGCCGTCACGGAGCCGGTCGGCGTACTTGACCACGCTGTAGAGGGCGATCAGCACGGCGATGTCGTAGGCGAGCGGACCCCAGCCGGCGATCACCTGGACCAGCGCGAGCGCGGCCACCGCGGCGGCGACCGCCGTCGGGTGGGTACGCCGGAAGAACACCGCCACCGCCGCCGCCAGCCCGACCGCGAACGCCGGTACGCCGATCTGGCCGGCGACGTACGCGGAGACGGCGAAGAACACGACCAGCCCGCAGACGGCGGTGTCGAAGGCGATGCCGCGCAGCGGACGGCCGAGGATGAGGCGAGCCACGATTCCCCAGCCTAGGCCCGCTCTCCCCACCCCTCCCCCGCCGCCCCACCTCGCGGTGATCATGAGGTTGACGGGCGTCGTCGTCCGATTTGTCGCCGCCAACCTCATGATCACCGCGAGGATCGGCGGGGTGCGGGGGTCAGGAGAGCAGGAGGGCTCGCATGCGGGTGATCTCGGCGGACTGCTCGACGGCCACGCCGGTGGCGAACTCCTGCATGGACTGGTCGGCGCCGACCTTCAGCAGGTCGGTGGACATCACGATCGCGCCCTGGTGGTGATCGGTCATCATCTGCACGAACATCCGGTCGAACGCCGCGCCCCTTGCGTCGGCGAGCTGCCGCATCGCCTCGGCGGACTGCATCCCGCGCATGCTGCCGTGGTCGTGCCCCGGCACGTCGGCGGGCAGGTCGCGGGTGCTGAGCCAGGCACGCAGCAGGCCGACCTCCGGCCCCTGGGCGGCGCGGATCCGCTCGGCCACGGCGCGGATGCGGGGGTCGGCGGCCCGGTCGGGGGCGAGCGTCGCCATCTCCAGCGCCTGCTCGTGGTGCGGGATCATCATCCGGACGTACCAGACGTCGAGGCTGTTGAACCGGGGCGTCGACGCTGCCCGCACCTGATCGGGCGCACGGGTGGCGGCCGACTCCCCCGGGCGGCCGGGGACCAGCAGCGGCGGCGCCGAGGTGGTGGCGCTCGGGCTCGGCGCGCCCGTCGCGGCGTTGCCCGCCGCGGCCTCGGGCCGGGTGTCGTCGCGCCCGGCGAGCGCCAGCCCGCCGATCACCACGAGCATGACGAGCGCTGTGACGCCCACCCACACGCGCGCCTGCCGGCTGGTCATACGACGCCTCCTCCGGTCAAGGTGAAGGCGATCCTATACATAGATAAAAGTTCCCTAGTGTGACCCAGGTCACATTGATGACGGTCTCCGATAGGTAAGGTTTGGCGAATCATCATCCCCTTTCGAAGGGTGTTGCCGGTGATCAGCATCCGCACGTCCCGCACCCGCATCATCAGCCTCGCCGCCGCCGGCCTGCTGCTCGCCGGCGTGGTCGCCGCGCCGCCGAGCAGCGCCCAGGAGATCCCCCGCGCCCAGGCCGCGCCGGCCACCGTGGACAGCGCCGTCCCCGGTGTCGACGAGATCTCCAGCAGCCCCAACCTGCGGCAGGTGGCCAACCTGCCGAAGCAGGCGCCGTTCGACACCACCGCAGCCCTCGGCACCGACATCGCCTTCCAGGGGCGGTACGCGTTCGTCGGCAACTACGACGGGTTCGTCATCTACGACATCCTCCGGCCGAGCCGCCCGACGATCGTGTCGCAGGTGCTCTGCCCCGGCTCGCAGAACGACATCTCGGTCCACGGCGACCTGCTCTTCCTGTCCACCGACTCCTCCCGCAGCGACGACTCCTGCGCCAGCACCAGCCAGCCGGCGTCGGTGAAGGAGTCCTGGGAGGGCATCAAGATCTTCGACATCCGCGACAAGCGCAACCCGCGCTACATCAAGTCGGTCGAGACGGCATGCGGCTCGCACACCCACACGCTCGTGCCCGGCAAGGACAAGCGCAACGTCTACCTGTACGTCTCGTCGTACAGCCCGCGCGCCGATTTCCCGGACTGCCAGCCGCCGCACGACTCCATCTCCATCGTCAAGGTGCCGGTGAAGAGCCCCACCACCGCCTCCGTGGTGGCCACGCCGAACCTGTTCCCGGACGGCGGCTACCCGGGCATCCCCGGTCAGTCGTCGGCCACCACCGGCTGCCACGACATCACCGCGTACCCGGCGAAGGACCTGGCCGCCGGCGCGTGCATGGGTGACGGCATCCTGCTGGACATCAAGGACCGTGAGGCGCCCCGGGTGATCGAGCGGGTGACCGACGCCGAGAACTTCGCGTTCTGGCACTCGGCCACGTTCAACAACTCCGGCACCAAGGTCGTCTTCACCGACGAGCTGGGCGGCGGCGGCGCGGCCACCTGCAACGAGGTGGTCGGCCCGAACCGTGGCGCGGACGCCATCTACGACATCACCGGCCGCGGCAACGCCCGCAAGCTGGAATTCCGCAGCTACTACAAGATCCCGCGCGTCAACGCCGACACCGAGAACTGCGTGGCTCACAACGGCTCGCTGATCCCGGTGCCCGGCCGCGACATCATGGTGCAGGCGTGGTACCAGGGCGGCATCTCGGTGTGGGACTTCACCAACTCCCGCAAGCCGACCGAGATCGCCTACTGGGAGCGCGGTCCGCTGGACGCCACGCAGCTGCGTACCGGCGGGTCCTGGTCGGCGTACTGGTACAACGGCCACATCTACTCCAGCGACATCCAGAAGGGACTGGACGTGCTGGAGCTGCGTGACCCGCGTACCTGGCTGGCGCAGTTCCTGCTGGTTCCCGAGCTGAACGTGCAGACCCAGGCGGGCTACCTGAGCTGGTGACCCGCTGACCCGTCCCGGGCCCGGCGCTCCCCTCGCGGGGGCCGCCGGGCCCGGTGCGTTGAGACAGCCCGGAAACCCCTGGCCGCACCGGCCGCCGCGGGCGATCCTGTCCGCGTGAAGAGGTACGTGAGCGACCCGCTCGACGGCGCCGACGTCGTGCTCGTCGGGCTCTTCCCGGCCAAGGACAAGGACTACGAGGCCCGCCTCGACCGGCTCGCCGCCGTGGCCGAGCAACGCGGCGCCCGGGTGGTGGGCCGGTTCGTGCAACGCCGAGGCGTCTCCGACCGGTGGCACGCGCGTCCCGGCGGAGCCACCCGGATGTCCCAGCCGTTCTCCCGCCGGACGCTGCTGACGCACGGCAGGCTCCGCGAGATCGCCGAGGCGTGCCGGGAGGCCGGCGTCGACGCCGCCGTCTTCGTGAACACCCTGACGCCGGTGCAGCGGACCGTGCTCGCCGACCTGCTGGGCTGCCTCGTGATCAGCGCCGACGACCTCGGCCGGAGCGGTCCACCCGGCCCGGATCAGCTCATCGGCAGGCGGTAGTCACGGGTGCCGCCACCGGCCGTGACCACCCGCACCTCGCCGCTGCGCAGCCCGTACGTGACCGACCAGCGGGTGTGCGACTGGCGTACCGCGTTCAGCAGCCGCAGCGCCCCGGCCGCGTCGACCACCCCACCGGCACGGTCCAGTTCCTTCGCCAGCACCCCGTACCTGCGGTCCTGGCGCAGTTCCCGGTCCGGCACACCGACGGCCGGCACGTTCGTCAGGGCCTGCCACGGGCCGCTGCGCCGGTCCACTGTCATCTTCCCGTCGACGAACTCCACCACCGCCGACGTGCCGGTCGCGTCGGCCAGCAGGTAGTGCAGCGGCGGCCCGCCGTCGAAGTCCAGGTTGTAGCGCTTGAACACGGCGACCGCCTCGTCCACGGTCGCGGCCGAGTCGAGCACCAGGCGCAGGATGCGCACCGAGCCCACCTTCGGCAGTCCCGGCACCGGCTCGGCGCGCGCCCCGTCGTCGGCGGCCAGCCCGACCGCGAGACCCCGCTCGTTCATGCCGTCGAACGGCAGCAGCGGCGCGTCCAGCAGCCGCCGGTCCCCCGTCGGGTCGGCGGCCACCCCCAGGTAGGAGATGTCGACCAGCGAGATCGAGGCGTACCCGTCCGGCGGGTCGGTGCGCAGCACCAGCGCGGGGTTCGGCTCCCAGTCGAAGTTGCGGGCGAACACCGGCCGCTCCCGGTCGCCGAGCGCGGCGAACAGCGAGCAGCCGAACGGGCTCGGCGGCGTCGACCCGGCCAGCCCGGCGGTCGGGTCGTAGTCGCCGTCGTACGTCATCTCGTACATCGGCAGGTCGTCGATCTTGCGGAGGCTGGCCAGCGTCCGTTCGACCTGGCCCGGGTCCTGCCGGGAGGCGGTGGGCGAGCCGGCCGCGGCCGGCGGGTCGGACCGGCGGCTCTCCCCGCAGGCCGTGCCGAGCAGGAGCAACGCGAGCCCGCCGGCGATGAGGGTCCTCCGCATGACAGCGACGCTAGAAGAGGCGTCCGCCGATGTCCATCCGGGACCCGGTCAACTCCGCACGACAGCGAACATCCAGCAGCCGTACACGACGTTGCGGCTGTGCAGCAGGTCCACCGCCGGGTCGGCGAACAGCTCCGCGACCACCGCCTCCGGGTCGCCGCCGTCGTGTCGCCGTCCGCCCACGATGCGACCCCGGCTGTCGTACGCGCGCAGCACCTGCTCCCGTCCGCGCCACTGGGACGGGTACGCCGTCACGTCGTGCGGGCCGGCGCATTCGGCGGCGTGCGCGAACACCGGTCCCACCTCGCGGTACGGGCTCGGCGGCAGCGGCGGGGCGTACCCGAACAGCAGCAGCGTCTCGTCTGGCCGGGCGTCGCGCAGGCAGCAGCGCAGCGGCTCGCCCCCGGTGGCGTGCAGGTGCTCGGGCGGCTGCCCGGTGGCGTCGCGGCCGGTGCGGCGCAGCTCGGCGAGCGTCCCCGCGGGCAGCGGGCGGATCCGGAACGCGGTACGGGTGGTCGTCACGGTCCCAGCCTGGCGCGGCCCGGACCGCGGCGCTGGCGGTGATCGGACCTGGCATTCGGGCGCCGCGAGATTGCGCGCCGAGCGGGCACCCGCCGGCCGCGTCCCGCGCCGACAATGGCCGGATGGACGTCGACGACTACCGGACCCACTCCCCGTACAGCGATCCCCGCCACCACGCGGCGCTGCTCGACGCCGTGCCGGCTGACCTGCCCACCGTCGCGGCGACCGCCCGCAACGTGATCATCCACTACCGGGCCGGCGGGGTGGAGCTCCCGGACGTCCGCCGGGCCGAGGTGAATCTGCGCTGGCTGGACCGCATCCTCGACGCCGACCAGTCGCGGTTCCCGCTGCCGCTGGCCGCCGAGCGCCCGGCCGCCGAGCGGGTCGCCGGCTGCTGCCGGGACCACACGCTGCTCACCGTCGCGGCGCTGCGCCAGCACGGCGTCCCGGCCCGCAGCCGGGTCGGGTTCGCGAGCTACTTCGTGCCCGGCTGGCACCACGACCACGTGCTGGCCGAGTGGTGGAACGGCGAGCGCTGGGTCTGGTCCGACCCCGAGCTGGACCCGGCCGGCGACCGGCCGTTCGACGGCTACGACATCGACCCGGAGGCCGGGCACTTCGAGTCGGCGGCCCGGGTGTGGCTGGCGTACCGGGCGGGCCGGGTCGACCCGGACACCTACGGCGTGGACCCGTCGCTGCCGATCCGGGGCGACTGGTTCATCCACGACTACGTGCTGCTGGAGCTGGCCCACCGGCACAAGGACGAGGTGCTGCTCTGGGACGGTTTCGGGGCGATGACCGAGGACCTGACCGGCGCCGACCTCACGCTCGTCGACGGGGTCGCCGCGCTGCTGGTGGCCGCCGACCGCGGCGACGCCGCCGCCGGGCGGGAGCTGGCCCGGCGGTACGCCTCGAACGCCCGGCTGCGTCCGGGCCCGACGGTGCACTGCATGGACCCGGTCTCCGGCGTGGCCGCCGACGTGGACCTGCGGCGCTGACCCGGCGGCCTCCTACCGGGGCCACGCGGGCTCACCCGGGCAGGGGCGCCTCGTCGCCTCGGGTGCGGCGCGGGTTGACCAGCCGCCGGACCATCGGCGCGGCGTTCCACCGGGCCGCGCCGACCAGGTCCCGGGCGTGTTCCAGCACGGTGTAGTCGGGCCGGGCCATGCCCTCGGCGATGGCCCGGTCGAGGTCGTTGCCGCAGCGGGTGAGCACGCTGTCGAAGTCACGGCGGACCGGTTCCAGCAGGTCGTAGCCGAAGGAGCGGTGCAGCCGGGCGAACAGCGGCTTGTAGAGGCGGGCCCGCTCGTGCAGTCCCGACGAGTACGACATCGGGTTCTTCGGCCGCTGCCGGACGTAGCCGGGCAGCAGGTCGGCGAAGGCCTGCCGGACGATCCACTTCTCCTGCCCGTCGCGCAGCTTGAGGTCCAGCGGCAGCCGCATGGCCAGCTCGACGACGCTGAGGTCGAGGAACGGCACCCGGGCCTCCACCCCGTGCGCCATGCTGGCCCGGTCCACCCGTTGCAGCTCGGTCCGGCACAGGTTGCGGATCTTGTGCAGGAACAGCCGGCGGGACCGCTCCGGCCCGACCTGGTGGTACATCGGATAGCCGCCGAACAGCTCGTCGGAGCCGTCGCCGGTGAGCACCACCCGTACGCCCAGCTCGCGCAGCCGCCGGAAGATCGGCACCGAGACGACAGCGTTGATGATGTCGCCGTACTCGGTCAGCTCGGAGACCCGGATCGCCTCACGTACGTCGGCCAGCCGGATGTCGCGGGGGCGCAGCTCGATCACCTCGTGCGGCACGCCGAGGTCGGCGGCGAGCCGCCGGGCGTACGCGACGTCGGGGCTCTCCGGCACGCCGATGGTGACCGCCACGCAGTCCGGGTGCAGTTCGCGGGCGTGCAGCAGCGCCAGCGAGCTGTCCAGGCCGCCGGAGAGCACCACGCCGACGGTGAGGTCGGTGTCCAGCCGGGCCCGCATCGCGTCGGTGAGCGCGACGCGGACCAGCAGGGCCGCCTCGTCCGGGTCGTCGATCACCGGCAGGCCGTCGCCGAGGGTGAGCAGGTCGACGTGCGGGCGCGGCCGGACCGGTTCGCCGGGCTCGACCCAGCCGTGGTGCCCGGGCGCCACCTCGCCGATCGGCGCGCCGTGCCCGACGAGCGCCTTGACCTCGGAGGCGAGGTGCAGGCAGCCGGGCAGGCGGGACCAGTACAGCGGCTTGACCCCGAGCGGGTCCCGGGCCAGGTACGCCCGCCCGCTGTCCCGCTCGACGATCACGAACGCGTACTCCCCACGCAGCCGGCGTACCGCGTTCTCGCCCCACTGGCGGAACGCGGTCAGCACGACCTCGGTGTCGCCGGTGGTGCGGAACTCGTGCCCGAGCCGGGTCAGCTCGACGCGCAGCTCGTGGTGGTTGAAGATCTCGCCGTTGTAGCAGAGCAGGTGCCGCTCGTCCGGCGACATCCACGGCTGGACGGACCGTTCCCGGTCCACGATCTTCAGCCGCCGTACGCCGGCCAGGAGGCCGTTCTCCTGGCGGGTCTCGGTGACCTCACCGCGCGACGCGAGCGCGGTGAGCATCCGGCGGAACGTGGCCGGGTCGGCCTCGGGGCCGATGCTCAGCGCGATGCCGCACACCGGGTCACACCCCCATCTCGGCCTCGTACGCCCGCCGGTAGCGGCGGCGGGCGTCCGGGGCGAGACACACGTGCCAGGCCTGTCCCTCGTCGACCACGTTCACCTCGCCGGCGTCCTGGCGGGCCAGGAGCAACCCGGCGAGGGCCGAACGGGCGCCGAAGCGCTCGTACCATTCCAGCTCGACATCGGCGGCCCAGCCGAGGCAGTGTCCGCTGGGCACCATCGCGGCGTACCCCAGGCGGCGCAGCCGGTACTGGTGCTCGGCGCTGCGGGCCAGGCTGGTCACCCAGAGCGGCGGCGTGCGGTCCGGCGCGACGGCCGCGAACTCCCGGGCCAGGTCGTTGAGGAACGCGATCATCTCGCGGCGGGCCCGGCGGAACAGCAGCCCGGCGGTACGCGGGGTGGCGGCCGGAAGCAACCGGCGGCGCGCCGCGCGCAGGCCCCGGCCCACGACCGTGGCGGGCTGCTCCTGATAGCGGAACTCGATCAGCCCGCGCCGGCGCAGCCACTCCAGGTCGACGAGTTCGGCGCTGGTGCGGACCTGGTCGTCGGTGAGGAACGTCGGGGCGTCCCGCCACCAGAGCACGTCGACGCGGGAGAGCAGGTAGATCCGCACCAGCGCGGTGAGGTCCTGCGCCGAGCTGCGCGCGTTTGGCTGGTAGCGGGCCATCTCCAGCAGCAGCGTCTCCCGGGCCCCGATCAGCCCCTGGGGGGTGGCGTCGAGGACGGCGGCGATGGCGGGTTCGCGCAGCCGCTGGTCGAGCAGCACCTGGCGGGCGGTGGCCGACGGCGCGTCGGCGAGCGCGCCCACCTCGACCAGGAGGTCCGCCACCGCCGCCCGGTACGCGGACAGGTCCGGGACGGCGTCGCCGCGCCGGCCGGCTGCGGGCACCCGGCGGGCGGGAGCGGTGGGTGCGGCGGCGGGACCGGGCTGGCGACCGGGGCTGCGGCTGGGCACTCGCATGGTCTCCGTCCCCTCTCGGTCGGGACACGGCGTGATTGGGCCTGCGCACACCGTAAAGACCGGAGAAGGCGCGATTCCTCCCATCTCCTCCGAAGTGCCCGATCAGGTGGCGGACGGCGACACCAGGGCCTGCACCTCCTCGTATCCGGGCGGCGCCGGCAGGCCCGCGTCGCGCCCGGCGCCGATCGCGTCGGTCAGGTGCAGCGCGGCACCGAGCGCGGCCCGGAACAGCAGCGATCCGGTGCTGACCCGGGCCACGCCGAGCCGCCCGAGGGCTGCGAGGTCCGGGCCGCCCGGCTGGTACAGCACGTTCAGCGGCAACCCCACCTCGGCGGCGAGCAGGCCGACCAGGTCGTCCGGTGCGCCCGGCACGAACAGGCAGTCGGCCCCGGCGGCCCGGAACGCCGCCGCCCGCCGCCGTGCCTCGTCCAGCGGCGCCGGCACGCCCAGCCACCAGGCGTCGGTGCGGGCGTTGACGACCATCCGCGGCACCGCCGCGCGGACCGCCCCGATCACGGCGGTGACGTGGTCCGCCGGGGCCAGTCGCCCGTCCGGGCGCCCGTCCTCCAGGTTCACGCCGACCACACCGAGCGCGGCCAGCTCGCCCACGAACCCGGCGACCTCCGCCGGGTCGTCGTGGAAGCCGTCCTCGACGTCCACCGTGAGCAGCGTCGGCAGGTCCCGCAGCCGGTACGCCAGCTCCAGCGTCTCGGCGCGGGTCGCCCTGACGGCGTCCGGTCGGCCGGCGGCCGCCGCCACGCCCAGGCTGGTGGTGCCGATCGCCTGATGGCCCCTGGCGGCGAGCGCCGCGGCGGAGGCGTGGTCCCAGGCGTTCGGCAGGAGCAGCGGTTCGCCGGGCCGGTGCAGGTCACGGAATGCGCGGTACCGGTCGGTCATCGGAGGATCACCTCGAGTGGGGTCGGCGGGACGTCAGGGGTAGGGCCGGCGGGACGGCAGCGGCGGCGCAGCACGCCGACCACGCCGGCGGCCAGGGCGAGCGCGTGCCGCTGCCCGGGGCAGCCGCGGGGGCCGGCGCCGAACGTCAGCGCGGCGTTCGCCCGGCCGGCGCGGAAACGGTCCGGCTCCGGAAAGACCGCCGGGTCGCGGTTGGCGGCGTCGAACCGCAGCAGCAGCCGCTCCCCCACGCGCACCGGCTGGCCGTCCAGGGTCAGCGGGTCGGCGGCGACCCGGCGGGTGACCCGTACCGGCGGGTCGAGGCGCAGCACCTCGGCGAGCAGCGCGTCGGTCTCGAGCCCGTCCGGCGCGTCGAGCCCGTGCCGGACGGCGGCCACGATCAGCCCGGCGGTGGCGTCGGCGGCCTGCACCAGCAGCCCGAGCCGGTTCGCTGTCACCTCGGCCGGAGCGGGCGGCGACATGGCCAGCAGCGCCGCCACCGCCCGGTCCGCCCGCCGCACCGCCGCCGGGCCGGCGCCCGGGTGGTAGGCGGCGGCCACCGCCGTCACCTCCGCTACGGCCGCCGCCGGGTCGGCCAGCCCGAGCCGCTCCGCCAGCACCACAAGGGGTACGCGCCGAGCCAGGTCACCGGTCACGTCCACCCGGTCGCCGCCGTTGTCCGCGCTCGCGGCGCGGTCGAGGATCCGCCCGGTCAGCCGTTCCGCGATCACGCGCAGTTCCCGTGGGTCGAGCGTGTCGAGCGCCGCCACCCCGACGGCTCGCCGCGCGGCATGCCGGTCCGGCGGGCTGAACCGGCTCACCGAGGCGCGCAGCCATGCCAGGCCACCCTCCGGCGCCTCCTCGGCGGGCGGAACCACGCAGCGGGGATCGGTCAGGACGGAGACGACGTCCGCGTACCGGGTGACCACCCAGCCGCCGTCGTCCGAGGTCGGCGGCCCGCAGGGCGGCGTGCCCGGAGCAGCCGTGATCGTCGGTGAATCCATCACCCGACCGTAGGGCGCCGACAGTTCGGCCCGGACCGAACGATCCGGCCGGGCACACCCGGCGGTCAGTCGCGGGCGGGACCGGTGCCGCGGGGCACGGGCGGGTCAGGCGCGCGCCGGGCCGGTGTCGCGGGTGGCGGGCGCGGCCAGCAGCACCGGGTCGAGCCCGAGCGCCTCGGCCAGCGCGTCCCGCCCCGCCGGGGTGACCCGTACCGCCCGGCCATTGCCGCGCGCGGTCCAGCCGAGGTCGAGGAAGCGCCCGCACAGCGCCGCCCCGACCGCGCCGGCCAGGTGCGGGCGCCGTTCGGTCCAGTCCAGGCAGTCGCGGACGAGCGGCCGCCGGGTGCCGCGCAGTGGTTCGACGGGTACGCCGAGACGGTCCAGCCAGCTCATGCCGGCCTCGGTCAGCGCGAGGCCGCCGGTGCGGTCGAGCACGCCACGGTCGAGCAGGGCGTCGTGCAGCAGCACGCCGAGCCGCCCGGCCAGGTGGTCGTAGCAGGTGCGCGCGTACGCCAGGGCGGCACCGGCCGACGCGGCGCGCAACGTGCGGGGCGGGGCCGCCGGTGCGGGCGCCCGCGCGGCCAGGTCCTCGACGAGCTGGGCGACGCCCGGGTCGGCGAGGCGGACGTACCGGTGGCGGCCCTGCCGCTCCTCGACCACCAGACCGCCCGCCACCAGCCGGGTGAGGTGGCCGCTCGCGGTGGACGCGGCCACCCCGGCGGCGCGGGCCAGCTCCCCGGCGGTCCAGGCGCGGCCGTCGAGCAGGGCCAGGCAGAAGCCGGCCCGGGTGGGGTCGGCGAGCAGCGCGGCGAACCCGGCGAGTCCGCGTCCGTCGGCACCGGTGGTCATCGGCCCATGCTGACACGGGCACGGTTCGGGCCGCGCCGAACGGTCCGGGGGTTGGGGTCAGATCGCGGTTCCGGGTGGGGACTTCAGGAGGGATGCCGCTTCGGCCGGGTAGCCGCCACGACCCGACCGCAGGGCGATGGCCGCCAGACGAATCAGGTCGATGTTGACGCCGGCAGCACCACTCGGGTCATGCACCTGCAGGCGCACCTCCACACTCACCGCCGTCTCGGCCCAGCCCTGCGCTTCGATGTTGAGGTGGGCGATCTTGTGGGATCGCAGGTGCGGCATGTACGCGAGGGGCGCCATCTGGACCTTGCCGGACGACCCCAGGGCGTTCAGCTTGGACTGCTTCTTGGTGTTCGGGTTCTCGACCAGGTTGCGGAAGTCTTCGGTCCCGCCCAGATTGACCTGGTAGGAACTGCCCAGGGTGAGGCCGCGCTCCTCGATCAGCCGCAGTAGTGCGTGGTGCAGCACGGAGGTGCCGAACTGGCTGGCCAGGTCGTCGCCGAGCAACGGCACACGGGCTTCCTCGAAACGTGCCAGTAGTGACTCGTGCCTGGCCACCGGATCCGACGTGGTGTTCACGAACGCGACTCCCGCTGTCAGAGCCGCCTCGGCGTAAGCCCGAGCCGTGTCCGGCCGGCCGCTCGGAGCGGAGTAGAGCAGCACCTCCGCCCCTTCCAGCGCGTGCGCCACCCGTTCGACTTCCGTCGAGTCCACCAGGCCACGCCGCACCGTCACGCCGGCGGGCGGAAGTTCGGTGTCGAGGCGCGGGAAGTTGTTGGGCGGCATGAATATCGCCTCGTGGAGATCCTTGCCCACCTTTCGGTCGGACATGGCGAAAGCGGCGACGACGTCGATGTCGCTGACGCCCAGTCCCGCGATCTCTGGCCGGTGGAGCCCTACCAGGCTGCCGGTGTTGCGGTAGAAGGCGATGCCCTGCACCAACGCCGACGTGTTGTTGCCCACACCGACGACCGCCAATCGAACACTGTCGATCATGGGGCGAAGAGTACCCGGATCTGCCCACGCCGGGGGTCCCGGTCAGCGGAACCGACGCCCACCAGCGCCGGGTATGACCTCTCGGTCAGCCGCCGGAACGTGGGCAGGCGGTGGTCAGCTCGCTGATCGTGCGGGTGTCGCCGTCGTAGCTGCGCGCCGCCACGAACGCCCCGGCCGGCGGGTGCGCCCCGGCGACCGCCCGGGCGCGCCGCCGGTCCGCCGCGCCGAACCGCAGCGCCAGGCTCAGGTGCGGCACCCACCGGCCGGGCTGGTGCCACGAGTGCCCGCCGGACGCCTCGGCTAGCACGTCCCAGACCGCGCCGTGCAGCGCGACGAGCTGCGGTGTCGGGCGGACCAGCCACACCAGTGGCGCGCTGCCGTCGAGCACCGCCACCCGGCCCAGCCGCACCGGCAGCGGCAGCGCCGCGTCACAGAGGTCGGCCAGTCGCTGCTCGGCGCCGGGCGGGAACTCCTCGACGGAGGCGAGCGTCAGGTGCGGCCGGTTCGTCGGGTGCGTGTTGCGGGCCAGGCTGGGCAGCCCGGCGGCGGCGAGCCGGTCCCAGGCAGCGCGAACCGCCGCTTCCAGTTCGGATGAGCAGAGCAGTTCGACCGTCCGCACGTGATCAGGCTAGCCGCCGGCAGCGTGCCACGACGTCCCGTACCTCAGAGCCAGCCGGCCTCGCGGGCGAGCCGTACCGCTTCGGCCCGGTTCGCGGCGCCGAGCTTCTGCACGCAGGCGCTCAGGTGGTTGCGGACCGTCCCGGCGGCCAGGTGGGTACGCCGGGCGATCACCGCGACCGGGGTGCCCAGCTCAGCCAGCCGCAGCGTCTCCAGCTCGCGTGGTGTCAACGGGCACTCGGGCAGGGTGAGCGCGTCGGCCGCGAGCGCCGGATCGACGTACCGGGCGCCGGAGTGCACGCGGCGGATCACGTCGGCCAGCGCGCCGCCGGGAGCGCCCTTGGCGAGGAAGCCGCGCACTCCGGCGGCCAGCGCCGGCCGGAGCTGGGCGGGGCGGCCGTGTCCGGTGAGGATCACCGGGGCGCAGCCGGGCAGCGCCCGGGTCAGCTCGGCGGCGACCTCCACCCCGCCGGGCGCCGGCATCTCCAGGTCGAGCACGGCGACGTCCGGGCGGTGAGCCAGCGCCGCGTCCAGGGCCGCGCGCCCGTCGCCCGCGTGCGCCACCACCTCGATGTCCGGCTCCAGGTCGAGCAGCGCGGCGAGGGCGAGCCGGATCAGCTCCTCGTCGTCGGCCAGCAGCACCCGGATCATCGCGCCACCGGCACGGTCGCGACCAGGCTGAACACGCCGTCGGCGGCGTCCGCCCGGACCCGGCCGCCGACCGGGGCGAGCCGGTCGGACAGGCCGCGCAGGCCGCCGCTGAGCCGGTCCGGGCCGTCGCCGTCACGCACGCCGTCGTTGCGTACGGTCAGCGTCACCGCCGTGTCCTCCCGGGTGATCTCGATCCGGCACCAGCCGGCCCGGCTGTGCCGCAGCACGTTGGTTCCGGCCTCACGCAGCACCGCGGCCAGGTCGGCGGCGACCGGACCGGGCACGTCGCCGGACGGCGGGACCACAGTCGTGCGTACGCCGCTGGAGCGCAGCACCTCCCCCACCGCGGCGGCCTGCTCGGCCAGGTCGACGGCGCGGTAGCCGTGCACCGCCGCGCGTACCCGGGTCAGCGCCGTTGCGGCGAGCCGCCGCGCCTGCGCCGCCTCCCGGGCGGCCCGGTCCGGGTCGGTCGGCGCCAGCCGCTCGGCCAGCTCGGCCTTCAGCGCGATCACCGTCAGGTCGTGGCCGAGCAGGTCGTGCACGTCCCGGGCGAAGCGCAGCCGTTCCTCGGCGGCGGCCAGCCGGGCCTGGGCGGCCTGCCCCTGCCGGGCCTCGACCAGCAGGTCCCAGAACCAGACCTGGACCCAGGTGAGCGCGGCTGTCCCGGCCCCCACCAGGCCGGTGACCAGCAGCGCCGTGGTCAGCGGGCCATCGGTCCACCAGGTGACGGCCGCGGACGCCGCGAGGACGCCGGCCGCCGCCACCGCCGCCACGACGGGCCGGAACAGCAGCGGCGTCATGCCGACCAGCGACGCGCCGAGCCACGCCCAGGTGGGCCAGGAGCCGGCCGCGACCGGGCCGAGCAGCGGCAGGCTGAGCAGCGCCGCCACGGTCAGCGCGGCGTGCCGGCGGCGGCGCGCCGGCACGGGCAGCCACGGCGTGACGGCGGCGTGCAGCACCGCGACCTGGGCGGCGGCGAACACGAGCAGCCCGGCGGCGCCGAGCGCGACGCGTACCGGGTCGGGTTCGCGGGCCAGTCCGACCGCTGGCAGCAGCACCGTCGTCCACACGTTCGTGGCCAGCGACAGCAGCGTGACCCGCCGGGCCCGGCGCAGCCGGTGGTCCGCCGGATCGACGCTCATGCCCGCTGATCCTAGGGCGTGCACCGGTCCGCCCACTCCTGAGAAACGTCACGGCCGGGCCGTGCGATCCGCACGGTTTCCCGATGACTGACGCGCCTTCTCCGGTGCGCCCGGCGGCGGCAGGGTCGGGGCATGACGGAGATGACTGTGGTCGTACCCCGGCGGTGGGCCGGGTGGGCGCGGACGCGGCACCTGGCCGCGATGGTGGTGGCGATGCTGGCCGGGATGGTGCTGCTCGGGCCGCTGTGGCGGGTGGGCGCGGGCGTGCTGGGCGGCGCGGCGGTGCTGGCGCGGCCGGACGTGGGCGCGCTGGTGATGGCGACGAACATGGCGGCGGGCATGGCCGCGTGGATGTGGCACCGGGGGTACGGGCGGGCCGCCACCGCGGAGATGTCGGCGGCCATGTACGTGCCGTTTCTGCTGCTGCTCCCGCTCTGGTGGGCGGGGTGGGCCGGGGACGACGCGCTGCTGCTCGGCGGCCACCTGCTGATGGTGCCGGCGATGCTGCTGGTGGCGCTGCGGCACCGGCACACGTCCGCGGCGCCGCCCCGCCGACACCCGGTCGCGGCAGCCGTGGCGCGCGGGTGGCCGGCCGGGCTGGCGCTGCTCATGACCGTGGACATGTGGTTCGCGCCGACCGTCTTCGCGCCGTGGACGCTGCTGGTCCTGCCGGCCGGCTACCTGCTGATCGGCACCTGGCGGCGGCAGTGGGGCGACCGGCGCGCGCTGGCCGCGCAGCTCGCCGGGGCGGCCGGGTGGGGCGGCCTGGCGGTCGTGGCGATGGTCGCCTCCGCCGACGTCGCCGGGGTGCTCGTCGGGGTGGGCTGGCTCGTCCACGCCGCCTGGGACGCCTGGTACCACCGCACCGGCGCGGTGGTGCCGCGCGGGTACGCGCTGTGGTGCGCGGTGTTCGACGTCGCGGTCGGTTTCACCACGTTGCTGGCCGTCCTGTCCCGGTGATCCGGCGAGGGCACGGGGCCGCGCCGGACCACCCGGAGGGGACAGCACGCAGGTGGCGCGGCGAACGTTTGGCCCGGTCGCCGCGACCGCCGCGCGGCGGTGATGAAAAACTTGTCGCATGACCGCCGCACCGACCCCGACCGACCCCGCCATTCCCGCCGACGCCGAGGACGCCACCGCCTTCGCGGATCTCGGGCTGCGCACCGAGTTGCTGGGCGCGCTGGCCGCGCTCGGCTACGAGGAACCCACCCCGATCCAGCGGGAGGCGATCCCCCCGCTGCTGGCCGGGCAGGATCTGCTGGGACAGGCGGCGACCGGTACGGGCAAGACCGCCGCGTTCGCGCTGCCGCTGCTGCAGCGGATGCCGGTGGGACGGCCGGACGGCGACCCGGTGTCGCTGGTGCTGGTGCCCACCCGTGAGCTGGCCGTGCAGGTCTCCGAGGCGTTCCACCGCTACGGCAAGGACCTGGGCGCCCGGGTGCTGCCGATCTACGGCGGGCAGCCGATCGGCCGGCAGCTGCGCGCGCTCGACCACGGGGTGGACGTGGTGGTCGCGACGCCGGGCCGGGCCCTGGACCACATCGCCCGGGGCACGCTGCGGCTGGGCGCGCTGGCCACGGTGGTGCTGGACGAGGCGGACGAGATGCTCGACATGGGCTTCGCCGAGGACATCGAGGCGATCCTGGAGCACGCGCCGGCCGGCCGGCAGACGGTGCTGTTCTCGGCCACCATGCCGGCCCGCATCGACGGGCTGGCCCGGCAGCACCTGACCGATCCGGTCCGGATCCAGATCGAGCGGGAGCGGCCGGTCGCCGGGGAGGCGCCCCGGGTGCGGCAGAGCGCGTACATCGTGGCCCGGGGGCACAAGCCGGCCGCGCTGGGCCGGGTGCTGGACGTGGAGTCGCCGACCGCGGCGATCGTGTTCTGCCGCAGCCGCGAGGAGGTCGACCGGCTCACCGAGACGATGAACGGCCGGGGCTACCGGGCCGAGGCGCTGCACGGCGGGATGAGCCAGGAGCAGCGGGACCGGGTGATGGGCCGGCTGCGCGCCGGCACGGCGGACCTGCTGGTCGCCACCGACGTGGCCGCCCGGGGGCTGGACGTCGAGCAGCTCACCCACGTGGTCAACTACGACGTCCCGTCGGCGCCGGAGTCGTACGTGCACCGGATCGGCCGGGTGGGCCGGGCCGGGCGGGAGGGTGTGGCGATCACGCTCGCCGAGCCGCGCGAGCACCGGATGCTCAAGACCATCGAGCGGGTCACCGGCCAGCGGATCACCATCGACAAGATCCCCACGGTGGCGGACATGCGGACCCGGCGGCTGGAGCTGACCCAGGGCGCGCTGCGGGAGAGCCTGCTGGAGGACGACCTCGACCCGTACCGGGTGATCGTCGAGTCGCTGACCGACGAGTTCGACCTGGTCGAGGTGGCGCTGGCGGCGGTGAAGCTGGCGCACGAGGCGACGTCGCCCGGCTCGGACGACGAGGAGGAGATCCCGCAGGTTCCGGTCCGGGGCCCGCGCGAGGGCCGCCCGGAGACCGGTGGGCGGGGCGAGCGCCGGGGCCCGGGCCGTCCGCGTACCGGGGGGACCACCCAGGTCTTCATCGGGCTGGGCCGACGCGCCGGGGTACGGCCGCAGGACCTGGTCGGCGCGATCACCGGGGAGACCCGGATCAGTGGCCGGGACATCGGCTCGATCGAGATCGCCGACCGGTTCTCGCTGGTCGAGGTGCCGCAGGCGGTGGCCGACGAGATCATCTCAGGGCTGCGGGGCACCACGATCAAGGGCCGTAAGGCGACCGTACGCCGGGACCGGGACGGCGACGGTTCCGGTGAGCGCCGCGACCGGGGTTACGAGCGGCGCGACCGGCGCTGAGCGCGGGCGGACACGGCGTCGCCCCGGCCACCGTGCGTGCGGTGGCCGGGGCGACGGCCGTCAGGCCGCGGCGAGCGCCGGGCCGTCCAGCGCCTGCGTGTCGAGTTCGGCTGGGCGCAGCGCCAGCGCGAGCACGTCCGCCACGTCGGACAGGGTGTGCACGGTCAGCGCCTCCCGCACCTGCGCCGGCAGGTCGTCCAGGTCCGGCTCGTTGCGCTTCGGGATGATCACCTCGGTGAGACCGGCCCGGTGCGCGGCGAGCAGCTTCTGCTTCACCCCGCCGATCGGCAGCACCCGGCCGGAGAGCGTCACCTCGCCGGTCATCCCGAACTCGGGCCGCACCGGACGCCCGGTCACCAGTGAGGCCAGCGCGGTCACCATGGTGATGCCGGCGCTCGGGCCGTCCTTCGGTACCGCGCCCGCCGGGACGTGCAGGTGGATCCGCCGCCCGGCCAGCGCGTTCGGGTCCAGCCCGTAGCGCCGCCCGTTCGACCGCAGGTACGACCACGCGATGTGCGCGGACTCCTTCATCACGTCGCCGAGCTGCCCGGTGAGCGTCAGCCCGGGCTCGCCCTCCATGGTGGTGGCCTCGATGAACAGCACGTCGCCACCGGCGCCGGTGACGGCCAGGCCGGTCGCCACGCCGGGCACGGCGGTCCGCTCGGCCGACTCCGGGGTGAACTTCGGCCGGCCCAGGTAGCGGGCCAGGTTCCCGGCGTCCACGTGTACCGGCGCGGCGTCCGTGGCGAGCGCGACGGCCACCTTGCGCAGGATCTTCGCCAGGGCCCGTTCGAGCTGCCGGACACCGGCCTCCCGGGTGTACTCGCCCGCGATCAGCGCCAGCGCGTCGTCGGCGACGCTCACCTCCTCGCCGGTCAGCCCGGCCCGCTCCCGCTGCCGGGGCAGCAGGTGGTCGCGGGCGATGGCCACCTTCTCGTCCTCGGTGTAGCCGTCCAGCGCGACCAGCTCCATCCGGTCCAGCAGCGGGCCGGGGATCGCCTCCACCACGTTGGCGGTGGCGAGGAACAGCACGTCGGACAGGTCGAGGTCGACCTCCAGGTAGTGGTCGCGGAACGTGTGGTTCTGCGCCGGGTCGAGCACCTCCAGCAGAGCCGCCGCCGGGTCGCCGGAGTAGCCGGCGGCCAGCTTGTCGACCTCGTCGAGCAGCACGACCGGGTTCATCGAGCCGGCCTCGCGCAGCGCCCGCACGATCCGGCCGGGCAGCGCGCCGACGTAGGTGCGCCGGTGGCCGCGGATCTCCGCCTCGTCCCGGACACCGCCGAGGGAGACGCGGACGAAGTTGCGGCCCAGCGCCCGGGCGACCGACTCGCCGAGGCTGGTCTTGCCGACACCGGGCGGGCCGGCCAGGGCCAGCACCGCGCCGGAGCCGCGTCCGCCGACCACGCCGAGGTTGCGCTCCGCGCGCCGGTTGCGCACCGCGAGGTACTCCAGGATGCGGTCCTTCACGTCGGCCAGGCCGGCGTGGTCGGCGTCGAGCACGGCCCGCGCCGCGGCCAGGTCCGTGTTGTCAGCGGTACGCGTGCTCCACGGCATCTCCAGCACGGTGTCCAGCCAGGTACGGATCCAGCCCGCCTCGGGTGAGGCGTCACTGGCCCGTTCCAGCTTGCCGACCTCGCGCAGCGCCGCCTCGCGTACCTTCTCCGGCAGGTCGGCGGACTCCACCCGGGAGCGGTAGTCGGCGGAGCCGTCGGGCTCGTCCTCGCCGAGTTCCTTGCGGATCGCGGCGAGCTGCTGGCGGAGCAGGAACTCGCGCTGGGACTTCTCCAGCCCTTCGCGCACGTCGCTGTTGATCTGCTCGGTGACCTCCTGCTCGGCCAGGTGCTCCTTCACCCAGCCGACCAGCAGCTCCAGCCGGGCGGTGACGTCCGGCGCGGCGAGCAGCTCGGTCTTCTGCGCCAGGCTGAGCCAGGGCGCGTAGCCGGCCGAGTCGGCCAGCTCGGACAGGTCCGTCATCCGCTCCATCGCGTCGATCACCTGCCAGGCGCCGCGCTGCTGGAGCACCGAGGTCATGAGCGCGCGGTACTCGCGGGCGAGTTCCCGGGCGCGGCCCGCCGGGGCGGGTTCGTCGAGCGTCGCGGCCTCGACCCAGAGCGCGGCGCCGGGACCGGGCACGCCGGAGCCGATACGGGCCCGGACGAGACCGCGGATCACGGCGGCCGGCTCGCCGCTGGGCAGCCGGCCCACCTTCTCGATCGTGGCGACCACGCCGACGGAGCCGTACTCGCCGTCGAGGCGGGGCACGGCCAGGAGTTCCTTGTCGCCGGTGGCGCGGGCCGCGTCGACGGCGGCCTGGGTGGTCGGGTCGAGGGTGACCGGGATGACCATCCCGGGCAGCAGGACGGTGTCGGTCAGGGGAAGTACCGGAAGAGTTGCCATCGGACACCTGCCATCACGTTGGTTGAGCGTGTCTGGCTCAAGTAACAAAAGGTGCCCCTTGTTCCGGGTTGTGACCCACGCCACTGTCCGGCCTTCCCGACGCCTGTTCGCGCACCGGTCCTCTATTGGCCGCGACGCTTACCTGGCACGACCCGCCGAATGCAAAGAGGCGGGTATTGTTGCGAAATTACCGTGAGGTAAGTCAGACTCTTAGCACACCCCGCCCGACACAGGGAGTAATGGCGATGGCAAGGAAAGTAATCACCGTTCTGACCGACGACCTCGACGGCGGAAAGGCCGATCGGACCGTCGAGTTCAGCCTGGACGGCGTGGCGTACACGATCGACGTGTCCGACGAGAACGCGGGCGTTCTGCGCAAGGCGCTGGACCCGTACATCAGCGCTGGCAGGCGGATCGGCCGCGGCGCCACCGAGGTCGCCCGCGCCACCCGGCGCGCGGGCCGGCCGAGCACCTCGGGAATGGACCGCGAGCAGAACCGCGCCATCCGCGAATGGGCAGCCAAGAACGGGTACGAGATTTCCGAGCGCGGGCGCATCCCGGTGTCGGTCGTCGAGGCGTACAAGAACCGCTGAGCGCTAAACACTCACCGTCGGGTATCCCAGGGTCACGCTGAGAAATCGCAGCGCCCGGCCGGCCTTTTGTGTTGTCGGTGACTTTCATCGGGCTGGAGTCCGACGGCACGAAACTTCTTCCCGGAACGATTCCCACGCTCCCCTGCCGGACCCGCCTCGCGTACCCACCACGCGGACACGACACGGCCGCGGCCACCCGGACGGTTCCCGGGCGGCCGCGGCCGTCGCGTGTCCTCAGTTGACCCGGATGCGCACCACGTCGATGGCGGGAGTCTGGTTCGCCCGCTCCATCATCGGGATGCGGTGCGAGCCGTCACCGGCCCAGACCGCGCACTGCGCCACGCCCGACTGCGCCAGGCCCGGGATCTGGATCAGCACGTCGTCCGGCTGGTTGCCGCCGCGGCCGTCCTCGGTGGCGACGAAGAACGCCGGCACGTCCTGCGGGTTCGGGGGCTGCCGGGTGCTGCCGAGCATCCGGCAGGCGGTGTGGAAGTGGCCGCGCACCAGGCCCTGACCGTTGAGCAGCGAGCTCTCCAGGTAGTAGCCGCCCTGCCCGGCCGCGAGGAAGCGGTCCCGCACCAGGTTCTTGGTGGTCACCCGGAGCGTGAACGGCTGGTTGCGCCGCACCTGGTTCGGGAACTGCGTGATCAGCAGCGACGGGTTGTTCGCCGCGGCGCCCACCTCACCGAACGCGGTGCTGACGCACCGGTTGCCGTTCTGGAAGCCGTCGTGCCCCTGCAGCTGGCTGCCGGAGCAGTCCTTGGCGAGCACGTTCAGCCCGTTGCCGCCACCGTTGTTCTGGCCGCCGCCGTTGTTGTTCCCGCCGCCGTTGTTCCCGCCGTTCTGGCCCCCGTTCTGACCGCCGTTGTTGTTGCCGCCGTTCTGACCCCCGCCGTTCTGACCCCCACCGTTGCCGGGGACGTCGGTCAACGCGCACCGGGCGAACTGGTCCAGCCCCTGCGGGCGCTGGCCGAACCGGCCGATGGCGGTGGCGATCCGGTTCAGCGCCGCGGTCCGCTTGTCCGCGAGCGGACCCAGGATCGCGTTGTTGATGAACTCGCCCCCGTTGCGGCCCTCCGCCGCGAGCCGCCGGTTCGCCTCAGCGATCTGGGACGTCAGCGCCGCCAGTTCTCGATCCACCTCGGCACGGGCCCGGCCGGGCACCTGCGGCAGCCGACCCCGGACGTCCGGGCAGGTCACGGTCGGAGTGCCGGCGCCGGCGCCACCCGCGGTCGTCTGCTGGCACTCGGCCGGCGACATCTGGCCGTCGCCCCAGTGGTTACGGACCCAGCGGCCGTTCTGCCAGGTACGGGTGCTGCTGCCCTGGCCGTCCGGGGCGGTCGCCCCCGGGCTGGCGGGCACACAGGACGCCGAGGCGGCGCGCGTGGTCGTCCGCCGGTCCTGGGCGGACGAGATCTGGGTGACGGCCACGATGCCGCCGAAGACCGCGAGCGTGCCGACCACTGCCAGCACCCGCTTGCTCCGCGCGTTACCGGATGACCGGCGCGCCCGTGTGGACCTGCGCATCGAATTGCTCTCCTTCTCGATCCGGTAGTTGACTGGTGATCCCGGCGGACCGATGAATTCGGGGTGTGAGATCACTGCGACGCTCGGGTCGCGCGTCGATGGCCGACGATGCCCTTTCCGCACCGTCTCCGCGCCGTCCGGGCGCGGCGGGGAAGTCTGCGTCCATTCCCGATGAGGTACGGAGCGCCGTCGGCGAAGGTTCAACCGGAGATCGAAAAAAATCGGGACGTGCCGGGCCGGGGCCGGCTCGGCGCCGCGGCCAGGAAGGATTCAGTCCGCGCAGAGGTGGTCGAAGGCGAAGCCGCCGTCGAAGGAGTCCCGCCGGGCCGCGAGCGCGCGCACCCGACCGCGAAGCTCCTCCCGGTCCACCAGGGACGCCCCGGCGGCGTCGAGATCGCGCAGTCGCTCCCCCAGCGCCATCGCGGCCAGGTCCTCGGCGAGCCGGCCCGGGTCCACGCCGCAGGAGAATCCCCGCGACGTCAGCCGTACCCGCTCCAGCAGGCAGCCGCCGGGCCGCACCTCGACCCAGCACCAGCCCTCCGCCGGGCCGCCGGTCCAGCGCACGTGCAGCCCGCGCACGATCGGGTCGGCGAGCCGGCCGGCCACGTACGCCTCGACCGCCTCGACCCGCGCGAGCGCCCCGAGGTCGTTCACCGGTCCACGCCGGCCGTCCGGCAGCCGGCCGATGATGTCCCGGAAGCCGACCGCGTCCCCGGCGTCCGGGTCGGTGCCCTCGGCGTAGGCCCGCGCGTCCAGGACGTACTCGACGAAGCGGCGG
The DNA here is from genome assembly GCF_011602315.1 of Micromonospora sp. CMU55-4. Classification (NCBI taxonomy): domain Bacteria; kingdom Bacillati; phylum Actinomycetota; class Actinomycetes; order Micromonosporales; family Micromonosporaceae; genus Micromonospora; species Micromonospora sp. CMU55-4. Next base: position 75,402 of record NZ_JAAOLH010000003.1, read on the forward strand.
ACGTGATCGGCGCCGCGCAGCGTCGGTGACTCGACCCGCAGCAGCGGCAGGCCGACGGCGGCGGACACCGCGTCGGTCAGCCGTTCCTCCCGGCGGGCGGGCGACCCGTCGGACGCGGGCGCGGTGAACCGCACCGCGAAGCGCGGCAGGCCGGTGTCGGCGGCGCCGACCACCAGGTCCAGCGGCGCCCGCCCGGCCGTGCTCCACTGGTTGCCGGTGACCCCCGGCGGACGGCCCTGCACCAGATCGCCGAGCCGCCGGCCGGCGTACCCGACGTGCCCGTGGCGGGTCAGGCACGGCGTCGCGCCGGACGGGACCGGCCGCAGCCAGGAGGCGGTCACGCTGCCGGTGTTCGTCATCTCGCCCCGCCCCCCGTCGTCCGGTCGACGCCCGAGTGTAGGGCGTCGGGCGTCCGCCCCGGCGGTGCGGTGGAGCACGCCGGGGCCCGCCGACCGGTGCGCAGCCGCGTCCGTGCCTCTAGGCTCTGCCCGTGCACAGCGGACGGACCCCGGAGCAGTTCACCAAACGCAGTCTCGTCGCCCTCTCCCACGCCATCGAGCGGGCCGCGCTCGCCGAGGCCGAGGACGGCCCGCTGATCGTGTTCGCCCTGTTCCAGCGGCTGCCGTACTTCGACCGGGAGCGCGAGGTCTACCGGCGCATCGCCGGCCGCGCCGCGGCGACGGTGGTGGCGATGGTCGGCGGCCCGCCGCCCGACCTGCCCGAGCGCACGTACGGCGTGACGCTCGACGAGGCGGAGGAGCTGGCCCGCGAGTGGAGCGTGGTGGTGCTGAGCCCCCGGTTCGGCGCCACCCTCGTGGCCCACGACCGCGCCGAGGCGACGCCCGCGCCGACGCTGGAAGCCGGCCGGCTCTTCGACGGCCGCTGGGGATTCCGCCGGGACGAGGCGCTGCACGAGGCCATCCGGCTGCGCGAACAACTCGCCGAGCGGCTGCCCGCCGAGGCGCGCACGGCGCTGGACGAGGCGATCGCCCGGGTGCGCGACATCCCGGCCGGACCGGGCGAGCCGCGCGCCGAGGCGGCGCTGCGGCTGCTGGCCCGCCGCGCCGACCGGGTCACGCCGCCGGTCCAGCCGGCCGAGGCGTTCCTCGACGAGCCGGGCCTGCGCCGGTGGGCCGGCATGGACGGGGTGACCGCCTCGGGCACGCTGCCGGTGGCGCTGGTCGGCCTGCGGGTGGACGAGCCGCCCGGCTCGCCGGAACGATTCGGCCGGCGCAACGGCGCCCGGGAGGGCCATGCCGTGCTCGCCGCCGTCACCGGCGCGCTGCGCCCGGTCGACCGCGCGCTGCGGGTCGCCGAGAACGAGTACCAGCTCCTGCTGCCCGGGCTGGACGAGCCGGCCGCGCTCGAGGTGGTGCGCCGCCTGCACGACGCGATCGCCGCGCTCGCCAAGTCGTACCCGTTCCTGGTTTACACGATGCACGCGGCGGTCGGGGTGAGCACCCGGCGGCCGCTGCCCACCGCGGACCTGCGCGCCGCCGTCGACTGGGCGGCCCGCAAGGGCCTGCCGGTGGCGGGCCTGCCGCCGGAGACGGCCGACGCCGCGACCGCGCCGGCCCGCTGATCCGCGGTACGAGGGGAGAACACGCCGTGCGGGTGGTGTCGCTGGTGCCGTCGCTGACCGAGGCGGTGGCGGCCACCCGCCCGGAGGTGCTGGTCGGGGCGACCGACTGGTGCACCCATCCGGCCGGGCTGGACGTCGCCCGGGTCGGCGGGACGAAGTATCCGGACCTGGACCGGGTGCTCGCCCTCAAACCGGATCTGGTGCTGCTCAACGAGGAGGAGAACCGGCTGGCCGACGCCGAGGCGTTGCGCGCGGCCGGGGCGCCGGTGCGGGTCACGTTCCCGCGTACCGTGCCGGAGGCGCTCGACCAGCTCGGCGAGCTGGTGGTCGCGCTCGGCGCGCCGGCCGAGCCGCCGTGGCTGACGGCAGCCCGTCGCGCCTGGGCGGCCCTGGGCACGCCGGCGCGCGTCCGCACCGCTGTGGTGCCGGTGTGGCGGCGCCCGTGGGTGGTGCTCGGCCGGGACACGTTCGCCGGGGACGTGCTGGCCCGGCTCGGCGTGGTGAACGGCTGGGCCGGGGACGCGGAACGCTATCCCCGGCCCGCTCTCGACGAGCTGCGCGCCCGGTCACCGGAGCTGGTGGTGCTGCCCGACGAGCCGTACCGGTTCACCGCCGACGACGGGCCGGAGGCGTTCCCGGGGGTGCCGGCGGCGCTGGTGTCCGGCCGGCACCTCACCTGGTACGGCCCGTCGCTGGCCGAGGCCCCGGCGCTGCTCGCCGCCCAGCTCGCGAGCGCCACCGCCTGACCGCGCCGGCACGCTCAGGCAACCGGGGTGGCGTGCACCGGGTCCAGCTCCATCAGCGTGGTGTCGTCCAGGTCGTACCCGATCGCGTTGTGCACGGCGACCACGCCCGCGACCTGTCCGGCCAGGCGACCGGCGAGCTCGACGGCGCTGCGCCGGTCCAGCCGACCGTCCATGGTGACCTCGCCGCCGCGGACCTGCACCGTGACCAGGCCGTCGCGGACCGACAGCACCCGGCGCAGCACCTCGTGCACCACCTCCTCGCGGATCTCCGCGTCGGTACGCAGGTGCACCCGGAGCAGGTCACCACGGGTGACGATGCCGGACAGCCGGCCCAGGTCGTCCAGCACCGGCACCCGCTTGACCGCCTCGCGGTCCATCAGCCGGGCCGTCGCGGCCAGCGAGGCGCGCTCGTGGGTGGTGACCGCCGGTGCGGTCATCAGGTCCCCGGCCACCAGCGCGTCGGCCTTCTCCCGGGCGGTACGGCGCCGCCGCCCCTCGAACACCCGGCGCTCGTCCGGGTGACCGGCCCGCTCCACCTTGTGCAGCAGGTCCGCCTCGGAGATCACGCCGAGCACCCGGTGGAACGAGTCGACCACCGGCACGCCGCTGATCCGCTTACGCACCAGCACGTCGACGATCTCGCGGTACGGGGTCTGCTCCGTCACCGCCGCGACGTCCCTGGTCATCACGTCGGCCACCTGCCACGTCCTCATCACGACCTCCTCGTACCGGGCCTTCACCTGCGACGATAGGCCGCCGCAAACGCCCTGGTCAGGGGCGGCGGACCGGCGGGGAGGGGCCGACCGGACCGGGTACGGACGGGACCAAAGACCCGGTCATCAGGGCACCGGTCGGCCCTGCTCCGGGAGGCGGCTCGGCGGTGGAATGAATGTGCCACCGGGAAGCGCGGTGCGAGGCACAGGAAGGGACGTGGAGACCATGACCGCGACAATCGAGCGGACCCCCGCCGTCAAGCGGACCCCCGCCGCCACCACCGCTCCGGCGGCGCACATCGAGACCACCCGGCAGAAGGCCACCCGGTACGTGTGGGCCGGCCTGCGGCTCGCGCTGGGCTGGATCTTCCTCTGGGCCTTCCTCGACAAGATGTTCGGCCTCGGCCACGAGACCGCGGCGAAGAACGCCTGGATCAACGGCGGCAGCCCGACCAAGGGCTTCCTGGGCAACGCGGTCGAGGGCCCGTTCGCGGACCTCTACCGGAACATCGCCGGCGCGGCCTGGGCGGACACGCTGTTCATGCTCGGCCTGCTCGGCATCGGTGTCGCGCTGATGCTCGGCATCGGCATCCGGATCGCCGCCGTGGCCGGCGGACTGCTCCTGGTCCTGATGTGGACGGCCGTGCTGCCCCCGGCGAACAACCCCTTCATGGACGACCACCTCATCTACGCGGGCCTGTTGGCCGGTCTCGCCCTGGTGGGCGCCGGCAACACCCTCGGCCTCGGCCGGATCTGGGCGAAGCTCCCCCTGGTCCAGCGTCTCCCCTGGCTGAAGTGAACCAGCCCGCTGCGGGGCGGGCGTCGCCGACAGGCGGCGCCCGCCCCCTTCTCGTGTCCCCGCCACGCCGGTGTGCGGGGACCGGCGCGTATCGGCCGGTCGCGATCCGGCAGGATCGACGGTGACCACACCGTCAGCACCGAGGAGACCGTTCATGGACAAGCCCCAGGTCGGCCCGATCGAGGGCGCGCCGCCCGCGGATCTGGTCGTCGAGGACATCACCGTCGGCGACGGCCCGGAGGCCCGCCCGGGCCAACTGGTGAGCGTGCACTACGTGGGCGTGGCCCACTCGAACGGCCGCGAGTTCGACGCCTCGTGGAACCGGGGTGAGACGTTCGAGTTCCCGCTCGGCGGCGGCCAGGTCATCGCCGGCTGGGACCAGGGCGTCGTCGGCATGAAGGTCGGCGGCCGGCGCAAGCTCACCATCCCGCCGCACCTGGGCTACGGCGCCCGCGGCGCCGGCGGCGTCATCAAGCCGAACGAGACGCTCGTCTTCGTGGTGGACCTGCTCGGCGTGCGCTGAGCGCAGCGCCGTTCACGTCGGGCCGTCGGCACTCGCGCCGGCGGCCCGTCGTGTGCCCGGCGGCCCGCTCCCGTTCAGGCCGCGCACGCCACCATCTCGTGGGTGCGGCCGGACCGGTCGTGGGCACGGCTCGGCACGTCCTGCGAGCGGTCGGAGCAGCGCACCGGGAGCACCCGGTGCAGGCCGGTCACCCGCAGCACCCGGGCCACCACCGGGTCGGGGTCGACGAGCACCAGCTCGCCACCGCGGGCCCGGACCCGCAGGTGGGTGGCGACGAGCGCGCGGACCCCGGCGGCGGACAGCAGCCGCACACCCGACAGGTCGACCCGCAGCACCGGCCGCGCCGGCGCGGCCCAGAGCGCGGCCCGGAACGCCGTCACGGTGGCGATGTCGATCTCGCCGACCGGACGCAGCTCGACCACGTGATCGTGCACGTCCATCGCCACGTGGAAGCGCTCAACGCTGTGTACCATGCGGCCAAACCTACCCGGCCCCACCGACATTTCCGGGCCTCGCGGCGGGGGTTCCGGGTACTGTCCGGGAACCGACCCCGAGCCGTCTCAGGGTCATCCCGCAGCCGCCGCGCCACGGGCGCGAAACGCCGTCGGGCACTGCCCTTCGCGACGCCGCCGGGCCACAATGAGCCGATGGCCGTCCCCCGCCCGCGTGCGCCCCTGCTGATCCGGCCGGTCCGCGAGCCGGCGACCGTGCCGCCGCCGCTGACCGGGCCCTGGACGCCCGCCGACACCCGGCTCGACCGGGCCGACCTGCTGCCGTTGCCGGCCGGCGGGCACGGGCCGGAGGACGTGGTGGTCGACGCCGACGGCCGGGTGGTCAGCGGCGACGAGGACGGCCGGCTCTGGTGGTGGCCCGCCGACGCGCCGGCCGGCACCCGGCCCACGCTTCTGGCCGAGACCGGCGGACGGCCGCTGGGCATCGAACGGGACCCGGTCGACGGCGGGCTGCTCGTCTGCGACGCGTACCGGGGACTGCTGCGGGTCGACCCCGCCGGCGCGGTGCACGAGCTGACCGGGACCGCCCCGCCGGTGCACCTGGCCGACAACGCGGCGGTCGCGAGCGACGGCACCGTCTACTTCACCGACTCCTCCGACCGCTTCCCGCTGTCGCACTGGAAGCGGGACCTGCTGGAGCACCGGCCCAACGGGCGGGTGCTGGCCTACGACAGGCGCACCGGGCGCACCGACGTGGTGGCCGACGGGCTCTACTTCCCCAACGGGCTGGCGCTCACCCCGGACGAGTCGGCGCTGATGCTCGCCGAGACCGCCACCCACCGGCTGCTCCGGATCGACCTGCCGGGCGGGCGGGCCACGGTGCTGACCGACCTCCCGGCGTACCCGGACAACATCTCCGCGGTGGGTGACGGGACGTACTGGGTCGCGTTGCCCAGCCCCCGGCTGGCGGCGATGGAACGGCTGCTGCCGCATCCGCGCGTCCGCCAGCTCGTCGCGCTGCTGCCCGGCGCGGTGCAGCCCCGGCCGCGCCGCTACGGGCTGGTCGCGCTCGTTGACGGCACGGGGCGGGTGCTGCGGACGCTGCACGGCCCCAGCGGGGCGTACCCGATGGTCACCGGCGTGCGGCAGCACGGCCGCCGGCTCTGGCTCGGCAGCCTGACCGCGGCCGGGGTGGCCCGCGTCGACCTGGACTGAGCACGGCACGGGGCCGGCCCGCGCGACGCGGGCCGGCCCCTGGGCCGTTCCTCCCCAGGTTCAGCCGCCGCTGTTGCTCCGCGACGGCGCCGGCGCCGGCGCCGACCCGCCGGCCACCGCGCCCGGGTGCGGCGTGGCGCTCTGCGTGGGCTTCAGCCCCGCCGGTACGGGCAGCGCGCTGCCCTTGGCGAACTCGTCCCAGCTGACGTTCCAGGCGGTGAAGCCGTTGCCCTGGTCGAGCTTCACCTCGGTGCCCCGCACTGTCACCAGGTCACCGACCTGCGTGACGCCCATGAGCCAGTCCGCGGCCGTGGCCGACACGTTCGTGCAGCCGTGCGAGGTGTTGGTGTAGCCCTGCTCCCCCTCCGACCACGGCGCGGAGTGGATGAACTCGCCGCCCCAGGTCAGCCGCTGGGCGTCGTCCACGTCGACCACGTAGCCGCCGTTTGGCTCACCCCGGGTGTCGAACGTGGTGTGCTCGTGCTTCTCCATGATCACCATGGTGCCGCTGGACGTCGGCGTGCTCTCCTTGCCGAGACTGACCGGGATCTTCTTGAGCACCTTGCCGTCCTCGTAGACGGTCATCTGCTTGGTCCCGTTGTCGATGTCGAGCGTCACCTGCCGGCCGACCTTGGCGGTCGCGACCCGGTCGGAGTCGCCGATCGCCTCCTTGCCGATGGGCAGCCCCTGCAACGCGCTGCGCACGCTGATCGTCGTGCCCGGCTTCCAGCGGTCCGGCGCCCGGTACTCGGCCTGCTTGCCGTCGGCCACCCACGACCAGGTGCCCGGCTGCGGCGGGTCGGTCTTCACGAACAGCCGGCGCTGCACGTCCGCGCGGGCCTCCTTCGGAATCGGCGGGTCGAATCCGAGCACCACCGGCATCGCCGTCCCGTACGTCTGATTCGGCCGGAAATACAATTCGCTGGTGACGGCCGGTTTGGTGGATTTGGCCATCGTCGTGAACGTCGTCTTCTGCGTGGCGGTCTTCCCCGAATCGCCGGTCGCGGTCACCTCCGCCGTGTACGTCCGGGAATTGGCCAGCGGACGGTCCGGCACCCAGCCGGAGCCGTCCTCGCGCGGCTGGGCCGGTACGGCGTTGCCCTTGTCGTCGGTCAGCTTGACGGCTGTCACCTTGCCGTTGCTGACCTTCGTGCCCACCTCCGCGCTGATCGGCACGTTCTTCGTGCGATCGGCGGGTGTCACGGTGACCGACGGCGGCGACGCCTCGGCCTGTTTCGCCACCGACTTCGGGCCGGCGGTGCACGCGCCGACCGCCAGCGGCGCGGCTGCGACAGTCATCGCGAAAAGCGTCAGTCGGCGCCTCGCAAACATATTTCGCCCCCCATTTCCGAACCCTCTCGCCCACATTCTGTAGGCCCGGGATCACGCCGTGGCACCTTCGGCGGAATTGCTCGGAAAAGGCTGCGGAGAATCGTGCCGGACAGGTAATTCCCGTCCCCGCTTGCGCCGCACGCGCCCTCCGCCCGGTTCCCCCTCACCTACTGCCCGGCCGCCCCCGGGTCCGTCGATCATGAAGTTGACGGCACACGATGTCCGTTTCATCCCCGTCAACCTCATGATCGACGAAGAAGGGGCGGCGTGAGGTTCCGACCCGGCGAGATCTTGGTACGAAACGGCCTCCATAGGGGCACTTTGCTACCAAGATCTCGACCGATCCCACCCACCGGAACAAGGGTCCCGCAAGACGGCCAGCGCTGGACTCCCTCGCTCGCGTCACCCGCGCCGCCGCGGCGATCTTGCAGTTGCGGCTCCGGAGAAGGGTGCGAATCGGGCACGTCGAGGGCCGCAAGTGCAAGATCGCGAGCGGGGGACGGGGAGCCCGGGGCGGGGAGCGGGGGCGGGGACGCGGCGCGGCCCCGGACCTCCGTGGGGAGGGCCGGGGCCGGGAGCCTGACCGGTCAGACGTTGGCGACCAGGAGGGCGGGCTGCTCGACGCAGTCGGCGACGTGGCGCAGGAAGCCGCCCGCCACCCCGCCGTCGCAGACCCGGTGGTCGAAGGTGAGGCTGATCTGGGTCACCTTGCGGACGGCGAGCTGCCCGTCCACCACCCACGGCTTGTCCACGATCCGGCCGACGCCGAGCAGCGCCGCCTCCGGATGGTTGATGATCGGCGTCGAGCCGTCGACGCCGAACACGCCGTAGTTGTTGAGCGTGAATGTCCCGCCGGTCAGCCGTGCCGGGGGCAGCGTGCCGGCCCGGGCCGCCGCGGTGGTCTCGGCGAGCGCGGCGGCCAGCTCCCGGGTGGTCAGCCGCTGCGCGTCACGCAGCACCGGCACGACCAGGCCCCTGTCGGTCTGCGCGGCGATGCCCAGGTGCACGCCCGCGGACTGGATGATCCGCTGCCCCTCGGTGTCGACGTGCGCGTTGAGCTGCGGATACTTCCGCAGGCCGCTGAGGCAGATCCGGGCCAGCAGGGCCAGGATGCTCACCGGCGCCTCCGGCGTGGCGGCGTTGATCGCGGCGCGCGTCTCCAGCAGGCCGGTGGCGTCCACGTCGACCCAGATGGTCACCTCCGGGATCTCCCGGCGGCTGCGGGAGAGCTTGTCGGCGATCACCTTGCGGATGCCGGTGAGCGGGATGACCATGTCACCGTCGCCGGCCGGGGCGAGCCCGACGTGGGCGGCCGGGGCGTCCGGCACCGCGGCCAGCCGGGCCGCCGGAGCAGCAGCGGCCACGGCGGCGTCCAGGTCAGCCCGGCGGATCACGCCGCCCGGCCCGGTGCCGCGCAGCGACGCCAGGTCGATGCCGTGCTCCTTGGCCAGCCGCCGCACGATCGGCGAGATGACAAGCGGCGCCGCCGCCGGTCCGCCGGCCCGAGCCGGGTCGACCGACGCCGGCGCGGCCTCGGGAGCGAGCGCCAGACGCGGCCGACGCCGCCGCCGGCCCGAGCCGCCGTGGCCGGTGCCGTAGCCGATCAGGACGTTTCCGGACCCGGCCCGCTCCTCCTCGCGGTAGGTGGCGTGCGGGTCGGGGGCGTCGTCGAGCGGGGCGATGGTGATCAGCGGCTGACCGACCGGGCGTACCTCACCGGCCGCGCCGTGCAGGGCCACGACCCGTCCGGCGTACGGGCACGGCACGTCGACGACGGCCTTGGCGGTCTCCACCTCGACCACGCTCTGGTCCACGGTGACCACGTCGCCCACGGCCACCCGCCACTCGACGATCTCCGCCTCGCTCAGCCCTTCCCCGAGGTCGGGCAGGAGGAAGTCGCGGGTCCCCACAGCCGTGCTCATGCCGCGCTGGTTGGGCATGCCCTCACGGCCCTCGCTCCGCTCGGTGCGTTCGGTCATGCCGTGCCGGCCGGGCATGCCCTCACGGCCCTCGCTCCGCTCGGTGCGTTCGGTCATGCCGCCACCCACCTCGTGTCGGGCTGGTCGTCCCACTGCAGGCGGGCCACGGTGTCCAGCACCCGGTCGACCGAGGGCAGGTGGGTGTGCTCCAGCATCGGCGCCGGGTACGGGATGTCCAGCCCGGACACCCGCAGCACCGGCGCGTGCAGGGCATGGAAGCAGCGCTCCTGCACCCGCGCGGCGATCTCCGCGCCGACACCGGCGAAGCCCTGCGCCTCCTGGATCACCACGCACCGGCCGGTACGGCGTACCGAGGCGGTGACCGTGGCGTCGTCGAACGGCACGATGCTGCGCACGTCGACCACCTCCAGGTCCCAGCCCTCCTCGCGGGCGGCCTCGGCGGCGGCCAGCGCCACAGGCACCGCCGGCCCGTACGCGATAAGCGTCGCGTCGGTGCCGGGGCGGCGCACCACGGCGCTGCCGATCGGCGCGGTACGGGCCGGCAGCTCCGCCTCGGCGCTGGTGAAGTAGAGCTTCTTGGGCTCCAGGAACACCACCGGGTCGGGGTCGTCGATGGCGGCGCGCAGCAGCGAGTACGCGTCGTCCACGGTCGCGGGCGTGACCACCTTCAGGCCGGGTGTGTGCGCGTAGTACGCCTCGGACGAGTCGCAGTGGTGCTCCACGCCGCCGATGCCACCGGCGTACGGCACGCGGATGACGATCGGCACGCTCAACGCGCCGCGGGTGCGGTTGCGCAGCTTCGCCACGTGCGAGGCGATCTGCTCGAACGCCGGGTAGGCGAACGCGTCGAACTGCATCTCCACGACCGGCCGCAGCCCGGACATGGCCAGACCGACGGCGAACCCGACGATGCCGGCCTCGGCGAGCGGGGTGTCGAAGCAGCGCTTGTCGCCGAACCGGGCCTGCAGCCCGTCGGTGATCCGGAAGACGCCGCCGAGCTGGCCGACGTCCTCACCGAAGACGACCACCCGCTCGTCGTCGAGCATCGCGTCGGCGAGCGCCGCGTTGAGCGCCTTCGCCATGGTCATGGTGGCCATCAGGCGTCCCCCTCCGCGTCGGCGGCCAGCTCGGCCCGGACCATCTCGCGCTGCTCGACGAGTTGCGGCGTCGGTTCGGCGTACACGTGGTCGAACAGGCTCAGCGGGTCCACCGTGGGCTGGTCGTCCATCCGGCGGCGCAGCGCCGCGGCGTACTCCTCGGCCTCCTCGGCGATCGCCGCGACGGCGGCGTCGTCGAGGACGCCCTTGGCCCGCAGGTACGCCTCGAGCCGGGCGATCGGGTCGCGGTCGCGCCACGCCTCGACCTCGTCGGCGTCGCGGTAGCGGGTCTGGTCGTCGGCGTTGGTGTGCGGTTCCATCCGGTAGGTGTGCGCCTCGACCAGGTAGGGGCCCTTGCCGGCGCGGGCGTGCGCGACGGCGCGCTCCAGCACCGCGAGCACGGCGACCGGGTCGTTGCCGTCGACCTGCTCGCTGGGTACGCCGTAGCCGACGCCCTTGTACGCGAGGCTCGGCGCGGCGGTCTGCCGGGACAGCGGCACGCTGATCGCGTACTTGTTGTTCTGCACCAGGTAGACGACGGGCGCCTTGAACACGGCGGCGAAGTTGATGCCCTCGTGGAAGTCGCCCTCGCTGGTGGCGCCGTCGCCGATGAACGCCAGCGCCACGGTGTCGCGGCCCTGGTACGACTCGCCGTAGGCCAGCCCGGCGGCGTGCACGCACTGGGTGGCGAGCGGGGTGCACTGCGGCGCGGTGCGGGTGGCGGCCGGGTCGTACCCGCAGTGCCAGTCGCCGCGCAGCAGCGTGAGCACCTCGACCGGGTCGAGGCCGCGCGCGGTCAGCGCCATCGACTCGCGGTACGTGGGGAACACCCAGTCGTCCTCGCGCAGCGCGAGCACGCCGCCGATCTGGCACGCCTCCTGGCCGCGCGCGGACGGGTAGACGGCGAGGCGGCCCTGCTTGGTGAGCGCGGTGGCCTGCACGTCGAAGCGGCGGCCCACGACCATCCGCCGGTACATCTCGCGCAGCGTCTCGACCGGCGGCTCCGGGTAGTCGTCGCGGGCCGGCAGCGGGGTCCCGTCGGGTTCGAGCAGCCGGACCGGTTCCCGCTGCGGCATGAAGCCGGCCGACGGGTCGGGTGCGGCCTGGGTGGTCTTCCGGCGGGTGCGCGGGGATGCCCTGCGGACCGCCTGGGGTGTGGTCGTCACGGCGGGGACCTCCTGGACGTGTGGTGGCCCTATGCTCCCGGTCGTGGATGATTGACTCAACATGCGGGATGAACGCGGGACGAATGGCACGGGAGGGCGGCTGCGGTGAGCCAGGAGACCGGCACCACACCGGGCGCGGCGGGCGGAACGGGACGTTCGGCCGGGCCGTTGGACGAGGTGGATCGGCGGATCCTGCGCGAGCTGGTCCGTGACGCCCGCACGTCCATCCGTACGCTGGCCGAACGGGTGCACGTCTCGCGTACCAACGCGTACGCCCGGGTGGAGCGGCTGCTGCGCGACGGCGTGCTGACCGGGTTCACCGCGCGGGTCGCGCCGGAGCCGGCCGGGCTGGGCACGTCGGCGTACATCGCGCTGACCATCGAGCAGAACACCTGGCGGGAGGTCTCCGCCGAGCTGGCCCGGGTGCGCTACATCGAGCACGCGGCGCTGCTCAGCGGCGAGCACGACGTCCTCGCGCTGGTCCGGGCGCCGGACAACGCGACGTTGCGGGACGTGGTGCTGGACCGGGTGCAGAGCATCGCCGGGGTGCTGTCGACGCGCACCTGGCTGGTGTTCGAGGAGTTCGACGGCACGCAGAGCCCCTGGGACTGACCGCCTCAGCGTTCCGGCGGCGACTCCAGCCCTTCGGCGTCGGCCCGCTCCAGCAGGGGTTCCAGCGAGTACCGCCGCCCGTCCAGCCCGGCGTGCGGGTCGCCGCGGTCGGCGAACCGCGCGGGCATGCTGAGCACGTCGAAGTCCTCCGGGCGGGCGTCGTCCAGCTCGGACCAGTCCAGCGGCGCCGAGACCAGCGCCGCGGGGGTCGGCCGGATCGAGTACGCCGAGGTCATGGTGTGGTCGCGGGCCATCTGGTTGTAGTCGACGAAGACCGGCCGGTCCCGCTGGTCGCGCCACCAGGTGGTGGTGACCAGGTCGGGCAGGCGGCGCTGCATCTCCCGGCCCAGCGCGAGCACCGCACGCCGGCACTCGCCGAAGCTCCAGCGCGGCTCGATCGAGACGTACACGTGGATGCCGCGCCCGCCGGTGGTCTTCGGGTAGCCCTCCAGGCCCAGCTCCGTCAGGAACGCGCGTACCTCGTGCGCCACCGGCACCACCTGCGCGAAGTCGACACCCGGCATCGGGTCGAGGTCGATGCGCAGCTGGTCGGGGCGTTCCACGTCGCCCTTCGACACCGGCCACGGGTGGAACCGCAGCGTGCCCAGGTTGGCCGCCCAGATCACCACGGCCAGCTCGCTCGGGGCCACCTCGTCGGCGGTACGGCCGCTGGGGAACGTGATGTGCGCGGTGCGCACCCAGTCGGGCGCGCCGGCCGGAAGCCGCTTCTGGTAGAACGCGTCGCCCTTGTTGGTCTGCCGGGTGGCCACCTTGGCGCCCTCGAACACGCCGCGCGGCCAGCGTTCCAGCATGGTCGGCCGGTCCCGCAGCGCGCGCAGGATGCCGTCGCCGACGGACAGGAAGTAGTTGACCACGTCCAGCTTGGTCAGCCCGCGCTCCGGGAAGTAGGGCTTGTCGGGGCTGGAGACGCGGACCAGCCGCTCCCCCACCTGGATCTCCTGCGCCGCCGTGGTCGCCACCGTCACACCGTAGCGATCCTGGCCGGGCGTGGGGACCGGCTCACCGGGACTCCCCGGTGACCGACAGCCGGATCCAGGCGTCCACCCAGGCCCGTACCGCCGGTTCGCCGGGGTCGGCGCCGAGCGCGCCGGCCAGGCCGGACACTGTCGCGCCGCAGCGGTCCAGGCCGACCGCGGCGAGCCCGGCCGCCGTCGCGCGCAACCGCTCCGGGAAGGCGGCCGGCAGGTGCCGCAGGCCGGTGTGCGCGGCCTGCGCGAGCAGCGCCGCCGCCGCACCCAGCGCCGCGGCGACCGGGTCGGGCCGGGCGTCGACCGCGCCGGCCAGCCGCCCGTCACCTACCCCAGGCGCCAGATCGGGTACGACCACAGTGTCGGCGACCACCGCCAGCGGCTCGACGACGAGTCCGTCGGCGCCCCGGCGGACTGTCCCGCTGACGTAGCGCGGCGGCCCGTGTGTGCCGTCCAGTGCCGCCGCGAGCGCGTCGAGTGCACCCGGGGCGGCGGCGTGGTGAGTGGCGGTGACGGTCGCCGTGCCGCCGTCGACCCCGGTCACCGTGGCGTGCAGGCGCTGTTCGCCGGCCGCGTACCCGATGGCGCGGACCTCGCCGAGCGCGAGCACCCGCACCGACTCGGCGGCGGTCCGGGGGCGCAGCAACCGGGGCGGCCGTCCGGCCAGCTCGGCGGCGAGCGCGTCCGGGTCGCGGGCGAGCAGGCCCGGCGGCAGACCGGACCAGTCCCCCGCGCCGGGCGTGACAGTGGTGCGGGCCAGCCGGCCGGCGGCGAACCGGAGCTGGTGCGCGGCGCTGCGCACCGCCGACTCGGAGACCACGTTGCCGCCGGCGAGCGCGCCGAGCGTGGCGCCGGTGATCCGCCGCCCGGCCAGCTCGCGCCCGGTGGGCGGGTCGTCGCCGGTGACCGGGTAGGCGCGGCGCAGCACCAGCACCGAGACGGCGGCCGGGTGGGCGAGCACCACGTCCACGCCCACCTCGCCGCCGCTGGACCGGACCCGGGCGCCGAGGCCGGTCAGCCGTACCCGCCGCAGCGGCGTCTCCGCCGGCTCGTGGGTGCCGAGTACCCGCTCCGGCGGGGTGGCCCCGGCGTTGACCACCGCGCGCCGCCGCGCGGGCAGCTCGGCGAGCAGGTCGGCGAGGGTCTCCGGCCGGTACCGGGCGCCGCGCGCGGCGTACGCCTCCAGTTGCCCGGCCAGGTCCTCCACGGCGAGCAGCGGCCAGCGCAGACCGGCCGCGTCGAGGTCCCGCCGGGCCGCCGCGAGCCGGGCGTCCACGCCGGAGCCCAGGTGCGCGACGCCGGTCAGCAGCACGTCGGCGGCCAGCGCCACCGCCGCGTCCAGCGCCGGGTGATCCGTCACGGTGGCCGGTCCGCCGACGCGTACCTGCGCCTCGGGACGGTCCGGGTGTTCCCGGTCGGCCGCCCGGCACGCCCACACGGCGAGCGCGATCGACTCTCCGCCGTCGTCGGCGGCGTCGCCGCGCGCGTACCCGATCTGGCGGGGCACGAGGAACCGGACCGTGCCGGTGGGCAGCTCCACGCGCGGGACCGGGTCGGCGGCGTCCGGCCGGTGGACCACGGCGGTGTAGCCGCGGCGCAGCCGTCGCTTCGCGGCGGCGAGCGCCGGGGCGTTGATCGCGGCGGCCAGTTCCTCGTCGGTGACGTCGCCCGGCGACCACCGCCACGGCTCGGCAGGGACCCCGGCGTCGTCCCGGCCCGGCGCGGCATCCGTGTCCGGGGCGGCCTCCCCGTCCAAGGCGGCCTCCCCGTCCGGCGTGGCCTCGCGGGCCGGGGCGTCGGCGTGCGTGCGCTGGTAGGTCAGCACGACGGAGAGCAGGTGCCGGCACACGCCGGGCGCCGGGCAGGAGCAGATCCCGGCCGCGAGGCCGCCACCCACGGGCAGCGTGACGGTCACCCCGTCCGGGTACGCGGCGCGAACCGCGCCGTCGGCGTCCTCGGTGAGCACCGGCCGCTCACCGGCGTCGACCTCCCTGGTGGCGCGCTTCACCAGGCCCCTGTTGCTCAGCGCGGCCAGCACGTCCGGGGTGAGCGCGATCAGGTCGTCACGGGTCATCCGGTCCCCCTACCGGCCCACGTGCTCGGCCACGAACGCGGCCAGCTCGCCCGGCGTCATCGCGCCCACCGCGGCGCCCACGTCGGCCAGCCGCTGCGCGGTGGCCCGGTCGTACGCCGGGTCGGCCTCCTCGTCCAGCGCGGCGAGCGCGAGCACGTGCGTGCCCTGCTCCACGAGCTGCTGCACCGACCGGACCAGACGTCCGGCGTTCCCTCCCTCGTAGAAGTCGGACACCAGCGCGACGATCGCCCGGCGCGGGTTCTCCACGAGCTGCGCGCCGTACGCGACCGCGCGGGCGATGTCGGTGCCGCCGCCGAGCTGCACCTTCATCAGCAGCTCCACCGGGTCGTCGACGTCGGAGGTCAGGTCGACCACGTCGGTGTCGAACGCGACCAGGTGGGTGCGCACGCCCGGCAGCCCCCACAGGCAGGCGGCGGTCACCGCAGCGTGGATCACCGAGCCGAGCATCGAACCGGACTGGTCCACCAGCAGGATCACCTGCCAGCGGTCCAGGTGGCGGCGGGTACGGGAGAAGAAGTGCGGCTGCCGTACGTGCAGCCGGCGCTCGTCCGGCCGCCAGTGCGCCAGGTTCGCCCGGATGGTGCGCCGGACGTCGAAGTTGCGGGCCTGCCGGAACCGGCTGGGTCGTCGCGCCCGGGGCCCGGAGAACGACTGCCGTACCTCGGCGGCCAGCCGCTCGACCAGTTGCCGCACCACCGCCTCGACCAGCTTGCGGGCCAGGCGCAGCACCTCCGGGTCCATCAGGTGCTTGGTGCGTAGCACCGCGCGCAGCAGCGCCGGGTTCGGCTCGACCCGGGCCAGCACCGCCGGGTCGGTGACGACCTCGTGGATGCCGTACCGCTCGACCGCGTCGCGTTCCAGCCGCTGCACCGTCTCCTTCGGGAACAGCCGGGTGATCCCGTCCAGCCAGTCCACAGTGGTCAGCACGGACGGGCCGGACCCGCCGCGCCGCACGTCGCGGCGGCCGAGGTCGGCGTCGCGGCCGTAGAGCCAGTCCAGCGCCGCGTCCCGGCCGGCCGCCTCCGCCGACAGACCGCCCAGGCTGTCCTGCGCGGCGTCGCCGAGCACCAGCCGCCAGCGTTCCCGCATCGGGTCCGTCACGCCCGCTCCCCCTCCCACAGCCCTTCCCGGGCCAGCACCGCGTCGACCCGCTCCTCCACCGCGCGGGCGGCGGCCACCAGCAGCGGGTCGGCGTCCAGCCGCAGCAGGTCACCGGGCGGCGCGTCGCCGCCGTGCAGCGCCTGCACGTGCCGGGCCACCTCCGCCCGCTCCCGGGGCGGGAACCAGCCGAACGCCTGCCGCAGCGCGGGCAACGCCACCAGGAAGTCGTGCGCGCCCATCCCGGCCAGCAGCTCGTCGACGACCGTGAGCAGCGCGGCGTCGCCGGCCACCACCTCCTCGCGGGCCAGCGCGAACAACCCGGACAGCCAGTCACCGAGCGTGTCCGGCGCGGCCACGGCCCGGACCGCGCGGGCGGCGTCCGGCACGTCGCCCAGCGACCAGGCCAGGCCCAGCGCCGCGCCGCGCAGGTCCGGCGGGGCCGCCGCGTCGGCGGCGACCCGCCCGGCCACCGCGAGCGCGCCGTCCCGGTCGAGCCCGAGCGCGGGACCGGCGTGGCGGATCGCGTCCCGGACCGCGACGAGCGCGGCCAGCCGTCCCGGGTCGGCCGGCGCGGCCGTGGCCCGCACGCCCTCGACGAGCCAGAGCGCCCGGCGTACGGCGGCGGTGATCAGCGCGCCCAGCGGTGCGGTTCCGGCGCTGCCGAGGAGCCGGTCGTGCCGCCACAGCGCCAGCGCGACGGCGAGCGCCCGGCCCAGCGCCCGCAGGTCGGTGACCGTGCCGGTGGCGCGGGTGATCGCGGTGAGCGTGCGGGTGGAATGCTCGGAAAGCCCGGCCAGCGCGGTGTCGAACAGCGTCGTGGCGAGCGCGTCGACGTCGGCGCCGAGCAGCGTCATCCGCTCCTCGATCCGGGCGGTGACGGCGTCGGTGACGGTCGGCCCGTACCCACCGGCCTCGATCACCCGGGCGAGCCGGTCCGCCGACGGCGCGGGCGTCCAGCGTTCGGTGAGCAGCGCGTCCGCGCCCACCCGGGGGCCGCTCTCGCGGCTGTGACCGGGTACGTCGAGCAGCCGCAGCCGGTGCAGCAGGCGGCTGCGGGCCAGGTCGCCGGAGACTGTCAGGTCCAGCTCGACCGTCTCCTGCGGATCGATCCGGTGCCGTGCCAGCTCGGCGTCGACGTCGTGCACGAGCGGCGGAAGTGGCGTGTCCGGGTGCAGGCGGCCGACCTGGTCGCCGCTGAGCGCTGCGACCATCTCCACCACCACCGGGTGCGCGCCGGGCGCGAGGGTGCCCCGGGTCGCCCACGGCAGCGGCTGGTCGAGCGCGTCGGTGACCAGCGCGGACACCAGAGCGTCGAGCACGTCGACCCGGCCCGGGTGGGCGTGGCCGCGCAGCCGGGCCAGGCCGCCGGCCATCGTCCGGGCGGCGATCAGGTCGGCGGTGGAGACGGGCTGCCGCCGGGCACGCAGCCGGGCCGCCACCGCCTCGGTGAGCGCCTCCGCGGCCCGGCGCGGCCCGTCCTCCCAGACCCGCTGGTAGTACGCCGGGGACGGCATCCCGGACTGGTAGCCGACGAACGCGTCGAGGCGCCGGAACGAGTACGGCACGAGGTAGCTGCCCGCCACCGCGTCCGGAGCCGGGGCGGGCACCTCCGGCCAGTCCTCGTCCTCCGGTCCGTCGTCCCCCGCCCCGGCGGTGAGCCGGACCAGGGCGGGACGGTGGAAGCCGCCGGTCACCACCAGCACCGGGCGGCCGGCGGCCCGGCGGCGGGCGGCGCGTACCCAGCGGGCCATGTACGCCTCCCGGGCCGTGTCGTCCGCCCCGGCCGCGGACTCGCCGCGCAGCACGTCGAAGTACGTGTCGAGGCGCTCGGCCAGCCCGTCGTCCGGGCCGATCTCGAACAGGTGGTCCCAGAGCGCGTCCACGTTGTCCACGGCGAGGGTGGCGCAGAGCCGGCGTACCGCCTCGGCGTACCGCTGGTCGGCGTCGGCGTACCGGTTGGCGCGGCCGGACAGCGCGGGATGCCACGCGGGCAGGTCGATGAAGCGCAGCTGCGCGCCCACCTCACGGCCGGCGGTCAGCGCCACCCACTCCGGCGAGTACGCGCAGAACGGGCTCCAGGAGACGTGCCGCCGGTTGCCGTCGCGGTAGGCGGTGAACACGGCGATCGGCAGCTCGTGGTCTCCCAGCAACTCGTCCATCCGCCCGTTCAGGTCCGCCGGCCCCTCCACCAGCACGTACGCCGGGCGCAGCCGCGCCACCGTGGCCGCGACCAGCCGGGCGCAGGCCGGGCTGTGATGCCGGACGCCGAGGAAGGTGACGCCGCCGGGCGCCTCGACGGTGCTCACCCGGGCAGCAGGTGCCGGGCGTCGTGCACCGCCCGCCACTGCGCGCCGGAGCGGCGGGACACCTGCTGTTCCAGGTAGCGACGCAGCCGGGCCAGGTCCTCCGCGTCGTCCTTCGCGGCGGTGCCGGCCAGGCAGGCGACCAGGTCGGCGGCGTCGCCGGGCTCGCCGCGCAGGAACCAGCCGCGCAGCCCGACCGCGTGCGCCACCGACACCGCCTCGGCGGTGCTCATCACCGCCGACAGCCGCTCCATCGCGTCGCCGCGTTCGGTGATCCCGGTCCGCAGCTCCCGGAACGTGGTGACCAGCACCTCCAGCAGGTCCCGGCGGGGCGGCGCGGTCACGCCGGAGCGGCGCAGCAACTCGCCCGCCTCGGCCTCCACCAGTTCCAGCTCGGTGCCGAGGTCGGGGATCGGGAAGACGGTCTCGAAGTTGAACCGCCGCTTCAGCGCGGCGCTCATCTCGTTGACGCCCCGGTCCCGGGTGTTCGCGGTGGCGATCACGTTGAAGCCCTCGCGGGCGAACACCATGGCGTCGGCGCCGGGCAGCTCCGGAATGGCGAGCACGCGGTCCGACAGCGGGGAGAGCAGGCAGTCCTGCACCTCCAGCGGGCAGCGGGTGATCTCCTCGAAGCGGACCATCCGCCCCTCGGCCATGCCGCGCAGCAGCGGCGCCGGCACCAGCGCGCGCGGCGACGGGCCGTCGGCGACCAGCAGCGCGTAGTTCCACGAGTAGCGGATCTGGTCCTCGGTGGTGGCCGCGCCGCCCTGGATGGTGAGCGTGGAGTCGCCGCTGACCGCGGCCGCGAGCAGCTCCGACAGCAGCGACTTGGCGGTGCCGGGCTCGCCGACGAGCATCAGCCCGCGGCTGGTCGCCAGCGCCACCAGCGCCCTGTCGATCAGCGACGGGTCGCCGACGAACTTGCGCCGGATCCCGGCCGCCGGGTCACCGAGGATGAACCGGCGCGCGGCGCGCAGGCTCAGCCGCCAGCCCGGCGGGCGCGGGTCACTGTCGTTCGCGGCCAGCGCGGTCAGCTCGTCGGCGTACCGCACCTCGGCCGGGGGCCGCTGCGCTCGCTCGACGGCCGGAGGCCGCTGGGCCCGCTCGGCGGTCGGGTCGAGCGC
Source organism: Micromonospora sp. CMU55-4 (assembly GCF_011602315.1). Taxonomy (NCBI): domain Bacteria; kingdom Bacillati; phylum Actinomycetota; class Actinomycetes; order Micromonosporales; family Micromonosporaceae; genus Micromonospora; species Micromonospora sp. CMU55-4. Next base: position 95,191 of record NZ_JAAOLH010000003.1, read on the forward strand.
GGTCACCGGGTCACCTCCGCCAGGTCGCGCAGCACCTCGGAGACGGTGACGTCGTCCAGGTCGCCGAGGCGGACCTTGCCGTCGCGCTGGAACCAGCCGCCGTACGGCACGTCGTTGACCCAGATCGCCTCGATCTTCTGGTCGGGGAACATGTCGACGATCCCGACCGCGATGCCGGGGTCGAGGTCGATCACCACCGCCCCGCCGCCGGGGACCTCGCGTTCCAGCCAGCTCTGGATGCCGGCGTCCTGCGGGTCGCCGCGCCGCCAGCCTCGCCGCTCCAGGCTGAGCAGCCGCCCCGCCGGGACCGTGACGCCCGCGTGCCGCCGCAGCAGCTTCTCCGCGCGCTCGGCCTCGTCCAGCCGGTGCACGTCGCGGCCGAGCTGCGGGAACGGCTGGAGGATCTCGTAGTCGGCGAAGACCTCCGCCCAGGCCGGCACCGCCGTGCCGAGGCGCAGCGGGTGCGCGATGGTGACGGTGGCGTCATCCGGCAGCGCGTACGTCTCGTCGTCGGCGTCGGCGAGCGTGCGGTCCTCGGCGACCCGGAACGCGGTGACCACCTGACCGGCGTCGTCCACAGTGGCCCAGACCAGCCGGCGCACGACGTGCCACAGCAGCGGGTGGGACAGGAAGTAGCGGCGGAAGTCCGTGGCCGGCCAGCGCCGCCCGGTCACCATGGCCGTCTCGAAGCGGCGGATCTGATCGGCGGCGAGCGTGCGCACGTCCTTCTTCAGGCCGGCGAAGCGCTTGTGCGCGGCGGGCGCGAGCGTGGCGTCGTCCCGGGCGCCGGGCTTGGGCAGGTCCTTGCGGCGGGCGCCGGCGCCGTCCACCACGTACGGCTTGAGCTGCTCGTCGAAGCCGACGGTGAACCGGCGCGGCCCGTAGTCGAGGACCAGACTGCCGTCGGCGTCCAGCCCGAGGTCGGGCACCAGCCGGTCGCCGAGCTGCTCGGGCGTCAGCCCCAGCCCGTCGGCGACCTCGGTGACCTTGCGGGCCGCCTGCTCCCGCAGGCCGCGGAACTTCACCTTCTGCGAGATGCCGTACAGGTGCATCAGCGCCACGTCGGTGCCGATCTGCGCCAGCACCTCCAGGCCGGTCACCGCCCGGGCGTGCTGGCTCTCACCCGGCCAGGCCCGGACCAACGGCGCGAGCCGCCGCGCGGTCGAGTCGTCGCCGAGCAGCCCCAGCGCGGTGAACGCCCAGCCGTCCCTCGACGGCGCGCCGGCGGCCTGCCAGCTCTCGAACAGCGCCCAGCCGAACTCCGCCAGGGAGTCGCTGTCGCACGCCGTGCGGACGATCTCCACCCCCGGGTACGGCTCGCCGGGCGCGGAGATGGCGAGCATCGTGCAGAGGTGGCGTACCGCCTCGGCGGGCAGCGCCGCCGAACGGTCCCGCAGCAGCACCTGCGGCAGCACCGCCGGGTCCAGCCACGCCGGCAGGCTCGGCACCCGGGCCGGGAGCTGCGCCAGCGGGTCCGCGTCGAGCATCGCCGTGGCGGCGGCGAGCGCCTCCTCGCCGTGCTCGCGGGCCACGCCGAGGAGCGTGTCGCGGTGTTCGGCGGCGACCAGGCGCAGCGCCCGCTCGGCGGCCCGGCGGCGCGGGCCGGGCGCGCCCAGGGCAGCCGGCAGCAGCGCCCGCACGGCGTACTCCGGGTGCCGCCGCAGCCAGGCCCGAGCGACCGGGCGGGCCGTCTTGAGCCGGTCGAGCCAGTCGGCCATCAGGTCGGCGACCTCGCCGTCGGCGTACGGCAGCAGCACCTCGCCGACACTCTTCGGCGCGGTACGGGCCAGGTGCAGCGCGGTGGGCAGCGCGTCCAGCTCGTAGCGCCCGGCGAGGCGGGACATCCACTCGTCGGCGCCCCAGGACTCGGTCGGCCGCCAGGCCGGCAGCAGCGGCCGGGCCAGTTCCTCGGTGGCCCGGACGAAGAAGTGGATCGCCGCTGACGATCCGGCTCGCCCGGCGGCGACCTCGGCGGCCAGCACGGTCAGGTCGTCACCCCGCCACCAGCCGGACCAGCGGGGCACCACCGCGGCCCACCGCTCCCGCTCGCCCGGCAGCCAGGCCGTGGCGGACCCTGCGGGACGGGCCAGCCCGTCCACCACCGGCGGGGCGGAACGTGGGCGGCGGACCGACCAGGGCGGGGACACCAGCACCGGCGGCAGCCGGTCCGGCCCGGCGGCCGACAGCGCGGAGGCGTCGTCGTGGATCCGCTCGATCCGCTCCCGCTGCGCCGGGGCCAGCGTCGGCAGCGCCGCCTCGACAGCGGCCGGGTTGGCCAGCACGTGGGCGCGCAGCAACGTGGCGGCCTCCCGCGCAGCCGGGCTGCGCCCCTCGGCGGCGGCGGACAGCAGGCGCACGCCGCGCACCGGGAAGCGGCGCAGCATCTCCGTCACCGCGGGCGGCACGTACCTACGGTCCAGCCGGTCGAGCAGCGCCGCCATCGGCTCGTCGCCGGGCAGGGCCGCCAGCAGCGACGCCAGCCGCTGCCGCGCGTCCGCGCCGGCGTGCTCGTGGTCGAACCATTCGGTCAGCAGCGGCGCGATCGGCGACCCGACCGCCGCGGTGGCGGTGACGATCGGCGCCTGGTCGTACATCAGCCGGTAGACCGCCAGGTGCCCGCTGAGGGCGTGGATCGCGTCCACCTCGTCGACCGCGCCCAGCAGCAGCTCGGCGAGCAGCGGGCCCCCGTCGCGCGCCACGTCGGCGACGTCCCGGGCCACCCACTCCCGCTCGGTCGGCAGCAGGAACGAGGTGACCACCCGCGTCGCCAACGGCCCGGACCGGTACGGGACCAGCGCGGCGCGGGCCGCGGCGTAGTCGTCGTCGCCGGCCGCCGCGAGATGGGCGCGGACCCGGCGCAGCACGGACTGGCGAAGCCGCCAGTGGCCGTAGTTCTGCGATTTCTCCGCCCTGATGCGGTTCAGCGGCAGCGGGGACATCGACCCGGCGGCAGCCACGGTGATCTGCTCGGTCGCGGCGACGGCCGCACCGGCCGGACCGAGATCGGCGACCAGCAGGTCGCCGAGGGCCAGCCCTTGCTGGTCGCGCCCGTGATAGCCGAGCGCCATGGCCACCGCCGCCACCAGCGCGGCACCGCCCAGCGGACCGGGCTCGCCGTCGAGGTAGCCGCGCAGCGCCGGACCCAGCTCCGGGTCGGTGGTGGCCCGGGCGATGGCGGCGACCTGGTCGGCCACCGAGTCCAGCACCTTCCGCCCGGCGGCCCGCCCCTTCGCGGCGCTGGGCAGGGCCGGGCCCGGTGCGCCGCCCCGGCGCGGGGCCAGCATCCGTCGCCAGCCGGCCGGGACCTCGAACGCGTCCTCGTCCGGCAGGTCGCCGGCGGGCGACGCGGCCGACGGCGTCCCGGCCCGGTCGCTGCCGGCCGAACCAGCGCCGGCCGGATCGGCGACGGTCGCCTCCGGTTCGTGGCTCGGCCCGGCCGGCCCGACGGCCGGCGCGCCGGTGTGCCCGGCGGAGGGCGCGGCGGTCGCCTCGGCGTACCCCTTGCGCAGTTTCTCCGCGATCAGCCGGTCGGCGTGCGCGGCGGCCTCGGCCGGCGAACCCAGCTCCTTGACCTGGGTGCGGCCCTGCGCGCCGAGGGATCCATAGCGGACCGTCACCGTCGCGTCGCGCTGCCCGACCTCCCAGAACTTGGCCGAACCGCCGCCCACGAACTCGAATCTGCGCACACCGTCTCCTTGATCGCCCGCAGTGTGCGGGGACCATAACCGGCGGCACCGACAGCGTGAGAACCGCTCAGGTGATCAGCAGCGCCCCGACGACGATCAGCGGCACCGAGACGAACAGGAAGATGCCGACGCCGGTGAGCACCCGCCCGCCGCCGCCGTCCTCCCGCTCCGGCGCGAGGCCGAACGCCGACCGGGCCGGCAGCATGCCGATGCGGCTCAACGTGAGGTCACCGGTCATCCCGATCACGGCGCCGACGATCATGAACGCGACGCCGAGCCGGTGCGTGAAGTCGCCGCCGCCGACGGCCACCCAGATGCCGACCGCCGCCGCGATCACCAGGACCGCGATCAGGAAGAGCACCAGCGCCTCCCGCAGCCCCCGCACCACAGTCGTCATGTGCGCCTCCCTCGTACCCGGGCCGTCCGTCCCGCGTCGTGGGACATTGTGCCGGGTCGATGCACGGCCGCGCAGTCCCGCGCCGGGCCGGTCCGGCACGGTTATCCCCGGTCGGGCCCGGGTACCGGGAGCCGCATGGCGGAGTTGGCATCGCTCTGGATCGTCCGGCACGGTGAGAGCACGGCGAACGTCGCGGCCACGGCGGCCGAGACGTCCGGCGCCGAGCTGATCGACCTCAGCCACCGGGACGCGGACGTGCCGCTGTCGTCCACCGGCGAGGAGCAGGCGCGGGCGACCGGCCGGTGGCTGGCCGGGCTGCCGGACTCGCAACGGCCGGACGTCGCGGTGGTGTCGCCGTACCTGCGGGCGGTGCGCACGGCCGAGCTGGCGCTGCACGGCACCGGGATCCCGGCCAGCGTCGACGAGCGGCTGCGCGACCGGGAGCTGGGCGTCCTCGACGGGCTCACCGGCCACGGCGTGAACCGGCGCTACCCGGAGGAGGCGCGGCGGCGCACCCGGCTCGGCAAGTTCTACTACCGCCCGCCCGGCGGCGAGTCCTGGACCGACGTGGCGCTGCGGCTGCGGGCGCTGCTCGGCGACCTGCGCCGCGACCACGAGGGGGGCCGGGTGCTGCTGTTCGGCCACGACGCGCTGGTCTTCCTGCTGCGCTACCTGGTGGAGGGGCTCACCGAGGCGGAGCTGATGGCGCTGACCCGCGAGCACGTGATCGCCAACTGCTCGGTCACCGGCTGGCACGCCGACGACACCGGCCGGCTCGTGCCGGACGTGTTCAACGACGTCGCCCACCTGCACCGGCAGGGGGCGACGCCCACCAGGGAGGACGAGGTCAATGCCGAGCCGGTCTGACGTGATCACCCCCGCGCTGCTGCGGGACTGGGCGCTGCCGGTGCCCACCGGCGGCAAGGAGGCGCGCGGCACCGTGCTGGTGGTCGGCGGCTCCCGGTTCACCCCCGGCGCGGTGCTGCTCGCCGGGGTGGCCGCGCTGCGCGCCGGGGCCGGCGTGCTCCAGCTCGCCGCGGCCGAGTCGACGGCGGCGTCGCTGAGCATCCAGGTGCCGGAGGCGCTCGTGGTCGGCCTGCCGGAGACCGGTGACGGCGCGGTCCGCGGCGACCCGGGCGACCTGCTCCGCGGCCTGGTCGCCGAGGCCGACGTGGTGGCGGTCGGACCCGGCCTGACCGACATCGAGACCACCGGGGAGCTGCTGCGCCTGGTCCTGGACGCGGCCGGCCGGGAGACCGCGCTGGTGCTCGACGCGTACGCGCTGGGCGCGCTCAGCCACGCGCCGGAGCTGCTGGCCGGGTCCGGCCGCAAGGCGGTGCTCACTCCCAACCTGACCGAGGCGAAGCACCTGCTGGGCCGCGATCCGGGCGACGACCTGGACGCCGAGGCGGTGGAACTGGCCGGCCGGTACGACGCTGTCGTCTCGCTGTACGGGCACATCGCGACGCCGGACGGCCGGGCCTGGCGGGAGGAGAGCGGGGACGCCGGGCTGGGCACCTCGGGCAGCGGCGACGTGCGCTCCGGGCTGCTCGCGGGCCTGCTCTCCCGGGGCGCCGACCCGGCGCAGGCCGCCTGCTGGGCGGCGTTCGCGCACGCGGTGAGCGGGCAGCGGCTGGTCCCCCGGTACGGGCGGATCGGCTTCCTCGCCCGGGAACTGCTCGACGAGATCCCGTACACGATCGCCACGGTCTGACGATCCACAGCTCGGCGGGGTGAGGCGTGTAACACCCCGCCGTCGGTGGGCGCTGTTGCGGCGAGGCGTGCAGCCTGCGCGTCTCCACCGGGCCGTACCCCCGTCCAGGGAGCGGCCCGGCCGCACCAACCCCCTGGGAGTCTGTGTGAACAATCTCCGTCGCAAGACACTCGCCGCCGCGTCCGCCGTGACGCTCGGCGCCGGTCTCGCCCTGATCGGCGTCCCGGCGCCGGTGGCGGCCGCCGGACCGGAGACGTCGTACCTCGTCCTCGCCCCGCAGGGCAACGGCACCGCCAAGGCCGCCGCGCGGGTGGCCGCCGCCGACGGCGCTGTCGTGGCCGCGTACGACAAGATCGGCGTGCTCGTCGCGCGCTCCTCCGCCCCGGACTTCGCCACCCGCGTGGCCGGTGCCGGCGTCGAGTCGGTCGCCTCCACCGCCGGTCTGGGCACCGCCCTCGACGAGGGCGAGACGGTCGAGGTCCCGGCCGCCGACGTGGTCCGCGCCGCGGGCGACCCGACCGCCGAGCCGCTGTACGGCCAGCAGTGGGACATGGACATGATCCGCGTCCCGCAGGCCCACGCGGTGACCGGCGGCAGCCCGTCGGTCGTGGTGGGCGTGCTGGACAGCGGCATCTCCAGCAGCCACCCGGACCTGGCGACCCAGATCGCCAAGGACAAGAGCACGTCCTGCGTCGGCGGCGTCACCGACACCGCCGAGCCGGCGTGGAACCCGACCACCAGCGACCACGGCACCCACGTGGCGGGCACCATCGCCGCCGCGGTCAACGGCGTCGGCGTCACCGGCGTCGCCCCGGGTGTGAAGGTCGCCGCCGTGAAGGTGGTCAACGACGACGGCTACATCTTCCCGGAGGCCGCGGTCTGCGGGTTCATGTGGGCCGCCGAGCACGGCTTCCAGCTCACCAACAACAGCTACTACATCGACCCGTGGCAGCTGAACTGCCGCAACGACGCCCGCCAGCGTCCGGTGTGGCAGGCCGTGCAGCGGGCGCTGCGCTACTCGCAGTCGCAGGGCGTGCTGCACGTGGCGTCGGCCGGCAACGCGAACTTCGACCTGGCCCACAAGATCACCGACACCGGCAGCCCGAACAACGGCACGCCGGAGGAGCGCGCGAACCTCACCAACGCCTGCCTGGTCCTCCCGGCCGAGGCGCCGGGCGTGGTGACCGTCGCCGCCGTCGGCCCGACCGGTGACAAGAGCTACTACTCCTCGTACGGCCAGGGCGTGATCGACGTGACCGCACCCGGTGGCGACACCCGGTTCCGGACCCGGGGCGCGCGCTCGACGTCCACCGACGGCATCCTGTCCACCACCTTCAACACCGCCACCCGTACCAACGGGTGGGGCTACAAGCAGGGCACCTCGATGTCCGGCCCGCACGCCGCGGGCGTCGCGGCGCTGGCGCTGTCCGCGCACCCGGGCATGACGCCGGGCCAGCTCTCCTCGTTCCTGGAGCGCACGGCGGTGGCGAAGTCCTGCCCGGCGGGCGTGTACAACCCGGTGCCGCTGATCCCGGCGGGCCCGAACGCGTACGACGCGACCTGCTCCGGCGGGAAGCGCAACGGGTTCTACGGCGCCGGTGTCGTGGACGCGTACAACGCGGTGAAGTAACCCGTACCCGCGTGGACCGGGCCCGGCGAACGCGCCGGGCCCGGTCTGTTTGTCCTGGTCGGGCCCCGGGTAGGGGGGCAGCGTCAGCCGACTATAGGAGGTAACCGGTGTCCACCGACGCGATCGTCCTGCTCAAGGAGGACCACAAGGAGATCCGCCGCCTGTTCAAGGCCTTCCAGGAGGCCGAGGAGGGACCGGCGAGCAAGCGCGGGAAGATCGTCGAGCAGATCCTCGAGGCGCTGACGGTGCACACCTACCTGGAGAACGAGGTGATGTACCCGGAGGTCCGCAAGCTGGTGCCCGACGTCGAGGACGACATCCTGGAGTCGTACGAGGAGCACCACGTCGCGGACGTGCTCTGCTTCGAGCTGTTCACCATGGACGCCGACGACGAGCGGTTCAACGCAAAGACGACGGTGCTGATCGAGAACGTGCTGCACCACGTCGAGGAGGAGGAGCAGGAGTGGTTCCCGAAGGTCCGGGAGGCGCTCGGCCGTAACCAGCTCCAGGAGATCGGCCAGCGGATGCTCGACCTGCGCCCGAAGGCCCCGAAGACGCCGACCGCCCCGAAGGCGCTGAAGAAGTCCCTCGATGCCGTGGTCGCCTGACACCGGCCGCGCGACGCGAGCGGGACCGCCCCGAGGCAGAGGGGCGGTCCCGCTCGCGTCGCGGGGTTCAGTCGCCGGGACGGGCGGCCCAACCCCGCAGGTCCGGGCCGGGCCGGTAGGATCGGCACGGGCCGTGACTGGCGCGTGGAGATGGAGCACCATCGGGGAGCGGCCTCGTCATGAGGACGCATGCCGAGCGCCTGGGCCTTCCGCACGTCACCTGGAGGTCGCATGTCGCGCAACGCCGAGTCCACCGCCTTCCGCAGTGCGCTGGAGGTCGTCCGCGGCGTCGAGCCGCGCGTCGCCGACGCCATCGCCGCGGAACTGGCCGACCAGCGCGAGTCGCTCAAGCTCATCGCCAGCGAGAACTACGCCTCCCCGGCGACGCTGCTGGCCATGGGCAACTGGTTCAGCGACAAGTACGCCGAGGGCACCGTGGGGCGCCGCTTCTACGCCGGCTGCCAGAACGTCGACACGGTCGAGGCGCTCGCCGCCGAGCACGCCCGCGAGCTGTTCGGCGCGTCCCACGCCTACGTCCAGCCGCACTCGGGCATCGACGCCAACCTGGTCGCGTTCTGGGCGATCCTGGCCGACCGGGTCGAGTCCCCCGCGCTGCGCAAGGCGCAGGCCCGGCAGGTGAACGACCTCACCGAGGCCGACTGGTTCGCGCTGCGCCGCGAGCTGGGCAACCAGCGGATGCTCGGCATGTCGCTGGACGCCGGCGGGCACCTCACCCACGGCTTCCGGCCGAACATCTCCGGCAAGATGTTCGACCAGCGCAGCTACGGCACCGACCCGGCCACCGGCCTGATCGACTACGACCGGGTGGACGAGGCGGCCCGCGAGTTCAAGCCGCTGATCCTGGTCGCCGGCTACTCCGCGTACCCGCGGAAGGTCAACTTCCGGATCATGCGGGAGATCGCCGACTCGGTCGGCGCCACGTTCATGGTCGACATGGCCCACTTCGCCGGGCTGGTCGCCGGCAAGGTCTTCACCGGCGACTTCGACCCGGTGCCGCACGCGCACATCGTCACCACCACCACGCACAAGTCGCTGCGCGGCCCGCGCGGCGGCATGGTGCTCTGCGGCCCGGAGCTGGCCGACCAGGTCGACCGGGGCTGCCCGATGGTGCTCGGCGGGCCGCTGCCGCACGTGATGGCCGCCAAGGCGGTAGCGCTGGCCGAGGCGCGCCGCCCCGACTTCGCCGACTACGCCCAGCGGATCGTGGACAACGCGCAGGCGCTCGCCGACGGGCTGCTGCGCCGGGGCGCGACGCTGGTCACCGGCGGCACCGACAACCACCTGGTGCTCATCGACGTGTCCGGGTACGGCCTGACCGGCCGGCAGGCCGAGCAGGCGCTGCTGGACTCGGGCATCGTGACCAACCGCAACTCGGTGCCGCAGGACCCGAACGGCGCCTGGTACACCTCCGGCATCCGCATCGGCACCCCGGCGCTGACCACCCGGGGCCTCGGCGCCGCGGAGATGGACGCCACCGCCGAGCTGATCCACACCGTGCTCAGCCAGACCACGCCCGGCACCGGCCCGGACGGCGCGCCGTCGAAGGCGAAGTACGTGCTGGACCCGGCGGTCGCCGAGTCCGTCGGCAAGCAGGCCGCCGACCTGCTCACGCCGTTCCCGCTCTACCCCTCGGTCGACCTGGCCTGAGCGCCCGACAACACGAAGCGGCACCCCGGGAGAAGGAGTCTCCCGGGGTGCCGGCGGTTACGGGGTCAGCGCAGCGGGCGCTTCAGGTGGTAGCGGTGGACCTCGGTGCTGCCCTGCACGTTGTTCACGTCCTCGGCGGCGGAGACCAGTTCCCAGCCCTCCCGGCCGACCCGGTTCAGGTGCGCGATGGCGGTGTCGCCGTACGCGGTCACGTCGGTGCGTGACCCGTCCGGGCCGTACCACACGAACGAGACGTGGAAATTGCGTCCCTGACCCTGATACCGACGAACGAGCAACGCGTACTCCCAGGCAACCATTGGTCCATTATCAACAGACGAACGGCGTCAGGAAACACGTAGTGTGCCGGAACCCTGACACTCCGGCGTCACGCCGCCGGACATGGTGTCCGTGACCAGCGTGGCGAGCCGGTCCAGCCCGAGATCGATCGACTCCGGTGTGACAGCGCTCACCGACAGCCGCAACGCATTCACCGGCGTGCCCGCATCGTAGAAGTGGGCCATCGGCGTCCAGAGCACGCCGTACTCGCGAGCCGAGCGGTGCAGCAGCGCGTCGTCCACCGGGAACGGCACGCTCACCACCACGAAGAAGCCGCCCGCCGGGACGGTCCAGGTGACCGGACCGCCGGCCGGGAAGCGCCGGGCCAGGCCGTCGACCAGGTGGCGCAGGTTGCGGGCGTACGCGGCCCGTTCCCGCACGTTCGCGGCCACCAGCGAGCAGTCGTGCGCCAGCAGCGCGCCGCCGATCACCGCCTGGCTGATCGGTGACGTGTTCACCGTGACCATGCTCTTGATCTTCGCGAGGTGGTCGGCGAACGGGACCACGGTGCCGTCGGCCTCCCCCACCCGCTGGTCGGCGACCACGTAGCCGACCCGGGCCCCGGGCAGCACGGTCTTGGCGAACGAGCCGAGGTAGACCACCCGGCGCGCGGTGTCCAGCGCCTTGAGCGTGGGCCGCCGCGCGGTGCCGTCGGCCGGGAACAGGCCGTACGGGTTGTCCTCGATCAGCAGCAGGTTCTCCTCGGCGGCCAGCTCCAGCAGCCGCCGCCGCTGCCCGGTGCCCATGCTGACGCCGGACGGGTTGGCGAAGTCGGGCATCACGTAGCAGGCCCGGGGCGTCAGCCCTTCCGCGCGGGCGCGGCGCACCCCGGCGCGCAGGTCGGCCAGGTCGACGCCGTCGGGCCCGCCGGCCACCGGGCGCACCGGCAGGTCGACCAGACGGGCCGCGCCGGTGAGCCCGACGTACGTGGGCGCGACAGCGAACAGCACGTCCGCCGGGCCGGTCCGCAGCGCGCGCAGCACCAGGAACATCGCCTCCTGGCAGCCGACTGTCACCACTATCGACTCCGGGTCGACGGTGAGCCCCTCGTCCACGGCGAGGTGCCGGGCGATCAGGTGGTGCACGACGCCCTTGGTCCGGCCGTACTGCAACAGCGTCCGGTCCACGCCGGCCCGGTCCAGCCCGACGTCCTCGGCGAGGTGGCGGCGGAAGCGGTCCAGGTACGTGTGCAGCACCGCCGAGTCGAAGAACTCCTCGTACGGCCGCCCGGCCGCCAGCGACACCGCGTCCGGGTAGTGCTGCGCCACCTCGTTGAGGAAGTTCATCGAGTTCAGCGCCGGGTCGCCGACACTGCCGTGCAGCGCCGTGACGGCCAGGTCGACCGGTTCCACGTCAGCCTCCGATCCGGGTGCGCAGCCGCCGGGCCGAGGCCGGGTCCGGGCAGCCGCTGAGGATGAGCGCGTCGCGCAGTTCCGCCGCGAGCAGCGCGAGCGCCGCCTCGGCGCCGGCCCGGCCACCGGCGGCCAGGGCCCAGAGCAGCGGCCGGCCCAGCAGCACGCCGTCCGCGCCCAGCGCCAGCGCGCGCAGCACGTCGACGCCGCCGCGGACGCCGCTGTCCAGCAGCACCGCGCACCGCCGGTCGACCGCCTCGACCACCTCGGGCAGCACGGCCGCGCTGGCCGGGGCGGCGTCGAGCTGCCGTCCGCCGTGGTTGGAGACCACCACGGCGTCCACGCCGGCGTCCGCCGCGCGGACCGCGTCGCGCGCGTCCAGGATGCCCTTGACCAGCAACGGCACCCGGGTACGCTCCCGCAGCCACTCCAGGTCCGCCCAGCTCAGCGCCGGGGCGAAGACCGCGCCGGTGTGCACCGCCACCGCCGACACGCCGGGGGTGCCCTGGTGCGCCAGGTCGTCCCGGCCGCCGGGCAGGTTCGCGGCGGTGACGTGCGGCGGCAGCGCGAACCCGTTGCGGGCGTCGCGCAGGCGCCGCCCGAGCACCGGCACGTCCACAGTCACCATCACCGCCGCGCAGCCGGCCGCCGACGCCCGGTCGAGCAGGTCGGCCACCAGCGCCCGGTCGCGCAGCCAGTACAGCTGGAACCACACGGTCGCGCCGGTCGCCGCGATCTCCTCGATCGGCGTGCTGGCCAGCGTGCTGGCCACGTAGGGCACGCCCGCCGCGCGGGCCGCCGCCGCGAGCGCGGGCTCGCCGTCGGGGTGCAGCAACCGCTGGTACGCCATCGGCGCGACAGCCACCGGCAACGCGGCCCGGCCGCCGGGCAGCGCCGCCTCGGTGGACGGGTCGTCCACGCCGGCCAGCATCCGCGGCAGCACCGCCACCCGGTCCAGCGCGGCCCGGTTCGCGGCCAGGGCGGTCTCGGCGCCGCTGCCGCCGTCGACGAAGTCCCACACGTCGGGCGGCAGCACCGCCCGGGCCAGCGCGGCGAATTCGGCCAGGCTGACCGGCGGCACGAAGCCGTCCACCGCGTCAGCCATGGTCGGCACCCGCCGCCGCGTGCGCCGGGTCGAGCCCGAACGTGCGGCGCAGGAAGGCGGCGGCCCGCTCCTGGGCCTGCCGTCCGGCGTCGAACACGCCGGGCATGGCGAAGAACCCGTGCACCATCCCCGGGTAGTGGGCCGTCTCGGTGGGCACGCCGGCCTCGCCCAGCCGCTCGGCGTACCGCCGGCCCTCGGCGCACAGCGGGTCGTACCCGGCGGTGATCACGAGCGCCGGGGGCAGGCCGCCCAGGTCCTCGGCGAGCAGCGGAGACGCCAGCGGGTGCGCCGCGTCGCCCGGGTCGGCCAGGTAGTGGCTCCGGTACCAGCCCACCGAGTGCCTGTTGAACAGCATCGGGTCCTCGTCGTCGCCGGGGCGGTGCCCGGGCCGCTGGTCGGTGTTCGGATAGACCAGCAGCTGGGCGGCGAGCCGGGGACCGCCGTCGGCGCGGGCCAGCAGCGTCACCGCGGCGGCCAGGTTCCCGCCCGCGCTGTCCCCGCCGACCGCCAGCCGGTCCGGGTCGACGCGGAACTCGGCGGCGTGCGCGGCGAGGTGCCGCACCGCGGCATGGCAGTCCTCCACCGCCGCCGGGAACGGATGCTCCGGGGCGAGCCGGTAGCCGACCGTCACGGTCTGCGCGCCGGTCAGGTTGACCAGCCGCCGGCAGATTCCGTCGGCGGTGTCGACGCTGCCGAGGGTCCAGCCGCCACCGAAGAAGTAGACGAGAGTCGGCAGCGGGCCGTCGCCGTCCGGCCGGTGGATCCGCACCGGCAGCGGCCCGGCCGGGCCGGGCACCGTCGTGTCGCGTACCTCGGCGACCGGCTCGACCGCGCCGGAGCCGGCACGGATCGCGGCGAGGTCGGCGGCGCGGGCCTCGGCCAGGGTCTGGGTGTAGAGCGGCACGGTCCCGGCGGCGGCCCGCGCGGTCCGCCACGCGACCACCTGCGGATCGAGTGTCATCCGGCCTCCCCTGTGGTGACGAAGAGCTTGTCGATGCCGCGCAGGAACAGGCTCCCGCTGTACGTGTACGGCTGGGTGACGGCCAGCCGCGGGAAGCGCGCGAACAGGCGCGGCAGCGCCAGCCGGCCCTCCAGCCGGGACACCGCCGAGCCGAGGCAGAAGTGCAGCCCGACGCCGAAGGCCAGCGACGGCGGGCCGGGACGGCGCGGGTCGAAGCGGTCCGGGTCGGGGAACCGGGCCGGGTCGCGGTTGGCGGCGGCGATCAGCAGCAGCACGTTGTCGTCCCGGTCGACCGGCACGCCGCCGAGGTCGACGCCGGCGGGCGCGGAGCGGGCCAGGAAGTGCACCGGGCTCTCCATCCGCAGCACCTCCTCCACGCAGCCCCGGGCCAGCGCGTCGTCACCGGGTAGCGCGGCGGTCACGTCCGGGTGCTCCAGCAGCAGCGGCAGGCCGTTGCTGAACATGTAGACGGTGGTGACGAAGCTGGCGTTGAACAGCACGATCAGGTTACTGATCAGCTCGTCCTCGGTGAGGTCGACGCCGCCCGCGTCGAGCACCTCGACCAGCCCGCTGATCAGGTCGTGGCCGGGCGTACGGCGCCGGTGGGCGATCAGGTCGCGGTAGTAGACGCGCAGCTCCTCGGCGGCCTGGTTGGCCCGGGCCAGCCGCTCCGGCGTCTTGCCGGACACGTCCATGTACTCGTCGATCCAGTCGACCCGCTGCCGGTACCAGGCCAGGTCGGCCGGGGGCAGGCCGATGAACTCGGCCATCACCAGCGCCGGGACCGGGTACGCGAAGTCGGCCACGAAGTCCACCTCGTGCCCGTCGGCGCCCACCTCGGCCATGTGGTCCAGGCGTTCGGCGACGACCCGCTCGATCACCGGCTCCAGCGCGACCAGCCGGCGCGGGGTGAACGTCTTCGCGAACACCGCGCGCATCCGGGTGTGGTCGGGCGGGTTGACGAACATCATCGACGTCAGGAAAGTCCGTAGGATCTCCTGCTCCTCCCAGCCGGGCGGGAAGCCCTTGTACCAGCCGGGATCGCGCAGGATCTGGTCCACCATGTCGTACCCGCCGGCCACCGCGCTGACGGTGCTGTGCTCGGCGCGGGCCGGAACGGCGTTTATCGGCCCGTGCTCGTGCAGGGCCGCGTAGAAGGGATAGGGGTTCTGCCGGCCCTGTTCGCTGTAGAGCCCGGTCAGGATCTCGCTGACGTCCACTGTCTTTCCTCCCCAGGAAAACGGCGGCGGGGGCGGCGTCGTGTCGACCGCCGCCCCCGCCCGGTGTCACAGTCCGAGCAGCTTCAACGGCACCGCGTTCGCCATCGCCGCGGCTCCGGTGTCGTTCGGGTGGATGTGGTCACCCGAGTCGTACGCCGGCAGCAGCCGGCTGGGCTGCGCCGGGTCGCGCATCACCGCGTCGAAGTCGACGACGCCGTCGAACTCGGCCCGGCCGGGCCCGCGCAGCCAGGTGTTGACGGCCTGCCGGGTGGCGTCCTTCTCCGGCGTCCACACGCCCGGCCCGCCGTTGCCCTCGTACGGCATGAGCGTGCCGGCGATGCTGGTCAGGCCGCGCGCCTGGACCTGCCGGTTGAGCTGGCGCAGCGAGGCGATGATCGCCTCCGGGCTGTCACCGTTCATCCAGATGTCGTTGATGCCCAGGTGGGTGATGACGGTACGCACCCCGGTCTGCGGGAACACGTCCTCGTTGAGCCGGGCCAGCGCGTTCGGGCCCAGCTCGTAGTAGCCGGGGAAGTCGCCCGCGCCGGGCTCGGTGCCCTCGTGGTTGAGCCGGTTGCCGGCCAGGCTGAGGTTGAGCACGCCCGGCGTACGCGGCTCCGGGCGGGCGTCGATCAGCCGCTTGGCGAGCAGGTCCGGCCAGCGGCGGTCGGCGTTGACGGTGCTGCCGTTGCCGTCGCTGATGGAGTCGCCGAGCACCACCACGGAGCCGGGCGTCACCTTGCGCTCCACGTCGATGCCGGACAGGAACATCCAGCAGCAGTTGGGCCGGATCGTGAAGCCGGCGCCGTCGGCCGCCGAGGTGAGGTCGGTGGCGCCGATGAAGTTGGTGACCCGGGACTGGCCGTGGAACGTGACCGGCCCGGTGAGCACCGGGAAGTACAGGGTGACCACCAGGTCCTCCTGCTCGGCCACCGGGAAGGCCACCGGGTCGCTGAGCAGCTCGGCACCCTTGTTGATGGTCGCCGAACCGGCGCCGGAGAAGGTCAGCTGACGGACGCTGGCCGGGACGATGTCGGACAGGTCGTCGGGGGTGGCGGTGTTCGGCCGGGCGATGGTGGCGCGGCCGACCTGGATGGCCTGCTGGCCGTAGAGGTTGGTCAGCCGCACCCGCAGGCGCGGCCCGCCCACCGAGGTCTGCACGGTCATCCGGATGCTCTGGTTGTTCAGGCCGGTCTCGGTCAGGCCCACGGTGTTCCCGCGGGTCACCGCCGCGGCCCAGGTCCCGGCCCACTCGGCGCGCCCGTGCCCGGCGCGGTCGGTGTCGGTCGGGCCGGCGCTCGCGGTGACCGCCGGGGTGGCGGCGATCAGCAGCGTTACGGCGGAAGCTATGACGTGCCATCTCTTCGGGGTCGGCATCGATCCTCCATGGTCGGCAGCCCCGGGCGTGACGCGGTCGGCGGCACCGGCCCGGGCGATGGACCGGAAACTAGCTTCCGGCGGTGACGAGCGTCAATCAACCTGATCGACATGATCAAATGCCCACGTCGCGGGACGCAGCGACGATCGGCTCTGTCCGCGGTGGACCGCCGCTGCCTAGGCTCGGAAGCTGGCGGCGGTGCGGTCGCCGACCTGGCACCTGCCGTCATGTCCCGGCCCTGACCTGGCCGGACGCCGCTCGCGGACCATGATGGGGGCTGCCCGATGACCGACCGGCCGAACTATGTGCACGAGGCGCTGGAGCTCTTCGCCGGCTTCGGCGACCGGGAGGCGCTCGTCGGCGGCGGACGCCGCCTCACCTACCCCCAGGTCGCCGCGCGGGTGCGCGGCCTGGCCGCCGCGCTGCGCCGGCACGGGGTACGCCCCGGCGCGGCAGTGCTGGTGATGCTCGGCAACACGGTCGAGGGTCCGTTGCTGCAACTGGCGCTGCACCTGCTGGGCTGCCGGAGCATGTGGGTCGCCCCGGTGACCTCGCGGCGGGAGGTCGACGAGTTCGTCGCGCTGTCCGCGCCGGAGGCGTTCGTGTACGACCCGCGCGACCCGCAGGCGGTCCAGATCGCGGCCGGGCTGTCCGGCGTACCGGTGCTCTGCCTCGGCCCCGGCGGCGCCGGACCGGACCTGACCGCGACGGCCGGCGAGCCGGCCGCGGAGCTGCCCGCCGACGCGCCCGCGCCGGAGTCGTTCCTGCAGACCAGCGGCACCACCGGCACGCCGAAGCTGGTGCACCACCGGGAGAGCTTCTACCGGCAGATCCTCGCCCTGGCCGCCGACTTCCGGGGCGCCGGGTTCCCGCTGCTGCGGCACCTGTCCCACTCACCGATGTGGCTGGCCAGTGGCCAGATCACCACGCTGTTCAACCTGTTCACCGGCGGCGTGCTGTTCCTGCGCGACCAGTGGGACCCGGCCGCGTTCATCGCGACAGTGGACGCCGAGCGGCTCACCTCCACGTTCGTCACCCCGCCGATGCTCTACGAGGTGCTCGACCACCCCGACCTGCCGGGCGCCGACTTCTCCGCCATGTTCATGTTCAACGTGGGCGCCGGGCCCGCCGCGCCCGCCCGGCTGCGCCAGGCCATCGCCCGTTTCGGCCCGTGCCTGCGCATCGTGTACGGCCTCAGCGAGGCGGTGGTCATCTGCGCGCTGCCCGGGCTGACCGAGGACCCGGAGCACCCGGAGCGTCTGCGCTCCTGCGGCCGCCCGTACGGCGACGTGACGGTGGAGATCCGCGACACCGACGGCAAGGTGCTGCCGCCCGGCGACGACGGCGAGGTGTGGGTCCGCACGAAGCTGAGCTTCGCCGGCTACCACGGCCGGCCGGAGCTGACCGCGGAGACGCTCGTCGACGGCTGGGTCCGCACCCGCGACATCGGCCACCTCGACGCCGACGGCTACCTCTACCTGGTCGACCGGTTGCAGGACCGGATCCTCACCCGGGCGCGCAGCTGGCCGATCTACTCCCGCCCCATCGAGGACGTGCTCGCCGGCCACCCCGAGGTGCGGGCCGCCGCCGTGATCGGCGCGCCGGACCCGGTCGCCGGGGAACTGCCGTACGCGTACGTGGTGCCGGCGCCCGGCGCGTCGGTGACCGGCGAGGAGCTGATCGCGCTGGTGGTGCGGGAGCTGAGCGAGACGTGGGCGCCCGGCGCCGTGGAGTTCGTGGACGCGCTGCCGCTGAACCGGTCCGCGAAGGTGGACAAACGGGCGCTTCGGGCCCGGTACGCCGCCGCGCATCCGGCCGACACCGACACGCTGGGCACCGTGATCGGCAGCTCGGCATGAACCCGCGCCGGGAGTTGTACACCCTGGTCGGCGCCGACCTGCTGTCCAACCTCGGCACCCGGATCTCCGTGGTGGCCATCCCCTGGCTGGTGCTGGAGACCACCGGCAGCCCCACCAAGATGGGACTCGTCGCGGCGGCGGAGACGCTGCCGTACATGCTCTCCAGCGCGCTGGCCACGCCGTGGGCGGACCGCTTCGGGGTACGCCGTACCTCCGTGTTCGTGGACGCGGCGAGCGCTGTCGCGATGGCGGTGGTGGCGCTGGCCCCCTGGCTCGGGTTCGGCACGCTGCTGGTCCTGGTGGCGGTCGCCGGCGGGCTGCGCGGCATCGGCGACCGGGTCAAGCACGTGCTGTTCAAACCGGCCGCCGAGCGGGCCGGGGTGCCGCTGATCCGGCTCACCAGCGCCTACGACGGCCTGGCCCGGGGCATGACGCTGTTCGGCGCGGTGCTCGGCGGACTGCTCATCGACTGGGTCGGGCTGACCCGGGCCATCTGGATCGACGCGGCCACGTTCGCGGTCTGCGCGCTGCTCATCGGCGTGCTGGTCCGGCCGCCCGCGCCGGCGCAACCCGCACCCCGGGAGCCCTACCTGCGGGCACTACGCGGCGGCTTCGCGTACCTGCGCACCGACCGGACGCTGATGATCATGCTGATCGTGGTCTCGGTGTCGAACATGTTCGCCAACGCCAGCGTCGCGGTCTGGATCCCGCTCTGGGTCAACCAGGTGCTCGGCGACCCGGCCGGCTTCGGCCTGCTGCTCGGTGTGTTCTCGGGCGGCGCGCTGCTGGGCAACGTGCTGTTCACGATGTTCGGCACCCGGCTGCCCGCCGGGACGACGTTCGCGCTGGGGCTGACGCTCAGCGGCGCGCCCCGGCTGCTCGCGCTGGCGCTCAGCGACGACCTGGTCGTGGTGCTCGTGGTGACGTTCCTGTCCGGCATCGGCATCGCGGCGGTGAACCCGCTGCTCGGCGCGTCGCTCTACCAGCGGGTGCCGGGCGAGCTGCAGACCCGGGTGCTGGGCATCTCCGGGTCGGTGGCGTTCCTCGGCCTGCCCGTCGGCGCGCTGCTCGGCGGCTGGTCGGTGGCGCTGCTCGACCTCACCCCGGCGCTGCTGGTGATGTCGGTGGTCTGCCTGGTGCTGACCGTGGGACCGCTGCTGCTGACCCGCGGGTCCCACCGCCCGGCCCCGGAACCGGCGACCCCCACGCCGGTCTGAGCCGGGGTGTCGGTGGGCGGCGGTAGGGTCGGGGCCATGGCGACCTGGGACGACGTGCGGCGCATCGCGCTGGCCCTGCCGGAGACCACCGAGCGCGGCTCGTACGACGACCTGCCCGCCTGGCGGGTGCGCGACAAGATGTTCGTCTGGGACCGGCCGCTGCGCCGCAGCGACCTCGAGGCGCTCGGCGACGCCGCGCCGGACGGCCCGATCCTCGGTGCCCGGGTGCCCGACCTGGGCGCCAAGGAGGCGCTGCTCGCCGACGACCCGGCGGTCTACTTCACCACGCCGCACCTCGACGGCTACCCGGCCGTGCTGGTCCGGCTCGACCGGATCGCCGTGGACGACCTGACCGAGCTGATCACCGAGGCGTGGCACGCCCGCGCGCCGAAGCGGCTCGCCGCCGCGCACCGGGCCGGGGCCGCGTGAGCCGCCCGGTGGACGCCGTCGTCTTCGACATGGACGGCACGCTCATCGAGTCGCACGAGGTGGTGCCGGCGGCGTACCGGGCGGCGGTGCGGGCCGGTGGCGGCCCGTCGTACACCGACGCCGAGGTCATCGCCGGCTACTCGATCGGCTCACCGTCCGACCTGCTGACGCACCTGCTCCGGCGCCCCGCCACCGCCGCTGACCTCGACCGCTACCACACCGAACTGGCCGCGACGGCCGGGCGGGTGAGCGTCTACCCCGGAGTCGCGGAGATGCTCGCCGACCTCGCCGCCCGGGTGCCGGTGGGCGTGTTCACCGGCGCGAGCCACCAGGCGGCGGAGATCATGCTCGACCGGGTCGGCCTGCTCGGTCACTTCCGGGTGGTCCTCGGCGGCGACCAGGTCACCCGCCCCAAACCGGCGCCCGAGGGCGTCGAGGTGGCCTGCCGGCGGCTCGGCGTGCCGGCCGGCCGGGCCGCGTACGTGGGCGACTCGCCGCTGGACCTGCGCGCCGCCCGCAGCAGCGGCGCGGTGGCGGTGGCCGCCGCGTGGGGCCATCAGTACGATCCGGCCGAGCCCGCCGACCTCAGTCTGTCCCGGCCCGGCGAACTGCTGACCCTGCTGAGCTGAGCCCCTTTTCCCGCGCCGGGCGCTCGGCTAGCCTGCCGATCATGGCATCGACGTTGACCGAGGCGACTGATCCGTGGTGCCTGCGTCCGGGCGAGGCCACCGAGCTGCTGCGCGGGCACCCGTGGCGCCGGTTCGTGGTGCTCGGCGACAGCGTCGCGGAAGGACTGTGCGAGCCGGTCGACGGCTACCCGGACCTCCAGTGGGCCGACCGGATCGCCGCCGAGCTGCGCGCCGTCCGGCCGGAGCTGGCGTACCTGAATCTGGGGCGGCGCGGGCTGCGCGCGCACGAGGTACGGGCCACCCAGCTGGCCGACGCGCTGGCCTTCGAACCGGACCTGGCCCTCGTGGTGTGCGGCGGCAACGACGCGTTCCGGTCCGCCTACGACCCGGACGCGGTCGACGCCGAGCTGACCGCCATGATCACCGCGCTGCGGGAAGCGGGGGCGGACGTGATCACGGTGGGCATGTTCGACGTCTCGCACAGCCCGGCCGTGCCGGAGACGCTGCGCGCGGGCCTGGGCGAGCGGATGCGCCGGCTGTCCCGGCACACCCGGGGCGTGGCCGAGCGGCTGGGGACGCTGCACGTGCACCTGACCGACCATCCGCTGGTGGCCGACCCGTCGCTGTACAGCAGCGACGGGCGGCACGGCAGCGCCCGCAGCGACGCGATAGCCACAGCCGAAACCCTGAGAGTCCTGGCCACCCACCTCCCCCACCCCTGACCGCGCCCTCCCCCTCACCCGCGCCCGGCGCCCTCGGCCCGGATCCACGTTGTTGACCAAGGAGTTTGGGGTCGGTGACGCGCCCCGATGAGGACACGAACTCCTTGATCAACGAAGCGGGCAGGCGGGGAGGGGGTCAGTCGGTTAGGAGGATGCCGGTCAGGAGGACGCCTCGGGCCAGGTTGAGGACCTCGTCGCAGCCCGGGTAGCCGACCCGGGCCAGCGCGCCGGAACCGGTGCGGCCGAACAGGTACGGGGCGAGGCTGTACGGGACATCGGCGGTGACCGTCTCACCGGTCTCGATCTGCACGAAGTCCATCGCCACCCGGTCCGCCTCGTGGTAGCGCTGCAGGATGTTGCCGCCCTCGGCGATCGCCGCGCGCACCCCGTCCGCCCACGCGACAGCCGTCATCTCGCGGCCGATCAGCACCCCGTGCCCGGCCGATCCGCCGGCCGGCTTGGCCACCAGGTCGGCCTGTTCGGCCAGCGCCCGGTCGAGCTGGTCGGCGGTGAGCGCGACGGTGTGCGGCACGTACCGGCGGATCAGCGTCCGGTCGTCCTCCGGCAGCAGGTCCAGGTCCTCCCAGAGCCAGGCGTAGTTGAGCTTGTTGCTGAGCAGCCAGGCGGCGCTGCTGACGAACATCGGCAGCGTGCCGGCGGCGAGCGCGCCGGCGACCGCGTCCAGGCCGGGGCTGTGGGTGACCCGGTTCGGCACGAACAGCCGGAACAGGGCGTCCACCGGGGCGCCGCCGACGACCAGGCGGCTCTGCGCGTCCAGGCCGGCGGTGGCGACCGGGGCGATGACCAGGTCGATGCCGAACGGGCGGGCCTGGTCGATCAGCGGGGACAGGATCCGGATGAACGTCTCCGGGTCGTCCAGTCCCGGGTAGTCGGCGTCGAAGTCCATCAGCAGCGCCACCCGCGCGCCGTCGGCCAGGCCGAGCGTGTCCCGGATGGCGGCGAACCGCTGGTCCAGCAGGGACGGCGCGGGCCGCGCGCCGTCGAGCAGGTCATGGGTACGGTACAGCTCGGCGTACCGCTGGATGACGGTGTCGGCGTCGAAGCCGCCGCCGAGGCTGCTGTCGATGTTGTACTCGACGATGCACGGCACGCCGCCGGAGAACAGCACGTCCGGCCGGTACGCGGCGAGCAGCCCCTCGTGCAGTTCCTCCTCCGGGTCGAGCAGCCGGGTCTCCCCCTCCGGCACGTCGAGGAGCCGCTGCAGCTCACCGGCGGTACGCGCGCGACGCCGGCAGGCTTCCAGGATGAGCTGGGCGATGCGGTCGCAGACCTCGTTCAGCTCGCCGAACGCGTCGGCGGTGAAGACGGGCGGGCGGGCCAGCCGCCACTGCTTGTTGTACGTGGCCCGGCCGTGGAAGATCTTCTCCCAGGCCGCGGCGCCGGTGGTCACCATCGCGGTACGGGTGGACTCGGGCAGGTCGGTCCACGCCTGGCCGAGTGGCGGCCACGTGTAGTTCGGGTCCATCGTTCATCCGTCCTTGAGGGTCAGTTGGATGGCGGCGGTGAGCTGGTCGCGGCCGGGTTGCACGGCCCGGTCCAGGGCCGGGGCGAAGGGCAGCACGGCACCGTCGGGGCGGGTGACCCGCCGGGGTGGCGCGGCCAGCCGGACCCGCTCGACCACGGTGGCGATGATCTCCCCGGCGATGCCGCAGGAGCGGTTGCCGTCGTCGACTACCACCAGCCGCCCGGTGCGGCTCACCGACTCGACCAGGCCGTCCCAGTCGAAGGGGTAGAGCGTGCGGGGGTCGAAGACCTCCACCGACGCCTGCCCGGCGAGTTCCTCGGCGACGGCGAGCGCGTCGTGCACCAGGTGCCCGACGGCCACCACCGTCACGTCGGCGCCGGGGCGGCGGACGATCCCGCGGCCCAGCGGCACCGGCGTCAGGTCGGTGACGTCGGCGCGCAGGTCCAGCGCGCCGGCCGGGGCGAAGACCACCACCGGGTCGTCGCAGCGGATCGCGGAGACCAGCAGCCCGTACGCGTCGGCCGGGGTGGCCGGTACGACTGTGGTCACCCCGACGTGGGCGAACAACGCGTACGGGTGGTCGGAGTGCTGCCCGGCCCAGCCGGTGCGGGAGCCGGAGCCGGGCACCACGTAGGTGACCGGCACCGCGCACTGGCCGCCGGTCATCAGCGGGAACTTGTGCGCGTGGTTGACGATCTGCTCGAAGACCAGGAACAGCAGCGACGGGATCTGGAACTCCACCACCGGGCGGGCCCCGGCCAGCGCCGCGCCGGTGGCGAAGCTGGTGAACGCCTGCTCGGACAGCGGGGTGTCGCGTACCCGTTCCGGGCCGAACTTCTTCAGCAGGCCGGTGGTGACGTTCGCGGCGGCCACCCGGATGTCCTCGCCGAGCACCACGACCGACTCGTCGCGGGCCATCTCGTCGGCGAGCGCCCGGGTGAGCGCCCTGCGGTAGGAGAGCCGGGGCATCAGCCACCTCCGGTCCGGGCGGTGAGCCCGCTGGCGTACAGGTGGTCCAAGGCGGTCGCCGGGTCGGGGTGCGGACCGGCGAGCGCGTATTCGACGGCGGCGTCCAGTTCCGCCTCGACGGCGGCGTCCACCTCGGCCCGTACCGCCGGGTCGAGTCGCGCTCCGGCGATGTCGACGGGATCGCGGGACCGGCCCTCGGCCACCTCTTCCGGCGGCCGGTAGTCGAGGCGTACCTGATGTTCGAACGTGTGGTGGGCGTCGAAGCGGTAGGTGCGGGCCTCGACCAGCTCGGGGCCGCCGCCGGCGCGCATCCGCGCGACGGCGGCGGCGGTGACCTCGCGTACCGCTTCGGGGTCCTGCCCGTCGACGGCGGCCGCCGGCATGCCGAAGGCGGCAGCCCGCCCGGCGATGGTGCCGGCGACCGCGCCCTCGACCGGCATGGTGGTGGCGTAGCCGTTGTTCTCGCAGACGAACAGCACCGGCACCCGCCAGAGCGCGGCCAGGTTGAACGCCTCCAGCAGCATGCCCTCGTTGACCGCGCCGTCGCCGAAGAAGGTGACGCCGACGATGTCGGCGCCGCGCCGCCGGCGCTCCCACACCGCTCCGGTGAGGATCGCGCCGGCGGCTCCGACGATGGCGTTGGCGCCGAGGACGCCGACGCCGAAGTCGGCGGCGTGCATCGACCCGCCCCGGCCCCGGTTGAGCCCGGTGACCCGGCCGCACAGCTCGGCCAGCATCCGGGCCGGGTCGGCGCCCTTGGCGAGCACGTGCCCGTGCCCGCGGTGGGTGCCGGTGACCAGGTCCTCGCGGTCCAGCGCCGCGCAGACGCCGGCGGCGATCCCCTCCTGACCGAGGTACGGGTGGATGCCACCGACGATCTGTCCGGCGCGGACCAGCTCGATCGCGCGCTCCTCGAAGCGGCGGATCAGCCGGACCGCCCGGTAGAGCCGGAGCGGGTCGGAGCCGGTCACGCCGGACGGCCCTCCTTGACGGCGGCGAGGATGTCGTCCCAGAGTCGGGCGCGGGCGGCCAGCGCGGCGTTGACCGTGTCGGCGCACTCCTGCCACTTGGTGTCGTCGTCGCCGCACAGGTCGGCCAGCATCTGCATGGCCATCGGGGTGTGCTGCTCGCCGTCGACCTCGATGTGCCGCTCCAGGTAGTCGACGAACTTGTTGAGCCGGTTGCTGCGCTCGTTGACGGCGACGACCTGGGTGAACATCTCCGGGATGAGGTCCTCGCGGCCGAACGCGAACGCCGCGGCCTGGCAGTGCACCGGGGTGGTCTCGATGATCCGCCAGGTGGTGCCGGCGAACGCGGCCGACGCCGCGGGTACGCCCGCCGCGCCGAGCGCCTCGGTGACCGGCGTGCCGTCGCGCAGCAGGTCGACGAGCTTGTTCACGGCCGTGGTGTCGGCGCCGGCCTCGGTCATGCCCTGCACGTACAGCTCGAAGTGGCTGATGTAGCCGTCGCCCAGCTCGTCGCTCTCCTCGACCATGACGATGTCGTTGATCAGGCGGCGGCTGCCGGTCGGGCCGGTCGGGATCCACGGCACCGTGACGCAGGTGAGCTGCCGCTGCAGCGACTTCAGCAGGGACATGAAGTCCCAGACCGCGAAGACGTGGTGCTCCATGAACGTGACGAGCGCGTCGTGGGTGTCGAGGTTGGCGTAGAGCGGGTGCTTGACCACCACGTCGCGGCGCTCGGTCACCGCCCGCTCGAGTCGCTCGATGCCCGGGTGCGTCTTACCCCAGTCGTACCGTGACATTGTCAGCCTCCCTGCTGGGCGCGGTCGCGCCAGATGACCGGGCAGTAATCGGGGTCCGCGTAGTCCGGCCGGCCCTCGTGGGTGCGGCGGACCAGCACGTCGTGGTTGTACGCGGCGAGCGTGCCGTCGGAGAGCGGATACTCCCGCCAGGCGTTGTCGCCGTCCTGCAGGTGCAGCGAGATGGCCCGGCGGGGCCGCCCGCTGACGTTCGCACCGCTGCCGTGGTAGGTGCGGCAGTGGTGGAAACTCATGTGCCCCTTGGGGATCACCATGGGGATCTTGCGGATCGTCGCCCCGTTGTACGCCGCGTTCTCGGCCAGCATCGCCTCGAGCTGGTCGCGGTCCCGGTCGGCGAAGTGCCGCACCACCGTGTCGTCGGCGCCGATCTCCCGCCAGCGGTGGGAGCCGTCGACCATGGTGATGGTGCCCATCTCCTCGCCGCAGTCGTGGAACGGGATGAACGCGGTGAGCATGTTCTCCGACGACGAGGACGCCCAGTAGTGCTTGTCGAAGTGCCAGGGCACGATGTTCGACGGCTCACCGGCGATCGGCGGCTTCCAGATCAGCGTGGACTGGAAGATGCGGATCTCGGTGGCCTGCGCCAGCCGGGCGGCGACCGCCCCGATCAGCGGTTTGCGCAGGATGCGCGCGATGCCGTCGTGTTCGTGGTGCACGTAGTCGTTGTGCCGCTGCACGTCGCCCTTGGCCGGCTCCCAGTAGGCCAGCTTCGGCGGCCGGACCGGCAGCCGCCGGTCGCGTTCCCCGGCGTAGTAGCTGTCGGTGGCGGCGACCAGCTCGTCCACCTCGTCGTCGGTGAGCAGCTTCTTCGACAGGTACCAGCCGTGCTCGGCGTAGTGCCGGACGTCCTCGTCGGAGGGAAGCAGCGCCTCCTCCTCGGCGGTCAGCCCGGGATCGATGGTGGTCATGCCCCTACCCCTCCGGCCGCGGCAGCAGGGGTCGCCCCCGCCGCGGCCAGCTCGCGTTCCTTGGCCTCGTAGAGCGCCTTGATGTTGCCGCTGCCGAAGGTGCGCGCCCCGCGCCGCTCGATGAGTTCGAGGAACAGGGTGCGGCGCACGTGCATCGACTCGGTGAAGATCTGCAGCAGCTGCCCGTCGTGGTCGGAGTCGACCAGGATGCTCAGCTCGCGCAGCCGGTCCACCGGCGCGTCGAGGCGGCCGACCCGCTGCTCCAGGCCGTCGTAGTAGGCGCCGGGCGTGCTGGCGAACCGCACCCCGCGCCCGGCGAGCGCGCCGACGGCGGTGACGATGTCGTCGGTGCGCAGCCCCAGGTGCTGCACCCCGGCGCCGGCGTGCCAGCGCAGGAAGTCCTCGATCTGGCCGGGCCGGGCGCTCGTGTCCGGCTCCAGCAGCACCAGCGTGACCTTCCCCGACGGGCTCTGCACCACCTTGGAGTTCATCGCCTGACCGGCGACCTCGATGTGCTCGGTGAAGATGTCGGCGAAGCCGAACACCTTCTCGTAGTGCGCGACTGTCTCGTCGAGCTGCCCCGGCGGCACGCAGACGGCCAGGTGGTCCACCTCGGCCAGCAGCGAGTCGCCGTCCGGCGCGGCCACCGGCTCGATCACGCCGGGCAGGAACACCTCCGGGTCACCGCTGCGCTGGACGAGGCGGTGCACCACGTCGCCGAAGCCGCCGACCTCGGCGACCACGACCTCGGCGTCCGCGCCGGTGAAGGTGCGCGGCGGGCTCAGCGGTGTCGCGCCGCGTTCCACCAGTTCCGCGTACGCCCCGGCGGCGTCGTCGACGGCGAGCGCCACCACGGCGATGCCGTCGCCGTGCCGGTGCACGTACGTGGCCGCCGGGTGCTCGGCGGACAGTCCAGTGGTCAGCAGCAGCCGGATGCCGGCCTGGGCCAGCAGCAGCGAACGCTGCCCGTCCAGCCCGGTCTCCGGCCCGCCCTGCCCGCGCAGCCGGAAACCGACGGCGTTGTCGAAGTAGAAGGCCGCCTGCCGGGCGTCCCCCACGTACAGTTCGAGATGATCTATCCCGTTGATGGTCATATGGGCTTCCCCTGTTCCCCCCGTGATCGCGACCCGGACGGACGCCCGGGACTGGAGTCCGGTCAGCCGGCGGCCGGGGTGGCGGCCCGGCGGGCCGGCCCGGAGAGCCGGCGCAGGAGCAGACTGACGTTCTGGCCGCCGAACCCGAACGAGTTCGTCAGCGCGTGGTCGGCCCGGGTGGGCCGGGGCACGGCGCGGACGTGGTCCGCCTCGCACTCCGGGTCCGGGTCGTCCAGGTGGTAGGTGGGCGGCAGCAGGCCACTGTCGAGCGCCAGCGCGGTGGCGGCGGCCTCCAGCACACCTGATGCGCCGAGCAGGTGCCCGGTGAGCGCCTTGGTGGAGCTGACCGGGACGCCGCCGAGGCCGAACACCTCGGCCAGGGCGATCGTCTCGGCGACGTCACCGAGCTTGGTGCCGGTGCCGTGCGCGTTGACGTACCCGACGTCGCCCGGCACGATCCCGCCGGCGGCCAGCGCCCGGCGCATGCACGCGGCCGCTCCCGCGCCGTCCGGGCGCGGCGCGGTCGGGTGGTACGCGTCGGTGTTCGCCCCGAAACCGGCGACCTCGGCGTAGCCGCGCACGCCCCGACCGTCGGCGTGCCCGGCGCGCTCCAGCACCAGCAGCGCCGCGCCCTCGGCCAGCACGAACCCGTTGCGCCGCTTGTCGAACGGGCGGCTCGCCTCGGTGGGTTCGTCCCAGCCCCGGGCCAGCGCCCGGGCGTTGCCGAACGTGTCGGCGAACGTGGGAAACAGCGGCGCCTCGCTCGCCCCGCACACCACCACGTCGGCCTCGCCGGAGCGGATGAGGCGTACCCCGTCGGCGACCGCCTGGGCGCCGGAGGCGCAGGCCGTGCCGACCGACGAGCTGTAGCCGCGGATGCCGTGCGCGATGGCGATCCGCGCCGACGGCATGTTCGGCAGGATGCCGGTGAGCAGATACGGGCTGACCGCCGCCCGGCCCCGGGCGGCCCGCGCCAGCACCTGCCCCTCCAGCGTGGACATCCCGCCGACACCGCCGACGATCACCGCGATGCGCTCCGGGTCGACGTCGCGGCCCACCTCGATGCCCGCGTCGGCGAGCGCCTCGGCGGCGGTGATCAGGGCCAGCAGCACCACCCGGTCGAGCACCTTCGTCTCCGGTCCGGAGGCGACGCTGCGCGGGTCGATGTCCGGCAGCACGCCGGCCACCTCCAGGCTGCCCGCCGCCGGGTGTCCCTCGGGCGGGCGACGCAGTCCGGAGCGGCCGGTGAGCAGCGCGTCGAACGTGTCCGCCACGCCGCGCCCCGCCGGGGTGAACAGGCCCATGCCGGTGACGACGGCGGTCACGACGGCGCCTCGGTCAGATAGCGCTCGCGCAGCGCCACCTTGCGTACCTTGCCGGTGACGGTGACCGGGATGTCGTCGGCGCGCACCGGGACGATCCGGCGCAGCGTGGCGCCCACGTCCGGGCCCAGCGCGGTACGGATCCGCTCGGTGCGGTCCGCGTCCGGGTCGACGCCGGCGGCCAGTTCCAGCAGCACGTCGGTGGTGACCGTGCCGTCGTCCGCCTTGACGATCACCACGGTGCAGTCGGTCACGTCGGGGCTGGCGGCCAGGATGCGCTCCTCGGACAGCGCGGTGAAGAACCGTTTGCCGTCGCCCGCCTCGACCGAGTCGACCGCCCGGTCCAGGTGGTAGTAGCGGCCGTCCTCGTCGGCGTACACCAGGTCACCGGTGAGGTACCAGCCGCGCAGCCGGAACCGGTACGTGGTGACCGAGTCGTTCCAGTAGCCGCGGAACAGCGACGGCGAGTCGATGCCGAGCCAGCCGACCTGCCCGGGCGGCAGCTCGTTGCCGTCGGTGTCGAGCACCGCGACCTTGGTGAACCGGTACGGGCGGCCGACGCAGCGGCCGTACCTGTCGGTGTCGGAGGTGTGCGTGATGTGGAACATCGAGTGGCCCATCTCGCTGGAGCCCAGGCCGTCGATGAACACCGACCCGGGTACCCGGGTCACGCCCTGACGGGTCACCACGTCGCGGGAGCCCACCGCGACCAGCCGCCGTACGTGCGGCTCGTGCGAGCAGTCGCCGGTGTTGAACCACAGCCGCACCGAGTCCAGGTCGTAGCCGGACAGGTCGAAGCGGGCCAGCTCGGCCCAGGTGACGGAGAAGCCGAACACGCCGTCGGGGCGCCACCGCTGGATCGCGTCGAGCACCCGCTCGCCGCCCTGCTCGGAGAGCAGGAACATCTCCGCCCGGTTGCCGAGCGCCTGGTTGACCATCAGCACCGTGGCGGTGTGCGGGGCGGGCAGCGCGTTGAGGATGCGCGTGGTGCCCTGCGCCTGCGGCATGGACAGCAGGTGCCGGGTGGCGGCGAACAGGCTGGCGTGCGAGTGCAGCACCGCCTTCGGCACTCCGGTGGTGCCGGAGGTGTGGGTGATGACGATCGGGTCGTCCGGGTGGTGCCGGTAGTGCGCCGGCGCCGCGTCCGGGTCGCCGGTCCCGGCCTGCGCGGGCTCGCCGAGCATCGGCGCGCCCAGGTCGTGCCCGGCCAGCGCCTGCGCGTGCGCGGCGTCGGCGAGCACCCCGGCGGCGCGTAGCCGGCGGATGTACTCGGCGGCGATCTCGGGGCGCAGCCTGCCGTTCATCAGCGCCGGGATGGCGCCGAGGCGGGTCAGCGCCAGGAACGACAGCACCATGTCGGCGGCCGTACCGGCCCAGACGGCGACCGGGTCGCGGGGTTTCACCCCGCGTTCGTGCAGCCAGGCCGCCCGGGCGGCGACCATCCGGTCGAGCCGGCCCAGGGTCAGCGGGGTCTCGGCCGGGTGGCCGTCGACCTCGGTGTCGAATGTGAGCCCCGGCCCGTCCGGGTCGGCGCCGTGGGCCAGCACCCGGGCGAGCACGTTGCCCGCGCCCAGTTCCGCGTCGGCTGCGAGCGCGCCGCGCAGTCCCTTCGTCCTCATTGACGTGTTCCCTCCCCCAGCAGCACCGCGGTCGCCTCGCCCGGCGTACCGTCCGATGCCAGTTCGATCAGGATCAGCAACGCCTGTGCGGCGTCGCCGTCGTGCAGCAGCAGGTCCGCCTCGGCCTCCCCCTCGGCCCGCGGGTCGCCGGTCGGGCTCAGGCACACCACCGGCCCGTCCAGTCCCCAGCGCGCCGCGACGTGCCCGGCCACGCTGTTCGGCACCGACTGGAAGAAGAACAGCGGCCCGATCCGGTCACCGGCGTCCACCGCGGCCCGGACGTGCGCCGCGCTGGCCGTGTCTCCGCCGGCGCTGACCAGCACCACCGCCGTACCGTTGCCCGGCGGCAGCGGCCCGGTGCCGTAGCGCCGCGCGAGGCACCGCTCGGCGACCGCCACCACGAGAGGCGCGAACGCCGAGTGCACAAACCCCGGCACCCCCGCCGGCCCCTCATCCCCGTCCTCGGGCCACCGCGCCTCCCCTTGGCTGCGCGATCTTGCGGTTGGCGCCCTCTCGGCGGGCGTTGTGCCCGTTTCGCCGGGACCGGAAGTGCAAGATCGCGGAGGGCTGGGGGTGGAGGCGGTCATGAGGTGCTCACCAGGAGGGCGGTGTTGGCGCCGCCGAAGGCGGCGTTGAGGGTCAGGGCGTGTGCGGTGCGCGCGGGGCGGGGGGCGTCGCGGATGACGTCCAGCGGGCACTGCGGGTCCGGGCCGAGCCAGCCGGCGGTGACCGGCAGCTTGCCGTGCCGCAGGGCCAGCACGGTGACCAGCAGTTCCAGCAGCCCGGACGCCTCCAGCGCGTGCCCGTGCACCGACTTGGTGGAGCTGACCGGCAGCCGCCCGGCGTCGTCGCCGAACACCCGGGTCAGCGCCGCCGCCTCGGAGGCGTCGCTGAACGAGGTGCCGGTGGCGTTGGCGTTGACGTAACCGACCGCGTCCGGGGGCAGCCCGCCGCGCCGCAGCGCCGCCTCGACCGCCCGGGCCAGCCCCAGCCCCTCCGGGTGCGGCTGGCACGCGTGGTAGGCGTCCCCCGCCCGCCCCCACCCGGCCACCGTCGCCACCGTCTCGGCGCCCCGCCGGGCGGCGGCACTCGCCGACTCCAGCACCACAGCGGCCACCCCGTCGCCCAGCAGCAGTCCCTTGCGCCCGGCGCTGAACGGGCGTACCGCGCCGTCGGCGGCGAGCGCCCGCCCGGCGTCGAACAGCGCGTACTGGTCCGGTTCGACCAGGTAACCGGCCGCGACCACGACACGCTCCAGGTCGCCCCGGCGGATCAACGCGGCGGCGTCGGCGACCGCGCTGCTCGCCGACACGCAGGCCGTGGTGTAGATCCGGGTCCGCCCGCCGAGTCCGCACCGCGCGGCCAGGTGACCGGCCAGCGCCGGCACCGTCGGCGCGTCCCGCCCCTGCGGTACGGGCAGCGAGTGCGGCCCGCCGTGGGTGGCCAGGAACAGCGCCGACCCGGCGCGCCCGGCCCGGTCCAGCCCGGCGACCCCGGCGGCGGCGTCGATCGCGTCGGCCAGCTCGTCGGCGAGCGTGCCGACGTCCGGCGCTGTGGCCGCCACGGTGACCCGGCGGCCGGTGGTGTCGAAACGGCGCACCGGTCCGAACGCCGGGGCGCCGGTGAGCACCCCGGCCAGCAGCGCGTCCGCGCCCCTGCCGAGGGCGCTGAGCGCGTACGTGCCGGTGATCCGTACGGTTTCCCGCTCAGCCATCTGCGGGAGCGGTCAGCGCGCCGCGGAACACCGCGAGCGCGTCGTCGACGGTGCGGATGCCGGCGAGTTCGTCGTCGCTCAGGTCCAGCCGGCGGTCGTGGCGCTGCTCGACCATGTGCACCAGCCAGGCCAGCTCCATCGAGCCGAGCCGGTCCGGCACCTGGTCGGCGGGTTTCGCGGTCAGTTCGGCGAGCATGCTCACCAGGTCAGCTCGCCCCAGGTCGGGCTGACCGGACATCAGGACTTGTCGCTGTTCGCGGCCACCCGGTCGGCGACCATCGTGGTGAACTCGCCGACCGTCATCAGCGCCAGTTTCTCCGACTCGTCGTCGGCGAACTTCACGCCGTACCGGTCCTCGACGCGGACCGCGAGGTCGGCCAGGGCCAGCGACTCCAGGTCGACGCCGGAAGGGCCGAGCGTGGTGTCGTCGTCGAGCTCGTCCACGTCGTAGTTCATGTCGGCGAGCTGTTCGACGACGAAAGTGCGGACCTGGTCTCGCATGGGTTCAGACCTCTTCTCCGTGTACCGGCTGACGGTGCCCGGTCGGGACACCGTGTGCGTGTGGACCGGCCGGCTCGGACGCGCGGGTGGCGCGCCGCTCGGCCGGGGCGGGTCGGGAATCGGGGTGGATCGGACGTCCGGCGGGAGTCCGGCGGCTGCGCGGCTCGTACAGCGGTCCGGTCACGACGCCGCGTCCCGCAGCGCCGGGACCGACCGGACCAGCTTTCCGGTGGTGGTGCGGGGCATCTGGTCGAGCAGCCGCAGCGTGCGGGGACGCTTGAAGCCGGCCAGCCGCTCGGCGATCAGCTTGTCCAGCGTCTCCTCGGTCAGCGAGCCGTCGGCCTGGACGTACGCGGTGATGCCGTCGTCCCAGACCACCACCGCGGCGACGACGCCGGGCAGCCCGGCCACTGTGGCCTCCACCTCGGTCAGGTCGACCTTCAGGCCGCCCACCGACACCTGCGAGTCCAGCCGGCCCTTGATGGTGACCAGGCCGGTGTCCGGGTCGACCACCCCGGCGTCGCGGGTGTGCAGCCAGCCGTCGGCCCACCGGGTCGGGTCGGCCAGTCCGACGTACGGGTTGGCGGGGCAGCTGACCCACAGCTCGCCGTCACGCTCGCGCACCTCGATGCCGGGGGCGGGCGCGATGGCGGGGCGGTGCCGCCCGTACAGGTCGGTGCCGATGACGCCGACCTCGGTCATCCCGTACATGTTGCCCAGCGGCACGCCGTAGCGGTCGGTGAAGGCATTGGCCACGGCGGCGCTCACCAGCTCGCCGCCGGTGGTCATGCGTTTGAGCTGCGGCAGCGGCCCGGCCGGTGTGGTGGAGGCGAGCAGCCCGATGTGGAACGGCACGCCGAGCACAGTGGCCGGGGTGTCCTGGGCGGCCACGGCGGCGAGGATCGCGTCGCCGCTGAGCCGCTCCGGCGGGCACAGCTCGACGCCCGCGTGCAGCCCGTAGAGCAGGCCGCCGACCAGGCCGAGCACGTGCACCATGCTGGGCAGCAGGATGATCCGCTCGCCGGGCAGCGCGACGCCGTCGATGCGGGTGTAGCGGCGCACCTCGCCGACCAGGTCGGCGGCGGTGCGGCCGATCACCTTGGACGGCCCGGTGGAGCCGGAGCTGAGCTGGATCACCGCGTGCGGGCTGCCCGCCGGGCGGTCGGAGTACGCGCTCACCCCGGCGGTGACGTCGACGAAGATCCGCAGCGCGCCGCCGCCGGAGCGCACCGGGGCGACCACCACCTGCGGGCTGAGCCGGCGCAGTGCCTGGTCGACCTCGTGGTCGGTGAGCCGGTGGTCCAGCAGCACCGCCTGGGCGCCGGTACGCCAGGTGGCGAGCAGGTGCGCCACGTACGCCAGCGAGGGCGGCAGACGCAGCGCGGCGGCGCCTCCGGCGCGCAGCCCGGCCTCGGCGAGCCGGTCCTGCGCCTCGCCGACGAGCCGGCGCAGCGTGCCCTTGTCCACCGGTTCGGGCAGGCGCAGGCAGACGTCGGTGTCGCGGCCGGTGAACAGGATGTCGTCCACCCAGTCCACCGTCGTCGAGGCAGGATCTTCCGCCACGGGATGTGCAGTCACGACCAGCCACCGTTCCAATGAGGAACTGGGCGGATCCGCCCAGCGGGTACGTCGTTCGGGGTATGGCGGAACCCTACGACGACCCTCTTCTGCATCGCCAGATGCAAATGGCTAGATCCAAAACAGCGGCTGGGTGGATTGCTCAGGCTCGATCGGACAGGCAGGATCGGGGCCACGCCGGCAAGGTAGTCCGCCGGCCGCCGGATGCTGTGCGCGCGGGCTCCCGCGCGGACGGCGGGCGACGACGCTCCCGGGTGGCCCCGCTCAGCGCTCGCCCGCCGGTGGGGGCGCGGCGCCGCGCAGCACCAGCGCGCTGTTGAACCCGTCGAAGCCGCGCGCGCCGACCAGCGCGATCCGGCTGCGCGGCGGGCGGGGCTGCCGCAGGAACGTCAGCTCGCAGCCGGGCGCGGGCTCGTCCGGGCCGGCCGAGGCGGGCAGCATCCCGCGGCGGAACGCCAGCAGCGCGGTGGCCGCGTCCAGCGCGGACCCACCCTGGTGCGCCCGGCCGGTCAGCGGCTTCTGGGTGGTCACCGGCGGGGTCCGGTCGCCGAAGACGGCACGCAACGCGGTCGCCTCGGCCCGGTCGTACGCGGGCACCCCGAGCGCGTCCGGCCAGACCACGTCCACGTCGTGCGGGCGTACCCCGGCGCGTTCCAGCGCCAGCCGCAGCGCCCGGGCGTAGTGCGCCGGGTCGGGGCCGGCGGCCGGGTCGGTGGGCGCGGCGTCGTGGGTGGCGGCCCAGCCGGTGATCTCCCCGTAGACGCGCGCGCCCCGCGCCAGCGCGTGGCCCAGCTCCTCGACCACGAAGACCGCGCCGCCCTCGGCCGGCACGTAGCCGCTGGCCGCGACGTCGAACGGCCGGTACGCGGCCTGCGGGTCGGACACGTCGCTGAGCAGGCCGGAGCGCAGCTGGCAGGCGAGCGCGTACGGGCTCAGCGGGCACTCGGTGGCCCCGGCGATCACCACCGGCGTGCCCCGGCGGACGGTGCGCACCGCGTGCGCGAGGCTGTCCAGCCCGCCGGCCGACTCGGACACGGTCACCCCGGACGGCCCCTTGAACTGGTGGCGGATCGACAGCTGGCCCACACTGGCCGCGTAGAACCAGGCGATCGACTGGTACGCCCCGACGGTGCGGGTCGGCCCGCCCCACAGCCGCTGCAGCTCCCGCTGGCCGAACAGGTTGCCGCCGGAGGAACTGGCGAGCGTGACCGCCCACTGGTACGGGTCGGGCGACACCTCGGGCAGCCCGGCGTCGGCCAGCGCCAGCCTGGTCGCGGCGAAGCCGAGGTGGGTCCACCTGTCGGTCTGCACCCGCTGCCGGGTGTCGCTGAACCCGGCCGGGTCGAAGTCGGACACCTCCCCGGCCACCCGGGTCGGGTAGCGCTCCGGGTCGAACAGCGTGATCGGCCCGATGCGCCGGGTGCCGGCCAGCACGGTGTTCCAGTGCGCCTCGGCGCCGATCCCGCTGGGCGCGACCACACCGATGCCCGTCACCACGGCCCGCGCGGTCATGTCGGCACCGCCGCCAGCCGGCGGAACACCATCGCGGACTGGAAGCCGCCGAATCCGCTGCCCACCGACAGCGCCACGTCCACCGGCACCTCCCGCGCCTCGTTCGGCACGTAGTCCAGGTCGCACTCCGGGTCGCGGGTGGTCCAGTTCGCCGTGGGCGGGACCACGCCGTACTCGATGGCCAGCGCGCAGGCGGCCATCTCGATCGAGCCGATGGCGCCGAGCGAGTGGCCGACCATCGACTTGATCGAGCTGATCGGCACCCGGTACGCGGTCTCCCCCAGCGCCCGCTTGAACGCTGCGGTCTCGTGCCTGTCGTTCTGCCGGGTGCCGGAGCCGTGCGCGCTGACGTAGGAAACGGCCGACGGGGCGAGCCGGGCCTGCCGCAGCGCGTCGCTGATCGCCACCGCCATCTCCGCGCCGTCCGGGCGCAGCCCGGTCATGTGGAAGCCGTTGCTGCGGCTGGCGTACCCGGCGACCTCGCAGTACACGTGCGCGCCCCGGCGTCGGGCGTGCTCGGCCTCCTCCAGCACCAGCACGGCGGCGCCCTCGGCGAGGACGAAACCGTGCCGGTCGGCGTCGAACGGCCGGGAGGCGTGCTCCGGGTCGTCGTTGTCCGGGCTGGTCGCGCCGATCGCGTCGAACGAGGCGACGGTGACCGGGGAGATCGGCGAGTCGGCCGCCCCGGCCAGCACCACGTCGGCCTCGCCGTCGGCGACGAGCTGGTGGGCGTACCCGATCGCGTCGATGCCGGAGGTGCAGCCGGTGGAGACGACCTGCGCGGGGCCGTGCAGGCCGTGCCGGCACGCCACGTCGGCGGCCAGGCTGCTGGGCACCAGCGCCTGATAGAGGTACGGCCCGCCGAGCGCGTGGTCGACCAGCCAGTGCCGGCCGGAGTCGCTGACCCGCACGTACTCCTGTTCCAGGGCCATGG
This sequence comes from Micromonospora sp. CMU55-4, assembly GCF_011602315.1. Classification (NCBI taxonomy): domain Bacteria; kingdom Bacillati; phylum Actinomycetota; class Actinomycetes; order Micromonosporales; family Micromonosporaceae; genus Micromonospora; species Micromonospora sp. CMU55-4. The sequence goes on from NZ_JAAOLH010000003.1 coordinate 131,522, forward strand.
TCCCGCCGACGGCGGTGCCGAGCACCACCCCGGCGCGTTCGCGCTGCGCGTCGGTGAGGACGAGACCGCTGTCCGCGAGCGCCTCGGCGGAGCAGGCGAGCGCGAACTGCACGTACCGGTCGGCGCGCTGCCGCTCGGCGAGCGTGATCCCGGCGGCGTCCGGGTCGAAGTCGCACTCGGCGGCGATCTGCGACCGGAACGGCGACGGGTCGAAGAAGCTGATCCGCCGGGTCGCGGTGCGGCCCTCGGTGATCGTCTTCCAGAACCGGTCCCGGGTGGCGCCGCCGGGCGCGACGACGCCCACGCCGGTGACCACGGTGCGCCGGCCGGTCACGACGGCTCCCGTGGCGGCGGGGCCGCGCTCTCGGTGTCGACGTGGCCGAGTTCCGGGCGGGGGGCGAGCGGTCCGAGATGGAACACCACCTCGGCGGGCTCGTCGCCGGTGTTGCGCAGCCGGTGCCGCACGTCCTTCGGCACGTAGAGCGCCTCCCCGGCGGCGACCGGCACCGGCACGTCGTCCAGGTCCACGGTGATCGCGCCGCGGGCGACGTAGAGGAACTCCTCGCTGTACGGGTGGTAGTGCTCGGCGATCCGCTCCCCCGGCGCGAGCGTGGCCACGCCCATGAATCCGGAGGTGCTGCCGACCGTCTTCGGGCCGAGCAGGACCCGCAGCTCCCCGCCGCGACGGCGGTCGGCCGGCACGTCGTGGACGGAGACCCGGGCGGTGGTGGTGTCGGTCATCGGGTGCCTCCCGCGTACGCCCGCTCGATCTTTTCCTTGATCACGGCGAGCTGGATCGCGCTGTTGGTGTTGATCCGGTCGGTCATGCCGGCGTTGTCGACCGGCGCGGTCGGCTTCATCGCGAAGTCCTGCGTCCACGTCATCCGGGTGCCGCCGGGGATCTCCTCGTACCGCCAGTGGATGCGCATGTACTCGAACGGCCCGGTCTCGACGCGCCGGGCGTGCACCTCGCGGGTGGCCGGGTCGGCGGTACGTTCGCTGACCCAGCTCCACGCCACGCCGTTCTCGTCGGGGTGCATGGTGAGCCGGAAGCGCACCGCGTCGCCGTCGCGGTGCAGGATCTCGGCGACCGCGTACTCGGTGAACAGCTCGGGCCACCGGGCCACGTCGTTGGTGATCTCCCAGACCAGCGGCAGCGGCGCGTCGATCTCCACCGCGTTCTCGGTATGCCCGGGCGGATCGGCCTTGCGGGCGACCAGGTCGGCGACGCCGGCGATGCTGAGCTGCCCGGCCTGTTCCGGGATCTTCACCCGCCACCGGTCGGCCACCACCGCGGACAGTTCGAGCAGCGCCAGCGAGTCCATGCCCAGCTCCTCCAGGCTCGCGGCGGGCGTGCTGGCGGCGGCGTCCGGGTCCAGGCCGCAGTGCGTGACCAGGATGTCGGTGATCTCGCGGGCGAGCGGGCGGTCGGGGGCGACTGTCATTGGTTCCTCCAGGTGGTCGGGCCGGCGGCGGGCACGGCGCGAACGGGGGTACGGCCGGCCGGGTCGGCCTCGGCGCGCGGGTCGGGCACCGCCGACCGCAGCCGCGGTACGACGGCGCCGGCGTGGGCGCCGTCGGCCCGCTCGCCGGCCGGGGCGCTGCCGACGCTCCCGACGGGCCCGTCGGTGGCCACGGCGGGCGGGGTGAGCAGGCGTTCCACCAGGGCGGTGGTGTGCCGGGCGGCCCGGAACGCGGGGTCGCGCAGCACCCGCCGGGCGAACGGAATCGTGGTACGCACACCCGGACCGGCCACGTCGAATTCGGCCAGCGCCCGGTCGAGCCGGTCCAGCGCGGCGTCCCGGTCCGGCGCCCAGACCGCCACCTTCGCCAGCAGCGAGTCGTAGTGCGGGCTGACCAGGTAGCCGGTGTGCCCGTGGGTGTCGACCCGGGTGAACGGGCCGCCGGGCGGCCGGAACCGGTCCAGCCGGCCGGGCGCGGGCGCGAAGTCGCGGTCCGGGTCCTCCACGTTGACCCGGCACTCGATCGCCACGCCGGTCAGCCGGACGTCGGACTGACGCAGGCGCAGCGGGGTGCCGTACGCGATGTGCAGCTGCTCCTGCACCAGGTCCACGCCGGTGACCATCTCGGTGACCGGGTGTTCCACCTGGATCCGGCAGTTGATCTCCAGGAAGTGGCAGCGTTCCGCCTCGTCCACCAGGAACTCCACGGTGCCGGCCCCGGTGAAGCCGACCGACAGCGCGCCGCGCAGCGCCACCTCGGCGACGGTGTCCAGGGTGGCCTGCCGCAGCGCGGGCGCGGGCGCCTCCTCGATCAGCTTCTGGTGCCGGCGCTGCACCGAGCAGTCCCGGGTGCCCAGGTGCACGCCGTTGCCCTGGCCGTCGCAGAGCACCTGAACCTCGACGTGGCGGGCGTCGGCGAGGTACCGCTCGACGTACACCCGGTCGTCGCCGAACGCGACCTGCGCGGCGGCGCGGGTGCGGGCGTACGCGCGGGGCAGCTCCGCGGCCGAGCGCACCACAGTCATGCCGCGCCCGCCCCCGCCCGCAGCGGCCTTCACGATCACCGGGTAGCCCACGTCGGCGGCCACCTCCTGCGCCTCGGCGACGGTGGGCAGTGTCCGGACGCTGCCCGGCGGCAGCGGCAGCCCGGCGGCGCTCATCAGCGCCCGCGCCGTCGACTTGTCCGCGAGCGCGGCCATCACCTGCGGCGGCGGGCCGACGAAGACCAACCCGTTCTCCGCGCAGATCTCGGCGAAGTCGGCGTCCTCGGACAGGAAGCCGTACCCGGGGTGGACCGCCTGCGCGCCGGTCTGCCGGGCCGCCTCCACGATCGCCGCCGCGTTGAGGTAGCTGCGCCGGCTGGCCGCAGGGCCGATCCGGACCGCCTCGTCGGCCAGCCGCACCGGCAGCGAGTCGGCGTCGGCGCTGGAGTGCACCACCACGGTGCGCACACCCAGCTCCCGGCAGGCGCGCAGCACCCGCAGCGCGATCTCGCCCCGGTTGGCGATCAGCACCTTGTCGAACATCAGCCGTCCTGTCCGGTGACCGGTTCCAGGGCGATCAGCGGCTGGTCGTACTCGACGGGCTTGCCGTCGTCGACAAGCACCTCGACCACCCGTCCGGCCTGGCCGGCGGTCACCTCGTTCATCAGCTTCATGGCCTCGACGATGCCGACCACCTGGCCCGGGCGGACCACGTCGCCGACCGCGACGAACGGCATCGCCCCGGGCTCGGGAGCCCGGTAGAACGTGCCCACCACCGGCGAGCGCACGGCCGGCCGGTCGACCGGCGGCGCCGTCTGCCGGGCGGGCTCCTCGATGCGCGCGCCCACCGGTTCGGTCCCGGCGCGCGGCGCCGGCGCCGCCGGGTCGTGCCACTCGACCTCCAGCACCGACTCGCCGCTGCGCAGCCGCACCCGGCGTACCGGCCCGGCCAGGTCGGCGACGAGCTTGCGGGCCTGCCGGCGCAGCCCGTCGAGCACCTGCTCGGACTCCACGTCGGCCATCACGCCACCTCCGGCCGCTCGGCGGCGCGCGCCGTCGCGGCGGGACCGGCGGTGGCCGAGCGGGCCGCCCCGAAGCGGCGGAACCGCTGACGCCGTCGGCGGACCAGCGTGGCGGGAGGCACGGTGAGCAACGGGGCGAGGTTCGCCGCGACCGCCCGGCGCAGCAGCTCGGCCGCGCCGGCCGGGTCGGCGTGCGCGGCCGGCCGCGGCTCCGGCACCAGCTCGTCGACCACGCCGAGGTGACACAGGTCGGTGCCGGTGAGCCGTAACGCGCGGGCCGCCTGCGGCGCCGCCGAGCTGTCCGGCCAGAGGATCGCGGCGCAGCCCTCGGGGCTGATCACCGAGTAGACCGCGTGTTCCAGCATGAGCACCCGGTCGGCGACCGCGAGCGCGAGCGCGCCGCCGCTGCCGCCCTCGCCGGTGACCACCGCCACCACAGGCGTGGGCAGCACGGTGAGCGCGAGGATGTTCTCCGCGATCGCCGCCGCCTGGCCCTGCTGCTCGGCGGTCACCCCCGGATCCGCGCCGGGCGTGTCCACCAGCGTCACCACCGGCAGCCGCAGCCGCGCCGCGAGACGCATCAACCGCAGCGCCTTGCGGTGACCGGCCGGGCTCGCCATGCCGAAGTTGCGGGTGACCAGCTCGGCGGTGGTGTGCCCCTTCTGGTGGCCGATCACCATCACCGGCCGGCCGTCGAGACGGGCGATGCCGCCGACGACGGCCGGGCAGTCCGCGCCGAGCCGGTCCCCGTGCAGCTCCACGAACCCGTCGAACGCGGTCTCCAGATAGTCCAGTGTGGTCGGGCGGCCCGGGTGCCGCGCCGTGCGTACCGTCTCCCACGGGTCGCGGTCCGGCGCGGCGGCCACGGTGCTCACGGCCGGCGCCGGGCGCGGCGCGGGCGCACCTGCCGGCGCGCGGCGGCCGGAGTGGGCGGCGGCGAGCAGCGCGGCGAGCCGGCCGCGCAGCGCGTGCCGGGGCACCACCATGTCCACCTGGCCGTGGCGCAGCAGGTACTCGGCGGTCTGGAAGCCCTCCGGCAGCGTGGCGCCGGTGACCTGGCGGATCACCCGGGGGCCGGCGAAGCCCAGCCGGGCGCCGCTCTCGGCGAGCACCAGGTCGGTGTTTGTGGCGAAGGAGGCGGCCACCCCGCCGTACGTGGGATCGGTGACCACGCTGACCGTCAGCAGACCCGCCTCGCGCATCCCCGCGAGGGCCTGGCTGACGGTGGCCATCTGCATCAGCGACAGCGCGCCCTCCTGCATCCGCGCGCCGCCGGACGCGGTCACCAGCACCAGCGGGACGTCGTCGGCCAGGGCCCGCTCGGCGGTCCGGGTGATCAGCTCACCGACCGCGCAGCCGAGGCTGCCGCCGAGGAAACGGAAGTCCATCACCGCCAGCGCCACCGGGTGCCCGCCCACCCGGGCGGTGCCGCAGAGCACCGCCTCGTCCAGGCCGGTCGCCGCGCGGGCCGCGCCGAGCCGATGCGGGTACGGCAGCGCGTCGACGAACTCGATCGGGTCGACGCGTACCGCCCGGTCCGGCAGCGGCGTGAACGAGTCCGGGTCGGCGAGCTGCGCCACCCGGTCCGGCGCGTCGAGCCGGGCGTGCGAGCCGCACTCCGGGCACACGTCCAGGTTGCGGCGCAGCCGCTTGCGGTAGAGCAGCGACGCGCACCCGTCGCACCGGGACCACAGCTGCTCGTCGCGCGGCGCGGTGGTGGTCACTGAAGCCGCCCGGCGGCGTCGTGCAGGTGGGCCGGGGCGTCGTACCGGTAGAAGCAGTGCGCCATCGCGTCGCGGGGCGAGCGCCAGGTCGGCAGGTACGGCGAGATGTACGGCCGCAGCCGCTCGCTGATCCGGATGAACTCCGGGTGCCCGCGGTTGTCCTCCACCGCGCCCTGCGCCGGCGTCTCCGTCTCCAGCAGATGGACGTAGAGATCGTGCAGCCGGTACAGCGAGCGGTGCCGGACACCGACCAGGCCGGGCAGCTCGGTCGCGTCGGACTCGGCGAAGATCTCGGCCACCCGGTCCTCGGCCGTGGGCACCACCTTGGCGACGATGAGCGAACGGTCCATTCGCGGCCTCCCTGCGTACGTCCCGGTGCGCGGCGAACCGGTCGCGCCGCACGGATTGCCACACGGTGCCGCCAGGGCCGTCTACCGGGCGTCAACCGCACCCCATCGCGCCACAAACATGGTGACGCTGCGTTGACGGGAGCTGTGCGTGAGCTATGGGAAGATCACCTTCCGGATTCCGGGCGGCGACACTTTTTCGCAGATCACAGGCGTGTTACGGGTCCGCGCCGGACGGTCAGGTGGCCGACCGACCGTTGACTGAGAGTAACAGGCATTGATATTCTCCGTCTCGGTCAGCCCGGCCACGGTGGAGGTTCCGGACCGTGGTGGAGGCGTTCCGACACCGGCGTCGCGGGCGACGGGCCGGGAGACGACGGTCGGGACGAGGGTTCCGGTGCTGGGGGGTGCGCCGTGTCGGGTGGATCGAGGATGCCGACGGCGGGCGAACCCGCCCCACGGGTGGCACTGCACCTGCTCGGCGGTTTCCAGTTGCTGCACGACGACACTCCGGTGGTCGTACCCCGGGGGCTGCAGCGCGTCATCGCCCTGATCGGCCTGCGCCCGGCTGCCACCCGCAGCCACCTCGCCGGTCTGCTCTGGCCCGAGACCCCCGAGGAGCGAGCGCTGTCGTCGCTGCGGACCGCGCTGTGGCGGCTGCGGCAGGACCCGTGCTGCCCGCTGCGCACCGACGGCGACACCGTCCGCCTCGGACCGACCGTACGCCTCGACGTGGACGACCTGGTGGAGACGGCCACCCGGGTACGCGAAGGCGCAGTCCCCCGCGGCGCTGCCGGCGCCGGACGCCACGACCTGCTCCCCGGCTGGTACGACGACTGGGTGCTGCTGGAACGCGAACGGCTGCGCCAGCTGCGCCTGCACATGCTGGAGGAACTCGCCGGCAACCACCTCACCGCCGGCCGGCACGGCGAGGCGCTCGAGGCCGCGCTGGAAGCGATGGCCGCCGAACCGCTGCGGGAGACCCCGCACCGCCTGGTGGTCCGCATCCACCTGGCCGAGGGCAACGCGTTCGAGGCGGTCCACTCCTTCTACGTCTACCGTGACCTGCTCCTGCGCGAACTGCGCCTGGAACCGTCCCCGGCCATGACCGCGCTGCTGGACGACACGCTCGCGCCGATCCGGCGGGCCAGCCGCCCGGAACCGCCGCCGCCGCGCCGCACGGACCGGGCCGCCAAGGCGGCACCGCCATCAATCCCCCGGGGTACGCGGTGACGGCGAGGTGACAGCGCGACCGGCACGGTGAGCCCAGCACCGCGCGGCAGAGGGGGTCACACGATGAGTCGACTGTTGGTGGTCAGCCGGATCGTGCCGGGCGCACAGGGACGGGTGGCGCAGATCTTCGCCGAGTCCGACGCGACGGAACTGCCCCACCTCACCGGCGTGCGGCACCGGTCCCTGTACTACCTGCACGACCTGTGCGTCCATCTGATGGAGACCGTCGACGTGGCGCCCGACCTGACCGCGGAACTACGCGACCACCCGCTCTACGAGCAGGTGAACAAGCGGCTGTCCGCGCACACCTCGCCGTACCTGCCGACCTGGGACTCGCCCCGGGACGCGGTGGCCGGCTGCTTCTACAGCTGGACCGCCGCCGGCACCCCTGCGCCCGACCGGATCCGCTGACCGGACACGGGCGACGGACGGGGCGCCCCGGAACCACGCACGGCACCCAGGTTCCGGGGCGCCTCCCGGCCGTGCACCATTCGATTCCCGACGCACGCTCGGTCACTCGCCGGCCACCGGCGGACACCACCCGTCCCGCAGTCGCGGCCCGGCACCAGCCTGCCTGTCGTCGTCGGCGCGCGTGTGCGAAGCTGCCCCGAGTCTTTCGCCACCGTCGTGCACGTACATAGAAGGAGGTTGGCCATGCCGTCGAGCTTCGGGCAGTGGCTGTTCGTGATCCTGGCCCTGCTCATCGGACTGGTCGCCGGCTGGGTGCTCTTCGGCCGCCGGCCCGGCGCCCCGGCGACGCCCACGGTGGAGGGCGCCCCCGCGGTGACCGCCACCGTCGACGAGCCGCGTCCGGTCGCCGTGGTCGACGAGCCGCCGGCGACCGCCACCGTGACCGAGCCCGCCCCCACCGAGTCCGCGACCGCCGAACCGGCCGTAGCCACCGCCGCCCGCACCGCCGACGAGCCGGCCGAGTCCTCGCCCGCCGCCTCCGACCCGGTCGTGTCTGAGCCAGCCACCGCCGAGCCGGTCGGGTCTGAGCCGGTCAGCGCCGAGCCCGTCGTTTCCGCACCCGTTGCCTCCGAGCGGGTCGAGTCCGAGCCCGTCGGTGCCGAGCCGGTGTCGCCCTCGGCTGACGCCGGGCCGGTTGCCGCGCCCGTGGCCGACGCCGAGCCGGCTCCGGCCACCGTTGACTCCGACTCGGTGACGGTTCCGGCCACCGTTGACGCCGAGCCGGTGGCGGCTTCGGCAACCCTCGCCGAGGACGAGCCCGCCACGGAGAAGCAGCCCGCGGTCGGCACGGCCGTCGACGCGCCGGCCACCGAGGCCGCGCCGGCCGAGGCCATCGAGCCGGTCGCCGTGCCCGCGCCGCGTACTTCGGTCGAGAATGTCCCGGCCGCGGCGGACACCGACGCGTCGGACGACTTCCGGCGAATCCAGGGCATCGGGCCGAAGCTGGCCGCCGCCCTGCAGGACGCCGGGATCCGCACCTACCGGCAGCTCGCCGAGCTGGACGAGGCTGCACTGCGGCAGACGGTGAAGGCCGCCGGCCTGCGCTCCGCGCCGGGTCTGGCCACCTGGCCGCAGCAGGCGAAGGTGCTGGCGGGTGCCGGCGCTGAGGCCGATCGGGTGCTCCCGGCCGGTACCGAGTAGACGCTCCTCCGTGTTCCGGGCCGGTGGTGACGATCGTCGCCACCGGCCCGGCGCGTTTCCCGCCCCACCAGAACCCCGAAGTGGTGACATCACCGCGCGACCATCAGCCACCACCCGGACCGGTATGTCGGAAAACTGACCGCTTGCGGACAGGCATCGCTACGGTCGGTGAGGGGCCCTCACGGCCCGCCGCACGAACCGCCACCCGCAGGAGCATGTCGTGCCCACCGCAGCGCCGGAGCCCGGCCGGCGACCGCCGGTCCGCGATCCGGAGGCGCCGCGCCGGGTGACGCTGCTCGAACTCTTCTTCGACCTGGTCTACGTGGCCGCGCTCGCGTTGATCTCACGTCACCTGGTCGGGTCGGTGACCTGGGAGCGGGCCGCCGAGTCCCTGGTCATGCTGATGGCGATCTGGTGGACCTGGGCGATCACCACGCTGGTCACCGACATCTACGATCCGCAGCGCACCGAGATCAAGCTGCTGATCGTGGCGGTGATGTTCGGCGCGCTGCTGATGACCACCGCCATCCCGGAGGCGTTCAGCTCCCGAGGGCTGGTGTTCGCCGGCACGTACGTGGCGATCCATCTCGGACGCGGCCTGTTCCTCATGCCCGCCGTACGGCGGCACCCGCAGAGCAACCAGCGGGCCCTGCGCATCTTCGTCTGGTTCGCCGTGTCGGCGGTGCCCTGGCTGGTCGGCGCGCTGGCCGCGCACGGCACCGCACGGCTTTTGCTCTGGTTCGGCGCCCTGGCCATCGACTACCTCGGATTCCGGCTGGCGTACCCGGTGCCGGTCCTGGGCGCGGTGCCGGACTCCCAGCGCAACGTGACCGCCGAGCACCTGTCCGAGCGGTACCAGCAGTTCTTCATCATCGCGCTCGGCGACGCCGTGCTGGTCGCCGGCACCGTGTTCAGCCTGCACCACTCCGAGGTGGAGAACCTGGCCGCCTTCACCGTCGCGTTCGCCACCACGCTGCTGCTCTGGCGCATCTACGTGCACAAGTCCGGTGAGCTGCTGCCGCACGCCATCGCCCGGGCCGCCCAGCCGAGCCGGTTCCTCAACACCGCGCCGTACACCCATCTGATGATGGTGGCGGGCGTGGTGACCACCGCGGCGGGCTTCGACCTAGTGCTGCTGGAGCCGACCGGGCACACGCCACCGGCCTGGCTGGCGGTGATCCTCGGCGGGCCGGCGCTGTTCCTGACCGGGCGGGCCGCCTTCGAGTACGAGGTGTTCAGCCGGGTGTCGTCGTCCCGGCCGGGCGGGGTGCTGGCGCTGCTCACGATCGCGCCGGCCGGGTTGTTCCTCGCGCCGGTCTACGCCTCGGCCGGGGCGATGCTGGTGCTGGCCGGGGTGGCGTCCGCCGACTACCGCCGCAGCCGGGGCCGCCCGCCGGAGGAGCCGATGCCGCCGCACTGAGCGGGCGCCGCCGGTAATCGGAATCGGCCGCGCCGGGCACCAGCGCGCCGTTTGGCGGATCACCCGCCCGGGGTACATGGCCTCCACCTCGAATCCACCACAACCCCAGTGGAGGCAACTGATGCGCGGCACCTCGATATTCGGCGTCCTGGTCGTCATCTGGCTCATCATCGGTGCCATCGCCGCCGGTCAGCGCGGCTACTACGGCAACGACGAGACGAACTGCGCGGAGGCGGGCACGATCCTGGTCACCATCGTGGCCGGCCCGCTGAACTACATCGGCGCCAACCCGAAGGTGGACTGCAAGCTGCCCGAGCCCTCGAAGTAGATCACCTCCCGGCCCGCGCCCGCCCGGCGAGCGCGGGCCGTTCCGTGCCCGGGGCGCGGCACGCCACCACCCCTAAGGCGTCCTAGGAGGCTGGGTTTGGCCGGGGTTTGCCCGGCGGAGGGGCGGGAACGGCAGCGGTTCGCCGACGACGGAAACGGAGAACCGGGCATGCGGATCGGCTACAAGCTCGCCTCGGAGGCGTTCGGGCCCCGGGAACTCATCCGGCAGGCGATCCGGGCCGAGGAGGTCGGCTTCGACTTCGTCGAGATGAGCGACCACTACCACCCCTGGCTGGAGTCGCAGGGGCATTCCTGCTTCACGTGGAGCGCGCTCGGCGCGATCGCCGCCCGTACCAGCACGCTCGGCCTCGCCACCGGCGTCACCTGCCCCACCGTCCGCTACCACCCGGCGATCGTCGCGCAGGCCGCCGCGACCATGGCGCTGATCTCCGACGGGCGGTTCACGCTCGGCGTCGGCGCCGGCGAGCGGCTCAACGAGCACGTCGTCGGGCAGGGGTTCCCCAGCGTACGGGGGCGGCACGAGCGGCTGCGCGAGGCGCTGGAGATCATCCGGTTGCTCTGGCAGGGCGGCTACCGGTCCTACGAGGGCCGGCACCTGAAGCTGGAGGACGCGCGGATCTGGGACCTGCCCGACGACCTACCGGTGATCGCCGTGGCGGCCAGCGGCCGGGAGTCCGCCGGCCTGGCCGCCGAGCTGGGCACCGGCCTGTTCGCCACCGAGCCGAAGGCGTCCATCGTCGACCAGTACCGCAACGCCGGCGGCCGGGGCCCCCGCTACGCCGAGGTGCCGATGGCCTGGGCCACCGACGAGGAGTCGGCGGTACGCGCGGCGAAGGAGACCAGCCGCTGGGCGGTCACCGGCTGGAAGGTGATGAGCGAGCTGCCGAACCCGGTGAACTTCGACGCCGCCACCACCTGGGTCGAGGACCACCACATCCGCAGCCAGTTCTCCGTCGGCCCGGACGCCGGGCCGCACGTGGAGAAGGCGCGCGCGTACGTCGAGGCCGGCTTCGACCACATCGTGCTGCAGAACGCCGGCCCGGACCCGGACGGCTTCCTCGACTTCTGCGCCCGCGACCTGCTGGCCCGGGTACGGGCCCTCGGGTCGTAGCCCGGCGGGTCAGCCGCCGACGTGGATGCCGGGACGGCGGGTGGGATCCGGCTCGGACTTGCGGATGATCTCCCGCACCACCGGCGGCGTGTCGCCCCGGCCGAGGATGAGGTAGCGCAGCAGGTGCGCGATCGGGTTCCCCTCCGACCACTCGAAGTGGCAGTGCGGGCGTACCCCGGTGGCGTCGCGCAGCGCCAGCAGGATCGCGGCAATCGCGTTCGGCGCGGCCGGGCTGCTGGCACGCAGGATCCGGTAGCCGCCGGCCTCCACCCCGTGCACCCGCAGCACCTGGCTGAACTGCGACGGGTCGCTCACGTCGATCTCCAGGAAGAGCACGTCGGCGGCGCCGGGCACCGGGTTCATCGACCGTTGCGCCCGCTCCTTGACCCGGTACTCCTTGACCGACCCGCGCTGCCGCTTGTTGGCGATCAGGTGCAGCCGCCCGTCCCGGGCCACCGACTCGTCGACGAACCGGCGGGCCGTCTCGTCGAACTCGATCCGCTCGGCGCGCAGCTCGGTGGTCCGGGTGACGCGGGAGATCAGCGACACCGCGACGATCCCGGCGATGAAGAACCCGGAGATGGTGATGCCGTCCGGCTTGGCCACCACGTTCTCCGCCAGCGCGTACAGCAGCACGGCGGTGAGCAGCGCGAACCCGGCGCCGGCCGCGCGGCTGCCGGCCCGCAGCGCCGCGATGGTCACCGCTATCGCGCCGGAGACCATCATCGCCAGGATGCCGGTGGCGTACGCGCCGGCCTGGGCGTTGACGTCGGCGGCGAACGCGATGGTGATGGCGACGCTGATCGCGGTGTAGACCAGCACCACCGGGCGGACCGCGCGGCCCCACTCCGGCGCCATGCCGTACGACGGCAGGTAGCGCGGCACGATGTTGATCAGCCCGGCCATCGCCGAGGCGCCGGCGAACCAGAGGATGAGGATGCTGCTGATGTCGTAGACGGTGCCGAACGCCTGGCCGAGATGCTCGTGGGCGAGGAACGCGAGCGCCCGGCCGTTGGCCGGCCCGCCGGGCGCGAACGCCTCGGGCGGGATCAGCACGGTGGTCACGAACGTGGTGGCGATCAGGTAGACCGACATGATCAGCGCGGCGGCGGTGAGCAGCCGGCGGGTGTTGCGGATGCGGGCGGCCAGCCGCTGCTCCGGATCGGCGCCGCGGCCGCGCACCAGCGGCATCATGCTCACCCCGGTCTCGAAGCCGGACAGGCCGAGCACCAGCAGCGGGAACGCGAGCGCGCTGGTGGCCAGGACGTCCCCGGGTCCGCCGGCGTCGGCCAGCCGGCCGGTCCAGTCGGCCAGCGGCGCCGGGTCGGCGGCCAGCTCGGCCACGCCGGCGACCACCACCACCGCGTTCAGCGCCAGGAACACCGCCACCAGCGGGATGGCCACCTGCACCGCCTCGCTGAACCCGAGCAGGAACACGCCGCCGAGCACGAGCAGCAGCGCCACGGTGACCAGCACCGCCGCTGTCCGGCCGTGCGGGAACGCGGCGGGCAGGGCCGGGTTCTCCAGCAGGTGCACGCTGGCGTCGGCGGCGGAGAGCGTGATCGTGATGATCCACGAGGTGGCGACGAAGCCCAGCAGCACCAGCACGAAGACCTTGCCGCGCCAGAACGGCAGCAGCCGCTCCAGCATCGCCACCGAGCCCTGCCCGTGCGGGCTCTCCCGGGCCACGCGGCGGTACATCGGCAGCATCCCGAGCAGGGTCAGCGCCACGATCAGCAGGGTGGCCAGCGGACTGAGCGCGCCGGCCGCCACGACCGCGATGCCCGGCAGGTAGGACAGCGTGGAGAAGTAGTCGACGCCGGTCAGGCACATCACCTGCCACCACGGGTGCGACCGGGTCTGGTGCTCCCTTACCTCCGGGCCGACCGGTTCGACGCGGTGGGCGAACAGCCACCGGTGCAGCCGGCCGGGCGGTGGGGCCGGCCGGGCCGGGGCGGCCACCCGTTCCGGCAGCTCCGGCACGGGACGACCGGACCGCTCGGCGTGGTCGCCGTGCCGGCCGGCCCGGGCGGCCGCGGCGGCGTGCGCCTCCCGGCGCCGCTCCCGCGTACGCCTGGGCTGTTCCGCGTCCCCCGCCTGCCCCATCTGTTCCCCTTCGTCCCCTGGCAAAGACGGTAGGGGTTGTCCCGGTCGCGGCCCGGCCGAACCGGTCAAAGATCCGCTGCGGCGGCGGTCACCGCGTCGCGCAGCGCGGCCGGGTCGGCCACGGTGACGGTGACCGCCGGGTGCCGCAGCCACGGACCGGGCGCCAGTGCCGGCACCGGCTCGGCGAAGCGCAGGCAGACCCCGGCGGCCAGGCCGGCGCCGAAGGTCACCCCGCCGTCGGCCAGCGACAGGTGCGGGCCGATCGCCCGCCACCAGCGGTACGGCCCGCTCAGCTCGGCGCCGGTGACGTTGTCCCTGGTGGTGCGCAGCAGCCAGGGGCCGAACCGGACGAGCAGACCGTCCGGGCCCCAGTCGACCCAGGCCGTGGCGGGACGTACCCCGAGCAGCGCCAGGGGCAGCCGGAAGACCGGGTCGAAGCGGAACGGGAAACGGCGGGTCGGTTCGTCTCGCGGCACGGCGGCGACGTACCCGGTCCGGCGGGGCCGACACCCGCCGGCGGCGTTCCCGCGTCCCGCGCCCGGACGGCGGGACGCGGGAACCCCCCGTCCCGGCTACTGCAGGAACGCCCCGAGGGGCGACAGCAGCAGCCGGCCGAGCAGCGCGGCGTTGTCGTCCAGCCGCGTCCGCTCACACTCGCGGGCCTCCGGGTCGTGGCGGCAGCGCCAGATCTTCTGCGCGTTGCGCCAGGCCACGTTCCGGGTGTACTCCACCAGTTCGCCCTGGTACCAGTCGTCGATGTCACCGTTCACCATGTCGATCATGAGCTGCCAGTTGTCCAGGTAGCCCCGGCGCAGCTGCGGGATCCGCTCGGCGAAGATGTTGTTGATCTCCAGGTAGTCGCGGTGCTGGTCGCTGCCGTCGATCGGCTCGGAGTCCAGGCTGTCGAACGTCGTCACCAGGGCGAACGGCAGGTCGTAGTTGATGTGCGCGTTGACGCCCGCGGCGGCCGAGGGCAGCGGCCGGGCGTCCGGGCCGCGCATCCGCTTGAACAGGCACGCCCACGCCTTCGGCGTGCTCGGGCTGGAGTCGGTCCAGAACCGCAGCGCGTCGAAGTACCGGGCCGCGAACTCCACGTCCAGGCGGGCCAGGAACGCCGGGTCACGGAACCGGTCGTCGTACAGGCCGTCGAGCACGGTGCTGGTGATGACCAGGTAGAGCTTGTTGAAGTCGGCGAGCGGGCAGCTCTCCTCCAGCGGGGGGAGCCGGACCAGCAGATCCTGCAGCTTGGTGAGATGGTCCACGACCGCCGGCACGTCGGCCGGGTGATCGGCGAGCAACCCGACGATGTCCTGGTGCACAGGACCCCAGACCGGTTCGGTCATTTCTCCTCCACGATGGTCGGCGCCCCCACGACGCCACCGGCGCTCCGGCGCACAGCGTGCCAGCCGGCGCCCGCGCGCCGGATCGGTAGAACGACGTATTGCCGACGTACGTCTATCCCGGACGGCTGCGCAGGAAGATCGCGCTGGCCTGCACCCGCGTACGGACCTGCAGCTTGTCGAAGATGTGCGAGACGTGGACGCCGATGGTCCGCTCACTGATGAACAGCCGCTGGCCGATCTCCCGGTTGGTCAGCCCCTCGGCGACCGCCGCGAGCACCTCCCGCTCCCGCGCGGTGAGCGTGGCCAGCTCGTCCACCGCGGGCCCGGCCGGCGCCGCCCGTGGCCGGGGCACCGGCGCGGGGCCGGGCGCGGCGTCCACGGTCACCCGGGCCCGCGAGGCGATGGTACGGATCTCCGCGGTCAGCGGCACCGCGCCGAGCGACTGGGCCATCTCGTACGCCTGGCGCAGCAGCTTGCCCGCGGTGGCCACCCGGCTGCGCCGTCCCAGCAGCGCCTCGGCCTGCCGCAACCGGGAGTACGCCGCCGGATAGGGGTGGTTGCGCCGGTCCCACTCGAGCGCCGAACGCTCCCACAGCGCGGGGTCGCCACGGCCGTCGTCGAGCCGGCTCAGCTCGGCGTCGCAGAGCGCCAGGAACCCGTCGGCGACGTACCGCACCGGCGCGCCCGCCCGGGCGCTCTTGCGGGTCACCCGGTCGACCGCCTCGCGCAGCCGGCGTACCGCGTTCGGATCCGGCTCGATGGTGCGGCCGGCCGCGGCCTCCGCCTCCGCGCGCAGCCCGTGCCAGGCCAGCGTGGCCAGCACGATCACGTCGTCGGACCGGCTCTCGGTCAGGCCCCGCTGCACCGCCTGCCGGGCCAGGTCGTGCCGGCCCTGCCACATGGACAGGCCGGCGCGCAGGATGAGCATCGGCAGCACGTGCCGGGCGCCGCCGCCGGCCAGCATGGTGGCGACCGCCTCCAGGTCACGGTCGGACGCCTCGACGTCGCCGTACCCGACGGAGAGCCGGCACCGGGCCAGCAGCAGCTCGACCGCGTCGGCGCCGGAGGGGCGGTGCCGCAGCGCGGCGGCGACGACCTTCTCCGCCTCGGCCCACTGCCCCACCCGGAACAGCCCGTTCGTCGCCACCGCCAGCAGCCGGGTCTCCCAGGTGCGGCCCAGCCCCAGTTCGGCGACCCGCTCGGCGCCACGGCGGGCCACCACCACACCCTCCTCGAGGATGTTCAGCGGCCCGGTCATCAGGTCGGCCAGGTGCAGGTACGCGCACGCCACGTCCTCCGGGCCGCCGGAGCGCTCGGCGGTGTCCAGAGCGCGGCGCATGACCGCCAGCCCGGCGGCCGGATCCTCCAGGAACGCCTCGCTGAACCCGAGCGCGGCGCTGGCCATCACCACCTCGGAGGTGGAGCCCGGCACGTCGGCGGCGAGCGCGAGCGCCTCCCGGGCCTGCTCACCGGCCTCGGCGTAGCGGCCCAGGTGCAGCAGCAGCTCGGCCAGCCGGGCCGCGGCCGTGCAGCGCTCGTGCGGCGTGCAGTCGGGCGAGGCCAGCACCCGCCGGTACTCCTCCTCGGCCGGCGCGGACCGGCCCGCCGCGGCCAGGTAGCGGGCGCGGCGGATGTGCAGCGCGCAGACCGGCGGCCCGGACTCCTCGGCTGCCAGCTCCTCCAGCAGGGTCAGGGCGCGGGCGTGTTCCCCGCTGTGGTGCGCGGCCTCGGCGGCGTGGCTGAGCAGCTCGGCCCGGTCCACCTCGACCGGCTCGGGCCGGCCGCCGTCGGGCAGCACCGCAGGCGGCTCGGTGGCGAGCGTCAGCGCGGCCGACCAGTGGCGGTGCGCCTCGGCGTACCCGTGCAGCCGCTCCGCCTCGCGGGCGGCGGCCATCGCGGCGGGCAGCGCCCGGGCCGGCTCACCGGCGTGCCGCCAGTGGTGGGCCAGCCGGGCCTGGTGCAGCTCGCCCGGGGCGGCGGTGAGCGCCTCGGCGAAGCGGCGGTGCAGCGCGGCCCGCTCGGCCGGCAGCAGCTCGCTCGCCAGCACCTCGGCGACCAGCCGGTGGCGCAGCCGGTAGCCGTCGTCGGCGCCGACCAGCAGGCGGTGCGCCACCGCCTCGCGGACCGCGTCGAGCAGCTCCTCCTCGGGCAGCCGGACGACCTGGGCCAGCAGCCAGTGCTCGACCGGTTCGACGCCCACTGCCACCGCGTGCACCACGGCGTGCGCGGGCTGCGGCAGCGCGTCGACCCGGTCCAGGAACACCTCGCGCACGGTGTCGGAGATGCCGTCGCGGCCGTCGCGCCGGTCGCGGGCCAGTTCCTCGGCCACGAACGGGTTGCCGCCGCTGCGCCGCCAGAGCTGGTCGGCGGCCTCCGGCGGCAGCGGCGCCCCGACCACGGCGGCGGCCAGCTCGTCGGTGGCGGCCCGGTCCAGCGGCAGCAGATCGACCACCTGCACCGAGCGCAGCCGGCGCAGTTCGGTGAGGACCCGGCGCAGCGGGTGCGCGCCGCGCAGCGACTCGGCCCGGATCGCGGCCAGCACGGAGAGCTGCAGGTCGCCCAGACCGGCGAGCAGGTAGAGCAGGAGCTGCCGGGTGCTGCGGTCGACCCACTGCAGATCGTCGAGGACGAGCACCAGCGGCCGCCCGCCGGCCACCAGGTGCAGGCCCTGGGCGACGCGCTCCAGCAGCGCCCCGGCGCCGTCCGGGCCGGGCGTCTCCTCGTCGAAGACCTGCAACAGCCCGCGGATCGCCGACGCGGTACGCGCCTCGCCCTGCTCGGCGTCGAGCCGGCGCAACGCCTGGCGTACCGGGTGCAGCGGCGAGGCGTCGCCGATGTCCAGGCAGGCGCCGGTCAGCACCAGGGCCCCGGCCTGCCGCAGCTGGTCACCGACCTCGCTCAGCAGGCGGGTCTTGCCCACTCCGCTCTCACCGGTGAGGAACACCGCCCCGGTCTGCCCGGGCCGCAGGTCGTCGTAGAGCGCCGACCGCAGCGTCGCCATGGTGCCGGTGCGGCCGACGAGCGGTGCGGTGTCCACTTCGCTGGCCATGGGACGCAGCCTAGTCACAGGGCCCCGCACCGTTCTACGGCCTCGGGGTCGGACTCGTACTCCTCGCGTCGACTACACGACTAATGGTTGCGGGTGGCCGACATACGTCGTCCTACCGATCCCCCGAGAACCCGGTGGTGAAAGTCTTCGGAGGTCGTCAGGCACCGGACCAGGGAAAGGGTGGGTGCGATGTTGATCACCACGCCCGTGGTAAGTCGGGAAGCCGTCGTCGCGGCCTGCCCGCCGGTGCCGGAGGAACGCCGCACGGTGACCGTCCTCTTCGTCGACATCGTCGGCTCGACCCGGCTGGTCGAGCGGCTCGACCCGGAGGACCTGCGGGCCTTGCAACGCGCCTACTTCGGCACCGTCGCGTCGGTGCTGCGCCGCTGGCGGGGCGTGGTGGAGAAGTACGTCGGCGACGCGGTGATGGCGCTGTTCGGCGCGTCCGCTTCGGACGGCTTCGACGCATACCGGGCGGTGCGGGCCGGGCTGGACATCCAGGCCGCGCTGGACCGGCGGCGGCCGGGCGGCGTCCGGCTGCGCGTGCGGGTCGGCGTGGCGACCGGCGAGGTGCTGCTCGACCTGGCCGGCGCCCGCGACGGCGGCCACGGCGCGGCGAGCGGCGCGGTCATCACCACCGCGGCCCGGCTCCAGGAGCACGCGCCGCCCGGTGGCGTGGTGGTCTGCCCGGTCACCCGCGACGCGGTGGCCGGCCTGGTCGAGCAGCGTCCACTGGCCACCATGACGCTCGCCGGCAAGTCGCTGCCGCTGGACGTGTGGCGGGTGACCGGGACCGCCGGGCGCCGGCCGGCGCGGCATCGCGCCCCGCTGGTCGGGCGACGGCGTGAGCTGGCCACCGCGGCCGAGGAGGTGACCGCCGCGCTCCGGCAGCGGCGTCCCCGGTGGATCTCGCTGGTCGGGCCGCCCGGCAGCGGCCGCAGCCGGCTGCTGCACGAGGTGATCCGCGCGGTGTCCCAGGTGGACGGTGTCCCGGTACTCCGGCGGGTGGCGTACTGCCCGCCGTACCCGGCCGGCGAGCTGGCGCCCCTGGCCGACCTGCTCCGCACCCGGGCCGAGGCGCCGCGCCCACTGCCGGGCGTGGCCGTCACCGACGGTCCGGGCGGCGGGGCGCTGGCCGCGTTCCTGGCCGCGCCGCACGACGACACCGCGGCGGCGCGGGCCGTGGTGGCCTGCCGGGAGGCGCTGCTCGGCCTGGCCGCCGAGGCGCCCGTGGTGGTGGCCGTCGACGACCTGGACCGGGCCGCGCCGGCGCTGCGCCGGTTCCTGCGCCAGCTCCACGTCGCGGCGAGCGACCGCGGGCTGCCGCTCGCGGTGGTCACCACGTACGGCTCCGGGTCGGCCGACCCGCTGCCCGCCCCGGGGACCCGGCGGATCCCGCTGCGCCCGCTGAGCCCGCTGGAGACCGGACGGCTGCTGCGGCACCTGCTCGGCCACACCGGCCGGCCGGCCGCGCTCGCCGCGCGGCTGCTCCCCCTGGCCGGCGGCAACCCGGCCGTCGCGACCGCGTACGCCCTGACCGACCCGGCGGACGAGCCGGCCGGCGTGCCCTCGGCCGCGCGGCGGCTGGTGGACGCCCGGCTGGACCGGCTGGACGGCACGCACCGGGCGGTGCTGATGGCCGCCGCCGCCCGCGGCGGCCCGGTCGCCGCCGCGACGGTGGAGGCGATGCTCGGCTGGCCCGCCGGCCGGGCCACGCCGGCGCTGCGCGCCCTGGCCGCGGCCGGACTGCTGCGGCCCGTCGCGCCGGGCGGGTGGACGGTCGAGCCGCTGGTGGCGCGGGTGGCCGCGCACCGGCTCTCCCGGGCCGTGCGAGCGGATTTCGCCCGCCGTCTTCGCGCCGCGTCCGGAGTCGGCGACATCGGCGCAATGGCGGACGGCGAGCGCGTCGCCGCCCGGGCCGGTGTCCGGACCGTCGGCGCGGCCGTACCGCCGGGCGTGGCCGGTGGCGGACGCGCCGCCGCCCGGACGGCCGGAGTGGGCGCGGGTCGGCATCCGGCCCGCGTCCCGGAGGACACCGCTGCCGGCTTCGCGCCGGGAGCGGGAGCCGGTGTCCCCGCACGGGACCCCGACGAGCGGGAACTCTGCCCGCTCGGGGCGGGACGGTCGCGCCGGTCGGGTGGAGGGGCCCGACCGGCGCCCGGCCCGCCGGATCGGAGCGGCGTGCTCCGGGCGGTGCCCGGGCCGTCCTGGGCCGGACCGGCGACGGCCGGCGATCTCGCGGCGTGGCCCGGGTGGCGGACCGTCCCGTTACCCGGAGCCGCGGCGCGGCCTGAGAGGGCGGGCCGCGCGCGGCGAAGAGCCGAGCCCGGCGGGTACGCGACTGGGCTCGCCGCATGACGGCGACGTCCGGGTCGGAGCGGGCACGGGGCCACTCCGGCCCGGGCGGCTCGTCGGGCGGGTCGAGCGGTGGCCGTCAGCCGCGGGCGATGGTGCGGCTGCGTCCCCGGAACTCCGCCACCACCTCGTCGCCGCGCCGCACCGTGACGTCGTAGATGCCGCTGCGGCCCTGCCGGACCCGCTCGGTGGCGTACGCCTCCAGCACGTCGCCCTCGCGTACCGGTCGCAGGAAGCTGATCTCGCCGCCGGCCGCGACGGTGGCCGGGCCGTGGCTGTTGCAGGCCAGCGCGAACGCGGTGTCGGCGAGCAGGAACACGAAGCCGCCGTGCCCGATCGCGTGCCCGTTGAGCATCGCCGGGGTGACCCGCATCCGCGCCACGGCCGCGCCGTCACCGGCCGAGACGAGTTCGATGCCGAGCCCCTTGGACGCCACGTCGGCGTCGAACATGTCGTGCGCCGCGGTGCGGCCGCCGTCGTCCGCCATGTCAGCGCTCCCGCCGCTGGTCGACGATGCGGCGCATCTTGCCCATCGACCGTTCCACCCCGTCCGGTTCGATCACCCGCACCGCGACGGAGACGCCGATGGTGTTCTTGACCTGCTCGGCCAGGGCCGCGCCGGCCCGTTCGGCCTCGTCGGCGGCGGCGTCCGCGCGCCGCTCCACGTGGACGGCGAGCGTGTCCATCCGCCCCCGCCGGTCGAGCACGCACTGGAAGTGCGGCGACAGGGCCGGGGTACGCAGGATCAGCTCCTCGATCTGCGTCGGAAAGACGTTCACCCCCCGGACGATCATCATGTCGTCGGTCCGTCCGGTGATCTTCTCGATCCGCCGCATCGGGCGGGCTGTGCCGGGCAGCAGCCGGGTCAGGTCCCGGGTGCGGTAGCGGACCACCGGCATGGCCTCCTTGGTCAGCGAGGTCAGCACCAGCTCGCCCCGCTGTCCGTCGGGCAGCACCTCCCCGGTCACCGGGTCGATGATCTCCGGGTAGAAGTGGTCCTCCCACAGGTGCAGGCCGTCCTTGGTCTCCACGCACTCGACCGCCACCCCCGGGCCCATCACCTCGGACAGGCCGTAGATGTCCAGCGCGTGCATGTCCAGGCGCTGCTCCAGCTCACGGCGCATGTCCTCGGTCCACGGCTCGGCGCCGAAGACGCCCACCCGCAGCGAGGTGGCGCGCGGGTCGACGCCCTGGCGTTCCATCTCGTCCACGATGGCGAGCATGTAGCTCGGGGTCACCATGATGACCTCCGGTTCCAGGTCGCGGATCAGCATGACCTGGCGCTCGGTCATGCCACCGGAGACCGGGACGACGGTGCAGCCCAGCTCCTCGGCGCCGTAGTGCGCGCCGAGGCCGCCGGTGAACAGCCCGTAGCCGTACGCGACGTGCACCCGGTCACCGCGGCGGCCACCGGCGGCCCGGATCGAGCGGGCCATCAGCTTCGCCCAGGTGTCCAGGTCGGCGCGGGTGTAGCCGACCACGGTCGGGCGTCCGGTGGTGCCGGAGGACGCGTGCAGCCGGGCGACCCGTTCGCGGGGCACCGCGAACATGCCGAACGGGTAGTTCTCCCGCAGCTCCGCCTTCGTGGTGAACGGGAAGCGCGCCAGGTCGGTCAACTCGCGCAGGTCGCCCGGGTGCGCGCCGGCGTCGTCGAACGCGCGGCGGTAGTGCGGCACGTTGTCGTACGCGTGCCGCAGCGAGTGGCGCAGCCGGTCCAGCTGCAGGGCGCGCAGCTCGTCGACGCCGATCCGCTCGACGGGATCCAGCTCGTCCGGACGAGGGGTGCGGTCCTGCACGGCTTCCTCCTGGCGCGACGGGCCCCGGGCACCGCCGCGCCGGGCGCTGCCGCCCACCGTACGCCCCTCATCCCTCCCCCACCCCCCGCCCCCGTGATCTTGCACTTGCCGCCCCTCGGGTGTCCGCTTTACGCGCAATGCCGGGGCTGGAACCGCAAGATCACCGAGAGCGGGGGCGCGGGCGGGCGGCGGGGTTATGCTCGCGGGGGCGGTGGGAGGTGTGGTGTCGGATCCGCGTGTTGATCCGGACGTCGACCTGCGCGTACCGGCGGACCGGTCGGAACTGTCCGCGCACCCGGCGGCCGTGCTCGGCGTGATCGCCGCCGGTGGCGTGTTCGGCGCGCTCGCGCGGGCGGGCGCGCAGGCGGCGGTGCCGCACCGGCCCGGCGAGTTTCCGTGGGCCACGTTCGCCGTCAACGTCACCGGCTGCCTGCTGATCGGTGCGCTGACGGCGATGCTCGCCGCCCGCCCGGCCCACCCGCTGACCCGGCCGTTCCTCGGCGTCGGCGTGCTCGGCGGGTTCACCACGTTCTCCGCGTACGCGGTCGACGCGCAGCGGCTGCTGACCGACGGCGCGGCGGCGACGGCGGGCGTCTACCTGGCCGCCACGGTGCTCGGCGCGCTGGCCGCGGTCGCGGCCGGGGACGCGGTGACAGCGCGCCTGCTGGCCGCCCGGCACGGGCGGGCCCCGTGACCGCCCAGACGGTGGCGGGCCGATGACCGTCCTGCTGATCGCGCTCGGCGCCGCGCTCGGCGCGCCGCTGCGCTACCTGACCGACCGGGCGGTGCAGGCCCGGCACGGCTCACCGTTCCCGTGGGGCACGCTCACCGTGAACGTGTCCGGGTCGCTGCTGCTCGGCGGCCTGCTCGCGGCGCCCGTCGACCCGGCGGTGACCGCGCTGGTCGGCACCGGTTTCTGCGGCGCGCTGACCACCTGGTCGACGCTGAGCTACGAGACGCTGCGCCTGGCCCGCACCGGGAAGCGCCGCCTCGCGTACGCGAATGCGGCGCTCAGCGTGGCCGCGGGCCTGGGCGCGGCGTTCCTGGGCTACGCCCTCGTCACCGCGCTGACCGGCTGACCGCGCCGGTCAGCGGGCCCGGCGTTCCGGGTGGGCCCGGTTCCACGCCCGCATCCGCTCCGGGTAGCCGGTGCGGGCCGCCTCGTACAGCGGCACCGCGTGCTTCTGGGCGATCTTGCCGGCGGCGCGGGGCGAGCCGGTACGGCGGCGGATCCACTCACCGTCGTGCGCGATGGCGACGACTGTGGTGTCGGTGGCGGTGGTCTCCGGTTCCAGGTAGAACTCGACCCCGCGCCGGCTGGTGACGAACGCCTCCAGCTGCGCCAGGTCCTCCTTGGTCGCCTCGCGGTCGAGCTTCGTGGGCGTCGTCGGGTCGGCGGCCCGGCGGCTGAACCAGCCCATGCCCGCCTCCTCTCCTCGGCGTTCGCTCCAGTGCAGCACGCCGGCCTGGCAGGCGGCTGGGAGCGCGGTGGGAGTCGGCTGGACCCGCTCAGCCGACCTTCGCCGCCGCTGCGCCGGCCTGCGTGTCCGGCGCGGCGGGGCGCTCCCGCAGCACCGGCACCAGCGCGAGCGTGGGCAGCAGGAGCAGCGGCACCACGCCGAGCGCGGACAGCACGCCGAAGTGGTCGCCGAGGAAGCCGAGCAGCGGCGGGCCGGCCAGGAAGGCGGTGTAGCCGATCACCGCGACCACGCTCACCCGGGCCGGGGCCTTGTCCTCGTCGTCGGCGACGGCGCTCATCCCGACCGGGAAGCCGAGCGAGGCACCGAGTCCCCACAGCGCGACGCCGACCACCGCGAGGGGGCCGTTCCCGGCCAGTACGGCGAGCGCCGCGCCGGCGGACGCCATCGCGATGGTGGTGAACAGGACCGGCACCCGGCCCCACCTGTCGATGGCGACGGTGCCGACGGTGCGGCCGATCGTCATGCCCACCACGAACACGCCGAAGACCGCGGCGCCGACCGCCTCGTCGACCCCGTACCCGTCGACGAACGCCACCGCGAGCCAGTCGTTGGCACTGCCCTCGGTGAACGCCATGACCAGCACGAGCAGGCCGACCAGCAGGGTGCGGGGCTCGCGCCAGGCGGCCAGCAGCGCCTGCCGCCGGGCGGCCGGCTCCCCGGCCCCGGCCGCCTCGGCGGTGGCCGCGAGGAATGCCCGGGCGCCGACCAGCGTGCCGGCCAGGATCAGTACGGACAGGACCGGCAGGTGCACGCCCACGGGTACGCCGAAGTGCGCGGCGCCGGCGCCGAGCCCGGCCCCGGCCACCGAGCCGAGACTCCAGGCGGCGTGGAACCGGGGCAGGATGGTGTAGCCGAGGCGCTTCTCCACGGCCGCGCCCTCGACGTTCATCGCCACGTCGCACATGCCGGAGCCGAAGCCGAACGCGGCGAGGCCGAACCCCACCCCGACGACCGAGCCGACCAGGCTGGCGGACAGACCCGCCACGGTCAGGCCGAGCGAGACCAGCACCACCGACACGGCGACAGTGCGCGCGGGCCCGAGCCGCTGGGTGACCAGGCCGGCCGTCGGCATGGCCAGCAGCGAACCCGCCGACGCGCAGAGCAGCAGCAGGCCGAGCCGCCCCGGGTTGAGGTCGAGCGCCTCCTGGGCCGCCGGGACCCGGGAGAACCAGCTCGCCACCGCGAGCCCGTTGAGGGCGAAGACGACGGCGACGCCGTTGCGGGCGGTCAGCACCGCCCGGGGCGCCGGTGGCCGCTTCCCGGCCGGTGCGTCGATGGTGCTGCTCACGGTGCGGTGGTCCCTTCCCCCGTCTGGTTCCCGACGACAATCGCACACCTGAGAGCGCTTCCACCACAAGCGCCGTTATGGCTTCGCCCATCCGCGCCGGAGCAGGCATGATGCGGACATGGGTACGCCGACCGCACGTCCCGCCACGCTCGACGACGTCGCCCGCGGCGCCGGGGTGTCCCGGGCCACCGCCTCCCGGGTGCTCGGCGGCTACGGGTTCGCCTCGGCGGACGCCCGCGCCCGGGTGCACGCCGCCGCCGAGCACCTCGGCTACGTGCCGGACCTCGCGGCCCGGTCGCTGGTGCGCGGAGCGGGCGTACGCCTGGTGGTGGCCGTGGTGGGCCGCGACGACACCGTGCTGGACGACCCGTACGTGCACCGGGTGGTGGGCGCGGCGTCGCGGGTGGGCGCGCCGCACGGCGTCGGGGTGGCGCTGGAGTGGCTGCCGCTGGCCGACCCGTCCGGGCTGACCCGGCTGGGCGCCGACCGGGGCGTGTGCGGGGTGATCCTGGTCAACACGACCCAGGCCGCGCTGGACGCGGTGCCGCCGAGGCTGCGCGGCCGGGTCGTCTCGATCGGTCAGGGCTCTCCGGCGGTGCCGTCGTTCGACGTCGACAACGCCGGTGGCGCGGGTGAGGTGCTGCGTCACCTGTACGCCACCGGCCGGCGCCGCGTCGTCATGGTCACCGGGCCGCGCTGGTTGAGCTGCGCAGAACGGTCGGTGACCGCGTACCGGGAGCTGATGCGGGAGTCCGGGTCGCCGGAGCGGCTGGTCACCGGCGACTTCACCGCGGCGCGGGGCGGCCGGGCGGCACTGGAGGCGCTGCGCCGGTGGCCGGACGCCGACGCGGTCTACGCGGCCAGCGACGCCACCGCGTTCGGCGTGATCGCCGCGCTGCGCGGGCGCGGCGTGCGGGTGCCGCACGACGTGGCGGTGGCCGGGTTCGACGACCTGCCGTACGCGGCGATCAGCAGCCCGCCGCTGACCACCGCGACCCATCCGGTGGACCGGATCGCCGCCGCCGCGGCCACGGCCGTGCTGACGCGCGCGCCGGTCGCCCCGAGCACCGCGTTCCCGTCGACGCTGGTGGCCCGCGAGAGCGCCTGACGGTCGACGGGTACGGCGAAGGAGGGCCTCCGGTGGGCGGTGTCATGACGTGGATGTACCGGGGCGGCCGGGTGGTGCTGCGCCGTCGCCGCCGCGAGCCGGTCCGGCTGGTCGAGGTGCCGGTGGCGCAGCGGCCACCGATCCTGCGCCGGCATCTCGCGCTCGCTCCCGGCGCGCGCCCGCACGCGCCGGTGGACCGGCACGCCCCGCTCGCCGACTTCGCCCGGGTCGCCCCCGGCATCCCGGTCTTCCGGATCGTCGCGGCGGAGTCCCCGGCGCGGTGACCCGCCGCCCGGGTCGTCACCGGGAACCCCGGCGGAACGGCGACACGACAATCCTTCAGAATATCGATCGCTCACGTTTTCGACGTCGTCCGAATGGGAGAGGACGCCGGTAAGATCGGCGACAGAACGGCGACCGATCACGGACTGCCCGGCGGGCTGCACCGGCTCACACTGAGCGCATGAATACGAGACTCCGCCGCAGCCGGGCATTCCGCCTCGCGGTGTGTCTCGCCCTCGTGGCGATATTGAGCGGCTGCATGCAGCTCAACCTCGGGCTGACCGTGAACGACGACGACACGGTCTCCGGTCAGCTCCTGCTCACCGCGCCGAAGTCCGTGCTCAAGCAGCGCAACCCGGACCCGGCGGTGGCCTTCGCGGAACTGCGGCCGAACATTCCCTCACTTCCGCCCGGAGCGGAGACCCGGTACGAGGACGCCACCTCGTACGGCATTCAGATCACGTACCGGAAAACACCGCTGGCACAATTCACGAGCGAAAGCGTGAATCTTGTCCGGGACGATGATCTGTATCGCTTCTCGCTCCCGCTGGACCCGAAGAAATACGGCGGCAAGTTCGGGCAGCAGGATCCGCGCCAGCAGCAGGCGTTCATGACGCTGATGGCGTTCGAGATCTCGGTGACGTTCCCCGGCCGGGTGCTCGACACCAACGGCACTGTCACCGGGCGCTCGGTCACCTGGAAGGTGGTCGCCAACCAGCCCAAGCCGTCCGAGCTGCGCGCCGTCGCCCAGGCGCCCCCGCCGCCGGCCACCAGCCCGGCCGCCGTGGTGACCGGTGACGGTTCCTTCCCGTGGCTGCCGGTGGTGGCCGCCGTGGTCGTCCTGCTGCTGGTCGCCGCCGTCGTGCTCGTGCTGCTGATGCGGCGACGGCGCTCCCGCGGCGGCCCGGACGCGACGGCGACCACCGGCCCGGGCGTGCCGGCCGACCCCGCCCCGGCCTCCACCGGCGCCCCGGCCGCGCCCGACGCACCGACTCGACCCGCCGGTCCGTCGGCCTGAGCCCACCGACCACCGACGGCGTCCGCGCCGGCGGCCCACCAGCACACCGGGCGGAGGCTGGGTCACGTGACCCGGAACGCCGCCGCACCATCCCACCCCGACCTGCACCACCGCACCACCGAAAAGAGGGGGATCGCCGTGAACGATCTCTTCACCTGGGCCGCCCTGGGCAGCCTCACCGGCGCCAGCGCCGCCACCCTGCTCGCCGCGAACGTCATCGGCGGGCTGATCGGCCCGAGCGGCGACAAGGCGCGCAAGTGGATCGCGCTGGGCTTCGCGCTCCTGCTGTCCTACCTGACCGCCGCGTTCGCCGCCGACGCCGGCCCGGAGAAGTGGATCATCGCGTTCTTCAACGGGCTGGTGATCTTCTCCGCCGCGCTCGGCGTCAACCAGCTCCCCCCTGGTAACCGGCAGGCGACGCAGGCGTCGCCGACCCAGCTCGCCCAGGGCCGCGAGCCCCGCTACGTCCGCTCCTGGGTCTGAGAGAGGTGACCCCATGATCTTCGGCATCCTCAGCGCGGCCGTCCAGGTCGTCTTCGGCGCCGTACTCGGGCAACTCGCCGCCGGCACCGTCGGCCTGCTGGCCGGCGCGGTCGTCGGCCTGCTCGTCGGCGCGCCGTTCGGCTGGGCGTCCGCGTCCGCCGGCACGTACGGCCCCGACCCGAAGGGGATCTTCCTGTTCGTGGTCGACCACACCTGGAGCCTGCTCAACACGTTCGCCGGGGCGCTCTTCCTGGCCCTGCACCTGGTCTTCGGCCACCAGCTCGACCGGATCGTCTCGGCCGGCAGCGGCCGGGTCAACGTGATCGAGGGCGTCTCACCCCGGTACGCGACCACGATCGGCACCGTGTGCGCCGGCTCCAGCCCGGGCATCCAGCGCCACGAGGACGTGCACGTGTTCCAGGCCCGGCTGCTCGGCCCGTTCTACCTGCCGCTCGTGGCTCTCAACTACGTGCTGTTCACCATCGCCCCGGTGTGGCTGCTCTGGCACGACCACACCAACGCGCCGATCAACCGGTTCACCCGCTACTTCGAGATCGGCGTCTACCCGCACGTGTGGAACGAGGCCATCGCGTACCGGATCCAGGGGACGCCACCGCGATGACCGGCGCGATCGAGGCGGCCGTCGCGGACGTCGCGAGCTGGCTGACCGGAGCCGCGGGTGAGCCCGTACCGGTCGGCCCGCCGCGCGACGACCCCGGCGGCGGCCTCACGGTCTGGCCGCTGGAGCTGCGGCCGGGCCGGCAGACCGCCACCGGCGGCGCGGCGCGCGAGCCGTACCGGTTCGTGGTCCGGCTGCTGGTCTCCGGCGGCGGGCCGGCGGCGCTGCCCGCGCTGGACCGGGTGCTCGCCGCCGCCACCACGTCCGGCCGGCCGGAACTGGTGCTCGCCACCGGCGACCCGGCGCTGTGGCGGGCGCTCGGCGTGGCGCCCCGGCCGGCGCTGCTGCTGGACGTGCCGGCCCGGATCGACCGGCCGGTCCCGGTCGCGCCGCCGGTGCGGCACCCGCTGCGACTGCGGCAGCTCGGCATGCGCACGCTCGACGGCCGGGTGGTCGGCCCGCAGGACCAGCCGCTCGCCGCCGTCCGGGTGGAGCTGGTGGACACCGCCCAGGCCACCGAGACCGACACCGCCGGCCGGTTCCGGCTGACCGGCGTGCCGCACGACCCCGACGCGCCGGAGGCCCCGGTGCGGATCCGGCTGGTCGGCGCGGGACGCGTCCACACCGCCGAACTCGATCCGGACGGCGACCACCTGATCGTCGTCCGCGCGCCCGACTGACGTCCGAGGAGGACCGATGCCCACCTACTTCTCCCCCGGCATCTACGTCGAGGAGGTGCCCAGCGGGGCCCGCCCGATCGGACCGGTCGGCATGAGCACCGCCGCGTTCGTCGGGGTCGCGCCCGACCGGGGCGCCCACGTCGGCGAGGCGCTGGCGGTGAACAGCTGGACCGAGTTCCTGCGGCTGTACGCCGACGGCGAGCACCTGGAGAGCACCCCGCTGGCCCGCGCCGTGTTCGGCTTCCTGGACAACGGCGGCACCCGCTGCTGGGTGGTGAACGTCGGCGAGGGCGGCCGCCTCACCGGCACCGGCGGGCGGCGCGGCGGCCTGGAACTGCTGGAGGCGATCGACGAGGTCTCCATAGTGGCCGCGCCCGGCTACCACGACCCGGTCTCGCACGAGGCCCTGATCAGCATGGCCGAGCGGCTGCGCACCATGGTGGCGATCTGCGACCCGCCGCCGGAGGTCACCGACGTCTCCCGGCTCACCCGCGTCGCCACGCCGGGCAAGCCGCCCAAGCCCGCGTCGGCCGCTTCATCCGCGTCGGTCGACAAACCCGCCGAGGGTACGCCGGGCGACGCCGACGACGAACCGCCCGGCACCGGCGGTGACCGGCCCCGGCAGTCGGACTACGCCACCTTCTACTTCCCGTGGATCCGGGTCCGCGACCCGCTCAGCGGCGACCTGGTGCTCACCCCGCCGAGCGGGCACGTCGCCGGCATCTGGGCCCGCACCGACGCGCTGCGCGGCGTGCACAAGGCGCCCGCCAACGAGCCGGTACGCGGCGCCGTCGACCTCGCGTACCGGGTGACCCGGCCGGAGCACGACGTGCTCAACCCCAAGGGCGTCAACGTGATCCGCTTCTTCGCGGGGGAGGGCATCCGGCTGTGGGGCGCCCGTACGCTCGCCGCCGAGGCCAGCGAGTGGCGCTACCTGAACGTGCGGCGGCTGTCCATCTCGATCGAGCAGGCCATCGCGGGCGGCACCCGGTGGATGGTGTTCGAGCCGAACGACTTCACGCTGTGGCGCTCGATCCGCCGCGACATCGGCGCGTTCCTCACCCGGGTGTGGCGCGACGGCGCGCTGCTCGGCCGTACGCCCGAGGAGGCGTTCTTCGTCAAGTGCGACGAGGAGACCAACCCGGCCGACGTCCGCGACGCCGGGATGGTGGTCGCGCACATCGGCATCGCGGTGGTCAAGCCCGCGGAGTTCGTGGTGTTCAAGCTGAGCCAGTGGGCCGGCGGCACCGAGACCGAGACGATCGGAGGCTGACATGCCCACCACCGCGACGCCGCAGCCGGGGGCGCCCGTCGACCCGTACCGCGCCTACCACTTCAAGCTGCTGATCAACGGCATCACCAACGGGCACTTCACCGAGGTCAGCGGCTTCGAGGTGGCGATTCCCGCGCTGTCGTACCGGGAGGCGGGCAACGAGCGCATCCGGGCCGTGCCGGGACAGGTCGAGTACGCCCCGGTCACGCTCCACTTCGGCCTGACCAGCTCGCGTGAGCTGTGGGACTGGGTGAACGCGGCGGCGAAGGGCACCGTCAACCGGCGCAACGTGTCGGTGGTGCTGCTCGACCCGGCCGGCACCGCCGAGGTGCTGCGCTGGAACATGATCAACGCCTGGCCGACCCGGTGGCGGGGCGCGCACCTGAACACCCTGTCGCAGGAGATCGCCATCGAGGCGCTGACCCTGGCGTACGAGGGCCTGGAACTGGAGGCCGGCGGTGCCGCCGCCCCGGCGGGCGCGTGACCGGCTGGCCCGCGCGCTGCGGGCCACCGCGGATCGCCTGTCCGGTCCGGCCCCGGCCGAGGACGCGCCGTCCTTGCCCGGCCAGCAGCCCGCCCCCGGTCAGCCGCCCGAGCACTGGCGGCGGCTGGTGGCGGCGCACGCCCCCGGCCTGCTGCGCGACCTTCCGCCGGTTTCCGCTCCTCCCCCGCTCTCCGACGAGCGGCGCCAGAGGGGCCGGTGGCGCTGGATGGCACGTTTGATCAACGGACTCGCCGCTTTCCGCAACAGCCCGCCGAGATCTCGGTACGAAAGGGCCCCTATAGGGGCCGTTTCCTACCAAGATCTCCCGGAGCTCCTGGGAAGTGGGACGGGGATCTCGGGAAGCGGGAACTCGGAGCCGGGGCGCGGTGCGCGGTCGCCGGGAGCGACGAGTGCCGGGTGGGAAGTGAGCGGGGCGACGCCCTCCACGCCGACGCCGGGCGCCCGGTCCCGCTCGGACGGGGCCTCGCGGTCGTGGGACGACGGGGCGTCTGCGGGTGAACCCGCGAACCGGTTCGTGACGGAGCCGATCGGCTTGGCCGGGGCACCGGAGAGGACGAGAGCGGCGCGTATGCCGGACCGGACCGGATCACCGGGCGCCGTCGGCCCGACCGGTACCGCAAGCACCACGGAAGCCATCGGTGGCGCGCCCCCGGCACGCCGGCCGGTGGTGACTCGCGCCCTCAGGCCGGCCCTCACCGGCACGAGGGGCGCGAGCAGCGACGGCACCGGTCGGCCCACCGATCCGGGCGTGCCCGCCGGGCCCGTACACCCCGCCGGCAGCCGGGACACGATCGGGTCGCCGGGTCCCGTGGTATCCGGCGAATCGGACCGGCCCTCACCGTCCGAGCGCAGGCCCGGCCCCGACCGGGTGGACCCGCTCCGGAACCTCCCACAGGTCGACCGGGGCCGGCCGACGCGCAGGGACGACATCGCCGGAGCGGACGTGCCGTCCGGTCGAGGGGACATGCCCCCGCTCGCCTTCGCGGCTGCGCCACCGTCGTTGCCGCGTGGACCGGCCGCACGCATCAAGGGCGGTCGAACCGGATCAACGAACGGTCGCAACGGGACAAGGGACGGATCCGTCGCCCAGTACCCGGGGCGCGCCGCCGGCCTGCCGTACCCGGGCGGACACGACCCGGCGTCCGGGGAGAGGCAGGGGCGGTGGCCCGCGCGTCCCACGTACAGCAACCCGTGGCCGGCCCTGCCGGACGGTTCCGACCCGACCCGCACGACGGGCCACGTGGCGACCGGGATGGCCGAGGGCGGCGGGACGCACGCGGATCCGTGGCCGGCGCTCCCGGCCGAACCGGCCTGGCCCGCCCCGCAGCCCACGCGGTGGAGCGACACGGCCCGGCTGGACCGGGAACAGGCGGGTGACTGATGGAGCGCGTGGCCTTCCTCGTGGACGAGTCCGGCACCCGGGTCGACTGCCTGCTCAACCCGGAGACCGTGCAGGTGACCCGGCTGGCCGGGGTACGCCCGCGCGGCGGACCGGACGGGCCGCTGACCGGCGCCGGGCTGGCCGACGACCCGCTGGTCTTCACCGGCGGCGGGCGTACCGAACTGGTCCTGGATCTGCTCTTCGACGTCGACTTCGTGGAGTCGCCGGCCCGGCCGGAGGACGTCCGCGCGCTGACCCGGCCGTTGTGGATGCTGGCGGAGAACTCGGCGGTCGAGCACGGCTGGCTGCGCCCGCCGCTGGTCCGCCTGGTCTGGGGCAAGACCTGGAACGTCCCGGGCGTGATCACCGCGATCGCGGAACGCTTCGACGCGTTCACCCTCACCGGTACGCCCCGGCGCTCCTGGCTGCGGCTGAAGCTGGTCCGCGTCGCGGAGGGCGCGGAGGCGGCGCGCGCCGGGTTCGAGGAGGAACTGGCCGCGGCGAGCACACCCGCTGTCGCGCCCGGGTCGGCGGTGGTCGCCGCCGCCGACGGCGCGGCCGAGCCGGGCTGGTCCGGGGTGCGCTTCGACCTGCTCGCCCACGACGCGCTGGGCTCGCCGCTGCGCTGGCGTCTGCTCGCCGAGCACAACCGGATCACCGACCCGCTCACCGTGCCCGCCGGCACCGCGCTCGCCGTCCCTCCGGCCGGCGCCGCCACCGTCGCGCCGGACGCCGTCACCGCGGGAGGCGCCCCGTGACCCGCCACGCGACCGGCGCCTCGTGCCGCCCCGCTACCGCGAGCACGACTCCCCTGAGCGGCGACGCGACAAGAAGCGCCGCGCGGCCTGCGACCGCCGGGGGTGCGCCGTGAGCCGGGCCGCCCTGGTCACGGTCGACGGGCGACCGCTGGCCGACCCGGCCCGGCTGCGCGGCATCCGCGTCGCCGCCCGCCTCGACCGCCCGGCACAGTGCGAGCTGACCCTCGCCGCCGCCCCCGGCGCGGGTCCGCTCGACCCTCCGGTACGCCCCGGCGCCGCCCTCGACGTCCGCCTCGACGGGCAGGCGGAGGCGCTGTTCACCGGCGAGGTGACAGCAGTCGAGCGGGAGTACGCCGGTGACGGCGCCGCGCTGGCCCGGATCCGGGCGTACGACCCGCTGCACCGGCTGCGCAAGCGGCAGGAGCTGCGCGTGTTCGAGTCGGTGACCGCCGCCGAGCTGGCCGCCGACCTGTGCGCCGGGCTGGGGTTGAGCGTGGCGGCCGAGGACGACGGGCCGCGCCTGGACCGGCTGCTCCAGCACCGGCACACCGACCTGGATCTGCTGTGCGAGGTGGCCGGTCGCGCCGGGCTGCACCTCGGCGTGGACGGTGACCGGTTGCGGCTGTGCACGCTGGCCGGCTACGGGGAGCCGCTGCCGTTGACGCTCGGCGAGACGGTGCACGCGCTGCGGATCACCGAGAACCTGGACCGGGCGGGCGCGGAGTGCGCAGTGCTCGGCTGGCACCCGCAGCGCGCCGAGCCGCTGAGCCAGCGCGCGGACGAGGCGCGCAGCGGGCGGCGCATCCCGCTGCGCCCGGACCCGGGCGACGTGGGCGCGGACGGCGTGCGTACCGCTGTGGACCAGCCGGGCCGCAGCGACGACGAGCTGGCCGCGCTGGCCCAGGCCGGGCTGGACGCCCGGGTGGCGGCGCTGGTCACCGCCGAGGGCACCGCGGAGGGCGACCCGGCGCTGCGGCCGGGCCGGCGGATCGCGCTGGCCGGCGTCCCGGAGCCGCTGGCCGGGGTGTACGTGCTCACCGAGGTGGTGCACACGGTGGACGCCGACGGGCACCTGACCCGGTTCTCCACGGTGCCGCCCGGCCCGCCGCCGTCGGCCGCGCCCCCGGCGGCGACTGTCACGCTCGGCACCGTCACCGACGTCGACGACCCGGACGGGCTGGGCCGGGCCCGGGTGACGCTCCCCGCGTACGGCGATCTGGACGCCGGCTGGCTCGCGGTGCTCTGCCCGGGCGCGGGCCGGGGCAAGGGGATCGTCGCGCTGCCCGATCCGGACGACACCGTGCTGGTGGCGCTGCCCGGCGGCGAGCCGGCCTCGGGCGTGGTGCTCGGTTCGCTGTTCGGCGCGGTCGAGCCGTACGACACCGGGATCGTGTCCGGCCGCTCGCGCCGCTGGTCGATGCGGACCGGCACCGGGCAGTCCATCGTGATCGACGACGACGGGCGGACGCTGCGCCTGGCCACCGACGCGGGCAGCTTCGTCGAGCTGCGCCCCGAGCTGACCACCGTGCACGCCGCCGGTGACCTGGTGCTCTCCGCGCCCGGCCGGGCCGTCGTGGTACGCGGCCGCACCGTCGACTTCCTGCACGCCCCGGCGGCCGAGGACGCCGAGACCGCCGCCGCGCGGGCCCGTACGCTCGCCCGTTCCGCCGGAGGTGGCTGATGCGCTGGATCCACCGCGACTCGCTGATCACCTGCGGACACGACGGGCGGGTGAGCAACCGCCCGTCCCAGCAGTGGGTCACGGTCCAGGCCGTGCCGGTGCTGATCCGCCCCGACCCGGAGGGGCGCGACATCACCGCCTGCCCGAACTACGGCCCGACGATCAAACCGTGCCTGCACACGCTGACCGTGACAGTGGGTTACAGCACGTGGGTGCGGGTGGACCGGCAGCCGGTGGTGCTGTCACACCTGGACGGCCTCACCGACGGCACCCCGCCGGGCACCGTGCACCACCAGGTCCGCGACGTGCGGCAGGGGTTCCTGGGGGCGGACGCATGAGGGCCTTCCGCTTCGTCGGCGCCGGCTTCGACGCCGGCCGCGCCGGTGGTCTCGCGCTCACCGCCGCAGGCTCGCTCGCCATGACCGACGGCGACGAGACGGTACGCCAGGCGCTGTACCTGCTGCTGTCCACCACGCCCGGGGAGCGGCTGATGCGTCCCGGGTACGGGTCGCGGCTGCACCGGCTCGTCTTCGCGCCGAACGACGACACCACCGCCGGGCTGGCGATCCACTACGTGCGGCAGGCGATCCGGCGCTGGGAGCCCCGGGTCGAGGTGCTCGATGTGGACGCCGGCCCCGACCCGGACGACCCGTGGCGTCTGGTGATCCGGCTGGACTACCGGGTGCGGGCCAGCCTCTCCCCCGGCCACCTGGTGTTCTCCGTCGACCTGCTGCCCGCCGACGAGGAAACCGGAGACGAGGAGGGCACGTCATGACGCTGCCGGTGCCGCACCTGGACGACCGCGCCTTCCTCGACCTGGTCACCGAGGCGCGGGAACGCATCGCCCGGTCCTGCCCGGACTGGACCGACCTGTCCGCGCACGACCCGGGCATGGCGCTGGTGGAGGCGTTCGCGTACCTGACCGAGGTGATGATCTACCGGCTGAACCAGTTGCCGGAGAAGGCGTACGTGGCGTTCCTGAACCTGCTCGGCGTCACCCGGCATCCACCGGCGGCGGCCTGGGCGGACGTGCGCCTGACCCGTACCGGCCCGGACCGCGGCCCGGTGCGGGTGCCGGCCGGCACCCGGGTCGCCGCGGCCCGCGGCGCGGACCCCCGGCCGGTCGTCTTCGTGACCACCGAACCGGCGGTGCTGCCCGCCGGGGAGACCACGACGACGGTACGTGTGCACCACTGCGAGCCGGTCGAGGCGGAGCTGCTGGGCACCGGCACCGGGCAGCCCGGTCAGGTGTTGCGGGCCGGCCGTGCGCCGCTGACCCGTACCACCGAGGCGCTTGATCTGCTGCTCGGGGTGGAGGTGCCGGCCGGTTCGGTGGAGCTGGGCGCGGCCGCCCGCGAGCACGAGGGGCGCACGTACGAGATCTGGCGGCCGGTGGACAGCTTCGCCGGTGTCGGCCCGCAGGCGAAGGTCTACCTGGTGGACCGGGCCTCCGGGGTGGTCACGTTCGCCCCGGCGCTGGACCTGCGCCCGGACACCGAAGCCGCTCCGGCCGTCGAGGGGGCGGCCGGGGCGACCACTGTGGCGGCGGTGCCGCCGGCCGGACGGCAGGTGCGGCTCTGGTACCGCTGCGGCGGCGGACCGGCCGGGAACGTCGCGGCGGGCGTGCTGACCAGCCTGCGCGACCCGCTGCCGGGGGTGCGGGTGGACAACCCGGAGCCGGCCACCGGTGGGCGGGAACTGGAGTCGCTGGAGTCGGTGCTGGCGCGCGGGCCGTACGAGTTCTTCGCCCAGCAGCGCGCGGTGACCGCCCGGGACTTCGAGATCCTGGCCACCGGCTCCGGGGCGGTGGCGCGGGCGCGGGCGTTCACCCGGGCCGCCGTCTACAGCTTCGCCCGGCCCGGCGAGGTCGAGGTGGTGCTGGTGCCGTACGTGCCGGACGCGGCCCGCCCCGGCGGCCGGCTGCCGGTGGCGGTGCTGCGCGAGCACGAGGTGGAGGAGGCCCGCCGCCGGGTCGAGGCCGACCTGGAACGCCGCCGTGCCCTGGGTACGGCGGTGCGGGCCGGCTGGGCCCGGTACAAAGCGGTGTCGATCAGGGCCCGGGTGGTGGTGCGCCGCGAGGAGGACGTGGACGCGGTGCGCCGCCGCATCCACGACCGGCTGCACCAGACGCTCAGCCCGCTGCCGACGCCGCTGAACCCGGCCGGCTGGGCGTTCGGCGAGCCGCTGCGCGCCTCCAACGTGTACCGGATGCTGGAGCACGCCGAGCCGGGCGTGCGCTACGTCGAGTCGGTGCGGTTCGTGGTCGACGAGGCGCCGGACGCGCAGGTACGGACCGTGGCGGTGGACCAGTACCAGGCCGACACCTGGTACGCCGGCGGCGGCCCGGTGCTGTTCCGCTCCACCAACGCGGGGGCGGGCTGGGAACCGGCCGGCCGGTTCGACGACGAGACAGTGGTGCGGGTGGTGCCCGCGCCCGCCCCGGTCCGCCCCGGCGTGGTCCCCCGGGCCGGTTCGGTGGCGGTGGTGACGGCCCGCGCCGCCGGCGGCTCCCGGGTCCGGCTGAGCACCGACCTGGGTGAGACGTGGACGCTGCTGACCGACCTCGACTCCGGCGTCCGCGATCTGGCCTGGATCGACCGGGACGGCACCGGCGCGCTGCTGCTGGCCACCGACGCGGGCCTGTACGAGGTGCCGCTGCTACCCGGCGCGGTGCCGTTGCAGATCCTGGTCGACCCGGCCGACGCCGACCGGGGCTTCTACGCGGTGCGCGCGTTCGTCTCCGAGCGCGGCGCACCAGGGGTCGCGGTCGCCGCGCAGGCCGGATTCGGCGTCTACCTGTCCACCGCGGCCGGGCGGCCCGGCACGTTCGCCCACGTCGGCCTCGCCAACGTCGACAACCGGATCCTCGCCGTCCAGTACGACGGCCCGGCCACGCTGCTGTGGTGCGGCGCGGGCGAGCCGGACCCGAAGAAGCCCGGCCAGGGCTGCCACCGCACCCGGCTGTTCGAGTCGGACGTGAAGTGGCAGTCGATGGCGTCCGGCTGGATCGGCGGCACCTGCCGCGACCTGGCGTTCAGCGGCCCGCTCGCGCTCGCCGCGACGCAGAGCGGCGGCGTGGTCCGCCTCGACACGCTCGCCGGGCAGCCGCAGTGGTCGCCCGTGATGGTCAACTGCGGCCTGCCGCTGCGGGACCGCACCCGGTTCGTCCCGGTCGACGCCATCGCCGCCACCGCGCCCACCGGCACCTCCGGCGCCGGGCGGCTGGTGCTCGCCGGCGGCGAGCGCGGCGTGTTCCGCAGCGGCGACGGCGAGAACTGGACGGCGAGCGCCAACCAGGCCACCGCCGACGTGGTCACCGTCCCCGGCACCTGGCTGCTCTGCTCCGGCGAGCACGACATCGAGGTGGTGCGGCAGGATGCGCCGAGCGGCGATTGAGCGGCTGCTGCCGGCCGCGTACCAGCGGGCCGCCGGCCCGGGCAGCGTGCTGGGCGCGCTGCTGGACGTGATGGAGGCGCTGCACGCCCCGGACGAGGTGGTGCTCGCCGACGTCGACGCGCTGTTCGGGCCGTACCGGACGCCGGACGGGTTCGTGGCGTACCTGACCCGCTGGGTGGCGATGGACCACGTGGTCGCCGCGCCCCGCGCCGACGCGCCGCTGCCGTTGCCGGCGGGCCGGCTGCGGGACCTGGTGGCGCACGGCGCGCTGCTGGCCCGGTGGCGCGGCACCCCGTACGGCATGCGGACCGCGCTGGAGCTGGCCACCGGCGTGACCGGGTTCGTGCTGGACGAACCGCCGGACCGGCCGTTCCACCTGGTGGTGCGGGTGCCACCGGCCGCCGCCGACCGGCTCGCGCTGGTCACCCGCATCGTCGAGGCGGAGAAACCGGCGGCGGTCACCGTCGAGGTCGT
The DNA here is from genome assembly GCF_011602315.1 of Micromonospora sp. CMU55-4. Classification (NCBI taxonomy): domain Bacteria; kingdom Bacillati; phylum Actinomycetota; class Actinomycetes; order Micromonosporales; family Micromonosporaceae; genus Micromonospora; species Micromonospora sp. CMU55-4. Next base: position 169,860 of record NZ_JAAOLH010000003.1, read on the forward strand.
CACCGGGGACCCGCCCGCCCCGGGCCCGCCGCCCACGCCCGAGCCGGACGATGCCGAGCCCGCCGCCGGGGTGGCGACGGTGCGCGCGGTCGGCCGGGCGCACGTACCCGCACCCCACGATCCGCCCGAGGAGCCGTCATGACCACCGAATGGACAGTCGTCGCCGCCGCCGAACAGTTCACCCTGGACGCCCGCAACAGCGGTGAGCTGACGTTCACCGTGTCGAACCCGGGCACCGCGCCGGACACCGTCGTCTTCGACGTCGCGCCCGGCGAGGGCAGCCAGCGGGCCTGGTTCACCGTGGCCGAGCCGCAGCGGGTGGTGCCCGGGCAGGGCTCGGTGTCGTTCCTGGTACGCCTGGCCGTGCCGCCCGGCACGCCGCCCCGGCGCTACGACATGACCGGGTTCGCGTACTCGGCGAACACCGCGCCGGAGGAGAGTTCCCGCTCCAGCGGCCGGGTCACGTACGACGTGCGGGCCGTCGTACCCCCGAAGCGCACGCCGTGGCCGTGGATCGCGGCCGCCGCGGCGCTGGTGCTGGTCGTGGCCGGGGTGGTGGCCTGGCTGGTGACCCGCGGACCGGACACCCCCGCGCCGCCGCAGGCCGACGCGGTGACCGTGGAGGCGGAGACGCTGGTCTCCGGCGCGACGGTGCAGTCCACCACCGGCGCGAAGGCGGACGTGGTGGCGCAAAAGAACTGCTGCGACGTGGTGTGGTCCGGCGACGCCCAGCTGTTCTTCCTGGGCCGGGGCGTCGGCGACCGGGTCACCGTGCAGGTGGACCTGCCGTCCGACGGCACCTGGCGGTTCTCCACCGTGCGGACCACGTCGTTCGACTACGCGAACACGATCTGGCTGGTCGACGGCCGGCAGGTCGGCGACACGTTCTTCGGGTTCACCCCGACGGTGGTCCGCACCGACGAGGTGGACGTGGGGACCCTGGAGCTGACCCGCGGCCCGCACAAGCTGACGCTCGTGGCGGTGAGCAAGACGCAGGGCACCGACAGGTACTTCGCCGGGGTGGACGAGATCCGCTTCACGCCCGTCGTCCGGCCATGACCACCAGGCAGAAGGTGCTGCTGGTGGCGGTGGCAGTGCTGCTGGTGGCGCTGTACGTGGTGGCGGTGGCCGGACGCCGCGACGACAGGGGCGACCCGGCGGCCGGGCCGGGCGCGCTGGCCCGGCTGGGACGCGGGTCCGGGACGGTCGACCCGGCGACGGTGGCGGTGAACTGCCTGCCGCCTGCCGCCGAACCGGCCACCACCGCCGACGGGGTGACGCTCACCTTCGGCACGGTGTGCCGGCTGCGGGTGGCCGACCCGGGCGCGCTGCGCACGCTGGTGCTGCGCGGCACGACACCGTTCGAGGTGACCGCCCGCGCGCCGGGCGACGCGGACGTCACGGTCACCGACGAGGTCGCCCCGGACGCGGACGGCCCGGCGGCGGCGAAGGTGGCGGTGGACCGGGAGACCGAGGTGCTCCTGCGGTGTCCGGGAGGTGGCGGATGTTCGGTCACGCTGGCCCGGTCCTGACCGGGACGGAGACGCGGCATGGGTGAGTTGCGCAAGCCGTTCCTGCTGCTGGCGTTGCTCGCGGTGGCGCTCGTGGTCGGCGTGGAGCTGGGCGCGGCGGCGCTGACCGGCGGCGGCGACGCGAGCGGCGCGCTGCGGGAGCGCGCCGGGCGGCTCGGCGTCGAGCTGGGCGACGTCGGCGCGGTGTCCGAGCCGTCCGGCCGGGGCATCGGCTACCTGGCGCTGATCGACGTGGTGGCGCTCTGGACGACCGGGCTGTTCTGCCTGAGCCTGGTGCTGCCGGACCGGGTGCAGGGCCGGGTGCAGGGCGTGGCCACGCTCGTCTTCTCGATCGTGCTGCTGCTGGTGTCGCTGGTCCTGCTGGTCGTCGCGTTCGTCGAGCTGACGGTGATGGTGTCGCTGTTCCTGGCGCCGCCGTTCGGCACGCTGGCGTACCTCGCGGTGTGGGGGTTCTTCCCGGTCGGCGACGCGGCGGTGCTGCTCGGGCTGGCGCTGCTGCTCAAACTGGTCTGGGCCGGGCTGCTGCTCGCCGCCCAGCCCCGGTTCCTGCGCAACAAGGGCCTCGTCGCGCTGGTGCTGACCACGCTGCTGTGCACAGTGGCGCTGCAGTTCCTGCACGGCCTGGTGCCGGTGATCCTGGTCAGCATCCTGGACGACCTGGGCGCCGTGGTGTTCGCGGTGGTGGCGCTGATCTGGGCGCTGGTGCTGCTGATCGGGTCGATCCCGGCGATCGTGAAGGCGATCCGGACCACCGCCACCACGTCCGGCCGTACCGTCACCTGACCGCGCCGCCGGCCGCGAGCGTGGCCAGGCGCGGCAGTTGCGCCGGGTCGGTGAGCGCCGACCCGACCGCCACCACGCGCGCCCCGGCGGCGAGGAAGTCACCCGCGTTGCCGGCGTCGACGCCGCCGGTGGCCACGAACCGGGCCTCCGGCAGCGGCCCGGCGACCGCCCGGAACCAGGCCGGGCCGAGGCTGACCGCCGGGAACGCCTTGAGCCACACCAGGCCGTGGTCGAGCGCCCGCTGCGCCTCGGTCGGGGTGGCCACGCCGGGCAGGTGCGGCATGCCGAGACCGGCCGCCGCGTCGGCCACCGCCAGATCCAGGCCCGGCGCCACCGTGAACGCCGCCCCGGCGGCCACCGCGTCGTGGACCTGCGCCGGGGTACGCACGGTGCCCGCGCCGACGATCCGGTCCCGCCGCCGCCCGGCCGTCACCGCGGCGCGCAGCGCCGGCACCGCTTCCGGGGTACGGATGGGCACCTCCACCACGGCGATGCCGAGATCCCAGGCCAGTTCCGCCAGCCGGACCGTCTCGTCGACAGGCAGGTCGCGCAGGATCACCATCACCCGCGCGTCGCCGAACAGTGCCTCGAAGTCGTGCCCGCTCATCTCCCACTCCCTCCCCTGACCTGCGCGGTCCACATCGTCTCCGGCAGCGCCAGCGCCCGCGCGATCGTCTCCGGGTCCGGCGGCGGCGCGGTGTCGCCCGGCACGACCAGCACCGGCGCGGCGGTCAGGTGCCCCAGCCGCAGACAGGCGCGCAGGTCCAGGCCGCGCAGCAGCCCGGACAGGAACCCGGCGGCGAACGCGTCACCCGCGCCGACCGGCTCCACCACGTCCACCGGCAGCGCCGGCACGAACACCGCCGGCCCGGTACGCGGCAGCGCCGTCGCGCCGACCGGCCCGTCCTTGACCACCACCAGTTCCGGGTCGGGCAGCAGGGCACGAACGTCGGCCGGATCGTCCGCAGCCCACAGTCCGGCCGCCTCGTCCAGCCCGACCAGCACCACGTCGGCGCGGTCGGCCAGGCCGCGCAGGACCGGGGCGGCCCGGTCGGCGGGCCAGAGCGCCGGGCGGTGGTTCACGTCGAAGCTGACCCGGGCACCCGGTAGCGCGCGCCCGTCCAGCGCTGATACGAGCAGGTCACGGCAGGTGCCGGAGAGCGCCGCGGTGATCCCGGACAGGTGCAGCAGGCGTGCCCCGGCCAGCCCGGGACGCGCGAGGTCGGCGGCACCGAGGCGGCTCGCGGCCGACCCGGCGCGGTGGTAGTGCACGCGGGTGCCGTACGGCCCCGGATCCTTCAGGTAGAGCCCGGTCGGCGCGTCCGGGTCCACGGTGACCAGGCTGACGTCCACGCCCGCGGCGGCGACCTCGGCCACCACCCGCCGCCCGAACGGGTCGTCGCCGACCCGGCTCACCCACGCCGCGCGGTGCCCGAGCCGGGCCAGCCCGGCCGCCACGTTCGACTCCGCGCCGCCCACGCCGACGGTCAGCCGCGCCGCGCGCTCCAGCGACCCGCCGTCGTCAGGGGCGAGCACCACCATCGTCTCGCCCACGCAGACCACCTCCGGCCCGCCCGCCGGGCTCACGGCGTCACCCCCAGGCGGGCCGACACGTCGTCCGGGTCCAGGTGGCCGTCGGCGACCAGCACCCGGTGCCGGTTGTGCCGGGGCCGGCTGGCCGCGACCACCGTCGGGGTGTCGAACGCGTACGCGACGCAGACGCCCGGGTACATGGCGGTGCGTACGAACCACCTGTCACCGGGCCCCAGACCGGTGAACACCAGCGTGTACGCGCCACCGCCGGGCGCGGAGGCGGACAACGCCAGCCAGGGCGCGGCCGAGCCGTTCACCGCCTCCTCGCCCGCCGCCTCGGCGGTGCGCACCCGCGCTTCCCCGTCGGCCAGGGCACGCCAGAAGAAGCCGCCGTAGCCGGCACCGCCCGGGCGGCCGTTCGTGGCCGGGCTGCCCAGGCGCACGTCGGCGCCGGTGGCGGAGGTGAGCGTGGCGGACAGGTCCAGCCACCAGGCGTCCTCCCCGGCCGGGGTGGCGGTGATCCGCCGGTGCTCGCGCAGCAGCACCCGGCCGTGCCGGTCCCGCCATTCCAGGTCGTGGTCCAGCCGGTCGGCGGTCCGCTCCCGCCAGCCGGTGTGCGCGATGACGCCGTGGTCGTCGCGCCAGGCGTAGCCGGTGCCGCGCACGTACGTCCGGCCGCCCCACAGGTTGACGCCGTCCACGTCCTGCACGGCCAGTGACGCGCCGAGGTGCCAGACGTGGTCGGCCGGGAGCGCGTCGGTGACCGGCGTGCCGGCCCGGGTCCGCACCGGATGCAGGTACGGCCGGGGCCCGTGGCGCGGGTCCAGCTCCGGCCGGACCAGGTACCGGGCCACCTCGACACCGTCCACCACCAGCCGGGGTTCGGCGGTCACGTCGGGTCCGGGGCGGGGACCGGGCGGCGGGCGTCGAGCGCGTGCAGCGCCGCGAGGGCGTACCCGCCGAGGATCGGCACCGCGACCGGCGTGACCAGCACGCCCAGCAGCACCGCGAGGGCGCAGATGCCGGAGGCGGCGGCCCACACGCCGGGGCGCTGCGGGCAGGTGCGGGCCACCTTACGGGCGGCGGACCGCCAGCCCCGGCCGCCGCTGCGCCCGACCGCGACGGTGACCAGGCCCGCGTACCCGAGCAGGACCGCGACCACGACGGCGGTGAGCGCGAGCGCGGGCCCGCCGCCGGGAACCCGGCCGGTGGCGAGCGCGAGCAGGTCGGCGGCGAGCAGCGCGACGGCGGCCAGGGCGACGGCGCTGACCGCCAGCCCGGCGGGCAGCGCGCGGCCGAACCGGGCCAGGCTGGTCCGCGCGTCGGGCCAGGAACCGGTGACCGACCTGTCGTGCAGCGCGGCACTGGCAGTGGCGAGCGCCGGGGCGAGCGTGAGCACCGGCAGCGCGGCCAGCGCCACGGCGAAGCCGAGCAGCGCCAGATCGGTCGCCTCGCGCAGCGTGTCCCGCCAGTCGCCACGGGCAGGCACGGCGGTCATCCCTTCAGCCCGCTGGTGTTGATGCCCTCGACGAGCATCCGCTGGAAGGCCAGGAAGAACAGGAACACCGGCAGCAGCGACAGCACCGACATGGCGAACATCGGGCCGACGGCGCTCTGGCTCGTCGAGTCGATGAACAGCGTCAGCGCCACCGGGACCGTGTAGTCCTCCAGGCTGGACAGGAACACCAGTTGCCGGAAGAAGTCGTTCCAGGTCCAGATGAACGAGAAGATCGCGGTGGTGACCAGCGCCGGGCGGCTCAGCGGCAGGATGACGTGCCGGAACACGCCGTACGGGGACGCGCCGTCGATGGTGGCCGCCTCGTCCAGCTCGCGCGGGATGCCGCGCATGAACTGCACCATGAGGAAGACGAAGAACGCCTCGGTGGCCAGGAACTGCGGCACCAGCAGCGGCAGGTACGGCCAGTCGCCGCCGACGAGGCCGAGGCTGCGGAACAGGATGTACTGCGGCACGATCAGCACGTGCCCGGGCAGCAGCAGCGTTCCGATCATGACGGTGAACCACAGCTTGCGCAGCCGGAACCGCAGCCGGCCCAGGGCGTACGCGGCGAGCAGGCAGGACAGCGCGTTGCCGACGACGGTGAGCCCGCTGACCAGCACACTGTTGAGGAAGAACCGGCCGAAGCTGATGTCGAAGTTGGTCCAGCCGTCGACGTAGTTGCCGGGGGTGAACACCTCCGGCAGCAGGCCGACGTTGTTGACGATCTCGGCTTGCGACTTGACCGAGGTGCCGAGCATCCAGAACAGCGGGTAGAGCACCACCGCGACGATCGCCACGAGCACGACCAGCCGCAGGACGTTGCGGCCGCTGCCCGGCCGGCGGCGGGCGACAGGAAGCGCCGTCATGAGTCGTCTCCGTCCGAGTAGTGCACCCAGAACCGGCCGGTGCTGAAGAAGACGGCGGTGACCACGCCGATCGCCACCAGGAACACCCACGCCATCGCCGACGCGTAGCCCATCTCCAGGTCGGTGAAGCCGGAGATGTAGAGCTTCAGCGTGTACATCAGGGTGGAGTCGACCGGGCCGCCGGTGCCGTTGCTGAGCACGAACGCGGCGGTGAAGCCCTGGAAGCCGTTGATGGTCTCCAGCACCAGGTTGAAGAAGATCACCGGGGAGAGCATGGGCAGGGTGACCGCGCGGAAGCGCCGCCACGCCCCGGCGCCGTCCACCGCCGCCGCCTCGTACAGCTCGGTGGGCACCTGCTTGAGCCCGGCCAGGAAGATCACCATGGGCGCGCCGAACTGCCAGATGGCCAGCACCATCAGCGTCTCCAGCGCCCAGTCCGGGTCGCTGACCCAGGGCAGCCCCTCGACGCCGAACAGGGCGAGGAACGAGTTGAACGCGCCGTCCCGGTTGAACATGTTGACCCAGACGATGGCCAGCGCGACGCTGCCGCCGAGCAGCGACGGCAGGTAGAACAGGCTGCGGAACAGCCCGACGCCGCGCCAGGCCCGGTTGAGCAGCAGCGCCACGCCGAGCGCGGCGGCCAGCTTCAGCGGCACCGCGATCAGCGCGAACGTCAGCGTGACCCGCACCGCGTGCCAGTACGACGGGTCGGCGGTGAACATCCGCTCGTAGTTGGCCAGCCCCACCCACCGCACCTCGGACAGCGGCGTGAGGATGTCGTAGTCGGTGAAGCTCAGCCAGAGCGACAGCAGCATGGGGATCGCCGTGACGCCCATCAGTCCGATGAGCCAGGGCGAGAGGAAGACGTACCCCGCCAGGCCCTCGCCGAGCCGGGCCCGGCCGGCCCGACGCCGCGTGGGGCGAGGGCCGGCCGGTCCGGTGCGCGGGGTCCGGCCGGGCGCCGTGGTGACAGCCACGGGACCGGTCCTTTCGTGTGGTCAGGCGATCGCGGACTTGCAGGCGGTGACGAACTGCTCGGCCGCCTGAGCCGGGGTGGCGCGGCCGTACTGCGCGTTCTCGGCGGCCTTGACCAGCTCGGACTTGACCTTGCTGTGCCCCTTGATCGGCACCTGGGGCGAGGCGCCGAACTTCTGCGCCAGGTCGGACTCGACCTGGATGGACTGCTTCATGGCCGGGTCGGTGGCGGTCTCGCTGACCTTGGCGCGCAGATCCATGTTCGACGGCAGACCACGGTCGGTGCCGAGCAGCGCGACCGCCTCCGGGTCGTTGTTCAGGAAGTTGATCACGTCGACGGCGACGTCCTTGTGCTTGCTGCCCTTGAACACCGACCAGTACATCGAGGCGCGCGCCCACTGCCCGCTCGGGTCACCCGGGTACGCGACCACGCCCAGCTCGTCCTTGGTGTTCTTCTTCAGGTCCGGCATCTGGTTGACCCACACCCAGGAGGTGGCCGACTTGCCGGTGACCACCAGCTGCTTGGTGATGTCGCTGGAGTTGCCCTCGTGGATGACATCCGGCTTCGGGGTGGCGCCCCGGTCCCGCGCGCCCTTCCACAGCTCGAACCACTTCGTCACGTCCTCGGCGGTGAAGCCGAGCTCCTTGCCGTTGTACAGGTCCTTGCCCTGCTGGCGCAGCCACACCCAGAGCGCCTTGTAGTCGGCGCTCGGGTCCTGAGTGCCGGGCACCTTCGTCTTCTTCGCCACCTGCTCGGCCCAGGCGATGTGCTCCTCCCAGCTCATCCCGGTGGTCGGCTCGGGCAGCCCGTTCTTTTGCAGCAGCGTCTTGTTGTAGACCAGGCCCTGGGTGTTCTCCCCGGCGGCCACCCCGGCGAGCTTGCCGTCGACCACGCCGTACTCCAGCAGGCTCTTGGGGAACTTCGACACGTCGAGCTTGCCGGAGTCCTGGTAGCTGCCCAGGTCGAGCGTGGTGCTGCGGCCGGCGTACTCGGCCAGGTAGTTGTCGTCGATCTGGAACAGGTCCGGCGGGTTGCCGCCGGCGGTGAGCGTGGCGAGCTTGTCGAAGTAGCCCTGGTTGGCCTGCCAGGTCTTCTCGAACGTCACGTCCGGGTGCTTCTTGGTGTAGAGGGCCAGGGCGTCCTCGGTGAGCTTGGCCCGGGCCTCACCGCCCCACCAGAAGACGGAGAGTTTGACCGGGCCGCCGTCGCCGCCGGCGTCGTCGTCGCCGCAGCCGGCCGCGCCCAGGGCGAGGGGCACGGCGAGCGCGACGGCGGCCAGGCCGCGCACGAGTCGGCGTCGGGTCAGAGGGGTACGGTGATGCCGCCCGGCGGGTGCGCCGGCGGTGGGGGACGTTGCGGGGTGCATCTGCGCTCACTCCTCGGCTGTGGGAGGCGACGACGTCACCGGCGGCCGTCCACGGGCCGCCCGGGTCCGCAGTGCTGTGCGGGCCCGGGCCACCTGCTCAGGCCCCGGTGCCGTCCCGGCCGGGCGCGGGGACGGGCCCGGTCGAGTCGCGGACGACCAGTTCGGTCTGGAGCATTACCTGTGCGGTGGTGCGACGGTCGCCGGCCGCCGCGCCCCGGCCCCGGGCGCCGCGTGGCGCGTCGGAGTCGAGTTGCAGCAGCATGTCGACGGCCGTCCGGCCGGCGGCCGCGGTCGGCGTGGCCACCGTCGTCAACTTGGGGCGGGTGAGCCGGCTCAGCGCGATGTCGTCGACGCCGACCACGCTCACGTCGTGCGGCACCCGCGTCCCGAGCGCGTCCAGCCCTTCGATCAGGCCGATCGCCATCAGGTCGTTGTAGGCGAGCACGGCGGTGACGCCGCTGCGGCGCACCTGTTCGGCCAGGGCGCCGCCGCCGGTCTCGGTGGGCTGGTTGGGTCCGAGGACGGTCAGCTCCGCTGAGCCGCTGCGGGCGGCGGCGGTAGCGGCGCGGCGCATCTCCCGGGCGGTCCACGAGCCGCGTGGGCCGCCGAGCAGCGCGATCCGGCGGTGGCCGAGCCCGAGCAGGTGCTCGATCGCGGCCCGGGCGCCCTGCCCGACGTCCATCATCACGCAGGGCAGGCCGGCGACCTGGCGGTTTATCACCACCACCGGGACCTCGCGGCTGACCTGCTCGATCAGGCTGTTGCTCATCCGGGGGCTGCACAGCAGCACGCCGTCGACCTGCTTGGCCAGCGCGTGGACCAGGTCCTCCTCGGCGACCGGGTCCTCGTTGGTGTCGGCGACGAACACGTGGTAGTCGCGGTGCCGGGCCTGCCCCTCCGCCGCCTTGATCAGCGGCGGGAAGAACGGGTTGGCGATGTCGGCCACGATCAGGCCGATGTTGTGCGTACGGCCGGTGATGAGGGCCCGGGCGGCCCGGTTGGGCCGGTAGCCGAGGTCCTCCGCGCAGGCCAGCACCCGGACCCGGGTCTCCGGGTTGACCAGGTGCGGGGCCGAGAACGTCCGGGACACGGTGGAGATGTGCACACCGGAGGCGCGGGCGACGTCCCGGATGGTGGCTGGCACGGCGGGCTCCCTCGTCCGATGTGGTGGGGGTCACGGGTGTCGCCCATTAATGCAAACGGTTGCGCCCGTGTCAACGGTCCATTGTTGCGGCTCGATTGCGGCGACGGTGCCGGTGGGCGCGCGAAACCTCATCAATGCGGATGGACAGGGCGGCTTGACCGCCATCCGTTGACGACGTATCCATCGTCGTGGTTTCTTCGGCTGCAAACCTTTGCAGCCGACTGCCGGGGAGGCCGACGTCATGTCACCACCGGCCCGGGAACGGGTCCGCCACGCCCTGGTCGGCGCCGGGGCGCGCGCCGAGATGTTCGTCCGCGCCCTGGCGCTCGACCACGCCGACACCGCCGAGCTGGTCGCGTTCGCCGACGTCAACCAGACGAGGATGGACGCGCACAACCGCTGGCTGGCCGAGCTGGGCCGGTCGCCGGTGCCCACGTACGCCGCCGCCGACTTCACCACCATGCTCGCCAAGGAACGCGTCGACGTGGCGCTGGTGACCAGCGTGGACGCCACCCACGACGAGTACGTGACGGCGGCGCTGCGCGCCGGCTGCGACGTGATCGTCGAGAAGCCCATGACGGTCGACGCGGAACGGTGCCGCCGCATCCTGGACGCGGTCGCCGAGACCGGCCGCCGCGTCACAGTCGCGTTCAACTACCGCTACAACCCGCTGCACGAGCAGGTCCGGCGGCTGCTCGCCGACGGCGCGGTGGGCGAGATCGGGTCGGTGCACTTCGAGTGGCTGCTCGACGTGCGCCACGGCGCCGACTACTTCCGCCGCTGGCACCGCGACAAGTCCGTCTCCGGCGGGCTGCTGGTGCACAAGTCCGGCCACCACTTCGACCTGGTCAACTGGTGGCTGGACGCGCGCCCGGTCGAGGTGCACGCGTACGGCAGGTTGTTCTTCTACGGCGCCCACGGCCGCCGGCACGGCTACGCCCGCGACTACGACCGGGCGCACGGCTCCCCCGCCGCCGACGGCGACCCGTTCGCGCTGCGCCTGGCCGACCACCCGCGACTGCGCGAGCTGTACCTCGACGCCGAGGCCGAGGACGGCTACCACCGCGACCGCAACGTCTTCGCCCCCGGCGTGACCATCGAGGACGACCTCGCGGTGCTCGCCCGCTACGACACCGGCGCGACCATGACCTACCACCTGACCGCGTACGCCCCCTGGGAGGGCTACCGGGTGATGGTCAACGGCAGCCGGGGCCGCCTGGAGCTGGAGGTGACCGAGAGCGACCACGTCAGCCCGTCCGTCGCCGGTGCACTGAAGGGCGCGGCGCTGCACGGCGACGAGGCCGCCGTCGAGCGGGGCGCGGCCCGGCTCACGCTGCGCCCGTTCTGGGCGCCGCCGGTCCAGATCCCGGTCGAGGGCTGGACCCGGCGCGGGCACGGCGGCGCGGACACCCGGATGACCCGGGTGCTGCTCGGCGGCGAACCCGACCCGCTCGGCCGGGCCGCCACCGCCCGCGACGGCGCGCTCGCGCTGCTCACCGGCCTGGCCGCCAACCGCTCGCTGGAGACCGGCGCCCCCACCCGCGTCGCCGACCTGCTCACCCTGCCCTGACCGAGGAGCCCGCCCCCGTGCCGATCATCTCCCCCAGCGATCTGCTGCTGCCCGCCGAGCCCGGCCTGCGTGCCCTGGCCCGCGAGCTGTACGCGCTCGCCGCGCAGCAGCCGATCATCTCCCCGCACGGGCACGTCGACCCCGGGCTGCTGGCCGACGACCAGCCGTTCCCCGACCCGGCCCGGCTGCTCGTCGTACCCGACCACTACCTGACCCGGATGCTGCTCAGCCAGGGCGTACCCCCGGCCGACCTGGGCGTGCCCAGCGTCGACGGCAGCCCGGTGGAGACCGACGGGCGGACCATCTGGCGGCGCTTCGCCGCGCACTGGCACCTGTTCCGCGGCACCCCGTCCCGCCTGTGGCTGGAGCAGACGTTCCGCAACGTGTTCGACGTCGACACGCCGCTGAGCCCGGCCACCGCCGACACCGTCTACGACGCGCTCGCCGCGCGCCTGGCCGAACCGGGATTCCGGCCCCGGGCGCTGTTCGAGCGCTTCGGCATCGAGGTGCTCGCCACCACCGAGTCGCCGCTGGACGACCTGGGCCGGCACGCCAAGCTCGCCGCCGACGGCTGGGGCGGGCCGGGCGGGCGGGTGGTCACCACGTTCCGCCCCGACGACGTGGTGGACATGGAGTTCGGCAACTGGGCGGCAAACGTGGACCGGCTCGCCGAGGTCTCCGGCGAGGACACCGGCACGTACGCCGGATACCTGGCCGCGCTGCGGGCCCGGCGGGAGGCGTTCGCCGCCGCCGGGGCCACCTCCACCGACCACGGGCACCCGACCGCCCGTACCCTCGACCTCAGTCCGGCGCAGGCCGCCGCGCTCTACGACAGGGGCCGGCGCGGCCTGGCCGACACGGGCGACGCGGAGGCGTTCCGGGCGCACATGCTGCTGGAGTTCGCCCGGATGTCGCTCGACGACGGCCTGGTCATGCAGCTGCACCCCGGTGCGGTGCGCAACCACAACCGGTGGCTGCACGCCCGGCACGGCCGCGACGTGGGCGGGGACGTGCCGCAGGCCACCGAGTACGTGCACGCTCTCGCGCCGCTGCTGGACGCGCACGGCAACGACCCGCGGCTCACAGTGGTGCTCTACACGCTCGACGAGGACACGTTCACCAGGGAACTCGCCCCCCTGGCCGGCGGCTACGCGGCGCTGCGCCTCGGCGCGCCCTGGTGGTTCCTGGACTCCCCCGAGGTGCTGCGCCGGTTCCGCGAGGCGGTCACCGAGACGGCCGGCTTCTACAACACCGCCGGGTTCGTCGACGACACCCGCGCGTTCTGCTCCATCCCGGTACGCCACGACGTGGCCCGCCGGGTCGACGCCGGATTCCTCGCCCGCCTCGTCACCGAGCACCGGATGACCGCTGACGAGGCCGCCGAGACGATCGTCGACCTGGCGTACCGGCTGCCGAAGCAGGTCTTCAAGTTCGGAGGTGGGCCGTCATGACCACAATCGTCGACGTCGAGGTGCACGACGTGCGCTTCCCCACCGCCGCCAGCGGCGACGGGTCGGACGCGATAAACCGGGGCGACTACTCGGCCACGTACGTGGAGCTGACCACCGACGGCGGGCCCACCGGCACCGGGTTCACGTTCACCAACGGCCGGGGCAACGAGATCACCTGCGCGGCGGTCCGCGCGCTCGCCCACCACGTACGCGGACGCACCGTCGCCGAGATCGCCGCCGAACCCGTCGCGTTCTGGCGCTCCCTGGCCGCCGACGTGCAGCTGCGCTGGCTGGGCCCGGAGAAGGGCGTGATCCACATGGCCACCGGCGCGCTCGTCAACGCGGTCTGGGACCTGCGCGCCAAGCTCGCCGGCAAGCCGATGTGGCGCCTCCTCGCCGAGTTGCCCACCGACGAGCTGGTCGCGACTGTCGACTTCCACCACATCACCGACGCGCTCACCCCGGACGAGGCGGCGGCCATCCTCGACAAGGGACGCGACGGCCTGGCCGACCGGCTCGCCGGGCTGGAACGCGACGGGTTCCCCTCGTACACCACGTCGGTGGGCTGGCTCGGCTACCCGGACGAGCAGGTGCGCGCGCTGACCCGCGACGCGTACGCCGCCGGGTGGCGCGCGATGAAGATGAAGGTCGGCGGGCGGATCGAGGACGACCTGCGGCGGGCCCGGATCATCAGGGCCGAGATCGGCCCGGACGCGCTGCTGATGATGGACGCCAACCAGGTGTGGGACGTGGACGAGGCGATCGCCGCGATGGGCGTGCTCGCCGAGGTCGACCCGTACTGGATCGAGGAGCCCACGCACGCCGACGACGTGCTCGGCCACGCCCGGATCGCCCGCGCGGTCACCGAGCTGACCGGCGGACGCTGCCGGGTCGCCACCGGCGAGGTCGCCGCCAACAAGGTCATCTTCAAGCAGCTGCTCCAGGCCGAGGCGATCGGCGTGATGCAGATCGACGCCTGCCGCGTCGGCGGCGTGGACGAGGTGCTCGCCGAGCTGCTGCTGGCGGCGAAGTTCGGCGTGCCGGTCTGCCCGCACGCGGGCGGCGTGGGCCTGTGCGAGTACGTGCAGCACCTCGCGATCTTCGACCACCTGCGGGTCGGCACGAGCCTGGACGGCCGCATGGTCGAGTACGTCGACCACCTGCACGAGCACTTCACCGACCCGGTCCGCACCCGGGGCGGGCGCTACCTGGTGCCCACCGTGCCCGGCTACAGCTCCACCATGCGCCCGGAGTCGATCGCGCGGTTCCGCTTCCCGGACGGCCCGGCATGGCGCTGACCCCCGACCGGCTCGGCCTGGCCACGCTACGCCACCTGCCGCCGGAGTCCCGGCCGCTGCTGCGCCCCGGCACCGTGCCGGCCGGCATCGTCCACCTCGGCGTCGGCGCGTTCCACCGCGCCCACCAGGCGGTGCACACCGAGGCGGCGGTCGGCGCGGCCGGCGGCGACTGGGGCATCATCGGCGTCGCGCCGCGCAGCACCGACGTGGTCGACGCCCTGGCCGCGCAGGACTGCCTGTTCAGCGTCACCACGCTCGCCCCCGACGCCGCGGCCACCCGGGTGGTCGGCGCGCTCGCCGGGGTACGGCACGCCGCGAGTGACCCGGACGCGGTGGTCGGCCTGCTCGCCGACCCGGCGATCCGGGTGGTCACGCTGACGGTGACCGAGAAGGCGTACCGGCTGGACCCGGTGACCGCAGCGCTGACGGTGGACGCGGACCTGACCGCCGACCTCACCACCGGCCGTCCCCCGCGTACCGTGCCCGGTCTGCTGGTGCGCGGGCTGCTCGCCCGCGCCGCCGCCGACGCCGGGCCGATCGCGCTGGTGAGCTGCGACAACCTGCCCGCCAACGGACGCCGTCTGCGCGGGCTGGTGGAGCAGTGCCTCGCGCTGGCCCGGGTGCCGGACGCGAGCGCCGAACGGGTGCTCACCGCCGTCACCTGCCCCGGCACCATGGTCGACCGGATCGTGCCGGCCGCCACCGACGAGACCCGGGACACCGCGCGCCGGGCGCTGGGCGTGACCGACCTGGCGGCGATCGCCGCCGAACCGTGGTCGCAGTGGGTGATCGAGGACGACTTCCCCGGCGGCCGCCCGGCCTGGGAGCGGTCCGGCGCGGTGCTCACCGACGACGCCGGCCCGTGGGAGCGGCTGAAACTGCGGGCCCTCAACGGCGTGCACTCGGCCACCGCGTACCTGGGCGCGCTCGCCGGCGCGGAGACGGTGGCCGAGGCGCTGGCGCTGCCGCACCTGGAGGCGGTGCTGCGGCGGCTGGTCGCCGAGGACATCACGCCGAGCTTCACCCCGCCGGCCGGCGTCGACGTGACCGCCTACGGCGAGCAGGTGCTCGCCCGCTTCGCCAACCCCGCGATCCGGTACCGGACGACGCAGGTCGCCATGGACGGCTCGCAGAAGCTGCCGCAGCGGGTGCTGCACACCGTCGCCGACCTGCGGGCGGCCGGCCGGTCGGCGCGGTGGAGCGCGCTCGTGGTGGCGGCCTGGCTGCGGTTCCTGCTCGGGTACGCCGACGACGGCCGGCCGCTGCCGCTGGATGACCCGCTCGCCGACCGGCTGCGCGCCGCCCTCGCCGCCGGAGCGCACACCCCGGCCGGGGTGGTGGACGCGGTCTTCGCGCTGCGCGAGGTGTTCCCGCCCGACCTGGCCGCCGACGACGAGTTCCGCGCCGACGTGACCGGCTGGCTCACCGCGCTGGAACGCCACGGCGTCCGGGCCACGCTGGCGGACGCCCGGTGACCGGGAGCACGCCGGGCGGCGCCCGGTGAGCGCCGGCGGGCCGCCACGGGTGGCGTTGATCGGGGCGAACGGGCACGGCCGCTGGCACCGCCGGACCATCGCGGAACTGCACGCGGCCGGGCGGGCGCGCCTGGTCGCGCTGGTCGACGTGCGGCCGCTGGATGCCGAACCGGACGCGCCGGTCCCGCCGGAGGCGGCCGTTTTCACCGACCACCGGGCCATGCTCGCCGAGTCCCGGCCCGACGTGGTGGTGATCTGCACGCCGCCGCACACCCACCTGCCGATCGCGCTCGACGCGCTCGCCGCCGGGGCGGACCTGCTGCTGGAGAAGCCGCCGGTGCTCGACCTCGCCGAACACCTGACGCTCACCGCCGCCGCGGACGCCGCCGGCCGGGCCGTGCAGGTCAACTTCCAGGCGCTCGGCTCGGCCGCGCTGACCGAACTGACCGGCGCGCTCGGGCGGCTCGGCCCGCTCACCGGCATCGCCACACTCGCCGCCTGGCAACGCCCGGACGCCTACTACGCCCGCTCCCCGTGGGCCGGGCGACGAACCGTCGACGGCCGCCCGGCGCTGGACGGAGCGCTCGCCAACCCGCTCGCCCACGCGCTCATGCAGTGCCTCGCCGTCGCAGAATCGGTCACCGGCGCACCCGTCCGCCCCGCCCGGATCGCCGTGGAGCGCTACCGGGTGCGCCCGATCGAGGTGGACGACACCACAGTGCTGCGACTGACCCCGCACGCCGGGCCGCCCGTGCTGGCCGCGCTCACCCTCGCCGCCGAGGAACACGTACCCGGGGAGGTGCTGGTCACCGGCGAGCGGGGCCGGGCGGTGCTGGAGTACCCCACCGACCGGCTGCGGCTACCCGGCGACGACACGCCACGCCCGGTGCCCGGCCGCCGCGGGCTGCTGGCGAACCTGCTCGACCACCGCGCGGACGGCACGCCGCTGATCGCGCCGCTGGCGCGTACCGAACCGTTCACCGCGGTGCTGGACGCGCTGCGGGACGCGCCCGAACCGAGGCTGCTCGACGGGGACCTGGTGCGCGTGGCGGGCGACGGCCCGCAGCGGGTGCGGGTGGTGCGGGGCGTCGGCGCGGTGCTGCGGGCCGCCGCGCAGACCGGCGCGCTGCCGTCCGAGGCGGGCGTGCCGTGGGCGGTCACGCCGTACGTGGTGGACCTGCCCGCGCAGTGAATGTCCCTCCAGGAGAACGGAACGAGTCATGCGTACCCGAACCGCAGTCGTCGCGGCGCTGACCGCCGCGCTCGTCCTCACCACCGCCGCGCCCGCGCCGGCCGCACCTGGTGAGCCGTCCCGGGCCGCCGAGCTGATCGGCCGCCAGGCCCTCGCCGCGAACGACGGCTGGGCCGCCGCCGGCACCGGCACCACCGGCGGGTCGGCCGCCACGCCGGAGCGGGTGCGCGTCGTGCGTACCCGGGCCGAACTGGTCGCCGCGCTCGGCGGCGACAACGCCACGAACGCCACCGACGCCACCTCCAAGATTGTGTACGTGGCCGGAACCGTCGACGGTTTCGAGGGTCCGGACGGCACGCCGCTGGACTGCGCCGACCTGGCCGATCCGGAGTATTCGCTGCCCGCCTACCTGGCCGCGTACGACCCGGCGACCTGGGGGCGGACGAACCCGAGCGGGCCGCTGGAGGCCGCCCGGGTGCGGTCGGTGGCCAACCAGACCCGGCTGACCCAGATCAACGTCGGCTCCAACACCACGATCATCGGCCTGCGCGGCGCCCGGCTCACCGGCCTGACGCTGATGATCGACCGGGTGGACAACGTGATCGTGCGCAACATCGAGTTCGTCGACGCCCGGGACTGCTTCCCCGCCTGGTCCCCCACCGACGGCGACACCGGCAACTGGAACTCCCAGTACGACCAGATCTCGGTGCGGCGCAGCGAACACGTCTGGATCGACCACAACACGTTCACCGACGGCGACAACCCGGACAGCACGCAGCCCGTCTACTTCGGCCGGCCCTGGCAGGTGCACGACGGTTCGCTGGACGTCACGCACACCGCCAGCCTGGTCACCGTCTCCTGGAACCGGTTCACCGGCCGGGACAAGGTGATGCTGATCGGCTCGTCCAACACCGTCGGGCCGGACGTGGGCCGGCTCGCCGTCACCGTGCGGCACAACCTGTTCGACGGCACGCTGCAACGGCTGCCCCGGGTACGGTTCGGCCAGGTCGACGTGCACGAGAACCACTACCGGCTCGGCGGGCCCGGCTTCGAGTACGCCCTCGGCGTCGGCGTGCAGTCCGCGCTGTACGCGGAGAACAACTTCTTCACGCTCACCGGCGACGCCGGCCCCGCAGACCTGCTGTACGACTGGGGCGGCACCGCGCTCACCGAGCGCGGCAGCTGGGTGCGCCAGGGTGACCGCCTGCCCCGGCCGGTGAGCCTGCTCGCCGCGTACAACGCCGTCCACGACCCGGACCTCGGCGGCGACGCCGGATGGACGCCGACGCTGCGCGCCGCCCGGCCGATGCCGGCCCCGCTGGTCCCGCTCGTCGTCGACGCCTTCGCCGGCGCCAGGCGGCTGCCGCTCTGACCTGCCCCGATACCCGCTCGCGTACCGCCTCCACGTCGCCGGCGTGACCGTCCGCTCATCCCGCGCCGGCGTCCCCTCCGGGGGGCGCCGGCCCGCCGCCGTTGCCGCCCTGCCGGGCCGCCGGCTGACACGCCGCCCCCGATGCGCAATGATCACGTTTGACGGACAGCGCCGCCGGGGGAATGAATCGGCGGTCACCGGGGACAGCAGGGTGAGAATCGGGCGGTGACAGCGCGAGTGGGCGCCCAGGTCCGGGGACGGGCACGGGACGGAGGGCCGGACGTGACGGGTGGGACATCCGGCGACGTCGGCCCGGTCCTCACCATCGAGCTGCCGGCCGACCCGGGCCGGCTCGCCGCCACCCGCGAGCGGCTACGCGGCTGGCTGCACGCCCGGGGCGTCAGCGAGTGGGACGTCGAAACCGTCCTCATCGCCACCGGCGAGGCGTGCGCCAACGCCATCGAGCACGGGTACCGCTTCGCACCGGAGGGGATCACCACGCTGCGGGCCGAGCTGCGCGGCGACCGGCTGGAGATCGAGGTACGCGACCAGGGCGGCTGGCGGCCAGCCGACGGCGACGAGAGCGGCGACCGGGGACGCGGGCGGCTGATCATGGCGCGGGTGATGGACGAGGCAACCATCGTCGGCACGCCGGAGGGCACCTGCGTACGCCTGGTCAAGCGCCTCACCCCCGGCGGCTGACGCAAACCCCCTCCTCCCAGCTCAGGCAGGGGTTAGCCTCGGCCCGGAGACCAAGTGAGCGTCGCTCGCCTCCGCCGTACGGGCGGCACGCGAGCCCGGGGGGGTGCCGGCATGCGGGGTCCGTTGTGGCGCGGCTGGCTCTGGACGCCCCGTGTCTGGGCCGCGATGGTGTCCCGCCGGGCCACCACCTGGTACGGGGAGCGGTCGCAACGACAGCGCCGGAGAGCGGCGACCCGTCCCGCGGCTCCGGCCCGATGGTGGCACCGTCCCTGGTGGTGGCTGGTGCTGGCGGTCGGCGCGGCGGTGGTGGTGGGTGTCTGGGTGCTCACCCAGTTCGTACTGCCGTTGTGGAACGTGACGGTGGGGCACTGGCGGGTGGAGCAGCTCCCGCCGCTGGCCTGGGTCCAGGACCAGTTCTGCGACGGCGCCGCGAACCAGGGGCAGTGCAAGAAGATCAGCGGCTTCCTCGGCACGGTCCTCGCGGTCGCGATCGCCTTCGTCGGCTTCTACCTGCTCACCTTCGTCCGGGTCTATCGGCGGTACCAGCGGATCGCCAAGGAGCACGCCGAGGACCTGGTGGGCACCTCGAACGACACGCTCGCCGACATCGTCGGCCGCGACGAGCTGTGCGAGGTACTGATCGAACGGATCCGGGACCCGGACGTCCGGTGCCCGATGATCCTCGTCGGCGGCGTCGGCGCCGGCAAGACCGCGGTGATGTTGCGGCTGACCCACGAGCTGGCGCGGCGCGGCGTCGTACCTGTCGCCCTCTCGCTGCGCGAGGTGAAGGACGTCGACTCCCTCGACTTCGAGAAGGCGGCGCGCGAGCAGTTCACGCAGTACGTCGACCCGTACCTGTGGAACGGTGGACAGGCCGACCGGTTGTGGCGCCAACTGCGGTGGAGCAACAAGATCGCGGTGCTGGCCGACGGCTTGGAAGAACTCGGCGGGCAGTACGGGAAGGGCCAGGAGGGTCAGGAGGGCCAGCACGACAGTGTGCTCCGCCAGGCGTTCACCCGGGCCGCGCAGAACCGGCTTCCGTTGGTCACCGCCACCCGCCCCTACGACCCGCTGCGCAGCATGCCGGCGGTGGTGATCGGGCTCGAGCCGCTCAGCGAGACCCACGCGCTCACCTTCGGCCTGGACAGCGACGACCAGGCGCCGAGGCCGGCCCGGATGACCGTCGCGCATCTGATCAACGACGCCGACGTGACCGAGTCACCCGTCTATCTGAAGGTCATCCGGGACCTCAACCGGCTCGGGCGGCTGCCGGAGGGGCTCGGTAGCCACCGGGAGACCGGCGGATCGGTCCGTCCGGTGGACCGGGCAGACATCCGCCGCCGCCTGCTCGACGCATGGCTGCAGGCGCTCCAGGACGGATACATCTGCGAGGACTTCGCGCACGGCTCGGATGAGCGCCGGCACGCCCTGGCCGTGGTGTCCGCCTTCGCGTGCGCGGGCCTGCTGCGCAAGTCGCTGAACGTAACCTACGACCAGTTGACGGACGCCGGCGACGGCGGGAAGGACTTCAGAGAAGCGCTCGAAGCCGTCACGAACCACCTGGGAGACCAGGTCGAGGGCGGGCTCGACGTGCGAAGCCGCGCCGACCTCGTCACGGCCGTCACCACCGCCGGTGAGTTCTCCCTCGTCACCCTGCATCCCGACGGCATGCGCTTCCAGCACGGTGTTGTCCAGGCCTATCTCGGGGCACGGTTCCTGGCCGACACGCAGGTGCGGGACGCCCTGCTGCCGTTCCTCGTCGCAGACGAACCCAGCCGGGAGGCGCTGATCGCGCTGGTCCTCCTGTCCCGGGGGGCGGGCCACGGCGAATCCGACGCCGATCTGGTCGAACGGCTGCTGCACCACGCCGAGAAGGGGCGTAACCCCTGCTGGCGGCTGGAGATGTACGCGACCGCGTTCGAGATCGACGCCGGCACAAACTGTCCGCAGCAGGAGCGGATCGCCGCGAGGATCGAGGCGAGCTGGTCCCAGTTCCAGGAGGGCGACGTCGGCGACCGCCCGCTGGACGAGGCGAAACTCGGGCTCGTCCGCCGGTGGGGCGACGCCGCCCGGTACCTCGCCGAACGCCGTCGCCGGCACCAGGTGCCGCAGCCACCGCCCGGACTACCGTCGAGTTACGCCAGTCTCTTCCGTCTCGCCGCCGGGGAGGCCTCCTACCGGGTCCAGTTGGCCGCCGCCCGCGAGATCGGACTCGGTGGCGCGGACGCCGCGGACGCGCTGCGACCCGAGGGCGGCGTGCTCCCGCACCTGCCCGACCGGAATGCCTCCGCTTCGGCGCTCTGGCCCCAGCGGCTGCGGACGTGGAGCGCGCCGTTGCTGCTCCTCTCGGTCACCCGCGACACCGAGGGCAGCCCGGAGACCCGGCTGCGGACCGAGCGTCAACTCGATGCCTGGCTCGACGCACTGGCGGCGAAGCACGGCCCCGGCGACGACCGTGGACTCGGAGTCTCCTTGGAGATCGCGCTGGCGCAGGGTTTCCGCATCGCGGCGAACATCCGTCACCTGCCGATCGGCCGGCAGGAGGCCGATCGCAGCTTCCTGGTCGAGAAGGCCGAGTTCGCCCTGGCCCATTCCCGCTTCTGGTACAGCCACCTGGTGCTGATCCAGGCGCTGACCCTGCTGTCGCTGCCGATGAACCCGAGCGAGCCGCTGCCGAAACGGGGGGCCGGCGCCAATCCCATCGGCCTGGTGCAGCACTGGTTGCGTACGGCGGGAAGCGCGGTCACCGACCGCGAGCCGTGCCCGGCCCATCCTTTCCTGCTGGCCGCGGCGCGGCTCTGCATGTCGGCACTCGTCACCCGGCAGCCGGAACGGTTCTGCTGGATCGAGGAGGGCGAGACGGCCGGCCGGGTCGGGTCGTGCAGCCCGTCGCCCGAGGTACGGCGCAGCCAACGGCTGTGGATTCCCGACTCCACGGGTTGGAGCGTGCTCGAACCAACCGCCGAACGGCTGCTCGCCGACGTCATGCTGCTGCTGAACCTCGCCGACCGGGGCGGATCGGTGAAGCAGCGTGAGGAACGCCTGCACCGGGCCGACCGGTGTGATCTCCCGCCCTGCCTCACCGACGACCGGGAACCGCTGGAGCCCGAACGCAGCACCCGCCGGGGCGATGCCTGCGTACCCGGCGCCACCTGCCTGGACGACTGCGCCTTCCGGCTGTGCCCGTTGCCGCCCAAGGGTGAGCCGCTGCCGCACCGGATGGACCAGAACTTCTGCGCCCGGCAGGCCGACCTGACCTCCCTGTGGTACGCGATCTCCGCCCGCGCCTCCTGGCAGAACGTGCGGCGTGCACGGATGCGCCGGTTCTGGCGACAGATGTCCCGCCGCGACCTGCCGAGGTGGCGCCGCTGGTGAACTGCTCGGCCGCGGTGTCGGACCCCGGATCTAGCGAAGATCGGCTATAAGGGACGCATGGAGTTCCCCGCGTACCTCGCCACCATGCCGATGCACGCGATCACCGAGATCCACGGTGAGCCCGGCCTGCTGGCCCGGTTCCGGCTGGAGATCGAGGCGTTCGACGAGGCCGACCGCGACCGGCTGACCGAGGCGCTCGACCTGGCCGCCGACCTGCACCGCGACGACCGGCGGGTACGCGAGCCGTACCTCAACCACCTGCTGCGGGTGTCGATCCGGCTGATGCACCACTACCAGGTGCGGGACGTGGACGTGATCGTCGCCGGGCTGCTGCACGACGCGGTCGAGGACCACCCCGCCGAGCTGGCCGGGCTCGACCCTTCGGCCACCGGGCCCGACGTGACCTCGGCGGCGCTCGCCGCACTGTCCGGCCGGTTCGGGTCGCGGGTCGCCCGGCTGGTCGCGGCGGTCACCAACCCCGAGTACGACCCGGGGCGGGACCGCGACGAGCAGTACCGGGAGCACGTGGCGGCCAGCCTGGAACGGGAGCCCTGGGCTCGGGTGATCAAGGTGTCCGACTTCACCGACAACGGCGTGGGCGTGATCCACACGGTCGGGCCGAAGGTGGCCCGCGCCGCCGCGAAGTACCGCCCGCTGGTGCCGGTCTTCCGCGACCTGGTCGCCCGCCCGGACACACCGCTGTCGCCACCGGTCAAGGAGCACATCCTCGCCCAGCTGGACCTGGCCGAGGAACGCTTCAGCGCCATCCTCGACCACCCCACCTGACCCCCACCCGCCCTCGCGGCGTTGATCAAGGAGTTTGGGTCGCCCCGGCGGCCTGATTCGGACACAAACTCCTTGATCACCGCCCCGGTCGGCAGGCCGGGTGAGGGTGACGGGTGCGGGTGGTGGGATCAGCCGGTGGCGGGTGGGCCGGCGAGCCGTCCGCCGAGCACGGCGGCGACGCGGTCACGCAGGGCGGGCAGCCGGTCCGGGTGGTCGTGCAGCACCACCCGCAGCGTCTCGTGGCCACCGGCGGCGACCGCGCCGAGCACGTCGAGCAGCGTGCCGAGCTGGGCGGGTGGCTCGTCGGCGAGCAGGTACGCCGCGTCGGTCACGACCACTGTCAGCGGACCGGCGTCGAGGCGGTCGGCGAGCGCGTCGGCCAGGGCGTCCCAGTTACGGCCGTACCAGTCGGGCAGGTCCAGCGCACCGGCCAGCGTCTCGTGCAGCCCGGCCCGGGTGCGGCCGGCCACGCCGGAGACCGGCACACCGTCCGGCTCGGACGGCGCAAAGTCGTACCCGAGCCAGGCCGGCAACCGCGTACCCATGATCCGTCCTTTCCCGACGGCGCCGGCCGGGCGTCGGGAGCCCGGCCGGCGTCGAGGCTGCTCAGAGCCGGTAGAAGTTGGCGTAGTGGTCGGGTGAGAACCAGGTCGCCCCGGTGCTCTTGTTGACCACGATCCGGTACGCGTCCCGGGAGGCGTTGCAGGCGCGCGGGTAGACGTCGTACTCGTAGTAGGTGGCGCCGGAGGGCAGCTGTCCCTCGTAGTTGTAGAACCGGCCGCCGGCGAAGTTGCACTGGCCGCCGCTCCACGAGTACCAGCCGCGGCTGGTCGGGAAGCTCTTCGCGGACCAGCCGGACCGCGCGGTGCGCGCGTCGGCGCAGCGGGACTGGGTGCAGGAGCCGTAGACGGCGGCAGCGGCCGGTTCGGCGAGCCGGGTGGAGACAGTGGCGGGGGCGACGAGCGCGGCGGCGGCCACGGCGGCGACCAGGGCGGACGCGGCGAGGGCGCGGCGTACGCGGGTGACGGCGGCGCGGAACGGGGTCAAGGGATCCTCCTTGAACGGGACGACAGCGCATCGACCGGCGTTGATGACCGGTCGACGCTCAGTCTGTCCGGGATCCTGCCCCCGGTACAGCCCCGATCCGGCGACGGCGCCCCGAACCCCGCGTGAACACACGGCGGCGGGTGCGGACGGACGACAGGGGCCGCCCGTCCACACCCGCCGAGTGGAGCTAGTGCGAGAACGCCTGGAACTCGGCGATCCGCACGTTCTGCGCCTGCGGGCTGGCGGTGGCGCAGTCGGTCGCCGCCCGCGGGTCGTCGTCCTGCTCACCGGCGTAGTCCGGCGCGCCGGTGCACTGGTTGGTCAGCACCTCGACGCGCAGGTGCGTGGCAGTGGTGCGCGGGATGTCGAACGACCGCATGATCAGCTCCGGCGCCCGGGGACGCGGCGCCACCGACGGGAAGGCGTCCGGCTTGCTGGTGTAGACCGGCCGGAAGTCCGCCGCGTCGGCGCACGTCACCGGCCCCTGCGCGGTGCACGCCAGCACCCGGAACTGCCGCAGCGCGGAGTACCGGCTCTGGGTGCCGGCATCCGCGTCACCGGCCACCGGCGGGCGCAGCATCGCGCTGACCTGCACCCGGCGTACCTGCTGGACGCCGCCGGCCAGGTCGACGGTGACCTGCCGGCCGGCGACCGGCGCGCCGAGCGAGGCCCAGTTGGTGGCCTCGTCGTCGTCGACGATCTGCGGCAGGTTGATCCCGTCACCGGCCACTGTCGCGCCGGTGGTCGCCGAGGCCAGGTTGGGTCGCAGCTTCACCGGCAGCGTCCGGTTCTGGCCCGCCTTGATCGTCACCGGGCCGATCCGGGTGTGCCCGTAGCCGGGGGCCCGCACCACGAACTCGTACGTGCCGGGCACCAGGTCCACCCGGTCGGTCAGCGGGGTCGCCGCGTCGGTGTCCGCGACCGGCACGGCCCGCGCCTGGTAGCGCCCGACGAACAGCTGCGCACCGGCCACCGGCCCGCGCTCGCCCACCGGCAGGAGCCGCAGCGAGCCCTCCCGGGCGTACGGGGAGGTGAAGCCCGGCGTGGGGTCGGGGTCGGTGTGGCCGACGCTGACCGCGCCCTCCCCCAGGCCGCGCTTGGCGAACGCGTTCCAGAGCAGGTCCTGGTTGGCCCCGCCGAAACGGATCCGGTCGGCGGCGAGCATCGCGTCCCGGGCGTCGACCATGCTGACCTGGCTGACCGCCATCAGCAGGAACGAGTCGAAGACCAGCTGGATCCAGCGCCGGTTGCCGGGGCAGGCGGTCACGTCGCGAGCGCCGGTCGCGCACGCCTTCTGGATCGCCGGGGTGCCGCTGCCCCAGCGGCGCATCATGGCCGCGCGGATGTCGGTGTTGGTGGCGCTCCACACCTCGCCGGAGGCGTGCACCTGCAGGCCGACGAAGTCGTAGTCCAGCGAGCTGTAGTTCAGCGGGCTGTCGCTCATGTTGTAGTTGCGGATGCCCGCGTTCGGGTCCTGCGTGGTGTACTCGCCGATGGTGAAACCGCGCCGGCCGGGCGCGGCGTACCCGTGCTCGAAGAGGTACTCCATCGCGAGCTGGTCGGACCAGCTCTCGCTCATGCCCTGCGGCGTGCTGACCCCGGCGCTCGGGCCGGCGATCATGCGGTTGGTGACCGCGTGACCGTACTCGTGGGCGATCACCGACATGTCGAAGTCGCCGTCGACGCAGGGCGCGTAGAACGAGCCGGCGGTGGGCTGCCACAGGTACATGTTGGTGGTCGGCGCGACGCCGTCCGGCGGGGTGATCTGGTTGGCGTTGTTGCGGGCCGGGAACGTCGGCGGGCCGCCGCTGACGCCACCGGCCTGGGCGTTGCCCTGCTCGGGGTCGTTACCGAGACCGCCGCGGCCGAGGTTGTCCTGCTGCATGTTCCAGGTCTCCTCGGTGAACCCGAGGTGGTACGTCCAGTCGTGCATCCGGTTGTGCATCGCGAACAGGTTGGCCCGGGCCGCGTCGATGTCGTTGGCGCGCGGCGAGGTGAACACCTCCGGGTTGCAGCGCTGCTCCCGCCACTGGTTCGTCCACGGGTACGCGTATTTGCGGTCCGGGCGGGGCGTGGCGGTCTCGGTGCCGACGCTGAACGCGTCGTTGCTGAACCAGTTCTGCACGGCTATCGCGTTGTTGCCCTTGGTCGTGGTGGTGGACTCGCCGGTCGCCGGGTCCACGTCCCAGGCCGGGTGCCCGGGCACCCCGACCACCTCGGCGCAGCCGCGCGCCGGCACCGCGCACCACCGCTTACGGGTGTCGACGGAGGACCTGTCGACCCGGGGCGAGTTCGGGAAGACCTCCCAGGACGGGTGGTCCGAGGCGTGGTCGATCAGGTCCTCGCGGACCAGCACGGCGCCGTCGCGGGCGTCCACGTAGGTGGAGTAGGCGGCCGGGTCCGCGCCGGTGGTGTCCGCGCCGAGGACCACCTCCCACGCCGCGCGCGGCCCACGGTCCGCGGTGGGCACCGCGACCAATGAGGTACGTATGACCTGCGCGTCGCCGCGGCCGGCATCGGCGATCGCCGCCTTGCGGGCCTGCTCGGCGCTGATCGTCGCAGGGGCCGGCGTACCGGCGTCGCGGGCGAGCGAGGAGCTGACGTGCCACACCGCTCCGTCGCGTACGCCGACCGACAGCATACCGTCGACGGCGGCCGGCAGGTCACCGAAGCGCTGCCGGAGCAGCACCGTCGCGCCCTGCCCCATCGGCGCCACGGTCAGCAGTTCCAGCGCGGCGGCGCCCTCGGCGGTCAGGCCCAGCACGTCCCGGTTGGCGGCCACGTACGCGCGCGCGGCGGCGGCCGGGTCGGCGGGCAGGCCGGTGGCCAGGGGCTTGCCGGTGGAGGTGAGCGTGGCGGGCGTACCGAAGTCGGTCCAGCGCACGCGCGCGCCGAGCGCGGCGGCCCGGTCCCGCTGCCGCTCGGTGGCGGCGACGCGGCCCTTGCGGTTGTCGGTGGCCTTGGTGTCGTGCCGGTCGCCCGGCAGGTGGTCGGGTGGCGCCTGGGTACGGGTCTGTTCCCGGGGTGCCGCCTGGCCGCCGCCAGCGGCGGTCAGGACCAGACCGGCTGCCAGCAGCAGCGCGGTGGTCCCCGTCAACGCACGGGATGGTGTGCGCACGGTCCCTCCTGTCATCGTCGAACGGCGATGTCCGTTCCGCCATCCGACCAGCACGATCGACGCGCCGACACCATCCGAACATCCATAAATGTTGTTGCGTCGATTTCTCGATGGCGCCCACAGGCACCCCTGGCCGAGCAGTTTCGAGACTCGCTTCTCACCAGTCGAGACGCGAATAGATCTTGGTACGAAACGGCCCCTATGAGGGCCCTTTCGTACCAAGATCTCCACAGGTCGGTAGCGTGCCGGACGGGGGCACCCCGGCTTACATCGTCGCGTCGAGGAAGGTGGTCACCGCCCGGCGGAAGTCGTGCGGATTCTCGACCCACGGCAGATGAGCGGATCCGCGGAGGCTGACCCGCTGGCAGTTCGGCAGCGCCTTCTCCAGCGAGTCGACGCCCCAGCGGGGACGGATGTCCTCGGGTCCGTCGATGATCAGCACGGGCAGGTCGAGCGTCCGGCACCGCGCCGCGAGGTCGCGGATGCGGAGTTCCTGCTTGACCTCGGCGTTGATCGCCCGGTTGCAGTCGCTGTTGACACCGAGCCACGGCGTGGCCATCTCCTCGGCGTGCCGCACGGCGTCGTCGGGGTCGGCGAAGTCGGCCGACCACTGCAGGACCGCCCGTTCCCGTTCCTCGGCCGGGGTGCGGTCCCGTGCGCCAAGCGCCTCCCACCGATCCAGGTGCGGCCCGAGCCGCCGCCGGAGATTCCGTTCGTAGTGCGGGTGCCAGCCGCGATCGGGGTCGATGCCGGTGCCGGACACGTAGATCAGGTGACTGACCCGTTCCGGGTGGTCGATCGCGTACCGCAGCGCCAGGTGCGCGCCCCACGAGTGGCCCAGCACCGCCGTTCGCGGCCCGGCCAGGCGTTCGCGTACCGCATCGAGGTCCGCGACGAAGCGGCCGATCGAGTACGGACCGCGCCGCTCGGAGCGCCCGCAACCACGCTGGTCCCACCGGATGACGCGGGCGTGCCGGTCGAGCAGCCGGGCGACCGGGCCGAGGTAGTCCCACATGCCCGGACCGCCGTGACAGAGCACCAGCGCCGCTCCGGCGCCGCCCTGGTCGGCCCACAGGCGACAACCGTCTTCGGTACGCACATCCCCAGTCATCGCCGACAGTATGGCGAGTCGCGCGCCGGCCGATGAGGGCTTGCTGGGCTGACGCCGGTTACGGCTCTCTCATCCAGGTCTTCGGATCGGTCACGAAGACGCCCTTGCCCTGCTGTCGTCGGATCACCCGCAACGCTTCCAGCCGCGCATACGCCATCTGCACGGTCCCATGACTGACGTCGTAGCGATCGCGCAGCTCAGCGATTGAGGGCAGCTTGTCCCCCGGCTTCAGCTTCTTTCCTCTGACGTCGGCGATCACATCATCGGCGATGCGCCAGTAATCCGGCACTTCTCGCATGGCACTCCTCGCGTGGCGATCCGATTCGATCACACCGCGACTCGCCTAACAAGCAGCGTTGACTCATCTAACATGTCTAGATATGTTGATTCCGGGCCGCTCCTCGCGTGGCAACGAGTTCGGCTCATCCCCCGGTCGGGGCGGGTGCGCGTACCCGTCCCGACCCTCCGGACTGCTCCGCCTCCGTACCGCCGATCCGGGCTGCGGCGGCGGGGCGGGCGGGCCGCCCGCGGCCGGTGTGCGGACGGCCCGCCCTTCCAGACCCACCGCACCTGTCCCCCGCTCCTGGAAGGACCGATATGACGCCGCATCGATCCGGTCGGCTCTACCTGACCGCCCCACCGGCCCGGCTGACCCCGCACGAGGTGCGCATCCGCGCCTTCGACGCCCGCAGGCGCGGCGTCGACCCCGATCAGGTACGCGAGTTCCAGGCCCGGGTCGCCGACGAGCTGACCGAGCTGCACCGACAGGTACGCCTGCTCGCGCAGGAGAACGACAGGCTGAAGCGCGCCCTGCGGGACTGGCAGACCATGCACGCCCGCGAGTGCCGCCCGCCGAACGACGGCCACTGGTAGCGGTGCGCCCGCAACCCGGTGACCTGCTGCGCGTCGACGGCCGAGCGTCCGTGCAGTTCGGCGGCGACCGGGCGCTCACGTTCCGGGTCGCGTCGGTCGGCGCCGAGGTGACGCACACCGGCTGGATCTGGCTGACCGGCTACGTGCTCAACCGTCGAGGCACCGCGACCGCGAAGCGGGAGATCTTCGTGCAGCTCGCCGGGCTGCGCCGGGCCCGCGAACCGTTGCCGCGCGATCAGTCCTGGGTGCCGGCGAACAGCGTCCAGGCGTCGATCTCGGTCGGCGCGAGGGGCCGCGCCGGCAGGTAGGACGCCAGATCGCGGAAGTCCGCTACGGCGTTGTGCACGCACACCGCGAGCGAGAAGTGCAGCAGTTCGCGCAACGCCTGCGCGTCGGGCGCGGTGGCGTCGTCGAGCAGCGGGCTGCGGACGTCCAGCGCGAACACCACGTGGCAGGCGCTCTGGTCGGCCTTGACGACGCAGTAGTAACGCCCCTCCTCGGCCAGCCGGTTGCGGATGTTCGCCCAGGCCATGGCCCCGGAGATGTCCGGCACGTCGGCGCCGGCCGCGCAGGCCATCCGGAAGACCCAGCGGGCCGGGTCCTCCGGCGACACCGCGCCGTAGACCAGCACCAGGCCACCGCGGTGGAAGACGGCGAAGCCCTGCACGTCGGGGGTGAGGTGCAGGAAGTCCGGAGTCCAGACCCGGTCGTACTGCCGCTCCGCCAGGGACCGCACGTACGTCACGGTCTGGCCGGCGGCGTGGCGAGCGTCTACGCCCATGCGTTCTGGTCCTCCCCCGAAGCATCGCGGAGCCTCACGCTACGAAGCGCTTCGATAACAGATCAAGGCATGCCGATCGAGTTTGGATGGTCGGTCTCGTGAACGGGACCGAACCCGCCCCGAGTCCCACGGATAGGACTACGGGACGGCTCGTCCGATCGGTCAACCGGCGGGGCGGAGCCGTCCGCGCGGCTGCGCGCGTACACCGGTCGCTGTTGTTAGCGTGGATCGCGGACCGCCACGGCGGTCCGGCCACCCCTCACCCGACGGCCCGCGCGTCCCGGTGACGCCGCGGGACGCGGTGCCGCGATCCGGCAGGGAGGGGGTGCGATGACCGCGGTGCCGGAGGATCCGGGGCCGGCCGACCAGCGGCCCGCGCCGCGCAACGGCTGGCGGGCGCGGGCGCTCGGCGACGCGGCGCGCCTGCGGGCCCGGCGTTTCTGGGACGGCGCGCAGCCTACGCTGCGGCGGCTCTGGTGGACCGAGGAGCCGGAGACGCCGGTGACCACAGTCGACCGGCGCGCCCCGGAGCCGCTCGTGGTGCCGGCGCAGGGCCAGGTGTACGTGTTCCTGGTGCGGGCCACCTACACCTGGTCGTCGGAGACCGCGCGGCCGGAGCTGTTCGGCTGGTACGTCGACTACTTCCAGGCGCAGGCCACGCAGCGGCTGCACCGGCTGGCCGTCCGCTACGCGGTGGAGGTGCCGCCGCACCGGCCGCGTGACCTGCACGCCGCGCTGACGGCGGCGCTGGCCGAGGACGATCCACCGCCCTGGACGTACGCGCGCGGGGAGGTGACGTTCGCCTGCGAGCCGGACGTCACGGTGCATCTGGACGAGCGGGTGCGCCGGCTGCTCCAGCCGTACTGGGAGCAGCGCATCGCGCTGGAGTGCGAGCGCGACCTGGCCCGCCGCCGCGCCGAGTACGCCGACGAGCGGGACCGGCGCGACCGGCAGCCGGAGGCGGCGGGAGCGAGGCCCGCGCCGCGAGCGCCGGACGCCGAGGGGCCGGCGGACCTGTTCCCGTTGGAGCCGCTGCTCCCCCCGCCCGCGCCGCGCCCGGCTCCGGGGCAGCGACCGCGTCCCGGCGAGCCGCAGCCACCGGCTGTCTGACGCGCCGCACGGACGGACGGCGGCGGTCAGCCCGCTACGGCCGCCTCGTCCGGCCGGGTCCGGCGGGCGGTCAGGTACGCGGCGAGGCCGATCAGCAGCCGTTGGTGCTCTTCTGGTTGCGCTTCAGCCCGTCTGACCAGGTCACGCCCTGCACGACGGCCACCACGACGCTGCCGTTGTGGATCTGCTCGTAGTGCAGGTGCGGGCTGAGGTCGTACTTCGCCGAGGTCGCGCCGACCCGGCCGATGACGTCGCCGCGCTTCACGGTGTCGCCAGTGGCCACCGCGCGCGAGTTGAGGTGGGCGTACCGGGTGCGCCAGCCGTCGCCGTGCCCGATGACGATGGTGTTCCCGTAGCCGGAGGTGGTGGAGTAGTACGACTCCAGCACGGTGCCGGCGGCGCTGGCGACCGTCCGGCGGTTGAGGTCGTCCGGGCTGCCGTTGGCGTCGTAGTGGTTCCAGTCGATGGCGTGAGCCGGGCTGTGCCCGTTCCAGTTGTTGCCCTGCCAGGTCTGGCCGCACAGGAACGGCATCCGGAAGCCCGGCCGGGCGGCCTGCGCGGGCTGCACGCCGAGCATCGCGCCCGCGACGACGGCGGTCGTGAGCAGCGCCGGCACGCGCCACCGGGCGGCGGTGGTCGTCAGCGACATCGTTCCCCTCCTCGCATCGAGTGATCCAGGTCGATGCTATGGGCCGCGCGGAGGTCGGGTAAATAGCTACACGGATGAATGCTCGATCAAAACTATCCTACGGTCAGCCGACCAGGGCGGCGTAGCGGCCGCGCCGGTCCAGCAGCGCGTCGTGGGTGCCGGACTCGACGATCCGGCCGTGGTCGAGCACCGCGATCCGGTCGGCGTCGCGCACGGTGGAGAGCCGGTGCGCGATGGTCACCACGGTGCGGCCCCGGGCCAGCTCGTCCAGCGCCCGCTGGACCGCGCGTTCGGTCTCGGTGTCCAGCGCGCTGGTCGCCTCGTCCAGCACCAGGATCCGCGGGTCGCGCAGCAGGGTCCGGGCGATCGCCAGGCGCTGCTGCTCGCCGCCGGAGAACCGGTGGCCGCGCGAGCCGACCATGGTGTCGTACCCGTCGGGCAGCGCGGCGATGAGGTCGTGGATGCGGGCGGCGCGGGCGGCGGCCTCGATGTCGGCGTCGGTGGCGTCCGGACGCGCGTACCGGAGGTTGTCCCGCACGGTGCCGTGCAGCAGGTACGTCTCCTGGCTGACCACGCCCACGACGGCGGCCAGATCGGCCGGGCGCAGGTCGCGCAGGTCGATCCCGTCGATGGTGATGCGGCCGGCGTCCGGGTCGTGCAGCCGGCTGATCAGCGCGGCGAGCGTGCTCTTGCCGGAGCCGGTCTCCCCCACCAGGGCGAGGCTGGTGCCGGCCGGGACGTCCAGGCTGACGCCCGCGAGGGCGGCGGTGTCGCTGCCCGGGTAGCTGAAGGTGACGTCCTCGACGCGCAGGTGGCCGCGGGCGGTGGCCGGGTCGAGCGGGACCGGGCGGGCCGGCTCGGCGACCTCGACGGGCAGGTCGAGGTATTCGAAGATGCGGGCGAACAGCGCAAGCGACGCGGTGAGCGTGACGCCCACGTTGAGCAGGCCCATCAGCGGCCGGAACAGGTTGCCCTGCAGGGCGGTGAACGCGACGAGCGTGCCGATGGTGAGCGTGCCGGCGGTGCCGGGCAGCCCGGCACCGAGGTAGATCACCGCGGGGATGGCGGCGAAGACGATGCTCATGGCGGCCATCCGCCAGCGTCCGGCCAGCTCGGAGCGCAGTTCCAGGTCGACCAGGCGGGCCGAGGACGCGGTGAACCGGTCGACCAGGGCCGGGCCGGTGCCGAGCGTCTTGGCCAGCCGGACGCCACTGACCGACAGCCCCTCCTCGATGGTCACGGTGAGGTCGGCCAGCTCGCGCTGGCGCTGGGCGGTGATCTCCCGGCGCAGCCGGGCGACGCGGCGGGTGAGCCACAGCGCGGGCGGCAGCACGACCGCCGAGACGAGCGTGAGGCGCCAGCTCAGCGCCAGCATGGCGATGGTGGTGGCGACCACTGTGGTGAGGTTGGCGGCGATCGAGGTGGCGGTGGAGGTGACGACCGCCTGCATGCCGCCGATGTCGTTGGTGATGCGCGACTGGACCTCGCCGGTGCGGGTGCGCACGAAGAAGCCGATCGACTGCCGCTGGAGGTGCGCGAAGACGTCGGCGCGCAGCCGGTGCATGACCTGCTGGCCGACGCGGGTGGAGATCCAGGTCTGGGCGACGCCGAGCACGGCGGTGACGGCGGCGACCGCGACCATGCCCGCGACCAGCCAGGCCAGCAGCGTCAGGTCACGCTCGGGCAGGGCCCTGTCGATCACGGTACGCAGCAGGAACGGCGTGGCCATCGCGATGATCGAGGACGCCACGATGATCGCCACCACGGTGGCGAGCGGGCCGCGGTGCGCGGTGAACAGGCCGCCGATCCGGCGCAGGGACACGTCGCGGGCCTGGGCCTTCTCGGCCGGGGAGACGGTTCGGCCGTCGCGACGGCCTTCGGGGATGCGATCCAAGGGTGCTCCTCATGTGGGGGACGAATGCCGAACTACCAACAATGCTGAGGTTACCTCAACATGAGGGAACAACACGAAAGCCTGTTACCGTATTCCCCGTGGACGGCAGCGACGAGAGCCTGGCCGAGACGTTCTGGGCGGTGACCCGCCAGCTGCGGCACCAGACCAAGCGCGCGCTTGCGCCGTGGGAGATCAGCCCCGGGCAGGCGCGGGCGCTGGGCGTGCTGATGCGTCACGGCGCGCTGCGTCCCGGCGCGCTCGCCGAGCACCTGCGCATCGCGCCGCGATCGGCCACCGAGGTGATCGACGGGTTGCAGGAGCGCGGGCTGGTCGAACGCCGGCCCGACCCGGCCGACCGGCGGGCCACGCTGGTCGCGCCCACCGCCGAGGGCGAGCGGGTGGGCGCCGCGATCCGGCAGGCGCGGGCCACCGAGGCGGAACGGTTCTTCGGCGCGCTCTCGCCGGACGACCGGGACGAGCTGACCCGCATCCTGCGCCGCCTGCGCGAGGACTAGATCAGCGGTTTCACCCGATCCGGGTGAGGCGACAGGCCCCGTGGCGGGGAATAGCGCCATCGGGAGGAGGGCCGATGGTCGACGCCACCGAAGAGTTCTTCCGGAGCCTGGGGCAGCGCCGGCAGCGCGGGCTGACAGCGCTCCACGAGGGCAGCGTCCGGTTCGACATCGCCGGTGACGGGTCGGTCGACCACTGGCTGGTCTCCATCGCCCGGGGCGAGGTCACCGCGGCACGGCAGGCCACCGGCGGGGACGCGGTCGTCCGGGCGGACCGGGCCGTCTTCGACCGGATCGCCCGGGGCGAGGCGTACTTCCTGACCACCGTCCTGCGCGGCGAGGCCGAGGTGGAGGGCAGCCCCCGGCTGTTCGCGACCGTACGCCGGCTGTTCCCCTCCCCGCCCGGCTCGCGCCCGGAAGGACACCGGGGAGACGATCATGGGTGACGACCACGTCGGCATCTTCGACGGGACGATCTTCCTGGTCTGCGACCGGGCCGGCGACATCGTCCCGGCGGCCGACGGCACCCACGGCCTGTTCGCCCACGACACCCGCCTGCTGTCCCGGTGGCAGCTCACCATCGACGGCGAGCGGCTCAGCACGCTGTCCATCGACGACATCCAGTACTTCGAGAACCGGTTCTACCTGGTCCCGGGCGCGCAGGACGTCTACGTCAACAGCACGCTCGAGGTGCGCCGCACCCACAGGCTGAACAGCGGACTCCACGAGGAACTGGTCCTGGTCAACAACGACCGGCGAGCCGTCGACCTGACCGTACGGATCGAGGTGGACGCGGACTTCGCGGACCTCTTCGCGGTCAAGGAGGGCACGACGAACCGGGAGGGGCGGCACTACCGGCGGGTCGACGGCCCGCGACTCGTCCTGGGTTACCAGCGCGAACGCTACCGCCGCGAGACGATCGTGTCGGCGACGGCTCCGGCGGAGGTGGACGAGAACGGCCTGACGCTGCGCGTGCACATCGAACCGCACGGCCGGTGGCAGACCCGGCTGACCGCCGAGCCGGACCTCCCCCTGCCCCGCGGACTGGAACGGCTCAGCCTGCCCGGACGGGTCGAGGGCAACGCCCGGGACAAGCCCGTCGAGCTACGGGAGTGGCTGGACCGGGCGCCGCGACTGGAGACCAGCTGGGGGCCGTTGCAGAACACCTACCGGCAGAGCCTCATCGACCTGGCCGCGCTGCGGTTCAGCCCGTTCCTCGCCGGGACCGGGTGCGTGCTGGCCGCCGGGCTGCCCTGGTTCATGAGCCTGTTCGGCCGCGACAGCATCCTCACCAGCCTCCAGGCGCTGCCGTTCGCACCGGAACTCGCCGCCACCACGCTCACCGTGCTCGCGTTCCGCCAGGGCAGCCGGATCGACGACTTCCGGGAGGAGGAGCCGGGCCGGATCCTGCACGAGATGCGCTACGGCGAGCTGACCGTCTTCGACGAGACGCCGCACAGCCCCTACTTCGGCAGCGCGGACGCCACTCCCCTGTTCCTCGTGCTGCTCGACGAGTACGAGCGGTGGACCGGCGACGCCGCCCTCGTGCGCGCGGTGGAGCAGGAGGCGCGGGCGGCCGTCGACTGGATCGACCACTACGCCGACCGGGCCGGCAACGGCTACGTCTCCTACGAGCGGCGCAACCCGGTGAACGGCCTGGAGAACCAGTGCTGGAAGGACTCCTGGGACAGCATCTCCTACCGCGACGGCCGGCTGCCGGGCTTCCCGCGCGCCACCTGCGAACTCCAGGGGTACGCGTACGACGCGAAGGTGCGCACCGCCCGGCTGGCCCGCGAGATCTGGCACGACGCGGCGTACGCGGACCGGCTGGAGCGGGACGCCGCCGACCTCAAGCGCCGCTTCAACCACGACTTCTGGATCGACGACGGCGAGTACATGGCGCTGGCGCTGGACGGCGACGGCAGCAAGGTGGACGCCCTGTCGTCGAACATCGGCCACCTGCTGTGGAGCGGCATCGTCGAGGAGCCGAAGGCCGAGGCCCTGGTGCGGCACCTGATGTCACCGGCGATGTTCAGCGGCTGGGGTGTCCGCACGCTGGCCGAGGGCGAGGCCCGCTACAACCCGGTGGGCTACCACGTCGGGACCATCTGGCCGTTCGACAACTCGTTCATCGCCTGGGGACTGCGGCGCTACGGGTACGCCGAGGAGGCGGCCCGCGTCGCGGCCGGCATCCTGGACGCGGCGGCCTTCTACGACGGCCGGCTGCCGGAGGCGTTCGCCGGGCACAACCGGTCCGAGACCCGCTACCCGATCCGGTATCCGACCGCGTGCAGCCCGCAGGCGTGGTCGGCCGGAGCGCCGCTGCTGCTCCTGCGGACGATGCTCGGCCTGCGGCCGGTCGGCGACGATCTCGTGGCCCGGCCGGCTCTGCCTGCTAGCCTCGACTACGTGGCGTTGCTCGACATCCCCGGTCGTTGGGGGCGGCTGGACGCCTTCGGCAGGAGCACCGCCGCCGGCGGCCTGAGCCGTTACGAGCTGGCGCCACAGCAGCTCTCCGCACCGTGACGGGATCGACATGCAGCGCATCGACTGGGAGCACACCGCGGTCGTGGGCGTCCACTGGCAACCCGAGGTGGTCAGCCCGGACGGCGTCTTCGGCCCGTTCTTCGCCGACCAGGTGGCCCGGCACGGCGTGGCGGCGAACGCGGCCCGGGTCGCCGCCGCCGCGCGGGCAGCGGGCGGCCTCGTGGTCTTCACCCGGGTCGCCTACCGGCCCGGCTACCCGGACCTGATCACCAACACCCCGAGCTTCGCGATGATCGCCGAACGCGGGGCGTTCCTGGAGGGCGACCCGAAGACCCGCATCGTCGACGAGGTCGGGCGACAGCCCGGCGACGTCGTGGTCACCGGCACCCGGCTCGGTGGATTCTCCGGCACCGAACTGGACCTGATCCTGCGCGGCCGGGGCGTGCGGACCGTGGTGTTCACCGGCGTCGCGACGAACCTGGCCGTCGCCGCCACCGCCTACCAGGCGGTCGACAACGGGTACCGCATCGTCACCGTCTCCGACGCGTGCACGGCGGCCACCGACGAGCTGCACGAGGCGTACCTGACCACGCTGGGCCAGCTCGGCGAGATCGCCACCACCGGCGAGATCGCCTGACCGGCCGCCGGGGCGCTCAGCGCAGGCCGGCGGCGATCGCGTCGACCAGCAGCGCGCCGAGCATCCGGGCCATCACCGCGCGGGCGGCGTCCACGTCGAGACCCATCGAGTCGCGCATCATCGACCAGGACGACCAGGTGCCGGCCACCGTCAGCGCGTCCAGCAACTGCGCGCGGCCCGGACCGGCGTGCGCCAGCTCCGGGGCGAACACCGCCTCGATCTCGTGCCGGACCCGGGCGACCGCCGCCTCCCGGTTGCGGCGCAACTGCGGGGAGAACGGCTCCCGCAGCGCCGACGCGCGGGCCGAGGGCGCCAGCACCTCCAGCAGCCGGGCGCGCTGGTCGCAGAACGCGGCGATCCGGGCGGTCAGCGGCAGTTCCGGCGACACCGGCCGCCAGAGCGCGGCCTGCCGCTCGCCGACCCGCCGCCCGGTCGCGGCGAACAGCGTCTCCATGTCCTTGAAGTTGGTCCAGAGCGTGCGCAGCGACACCCCGGCCCGCTCGGCGATCCGTTCCCCGGTGGGGCGCAGGTCACCGGAGTCGATCAGGGCCAGGTGCGCCTCCACGATCGCGGCCCGGGTCCGCTCGGCTCGCGCCGCCCGGCCGTCCACCCGCTCCGGCGGGTCGGCCTCCACCTCGATCATGGGTACGGATCTCCTGTTGCTCGGGTACCGGCGGCAACTCTACGTGCGTGCCGCCGGGCGACCGGCACCCGGCCGCCCGGCGGGACGCCTCAGGCGGTCGGCACCGCGTCGGCGGGCGGGTTCGTCGGCGGCTCGGTGAACTCGGTGACCGCGCCGTCGCCGTCGTCCGTGGTGTACGCGGGACCGAAGTACTCCTGCACGCCGTTGCTCACCTTGGTGAGCCGGACGCCGCCGTAGCCGGCGTGCACGCCGTCGGCGTACCGGAAGGGGACCAGGCCGGGCCCGCGGAAGCCGCCCTTGCGCACGGCCTCGACCAGCTTCTCCCGGGTGGGGTCGGGCCCGGCGGCGAGCATCGCCTGGACGAACGTGTACGCCATCGAGTAGCCGTAGATGGCGTTGCCGTCGACCGGGTTGCCCGCGTTGTACTTCTGGTGGATCTTGGTGAACTCCTGGATCCACGGGTTCGCGGTGTCGGCCACGTTCGGCAGGTAGTTGTCGGCCACCATGCCCTCGAGGATCACCTTCTTGTCGCCGAGCTGGGCGGCCAGCGTGGTGTAGTCGGCGCCCACGTTGGACACCACCCACTGCGCCTTGAAGCCCTGCCCGGCGGCCTGGCCCATGGCCAGCGCGGTGAAGCCGGGGATGGTCGCCGAGATGACCACCTGGCAGCCGGCCGCGCGCAGCGCCCCGATCGCCGGGCCGACCTGCTGGTTGGTGGTGGTGTACGTCTGCTTCGCCGCGACCGGGCCGAGGACCTGCTCGACGCCGACCAGCGAGTCCCGCCCGAAGTCGTCGTTCTGCCCGAAGTGGCAGACCTTCGCGCCGGGGAACTCCCGCTTGACGTAGCTGGCCAGGATCTTGCCCTCGACCGTGTAGTCGGGCTGCCAGCCGAACGTCGTCGGGTACCTGTCCGGCTCGTTCCAGTTGCGGCTGCCGGAGGCGACGAACAGGTCCGGCACCTTCTGCGTCTTGACGAACTCCAGCACGTTCGTGTGCGTGGGCGTGCCTAGGCCGCCGAGCAGCGCGAAGACCTTGTCGTCGAGCACCAGCTTGCGGACCACGTTCTCGGTGTTGGCGGGGTTGTAGCCGTCGTCCATGACCTTGTAGACGATCTTCCGGCCGTGCACGCCGCCCTTGGCGTTGACGTGCTCGAAGTACGCCTTGGTGGCGGCGGAGATCTTCGAGTAGCCGGGCGCGGCCGGTCCGGTGAGCGGTTGGTGGGTGCCGATGACGACCTCGGAGTCGCTGACGCCGGGAACGTTCTCGGCGGCCTGCTTCTCGTCGTCGGCGCAGGCCGGCAGCGCGGCCAGCAGGGCCAGGCCGGCGGCGGCCGCGAGAACGCGGCGGGTGGTGGTGCGCATGGTTCTCCATTCCGGTGCGACGGTGCGAACGGTGTGGGTGGAACCGGTGAGGTCAGCGGTCCGGCGGCCGGGGGGTGGCGGGACGGCGGCGGACGGCCCCGCGTAGGCGGGCGGTGAGGGCACGCACGCCGCCCTGCAGGCCGCCCGGGGCGGCGAGCATGACGACGATGAGGACCAGGCCGAACACGGCCAGCGCGAGGTTGCCCTCCAGCCGCTGGGCCAGCCCGGCGGAGAGGCTGAGGTGTTCGGTGAGCAGGCCGGGCAGGTCCTGGAGCGCGACCAGCAGCACCGCGCCCCAGACCGCGCCGGCCAGGCTGCCCAGCCCGCCGATGACGATCGCCATGAGCAGGAACAGCGACAGGTCCAGCGGGAACTTGCCGGGCGCGACGGTGGCGGTGAGCATGGCGTACACGCCGCCGCCCAGCCCGGCGCAGGCGGCGCTGACCACGAACGCGAGCACCTGCGTACGGGCCACCGGGATGCCGGCGAGCCGGGCCGCGACCTCGTCGTCGCGTACCGCCCGCAGCGACCGGCCGAAGCGGCTGCGCACCAGGTTGGCCAGCAGCAGCATGGTGAGCAGCGCGGCGGCCAGCGCGATCCAGGCCAGCCAGCGCTCGGGCTGGAAGTAGGCGCCGAGCGCGGCCGGTGGCGTCTGCGCCGGGAACGACAGCCCCTGCTCGCCGTTGAACACGCCGGTGAAGATCGTGGTGACCGCCGGGACGAGCGTCGCCACGGCGAGGGTCACGCCGGCCAGGTAGGGGCCGCGCAGCCGGGCCGCGGCCAGCCCGACGACGAGTCCGCCGAGCGCGGTCACCGCGACCCCCGCGAGCAGCGACGCCGGCAGCGTCCACCACCCGCGTACGGCCCGCTCGTCGAGGGCCTGCTGGGTCAGCGCCACGGTGTACGCGCCGGTGGCCATCAGCGCGCCGTGCCCGAGCGAGAGCTGGCCGTTGAGCCCGACCAGCACGGTGTGCCCGGCGGTGACGCAGAGGAACGCGCAGACGCGCGCCACCTGGAGGTTCTGGTACGGCGCGAGCTGGTTGGTGACCAGCACGACGAGCGTGCCGGCGAACACGGCCACGGCCAGGTGGCGCAGCAGCGTGGAGCCGCGCGGATCGCGTCCGGCCGGCGCGCCGGGCAGCAGCCGGCGCAGCGGGGACGCCGTGGCGGGCGCGGTCTCGGTCGGG
The DNA here is from genome assembly GCF_011602315.1 of Micromonospora sp. CMU55-4. Lineage (NCBI taxonomy): Bacteria > Bacillati > Actinomycetota > Actinomycetes > Micromonosporales > Micromonosporaceae > Micromonospora > Micromonospora sp. CMU55-4. Next base: position 210,189 of record NZ_JAAOLH010000003.1, read on the forward strand.
GTGGTCGTCACACGTGCCTCGCTCTCGCCGCGGAGAAGAGCCCGCCGGGGCGGACCAGCAGGACGGCCAGCAGCAGCACCAGGACGGCCAGCGGGGTGGTGTCCGGTCCGAGGTAGCCGGTGACGTAGGACAGGATCAGCCCGACCAGCAGGCCGCCGACGACAGCGCCGACCGGGCTGTCCAGGCCGCCGACCACGGCGGCGGTGAACGCGACCACGAAGACCAGGTCCATGGCGTGCGAGTGCAGGCCGAGTCCGGTGGGGACGACGAGCATCCCGGCCAGCGCGCCGACGGCGGCGGCGAGCGCCCAGCCGAGCGTGAGCATCCGGCCGACGCTGACGCCGAGCAGCCGGGACACCTCGGGGGCGAACGCGGCAGCCCGCATCCGCAATCCGATCGGGGTGCGGGTGAACAGCACCGCGAGCAGCGCCACCACCGTGAGCGCCGCGCCGAGCACCCAGAGGTCGTACGGGGACAGCGCGGCCACCCCGGCGATGGTGAGCGCGTCGGTGTCGAACGGCGCCGGGGCGGGACGGTACTCGTTGCCGAAGATCATGCCGAGCACCGCCTGGATGACGAGCACCAGGCCGAGCGCGACGATCACCTGGTTGAGCGGCCCGCCGGGTCCGGCGAACCGCATCAGCACCCGCTCCACCAGCGCGCCCAGGGCCAGTCCGGACAGGATCGCGGCGGCCAGGCCGAGCCAGTACGAGCCGGTGGCGGAGACGACCGCGTAGCCGACGTAGGCGGTGGCCACGGCCATCGCGCCCTGGGCGAAGTTGACCACCCGGGCGGCCCGCCAGATGAGCACCAGCGCGAGCGCGAACGCCGCGTAGACCGCCCCGGCGGCGAGCCCGTCGAAGGTGAGGAACCAGAACCGCTCCATCCGCGACCCCTTCCTAGAATCCGAGGTACGCGTGCCGGAGCTGGTCGTCGTCGCGCAGCCGGGCTGCCGGCGCGGCGGTCACCACGCGCCCGAGCGACATGACGATGCCCTGGTCGGCGATGGAGAGCGCGGAGCGCACGTTCTGCTCGACCAGCAGCACGGTGAGCCCCCGTTCGTCGCGCAGCCGCCGCAGCAGCGCCATGATCTGCGCGGTGACCTTGGGCGCCAGCCCGAGCGACGGCTCGTCGAGCAGCAGCAGCCGGGGCCGGGCGATCAGCGCGCGGCCGATCGCGAGCATCTGCCGTTCGCCGCCGGAGAGCTGGTGTCCGGCGTGGTCGCGGCGGCGGGCCAGCGCGGGGAACAGCTCGTACACCTCGTCCTGCGCGCGCCGGGCGTCGGCCCGGTCACGCCGCCACAGCCCGCCCAGGCGCAGGTTCTCCGCCACGGTCAGCTCGGTCACCACGCCGCGCCCCTCCGGCACGTGCGCCAGCCCGCGCCGGACCAGGTGTTCCACCCGGACGCCGCGCAGGTCCTCGCCCGCGTACCGGATCCGGCCGCCGGTGGGCCGCAGCAGGCCCGAGAGGGTACGCAGCAGCGTGGTCTTGCCCGCGCCGTTGGCGCCGAGCACGGCGGTGACGGTGCCGGCCGGGACGGTGAACGCGACGTCGCGCAGCACCGGCACCGGGCCGTAGCCGCTGCTGAGCGCCTCCACCTCCAGCACGGCGGTCACGGCGTGCTCCCCTCGACCGGCACGTCGGCGCCCAGGTAGGCCTCGGTGACCCTCGGGTCGTCGCGGATGCTCTCCGGCGCCCCGGCGGCGATCACCTTGCCGAAGTCGAGCACCACGAGGTCGTGGCAGACGGACATGACCAGGTCCATGTGGTGCTCGACGAGCAGCACGGCGCAGCCGTCGGCCCGGTCGGGCAACGCGCGGACCAGGTCGGCCAGCTCGGCCACGTCGTCGGCGCCGAGACCGCCGGCCGGCTCGTCGAGCAGCAGCAGCCGGGGGCGGGCGATCAGCGCGCGGGCCAGCGCGACCCGCTTGCGTACCGCATAGGGCAGGGTGCCCGGCGCGGCGTCGGCGTGCTTGTCGATGCCCAGCTCGGCGAGCAGGTCCAGGGCCCGGGCGCGCAGCCGGCGCTCGTCGTTGTCGCTGCGCGGCAGGCCGAACAGCGCGGCGGCGAAACCGGCGCGGGCGGTGTGGCTCGCGCCGGCCACCACGTTCTCCAGCACGGTCAGCCCGGCGAACAGGCCGACGCCCTGCAGCGTGCGGGCGATGCCGAGCCGGGTGAGGGCGTGCGGGCGGGGCCGGAACGGCCGGCCGTCGAGCGTGAGCGACCCCTCGGTGGGTCGGACGAAGCCGCAGACCACGTTGAACAGCGTGGTCTTGCCGGCGCCGTTGGGCCCGATCACGCCGACGACCCGGCCGGGCGGTACGCGCAGCGAGACGTCGTCGAGGGCGACCAGGCCGCCGAAGCGTACGCCGACGTGGTGCAGCGCCAGACCCTGATCGTCGACGGGGGTGGCCGGTGGGCTCATCGTCACCTCGTGCCGGTCGACGGAGCGCGGAAAAACTAATTACACCGGGAGTGTACTTTTCTCTGCCGCCGCGTCAATGCCCAGACGATCACGGTTCATTTCCCGGGGTTATCGGCCTCCAACGTGCACTGTCGGTGTGATCATCCCGCCATCCGGTCGCGGGCGCGGCGCAGGAACGTCTGCTCCGCCGCGTTGCCGGTGCCGGCGATCGCCGCGTCGTACGCGATCCGGGCCTGCGCCGGACGGTCGAGGCGGCGCAACAGGTCGGCCCGGATCGCGTGCCACACGTGGTATCCGGTCAGGTCCAGCCGGTCCACTTCGGCCAGAGCGGCCGCCGGTCCGCGTACCTCGGCCAGCGCGACCGCCCGGTTCAGCGCCACCACCGGTCCCGGCGCGACGGCCGCCAACTGGTCGTAGAGCGCGAGGATCTGTCCCCAGTCGGTCGCGGCGGCGGTCGGCGCGTCCGCGTGCACCGCGCCGATCGCGGCCTGGAGCTGGTACGGGCCGGGCCGGCCCCGCCGCAGGCACCGGCGGACCAGATCCTGGCCCTCGGCGATCAGCTCCCGGTCCCACCGGCCACGGTCCTGCTCGGACAGCGACACCGGCGCCCCGTCCGGCCCGGTCCGGGCGTCCCGGCGCGCCTCGGTGAGCAGCATCAGCGCGAGCAGGCCGAGCGCCTCCGGCTCGTCCGGCATCAGCGTCACCAGCAGCCGGCCCAGCCGGATCGCCTCGGCGCCCAGCTCGGCGCGGCCCAGCCGCTCCCCCGCGCTGGCCGTGTGCCCCTCGTTGAAGATCAGGTAGACCACCGCGAGGACCCCGCGCAGCCGGTCCGGCAGGTCCGCGTCGCGCGGCACCCGGTACGGGATACCGGCGTCGCGGATCTTCGCCTTGGCCCGGACCAGGCGCTGCGCCATCGTCCGCTCCGGCACCAGGAAGGCGCGCGCGATCTCGGCGGTGCTCAGGCCGCCGAGCAGGCGCAGCGTCAACGCCACCCGGGCGGGCGCGGCGAGCGCCGGGTGGCAGCAGGTGAAGATCAGGCGCAGGCGGTCGTCGGGCACGGGCCCCTCCTCGGCGGGCGGGTCGGCGGCGTGCAGCAGGGCGGCCTCGGCGTGCCGGGCAGTCCGGGTGGCCTCGCGGCGCAACCTGTCGATCGCCCGGTTCCGGGCGGTGGTGATGATCCAGCCGGCCGGGCTGGGCGGCGGCCCGTCGGCGGCCCAGCGCGTCACCGCGATCGCGAACGCCTCCTGGACCGCCTCCTCGGCGAGGTCGATGTCGCCGAGGAGACGGACCAGGACGGCTACCGCGCGGCCGTACTCGGCCCGGAAGACCCGTTCGACGTCGGTCATCCCTCGCCCTGGAACGGGCGGACCTCGATCGGCAGCGTGGTCGCGAGGGCGTACCGGCGGCCCCAGTCCAGCGCGGCGTCCAGATCGGGCGCCCGGATGATGGTGACGCCGCCCAGGTACTCCTTGCCCTCGGCGAACGGCCCGTCGGTGACCAGCACCTCGTCACCGGCCGGGCGCAGCACGGTGGCGGTCTGCGGGTCGTGCAGGCCGTTGCCGAACACCCAGCACCCCGCCTCCCGCAGGTCCCGGCCGATGGCCTCGACCTCGCGCATCACCCCGGCCAGGAACTCCGGGTCCGGGCGTCCCTGGCCGGCCGGCTGGTACATGCTGATCAGGTACTGCTTCATCGGCTTCTCCTCGTCACCGGACGGCCCCGCGCCGCCCCTTCACCCTCCACACGAACGGCTGGCGCCGGTTTCGACACGCCGGGCCGGGTGAATCCGGCCGGGAGCGGGGTACGCCGCCGCGTGCGCCGCCACCGGGTCGTCGTCGTGGGCGCCGGGTTCTCCGGTCTGGCCTGCGCGCTCGCGCTGGACGCGGCGGGCGCGCAGGTGCGGGTGCTGGAGGCCCGGGACCGGGTGGGCGGCCGCACGCTCAGCCGACCGCTACCAGGCGGCGGCTGGCTCGATCTCGGCGCGCAGTGGATCGGCCCGACCCAGGACCGGATGTACGCGCTCGCCGCCGCGTACGGCCTGGCCACGTTCCCCTCCCCCGCGCGCGGCGCGGCGACGCTGCTGCTCGGCGCACGCCCGGCCACCGGCGAGGCGCCGGGGCTGTCCGCGCTGCTGGGCACGCTCGACGAGATGGCGGCCGGGCTCGACCCGGCCGCGCCGTGGCGGGCGGACGGGGCGGCACTGTGGGACCGGGTCACGTTCGGCGGCTGGCTCGATGCGAGCGGGGCCGACCCGGTCACCGCCGGGTACGCGGGCCGGATGCTCGCCGGTGGCCTGCTGGCCGCCTCGCCGGACGAGGTCTCGCTGCTGCACATGCTGTTCTACCTGCGCAGCGGCGGCGGCACCGGGTCGCTGCTGCGCATGGCGGGTGGCGCCCAGCAGGACCGGATCGCCGGCGGCCCGGCCGCGCTGGCCGAGCGGATGGCCGCCGCGCTGCCTCCGGGGAGCCTGTGCCTGCGCGCGCCGGTGGACGGCGTCGCGCAGGACCGCGACGGGGTGCGGGTGCGCTGCGGCGGCGAGACGTACCGCGGCGACGCGGTGGTGGTCGCGCTGGCGCCGACGCTGGCCGGGCGCATCCGGTACGACCCGCCGCTGCCGCCGCTGCGCGACGGGCTGACCCAGCGGATGCCGATGGGCGCGGCGCTCAAGGTCCACGCGCTCTATCCGGAGCCGTTCTGGCGGGCCGACGGCCGCTCCGGCGTGTCCAGCACCGACACCGGGCCGCTCACCGAGACGGTGGACAACTCGCTGCCGGACGTACCCGGTGGGATCCTCACCGCGTTCAGCTACGGCGCGCAGGCCCGGGCGCTGCGCCGGCTGCCGGAGGGCGCGCGCCGGGACGCGCTGTGCGAGGCGCTCGCCGCGATCTTCGGCCCGGCCGCCGCGCGCCCCGACGACCTCGTCGAGTACGACTGGTCTGCCGACGAGTGGACGCGCGGCTGCTTCTGCGGCGTCCTGCCGACCGGCGCGTGGTGCGCGTACGGCCCGGAACTGCGCACGCCGGTGGGCCGGGTGCACTGGGCCGGCACGGAGACCGCGACCCGGTGGAGCGGCTACCTGGAGGGCGCGGTGACCGCCGGCGAGCGCGCCGCCGCCGAGGCGCTCGCCCAGCTCGGCTGAGCACCCAATTCAGTGAGATTCTTCGATGCGCTCTATTGAAAAGTTTCTCCGCCCTGTGCACTAATGACGACAGTTCCTTTCGTCATACTCCCGCCGCCGGAGCGCGGCAACCCCCAGGGAGGACAGATGCACAGATCGATCCGATCGGCGCTGCGCGCGGCCGGAGCCGCGCTGCTCGCCACCGTCACCGTCGCCGCCGCGGCCCTGTCCGCAGCGGCACCCGCCTCCGCCGCCCCGGCCGGACTACCCGGCATGGACGTGTCCAGCTACCAGGGCAACGTGAACTGGTCCGGGGCGTGGGCCAACGGCGCCCGGTTCGCCTACGTCAAGGCGACCGAGGGCACGTACTACACCAACCCGTACTTCGCCCAGCAGTACAACGGCTCCTACAACGTCGGGATGATCCGCGGCTCGTACCACTTCGCCCGCCCCGACACCACCAGCGGCGCCGTCCAGGCCAACTACTTCGTCGACCACGGCGGCGGCTGGTCCAAGGACGGGCGGACGCTGCCCGGCGCGCTGGACATCGAGTACAACCCGTACGGCGCGACCTGCTACGGCCTGAGCCAGGCGTCGATGCGCAGCTGGATCGCCTCGTTCGTCAACCAGTACTACGCCCGCACCGGACGGTGGGCCACCATCTACACCACCACCGACTGGTGGAGCACCTGCACCGGCAACACCTCGCAGTTCGCGGCCAACAACCCACTGTGGATCGCCCGCTACTCCAGCAGCGTCGGCGCGCTGCCGGCCGGCTGGGGCACGTACTCGTTCTGGCAGTGGTCCTCCTCCGGGGTCTTCCCCGGTGACCAGAACGTGTGGAACGGCTCGCTGGACCGGCTGCGCGTGCTGGCCTGCAACGGACCCTGCTGACCCCGGCCCGGGCGTGGCGGGCGGTGCCGGTCCCGCCACGCCCGGCCGTACCTCACCCCACGAGGAGGCTGCGATGTCTGTTCCCGTCCACCGGCGGACCGTGCTGCGCGGCGCGGTCCTGCTCGGCGCCGCCGCCGGCGTCGGTGCGCTGACCCAGATCGGCTCCGGCCCCGACGCGCGGGCCGCTGCCACCCGGGTCGACCAGCCGACCATCGCCAACTGCGCGACCTGGGGCGCCCGCCCGCCCTCGTCGCCGGTGAGCGTGGTGTCCAGCCGGCCCAACAAGATCATCGTGCACCACACCGCGTTCCCGAACACCACCGACTACAGCCTCGCCCAGGCGTACCGGAACTCCCGCGACATCCAGGACCTGCACATGGACAGCAACGGCTGGCTCGACTCCGGGCAGCACTTCACCAACAGCCGGGGCGGCTACCTGACCGAGGGCCGCCACGGCAGCCTCTACGCGCTGCTGCACGGCCAGACCATGGTGCAGGGCGCGCACTGCGTCGGGCAGAACAGCCAGGCCATCGGCATCGAGAACGACGGCATCTACCTGGACGTGCAGCCGCCCCAGGCGCTCTGGAACAGCCTGGTGACGTTCTGCGCGTTCACCTGCCAGCAGTACGGCATCGCGCCCACCGAGATCTACGGACACAAGGACTTCAACGACACGCAGTGCCCGGGCCTGCTGCACGACCGCCTGCCGGAGCTGCGCCGTACCGTCGCCGCCCGTCTCGGCGGCTGACCACGGGGGTACGCGGGACGCCCGGGTGCGACGGGCGTCCCGCAGCGCGTCAGTGCTCGCTTATATAAGCCGCGTCTGATACAAAGGTGTCGTGCACGCCTTCGACGTCCTCGGCGACCCGGTCCGCCGCCGGATCCTGGAGCTGCTCGCCGACGGTGAGCAGCCCGCCGGGGCGCTCGGTGAGACCGTGCGGCGCGAGTTCGGCATCAGCCAGCCCGCCGTCTCGCAGCACCTCAAGGTGCTGCGCGAACACGGCTTCACCACGGTGCGCGCCGACGGCACCCGCCGGCTCTACGCCGTGGATCCCGGCCCGCTGCGCGAGATCGACGCGTGGCTGGACGGGTTCCGCCGCTTCTGGACGCCGCCACTGGCCGCGCTCGCCACCGAGCTGGCCCGGGGCCGCCGCGAACGACGGCTGCGCGCAGACGACACCGACGACGAGAGGACCGAACCATGATCGACGTGACCGGACAGATCAGCGCCGTCGAGCGCCGCATCGGCGACCGCACGCTCCCCGCCGGGCAGGCGCGGGTGCTCACCATCGCCCAGACGTACGACGCGCCGGTGGACGACGTCTTCGACGCCTGCACCAACCCGGAACGGATACCGCGCTGGTTCCTGCCGGTCTCCGGCGACCTGAGCCTCGGCGGCCGCTACCAGCTGGAGGGCAACGCCGGTGGCACCGTCGAACGCTGCGACCCGCCGCACGGCTTCGCCGCCACCTGGGAGTTCGGCGACGAGGTGAGCTGGATCGAGGTGCGGCTGCGCGAGGCCGGCCCCGGGCGTACCCGCTTCGAGCTGGAGCACGTCGCGCACGTCGACGACCAGCGGTGGGCCGAGTACGGCCCGGGCGCGGTCGGCATCGGCTGGGACCTGGCGCTGGTCGGGCTGGCCTCCCACTTCGCGGCCGACGGCACGGGCGTCGACCCGGCCGCCGCAGCCGAGTGGATGGCCTCACCCGAGGGCCTCCGTTTCGTCACCGAGTCCAGCAGGAGCTGGACGGAGGCAAGCATCGAAGCCGGCACCCCGGCCGAGGAGGCACAAGGCGCGGGCGAGCGCGTCACCGCGTTCTACACAGGCGCCCCCACGCCCTGACCCTCCTCTCCCCCCTCCCCGCCCTCCCCCCTCCCCGCCCTCTCCCCTCCCGCTCTCTCCTCGTCGATCTTGCGGTTTGGGCCCTCAGAATGTCCGTTTGACGGAGTTTGCGGGGCACCGAATCGCAAGATCGGCGGGTTCGGTCGAGCTCTTCGAGATCTTGGAAGGAAAGGGTCGCCATAGGAGCCTTTTCCTTTCAAGATCTCTTTGCATCTCGTGATGTGGAGCAGGCCTCTCCAAGCAGGACATCCGTCGTTGTCCCGGCGGAGATGCGGGTGATCGTTGCGGGGGCGAAAAGCGGCGGTGGGATGTCAGTGGGGTGGGGCAGACTGCGGGGCATGCCGATCCGTTCCGTCGCCGACCTGACCGCCGCGCTCGACACCGGCGCGACGTTCAAGTATCTGCGCTTCTGGGGGCACCGGCCGCAGCGCGACGGCGGTGTCGGCGCCGGTTGCCTGAGCCAGTGGTGGCCGGCGGCGTTCACAGTGGACGGCCGGGAGTTCGCCACCGCCGAGCACTGGATGATGTGGCACAAGGCCACCCTCTTCGGTGACCTGGCGGTCGCCGAGCGGGTGCTGGCCGCCGGGCACCCGCACCGGGCCAAGGCGCTCGGCCGGCAGGTGCGCGACTTCGACGAGGCGACCTGGGCGGCCCGCCGCTACGAGATCGTGGTGGCCGGCAGCGTGGCCAAGTTCGCCCAGCACGAGCCGTTGCGGCGGTTCCTGCTCGGCACCGGCGACCGGGTGCTCGTCGAGGCCAGCCCGACGGACCGGGTCTGGGGCATCGGCCTGACCGCCGACGACCCGCGCGCCGCCGACCCGGCGACCTGGCGGGGCGACAACCTGCTCGGCTTCGCCCTGATGGAGGCGCGCGCCCAGCTCGCCGGCCAGAGGGGGTGACGTCTGACCTCGGGCGGCAGGTGCGGGTAACGTGCTGCGGCGTGACCCCGTACTCGCACTGCTCCTTCTGCGGCGCGGCCTACCCGGCGGGCGCCGGGTGGCCGCGGGTCTGTTCCTCGTGCGGCGAGACGGTGTGGCGCAATCCGCTGCCGGTGGCGGTGGCGGTGCTGCCGGTCCGCACGCCGGAAGGGCTCGGCGTGGTCGTGGTGCGCCGCGACATCGAACCGGCCCGGGGGCTGCTGGCGCTCCCGGGTGGCTTCGTCGAGTACGGCGAGGAGTGGTCCGAGGCGCTCGTGCGGGAGCTGCGCGAGGAGACCGGGCTGCTGGCCGAGGCCGGCGAGGCGCGGCTGTTCGCGGTGCACGGCGCTCCGGCTGGCGGCACCATGATGGTCTTCGGGGTGCTGCCCGAGCGGGCTATCGGTGACCTGCCGCCGTCGGCGCCGACCGAGGAGGCCACCGAGTGGCTGGTGCTCACCGATCCGGTCGAGCTGGCCTTCTCCACGCACACCCGGGTGCTCGCCGATTTCCTCGCCGGGCAACGCCCGCTCTGACCGGACCGGCCCCGGCAGCGTGCGGCGCGGTCAGCCGCGGGCCGGAACCGGCTGGGGTGAGAACGGCACTGCGGCCGGCGCCTCGATCTCCGGCTCGCCGGCCGGGTGCCGCCACAGCCCGCGCCGCCGCAGGATCGGCAGCACGCCCTCGCCGAACCAGTACGCCTCCTCCAGGTGCGGGTGACCGGAGAGGATGAACTCGTCCAGGCCGAGCGCGTGGTACTCGGCGATCCGGTCGGCGACCTCGGTGTGGCTGCCGACGAGTGCGGTGCCCGCGCCGCCGCGTACCAGCCCGAATCCGGCCCACAGGTTCGGCGAGACCTCCAGCCCGTCGCGGGAGCCGCCGTGCAGGTCGAGCATCCGCCGCTGCCCCTCGGACTCGCTGCGTCGCAGCCCTTCCTGCACGGCGCGCACGTCGGCCTCGGGGATGCCGTCGAGCAGCTTGCGCGCCTGGGCCCACGCCTCCTCGGCGGTGTCCCGGCTGATCACGTGCAGCCGGATGCCGTACCGCAGCTCGCGGCCGGCCCCGGCGGCGAGCCCACGGATCCAGTCCAGCTTGCCGGCCACCTGCGCGGGCGGTTCGCCCCAGGTCAGGTACACGTCGCTGTGCCGGACGGCCACCGGCCCGGCCGCGCCGGACGACCCGCCGAAGTAGACCGGCGGCACCGGGTCGGGCAGCCGGCCGAGCCGGGCGCCCTCGACCTGCACGTGGGCGCCGTCGTGGTCGACCGTCTCGCCGCGCCACAGCGCCCGCACCACGTGCAGGAACTCGTCGGTACGCGCGTAGCGGGCGTCCTTGTCCAGGAAGTCGCCGTACGCGCGCTGCTCGGCCGACTCGCCGCCGGTGACCACGTTCAGTAGCAGCCGCCCGCCGGACAGGCGCTGGAACGTGGACGCCATCTGCGCGGCGAGGGTGGGTGAGAGCAGGCCGGGCCGGAACGCGACGAGGAACTTCAGCCGCTCGGTGACCTCGGTGAGCATGGCGGTGGTCAGCCAGGCGTCCTCGCACCAGGCGCCGGTGGGGGTGAGCGCGCCGGCGAAACCGAGCTGTTCGGCGGTGCGGGCGATCTGCCCCAGGTACGCCACGCTCGCGGGTCGCGCGCCACCGGCCGTGCCGACCGGTACGCCGTGTCCGCCGCCCACGATGTCCCGGCTGTCGCCGTAGGTCGGCAGGAACCAGTGGAAGGTGAGCGACATGGGGGCCTCCGGTGCGCGTCGGACGGGCCGTCTCCTGAGTGGTGGGACGACCGCGCCGACAGACTACCCATAAAACCTATCGGGTTGGTAGGTTGCTGTCGCCCGTCGATGCCGGGCCCTTCCCTCCCCGAGGAGTCGCCATGCGTACCCCCAGAACCCGCCGCCGGCCGGTGGCCGCGCTGCTCACCACCCTCGCGCTGCTGGCCGCGACGGCGCTGACGGCCTGCGGCGGCGAGGCGGCCGACGCCAGCGGCGGCGGCAGTGACGGCCCGCTGCGGATCGGCTACCAGCGCTTCGGCGGGCTCAGCCTGGTCAAGGCGCGCGGCGACGCGAAGAACGTCACCTGGTCGCTGTTCGAGAGCGGCCCGGCGCTGACCGAGGCGCTCAAGGCCGGCTCGATCGACATCGGTCAGGTCGGCGAGGCCCCACCCGTGTTCGCCGCCGCCGGCAAGATCCCGTTCTCCGTGGTCGGCACGTCCCAGCCGATCCCGCAGGGCGAGGCGGTTCTGGTCAAGGCGGGCAGCCCGTATCGTGGATTCGCCGACCTGCGCGGGAAGACGGTCGCGCTGAACAAGGGCTCCAACGTGCACTGGCTGCTGGTCAAGCTGCTGGAGGCGAACCGGATGACGCTCGCCGACATCAAGGTGAAGTACCTCAAGCCCGCCGAGGGGCGGCCCGCGTTCGACAACGGGCAGGTCGACGCCTGGATCATCTGGGATCCCTACTTCGCGCTGGCCGAGCAGCCCGGCGTACGGGTGCTCGCCGACGCCACCGGCCTGGCCGGCAACCGCGAGTACGTGCTGGCCGCGCCGGACGCGGTGAAGAACCGCACCGCCGACGTACGCGCGTTCCTGGACACGTACCGGCAGACCACCGACTGGGGCATCGCCCACCCGACCGAGCGGGCCGCCGTCCTCGCCCCGGAGCTGAAGATCCCGCTCGACGTGACCACCCGGGCGCTGGCCCGCAGCGCCAAGCCGCTCGCCCCGGTCACCCCGGAGATCGGCGCAGAGTTGCAGGCCATCGCGGACAGCTTCGTGGAGCTGAAGCTGGTGCCCGGACCGGTCGACATCGCCGGGCGGGTGGACGGCCGGTTCAACGAGGCGTTCCAGTGAGCGGTCCGGCGCTGGCCGAGGCGATCCCCGCTGTCGTACCCGATCGGGCGACGCCGCGGCGGTCCCGGGCCCGCGCCTCGCGGCGGTGGCGGCGCGCGGTGAGCCCGGTCGTGCTGGTGCTCGCCTGGGAGGTCGCCGCGCGCACCGGCCTGCTCGCCGCGGAGAAGCTGCCCGCGCCCAGCGCGGTGCTGGCGACCGGGTGGCGGCTGGCGCGCGACGGGACGCTCGGCGTGCACCTGCTCGACTCGCTCACCCGCGCCGCGCTCGGCCTGCTCATCGGCGGCGGCCTGGCGCTGGTGCTCGGCGCGGCGGCGGGGCTGCTGCGCCTCGGTGACGACCTGGTCGACCCGCCGGTGCAGATGGCCCGGATGCTGCCGCACCTGGGCCTGGTCCCGCTGCTGATCATCTGGGTCGGCATCGGCGAGTCGCTGAAGGTCACGCTCGTCGCGCTCGGCGCGTTCTTCCCGATCTACTTCAACACGTACGCCGGCATCCGCGACATCGACGAACGCCTGGTCGAGGCGGCGCGCACCTGCGGTCTCGGCGCGGCGGCCCGCCTGCGGCACGTGGTGCTGCCCGGCGCGCTGCCGGCGCTGTTCCTCGGGCTGCGGCTGGCCATCGGCGCGGCCTGGCTCAGCCTGGTCGTCGGCGAGCAGGTGAACGCGCAGACCGGCGTCGGCTTCCTGATGATGGAGGCACGCGAGTTCAGCCAGACCGACGTGGTGGTGCTCGGCCTGCTCATCTACGCGCTGCTGGGGCTCGCCTCCGACCTGCTCATCCGGTACGCGGAGAGGAGGACGCTGGCGTGGCGACGCGGACTGCGCGCGACCTGACCGGGCCGGTGCTCACCGCGCGCGCGGTGACCCGGGCGTTCGGCCCGGCGGTGGTGCTGGCCGGGGTGGACCTGATCATCGGCGCCGGGGAGACGGTGGCGCTGCTGGGCGGCAGCGGATCCGGCAAGAGCACGCTGCTGCGCGTGCTCGCCGGGCTCGACGGCGACGCGGGCGGCGAGCACGCGGTGCACGGCACCGCCGCCGTGGTGTTCCAGGAGCACCGGCTGCTGCCGTGGAAGCGGGTCGCGGACAACGTGGCGCTCGGGCTGACCGGGCCGGACGTGGGCGACCGGGTCGGCCGCGCGCTGGCCGAGGTCGGGCTCGCCGACCGGGGCCGGGCCTGGCCCGCCGAGCTGTCCGGCGGGCAGGCGCAGCGGGTCGCGGTGGCCCGCGCGCTGGTCCGCGAACCGGACCTGCTGCTGCTGGACGAGCCGTTCGGCGCGCTCGACGCGCTGACCCGGCTGCGCATGCAGGGGCTGCTGCGGCGGCTGCGCGCCCAGCACGGCTTCGCCGCGCTGCTGGTCACCCACGACGTGGAGGAGGCGCTGCTGCTCGCCGATCGCGTCCTGCTCCTCGACGACGGCGTGATCGCCGAAGAGGTGCCGGTACGCCTCGGCCCCACCCCGAGCCCCGACGACCCGGCCCTCGGCGCGCTGCGCCGCCACCTGCTCGACCGCCTCGGCGTACCCGCCGGCTGACCGCGAGGGAGAACCGATGACCCGCTGGACCCCCGACCCGACCTTCTACCCCTCCCCCGCGCTCGCCGCCACCGCGCCGGCCGAGAAACTCGCGTACGTCGCCGCGTTCGACCGCGCCGGGCAGCGCCCCGACGCCATCGCGGTGCTCGACACCGACCCGGACTCCGGCTCGTACGGCCGGGTGGTGGGCTGGACCGAGCTGCCGAACACCGGCGACGAGCTGCACCACTTCGGCTGGAACGCGTGCAGCAGCGCGCTCTGCCCCACCGCGCCGCACCCGCACGTGGAACGCCGCTACCTGATCGTGCCGGGCCTGCGCTCGTCCCGGATCCACGTGCTCGACACCAAGCCCGACCCGCGCCGCCCCGAACTGGTGAAGGTGATCGGCCCGGAGGAACTCGGCAAGCGCGCCGGGTACTCACGCCCGCACACCGTGCACTGCGGGCCGGACGGCATCTACGTCTCCGCGCTCGGCGGCGCGGACGGGCAGGAGGGGCCCGGCGGCATCGCCGTGCTCGACCACACCACGTTCGAGGTACGCGGCGCGTGGGAGGCCGACCGGGGGCCGCAGTTCCTGGCGTACGACTTCTGGTGGCACTACACGCAGGACGTGCTGGTCACCAGCGAGTGGGGCACGCCGTCGATGATCGAGGACGGCATCGTCGGGGAACTGCTGCTGGGGCGGAAGTACGGGCACGCGATCCACTTCTGGGACCTGGCGAAGCGCCGGCACGTGCAGCGCGTCGACCTCGGCGACCAGTACCAGATGCCGCTGGAGCTGCGCCCCGCGCACGACCCGACGAAGTCGTACGGCTTCGTCGGCGTGGTGATCAGCGTCGAGGACCTGTCCGCCTCGATCTGGCTGTGGCACCGCGACGGCGACGCCTGGGCCGTGACCAAGGTGATCGACATCCCGGCCGAGGCGGCCGAGCCGGCGGACCTGCCGGACCTGCTCAAGCCGTTCGGGGCGGTGCCGCCGCTGGTCACCGACATCGACCTGTCAGTGGACGACAGGTTCCTGCACGTCTCCTGCTGGGGCACCGGAGAGCTGATCCGCTACGACGTCAGCGACCCGTTCCACCCGGTACGCGTCGGCTCGGTGCGCCTGGGCGGCATCGTCAACCGCACGCCGCACCCGGCGTACCCGGACGAGCCGCTGGCCGGCGGCCCGCAGATGGTCGAGATCAGCCGCGACGGCCGCCGCGTCTACGTCAGCAACTCGCTCTACGGCGCCTGGGACGACCAGTTCTACCCCGACGGGGTGGGCGCGTGGGTGGCGAAGCTCGACGTCGACCCGGACACCGGCGGCCTCGTGCCGGATCCGCGGTTCTTCCCGCGCGGGGACGAGTTCCGCGGCCTGCGCGTGCACCAGACCCGGTTGCAGGGCGGCGACGCCTCGTCCGACTCGTACTGCTTCCCGTGACCGGCGCGACCTGGGCGGCGCTGGCCGGCCTCGGCGCGTTCCACGGCCTGAACCCGGCGATGGGCTGGCTGTTCGCGGTGGCCCGGGGCCTGCAGGAGCGCCGCCGGGCCGCGCTGCTGGCCGCGCTGCCGCCGATCGCGGCCGGTCACCTGGCGTCGGTGGCGGTGGTCGCCGCGCTGGTCAGCGCCACCCGGTCGGTGACGGCGAGCACTGCGGTCGCGGTCACCGGCGGGGTGCTGCTCGTCGGGTTCGGGCTGTGGCGGCTGCTGTCCGACCGGCACTTCCGGTGGGCCGGGATGCGGCTGTCGGCCGCGCAGCTCACCGCCTGGTCGTTCCTGATGTCGGCGGCGCACGGCGCGGGCCTGATGCTGCTGCCGGTGCTGCTCGCCGAACCGGCGGTCGGCGGCGGCCCGCACGCCGGACACCTCGCCGCCGCGCCGGCCGGCGCGCTGACCGGCCTGTTCGCGGCGGCCGTGCACACCGCCGCCATGCTCGGCGTCGCGCTGGCCGTGGCCGTGGCCGTGTACGAGGTGCTCGGCGTCGGTGTGCTGCGCCGGGCCTGGTTCAACGTCGACCGGCTCTGGGCCGGCGTGCTCGTGGTGGCCGGGGTGGTGACGCTGATCGGCGCGGCGTGACCGTGCCGCCGACCTGCTATGGATCGACGGGAAGTCCTACTGGTTGAATAGGAAAGGCAGCGTCGCCCACCCCGGAGGTCAGCCGTGAGTCAGTCCCCGTCCTCAGCCGAAGCCGTCCACGACGCCGACCGGAGCCGGCAGTGGCTCGCCGGGCAGGCACACGGGCCGGGCGTCGACCGCGACCGGCTGCTGGAGGTGGGCGCGGCGATGGCCGCGGTGACCGCCGCCGCCGCGGAGCGCGAGCCGGTAGCGGTGACGTCCGCGCCGGTCGGCGTCGACCCCGGCGCGCCGATCGTCAAGCCGCTGCCGGCGGAGCTGCTGCGCCCGCTGGACACCAACGCCGAGATGCGCTGGCCGTCGATGGCCGGCCAGGGGTACGTGGTCCCGATCGACCGCTTCTTCGTCCGCAACCACACGGTCACGCCACACCTGGACGCGGCCACCTGGCGGCTGCGCCTGTTCGGCGACGGGCTGCGCGGCGCGCCGACCCGGGACGACGCAATCGAGTTCGACCTCGACGAGCTGCGCCGACTGCCCGCCGAGGAGCACGCGGCACTGCTGGAGTGCGCCGGCAACGGGCGGCGCTACTTCGCCGAGCAGCAGGGCGACCCCGCCCCGGGCGTGGCGTGGGGGCTGGGCAGCGTCGGCGTGGCCCGCTGGCGCGGCGTGCGGCTCGGCACGGTGCTGCGCCTGGCCGGGCTGCGCGACGAGGCGGTCGACGTGATGCCCGAGGGCCTCGACCCGGACTACGTCTCCGGCGGGGTCAACCTCGGCCGGGTACGCCGTCCGATGCCGGTCGCCAAGGCGCTGGACGACGTGCTGCTGGCGTACGAGATGAACGGCGAGCCACTGCCCGCCGACCACGGCTTCCCGGTGCGGGTCGTGGTGCCCGGCTGGGTCGGCATCTCCTCGATCAAGTGGGTGGGCGCGATCGAGGTCTCCACCACCCCCCTGTTCTCGCCGTGGAACACGCAGTTCTACCGCATGTTCGGCCCCGGCCACCCCGTCGACGGCACCGTGCTCACCGCCCAGCCGGTGCGCAGCGCGTTCGAGCTGCCCTGGGACGCCCGGGTGCCGGCCGGCGAGGAGGTGCTGCTGACCGGCCGTTCCTGGTCCGGCAACGGCCCGATCGCGCACGTCGAGGTGGACACCGGCGACGGGTGGCGCCCGGCCGACCTGGTCACCGCGGATCGGGGCGGCGCCTGGCAGCGCTGGACCGTCCGCTGGCGCCCGCCGGCCACGGGCCGGCACACGCTCCGTGCCCGGGCCACCGACTGCACCGGCGTCGCCCAGCCCGACCGGGCCGCCGTGAACGACCTCGCGTACCTGTTCGACGCCGTGGTGGCCCACCCGGTCACCGTCCGCTGACGCCCGCTCAGGTGGTGCCGAGGTAGGCCGGCGGCACGGTGTCGGTGAGCCACACCCCGTTCGCCGAGCGGTAGAACAGGTACCCCGCCTCGGCCATCGCCGCCGCGTCCACCGTCAGCACCACCACCGCGCCGCCCCGGCGCGCGCCGACGCGCCGGGCCGTCGCCACATCAGGTGACAGGTGTACGTGGTGCCGCCCGCCCCGGCGCAGCCCCTGCGCCCGGATGGCGTCCAGCACGGCCTCGCCGGTGCCGTGGAACAGCCGGGGCGGCGGCGCGGCCGGGGTGAGGCCGAGGTCGACCGGAACCGAGTGCCCCTGGTTGGCGCGGATCCGGTCGGCCCCGTCCGGACCGGTCTCCAACGCGAAGCGCTGCTTGTCGTTGCCCGCGACCACGGCGTCCAGGTGGGCGCGGCTGATCCCCAGCCCGGCGAGCACGTCCGCGACCGGCACCCAGCCCGCCCGGTCGAGCCGCAGGCCGTACGCGTCGGGCCGGTGCCGCAACGCCAGCGACAGCCGCTTGCTCACCCGAACAAGATCGCGATGTTCCACCCGTCCAGTGTGGAGCCACGCCCCTGCCCTGTCGACGCAGTTCCCCACCCGCACCCCCTCGCCCCTCCCCGGCCCCGCCTCGCCCCTTCCGCAGCGCCTCCCCGCGCCACCTCGCCCCGCGTTTCCGCCCCGCCCACCGCGCCCGCCCCACCGCACCCGCCGCACCCCGCCTCGCCTCGCCTCGCCTCGCCTCGTCGATCTTGCGGTTTCGGCCCCTCGGGTGCCCGATTTACGGTCTTTTGCCGGGGCAGGAACCCCATGATCGGCGAGATGGAGGGCTGAGGGCCGGCGGGGCGGGCGGGCGGGAGGAGCGAGGGGTCAGGCTGCGGCTCGGTCCGGGAGGGGGCGGCGGCGGTGGGACGGGTCGGTCAGCGTGGGCGGGGACCAGGCGCCGTCGGGCTGGTAGAGGTTCGTGCCCGGCGGGACGATTTCGTCGATGCGGTCCAGCACCGCGTCGTCGAGCGTCAGCTCCGCCCCGGCGAGCAGCGCGTCCAGCTGGTCCATCGTGCGCGGCCCGATGATGGTCGACGTGACCGCCGGATGCACGGCGGTGAACGCCACGGCGAGCTGCGGCAGCGTGCAGCCAACCTCGTCGGCGAGCGCCACCAGTTCCTCGACGGCGGCGTACTTGGCGGCGTTGCCCGGCAGCGCCGGGTCGAACCGGGCCGGGGTGAGCGCCGGACGGCCGGCGCCGAGGTCGACGGGCCGCCCCTGCCGGTATCGGCCGGACAGGAACCCGGAGGCCAGCGGGCTCCACACCAGCACGCCCATCCGGTAGCGGCGGCACACCGGCAGCACCGACGTCTCGACGCCGCGCGCCAGGATCGAGTACGGCGGCTGCTCGGTGCGGAATCGGCCCAGCGCACGCCGCTCGGCGACGTGGTGCGCCTCCACGATCTCCTCGGCCGGGAAGGTCGAGCAGCCGAACGCGCGGATCTTCCCGGCCCGGACCAGGTCGGTGAGCGCGCCGAGCGTCTCCTCGACGTCCGTGGTGTGGTCGGGGCGGTGCACCTGGTAGAGGTCGATCCAGTCGGTGCCCAGCCGGCGCAGGCTGTCCTCGACCGCACGGACGATCCAGCGGCGCGAGTTGCCGCCCCGGTTGGGCCCCTCCCCCATCGGGAAGTGGACCTTCGTGGCGAGCACCACGTCGTCGCGGCGGCCACGCAGGGCCTTGCCGACGATCTCCTCGGACTCGCCGGCCGAGTACATGTCGGCGGTGTCCACGAAGTTGACGCCGCGGTCGAGTGCCGCGTGGACGATCCGGGCGCAGTCGTCGTGGTCGGGGTTGCCGACCGCGCCGAACATCATGGTGCCGAGGCAGTGGACGCTGACCTCGATGCCGGTGCCGCCGAGGACGCGATAGCGCATGTGAGCTCCCTGGTTCGCACCGCGCCGGCCGGATGGCGCGCGGTCCGGTCACGGTAGGAGTTCGAGTGCGCTGGAGGTCAACCGTCGGCGGCGGGTTCCGCGCTGCCGGCGAGGTAGCCGGCCGCCTGCAACTCGAACAGCTCGCGGTAGAGCCCGCCCTGGGCCATCAACGTGTCGTGGTTGGCGGACTGCACGAGCCGGCCGTGGTCCATCACGAAGATCCGGTCGGCGTGCCGCACGTTCGCCAGCCGGTGGGTGATCAGCACGACGGCCCGGTCCGGGTGCCGCCGCAGATGCTGGAAGAGGGCGTGCTCGGCACGCGCGTCCAGCGCGGCGGACGGCTCGTCGCAGATCAGCAGCCGGGCGTCGCGGTAGAGGCCGCGTGCGGCCACCAGCCGCTGCCACTGCCCGCCGGACAGGTCCTGGCCGTCCTTGAACTGCCGGTCCAGCAGCGTGTCGTACCCGAACGGCAGCTCGCTGATCATGTCGTGCGCGGCGGCGTCGCGGGCGGCGGTCTCCACGCTGGGGCCGGGCCCGTCGGCGCGGTCGTGGCGGCCGACGCGGATGTTCTGCCGGGCGGTGAACGGGAACTTCCACCAGTCCTGGCTCATCACCGCGACCTGGGCGGCGGTCTGCCGTGGGTCCAGTTCGGCGGTGTCCACGCCGTCCCAGCGGATCGTGCCGCCGGTGGGCCGGTAGAGGCCGGCGATCAGCTTGGCGAGCGTGGTCTTGCCGGAGCCGTTCTCCCCCACCAGCGCGATCACCTCACCGCGCCGGAACGTGAGGCTTACCTCGTCGACCGCCGCCGTGTCGGTGTCCGGGTAGCGCAGGCTGACCCGCTCGACGTCGATGCGCGTGAACCCGTCGACGGGCAGGTGCCCGCCGGCTGGGATCCGCCGGGTGGCCCGGTCGAGGAAGTCGCGGTAGTCCTGGTAGTAGAGCGCGTCCTCGTAGAGCGAGTTGGTGGCGAAGATCGCGGTGCGCAGGCTCGTCCGCGCGGCCTGGAGCGCGAGCAGCGCGGTGGCCGCCGCCGCCAGCGCGACCACGCCGCCCATCAGCAGCCCGCCCAGTACGGCGTAGACCGCGAACGCGGCCACGCCGGTCACCGACAGGCCGAGTCCTCGGGTGACGGTCTGCGAACGGGCCAGCCGGAGCTGGGCCTGGGTCTCGACGGTCATCATCCGGTGGTACTCGGCCAGCAGGAAGTCCCGCATCTGGTAGGCACGGATCTCGGCGGCGGTGTGCCGATCGGCCATCAAACGGGCCAGCAGGTACATCCGGCGGCGACGGGTGATCCAGGCCAGCAGCGCCAGGTACTGCCGCCGCGCCAGTTTGACCGCGGTGACCGCCTCGGGCACCGCGGCGAGCAGCAGGCACGGCAGCAGGACGGGCTGGATGACGGTGACCGCGGCGGCGGTGGCCAGCACACCCACGACCCCGGTCACCAGGTTCACGGTGTGGTCCACGATCGACGCGGCCTCGGCCATGCCCCGATCCCGGGCACGATCCATCTCCTCGGCGAAGCCGGCGTCGTCGAACGCGGCGAGTTCCACAGCGGTGGTCGCCTCGAACAGCCGGAGTTCCACCTGGTAGTTGATCTGCGGGATGAGCCGCGCCTGCGCCCAGCCGGCGGCGACAGTCAGCGCTCCCCGGGCCGTCACGGCGGCGGCCGCGAGCAGGAGCGCGGGCAGGGCCGCCCGGATCCGGTCCGGTGTGGGCCCGTCGGCGAAGAGTTGCCGGAGCACGCCGGTGGTGGCGAGCAGGCCGAAGGTGGTGAGCAGGCCGGCGACCACGTTGAGCCCGATCGAGGCGAGCGTGTCTCGGCGGCTGGTCGCCCAGGCCAGGCCGATGGCCTCGCGGACGAGGGCGGGCAGCCGGCGCGCCACCGACCAGAAGCTGGTGTGGGCGAACTCGGTGGCGCGGTTCATCCAGTGCCCGTCCGCCAGCTCCGGCAGCGACGTCTCGTCGCCCGCCGCGCTCCCGGCCGGGGCGGGCTCGTCCGGCGGGTGCTCGTCCGAGGGGCGCCGAGGACCGAAAACCGCTGCCATACGCGTCTCCTCCGGTACGCCGACGACTCCGGAGCTTACGTTCCGCAATCGACAGATGTCTCCCCGTGTTCGGCGTGTCGTACAGGCGTCCCAACCGCGTGTCCACCGGGCGGCGGGCGAAAGACCGCCCGCACGGTGGTCGCCGCCGGGTCGCGTCGCGCGCGACCGGTCCGGGTGGCAGGCTTGTGGGGTTCGCCGGCGCAGGCCGGCCGACCGCCCGTCGTGAAGGAGAAGATCGACCCGATGGCTGTGGACGTCACCACCACCGACGAATGGCAGGCGCTGCGCAAGCACGCCGAGGCGATGCGCGGCACGCACCTGCGCGACCTGTTCGCCGCCGACGGGCAGCGGGGTGAGCGGCTCACCGGTGAGGTCGCCGACCTGCACGTGGACTACAGCAAGAACCTGATCACCGACGAGACCGTCGCGCTGCTCGGCGCGCTCGCCGAGCGGATCGGGCTGGCCGACCGGATCGCGGCCATGTTCGCCGGGCGGCACATCAACGTGACCGAGGACCGGGCCGTGCTGCACACCGCGCTGCGCCTGCCCGCGGACGCCTCGCTCACCGTGGACGGCCAGGACGTGGTCGCCGACGTGCACGCCGTGCTGGACCGCATGTCGGCGTTCGCGCAGCGGGTGCGCTCCGGCTCGTGGCGCGGCCACACCGGCGAGCGGATCACCACTGTGGTGAACATCGGCATCGGCGGCTCCGACCTGGGACCGGTGATGGCGTACGAGGCGCTGAAGGCGTACCGGGACGCGGGCATCAGCTGCCGGTTCGTGTCGAACATCGACCCGACCGACATCCACGACAAGACCGCCGACCTGGACCCGGCGAGCACGCTATTCGTGGTGGTCTCCAAGACGTTCTCCACCCAGGAGACGCTCGCCAACGCCGACCAGGCGCGGCGCTGGCTGCTCGCCGGGCTGGACGCGGACGACGACGCGGTGGCCCGCCACTTCGTCGCGGTCAGCACCAACGAGCAGCGGGTCCGGGACTTCGGCATCGACCCGGAGAACATGTTCGGCTTCTGGGACTGGGTGGGCGGGCGCTACTCGCTGCCGTCGGCGGTCGGCCTGTCGGTGATGCTGGCCATCGGGCCGGAGCGGTTCCGCGAGATGCTGGCCGGCTACCACGCGGTCGACGAGCACTTCCGGTCCGCTCCGGTGGAACGCAACGTGCCGGCGCTGCTCGGCCTGCTCAACGTCTGGTACACCGACTTCCTCGGCGCGGAGACCCACGCGGTGCTGCCCTACTCGCAGTACCTGCACCGCTTCCCCGCCTACCTGCAGCAGCTCACCATGGAGAGCAACGGCAAGTCGGTACGCGTCGACGGCTCGCCGGTGACGTACCCGACCGGGGAGATCTTCTGGGGTGAGCCGGGCACCAACGGCCAGCACGCCTTCTACCAGCTCATCCACCAGGGCACCCGGCTGATCCCGGCGGACTTCATCGCGTTCAGCCGGCCCAACCACGACCTGGGCGACATGCACGACCTGTTCATGTCGAACTTCTTCGCCCAGACCGCCGCGCTGGCGTTCGGGCGGACCCGGGAGCAGGTGGAGGCCGAGGGCACCGCGCCCGAGGTGGTGGCGCACCGGGTGATGGCCGGCAACCACCCGACCACGTCGATCCTGGCGCCGAAGCTCACCCCGTCGACGCTGGGCCAGCTGATCGCGCTCTACGAGCACATCACGTTCACCGAGGCCGCGGTCTGGGACATCAACGCCTTCGACCAGTGGGGTGTGGAGCTGGGCAAGGTGATGGCCAACCAGCTCGCGCCGAAGCTCACCGGACCGGACCCGGACCTGGCCGACGTGGACACCTCGACCGCCGAACTGATCCGCCGCTACCGGGCCGAGCGTGGCCGGAGCTGACCGCGTACCCGTGGCGTCCCGCGCGCGACCGGCCGGGACGCCACGGGTCAGCGGCGCAGCAGGTCGGCGTGCGCCGCGCGCAGCCGGATCAGCGCCGGGTCGCCGGCCGGGGCGCGGCGGTCGAGTTCGGCCCACGCCTCGGCCAGCGCGTCGGCGAGCGCCCGCAGCTCGGCGGCGTGCCGCCGGCCGGACTGCTGGTGCAGCTCCTCCAGTCGGCGGGCCCAGCCGGCGCTGATCGCGGCGACGCGTTCGGCGTCGGCGCGCGCCTGGGCCCCGGTGCGGGCGGCCGGCGCGGGCACGATCGCGGCGATCGGGCGGGAATCGCCGTCGCGGGTGACGAGGGTGACGGTGTCGGTCAGCTCGGCCAGGGAGACGAGCTGGGTGAGCCGGGTGCGGACCTCGCGCAGCGGCAGGGCGCGCGGCTGCGGGGACCGGTCGGCCAGTGCGGGGACAGCCATGGACACATGTTCACGTCCGGGTACGACAGTTTCGGCGGTCAGGCCGTCCACTCCGGCGCCAGCACCGACCAGACCTCCATGTCGGCGCGGCCCTCCGGCGTCGCGGCGGCCCCGCGCAGGACGCCGTCGCGGCTCATGCCCAGCCGCTTGGCGACGGCGATGCTGCGGTCGTTGCCGGCCTTCGTGATCCACTCGACCCGGTGGATGCCGCGCTCCCGCACCGCCCAGTCGATGATCACGCGCGCGGCGCGGGTGACCAGGCCCTGCCCCTCGGCGCCCGGTTCCAGCCAGCAGCCCGCCTCGCACACCCCGCGCGCGGTGCTCAGCGACACGAACAGCACGCCGCCGACGAGCGTGCCGCGCTGCCAGATGCCCCAGAGGCCGCCGTCGTCGCGGGCCCACCGGTCGGCGTACGCCTGGAGGACCTTGCGGGCCGACTCGGCGTCGGTGGCGACGAAGGACGCGCCGACCCACGGCGAGATGTGCTCGCGGCAGCGGTCGAGGTTGGCCAGGAACTCGTCGGCGTGCCAGGGCGACAGTGGACGCAGCTCCGCGTCGTCGGTGAGGGCGTGGGCGAACATCCGAGGAAGCTAGCAGGACCGTCGCGCTTTTGTCGGTCGGTCCCTCTACGGTCTGCGCCGTGAACGCCGTCCAGACGTACCGATACCTTCAGCCGTCCGCGCTGCGCGCCGCCGGTCTCGATCTGCAGACCTGCGGCGGCCCGGCGGCCAACCCGCGCTTCTTCGCCGGGTTCCTCACCGCCCCGGCCGTCGCGGCGGCCGGGCTGCTCGCCGTCGCCGAGGTGGCCCGCACCCGCTACCACCAGCCGGTCAACCCGGCCAGCCTGGACCCGGTGGTCACCGGCAGCCGAGGCCGCCTGCGGTTCGAGTCGTTCTCCGGCTGCTGCGGGGTGTACGCCCGGATGGACGTCCTGCCGGCCGGGCTGGACGGCGAGATCAGCGGCCACGGCACCACGAACGTGGACGTGAACCCGCCGCTGCGGGAGGCGCTGGCCCGGGTGGGCGGCATCGAGCCGCTGCACGTGGCGGTCGGCCCGGACGACCTGACCGTCTCCACCATGGACGGCTCGGTGGTCGAGCGGAAGGTGCCGCTGCCCGGACGCTGGCTGCGCGGCTTCGCCGAGGTGCACGTGCTCACCGCCGGCTTCGAGCCGCGCGCCGAGGTCCCGGCGGCGGAGGCGGCGGCGTTCCTGCGCCGGCTGCCCGCCGCGACGGACCGCAGTGTGCTGTGGGCGGTGCCCGCCGGGCGTACGCTGCGGCTGACCTCCCGCCCGGCGCCGGGCGCGGTCTGCCTGGCCGGCGCGGGCCGGCTGGCGGCGCTGCGCGGCGTGCTGCGCCACGCCCGCACGCTGCGGGTGTACGGCCCGGCCGTGCGCGCCGGATCGCCGGCCGTGCCGAGCACGTGGGAGCTGGACACCGGGGCGCTGCGGGTGTCGCTGACGCTGTCCCCCGAGCCGTACCGGGGGTTCTCCGGCGAGGGCGCGGCGCTGGCGGCGCTCGCCGGTGACGACGTGGTGGACGACGCGGAACTGGTGGGCGCGCTGCTCAACTGGGATCCGACGATCGACGTGGCCGCGCTGGCCGACGCCGCCGCGCTGCCCGACGGGCGGGTGCGTGCCGCGCTCGCCCAGCTGGGCACCGCCGGGCGGGTCGGGTACGACGTGGCGGACGGGGCGTACTTCCACCGGGTGATGCCCTACGACGCGGGCCGCGCGGAGCGGGACAACCCGCGGCTGCTCGGCGCGCGGGCGCTGGTCGAGCACGGCGCGGTCGAGCGCGACGGCGGGGACGCGACGGTACGCACCGACGCCGAGGTCTACCGGGTGCGCCGCCACCCGGACGGCGCATACTCCTGCACCTGTCGCTGGTGGGCGCGGCACCGCGGGCAGCGGGGGCCGTGCCGGCACGCGCTGGCCGTGTCGATGGTCGCGGCGCCGGTGGAGGTGCTGTCGTGACCGGGTTCGTCGAGGCGGTGGTGCGCGGCAGGATGTCCGAGGTCCGCTCCGCCCTGGCCGGGTTGGACGAGCCGGCCCGCCGGGCGCTCGGCGACGAACTGGTCGCCGACGTGCGCCGCAGGCGGGACGCCTGGTGGTGGCAGGGCGAGGCGGCGACGCTGGCGGTCGCAGCGGTGGGGACGCTGAGCACGCCGACGAAGGTGGCCGCGCTGCTCGGCCGCCGCTCGGTCTGGCTGAGCGGCGTCGACGCCGCGCCGGTGGTCGACGTGGCCCGGGAACGCGGGGTGACCTGGCTGGCGGACGTGGCGTACAAGCTGGCCGACCGGCTGCCCCGGGACCGGATGCTCGCGGGCTGGCGGTTCGTCGCCGGTCTCCTGCTGGCGGAGAAGGCGCCGCCGCCGACCGGGGACGACTTCGTGCGCGGGTGGGCGGCCGCACAGGGCTCCCCGGCCCCACGCGGGACGCGCCCACCCACTGTGGACCGGCTGCGCGCGGACCCGTTCCTGGACGCGCTGCTGCCGCGCCTGTTCGAGGTGGACGGCGTGGGCACCGAACTGGCCCGCGGCGACGGCGCGGGCACGGACGCGGATGCCCTGCCCCGTGCGCTGGCGGCGCTGGCGGCGGAGGGCCGGCTCGACCGCGCTGCCCTGCTCAACGGCGTGCTCGGCCGGCTGCTGCGCGGCGACCGGCCGGCGGCGCTGCGCCCGTTCCTGGCCCTGCACGACCTGCTCGCGCCGACTCCGGACGAGGTGGCGGTGCGGTCGAGCGCCTACCTGCGGCTGCTCGCCGACGGGCCGGGGCCGGTGGCCCGCGCCGCCCAGCGGACGCTGCGGGAGGCCGGTGACGCCGCCGAGCCGGAGGCGCTGTGGGAAACCGCCCGGACGGTGCTGGCCCGGCCGGAGAAGGCGCTGGTCCGGGCACAGTTGACCTGGCTCGACCGGCTGGCCCGGCAGCACCCGGATCAGGCCACGGAGGTCGGCGCGGTGCTCGCCGTGGCGGCCGGTCACCCGGACGCCGGACTGCGCGAGCGCGCGCTGGCGCTGGCGGCGCGGCACGGTCACCGGCCAGAGGCGGTCGCCACCGTGGCCGAGCCTCGTGACGACCTGCCGCCGCCGCTGCCGGCGCCGGCCGCGCCACCGCCGATCGCCGACGTGGACGAGCTGGTGGAGGAGGTGGCGGCGACACTGCGCGGACTGTGGCCGGCCTCGGTGCTGGAACGGGTCATGGACGGGCTGCTGCGGCTGGGCACCCGTGACCGCGACCGTCTCGAGGTCGCGCTGGCGCCGGTGCTGCGCCGGGAGCAGGTGGCCGAGTACGAGCACATCTGGGCCCGGTCCGACCCCTCGTTCGAGATCGACCGGCTGCTGCTGTTCGTCGCGCGTATCGGGGACGCCACCCGGCGCCGCGACGGCTGGGCCTCGACGCTGGCTACGGCTGGTGGCGGGCCTGCCGCGGTGGCCTCCGGCCGCCCCGCGCCGATGTGGCTATACCGCCTCCGGCTGGCCGAGGCCGGGCAGCGCCTGGACGGCCGTGACGATCCAGGGTTGTTGTCCGCGCCCACCTCGGCCACCGGGGCGGTCGAACCGCAGGTGCTCTACGATCGGCTGGCGGCGCTCGGCGACCGGCCGTACTGGAGGTGGGACTACACGCAGGCGTTGTTGCGCCTGCCGGCCGGGGTCGACGAGCCGCTTGCGGCCCGCGCCGAGGCGCTCGGCACGCCGGGCGGCGTCGAGCTGGCGGCCTGGCTGCGCGGCGGTGGCGTGCCGGCGCCGGTGCAGGAGGTGGTGACGGTGGGCCGGCGGGACCGGTCCGGCCGCTACGACTGGAGCTACGACCAGTTACCGGAACGACGGCGGCTCGTCGCGCTCACCCCACCGGCCGACGTGGACGACCGGTTCGGCCTGCTCACTGTGCGGCCGGCGGCGATCGGCCGCCGGATCTTCGACGCCGGGCACCTGTGGCCGGCCGTCCTGCCCGGCCACCGGGGCGTGGTCGCCGCCCAGGTCCTTCCCGAGCTGGCCATGGCCGCCCAGGAGGACTTCGCCGGGCGTGGGCCGGTCCTGCTGGCGCTCGCCGAGTGCACTGGTGCGGGCGGGCCCGCGCTGGACCTGGCCGTGGCGTACGGGCTGTGCGCCCGGCACGAGGCGGACCGGGTGGCCGCGCTCGACGCGCTGCTGATCCTGGCCGCCGCCGGTGACCTGAACGCGCCGGCGGTGGGCGGGCATCTGGGCGAGATGGGGGCGCAGGGGCAGGTGATCCTCACCCGGGCCGTCACGCCGCTGCGGGACGCGCTGGCGGCGGGCGCCCGGCTGAGCGTCTGGCGGCTGCTCGCCGCGGCGTTGCCGCCGCTGCTGGCCGGGCCGACGCCACCGCGGGGCACGCCGGACCTGCTCGCGCTGGCGGCGGAGGCGGCGACCGCGACGGGCGTCCGGATCGAGGTACCAGGGCTGGCCGACGTGGTGGCCCGGGGCGGCAGCAGCCGGCTGGTCGCCGAGGCCCGGCGGCTCGCCGCCGCCCTGGCCGCCTGAGTCAGCCGCCCCCGTCGCCGGGCAGGTAGGCGCACAGCGCGTCGAACTGCGCCACGGTCAGGTACGAGGGATTCGCCGCCTGCGGCTGCCGGAGCACCTCGGCCCCGGCCAGCCGCGGGTCGGCGCGCAGCACCTCGCGGCGTACCCGCAGTGGCTCGTCCAGGATCGTCAGGTCCAGCGGCGCGGTCCACGGCTCGCCCGGCGCGCCGGGCTGCGGCGGGGCGGCGATCCGCCCGACGCCCCAGACGCCGTACGGCGTCCGGCCCCGGCTGCCGCTGGCCCAGAACACCACCGGCTGGCCGGCGCGCATCAGGCGTACCCGGTAGCCGGGGCGGACGCACCAGCCGGTGACGCGCGGGTCGGCGGCGAAGCGGGCCGTAAGGTCCACCGCGTCCGCGTTGCCCTTGATCAACCAGGCGCCGAGGTCGTCCAGGGTCACCCGCCGATCGGTCATCAGCCCATTCTGCGGTCCGCCCGGGCGGAGCGCCGGACGACGGGGCGGCGGGCCGGGGCGGTCGTCAGATGATCAGGTGGGTCCAGTAGGTGAGCCAGACCGCGAACAACGCGCCCTGCAGCAGCGCCAGCGCGGCGGTGAGCCAGCCGTCGAGGCCGGGCCGGCGAGCCCAGCGGGCCAGCACGAACGCGACCGGGAACGCGGCGAGCAGGTAGCGCAGGAGGCTCTTGTACACCGGCGGCCCCATCGACAGTGGCACCAGCACCACGACGAGCGTGTAGACCAGGTACGGCCAGTCGGCCCGGCGGCGCAGCCCGACGACCGCCACCACCAGCGTCGCCACCGCGATCCACACCCGCAGCGCGTCGGCCGAGTTGCCGCCGGTCAGCGCGGACACCGCCGTCGCGACGGGGTTCTGCAACCGGATCGCCCAGCCGGTCTCCTGCGCGTGCTGGTAGGCGAACCAGTCCCCGCTCTGCCAGCGGCAGAACGCCATGAACGTCAGCCAGCCCGCCGGCACCAGCACCAGCGGCCAGCCCTCGCGCAGCAGTCGCGGCCACGCGCGCGGGCCGGCCCGCCAGCCGTGCTGGCGGAGCAGCACCAGCGCCAGCGGCGCCACCACGAGGAAGCCGACGGAGCGGCTCATCGCCAGGAAGTAGCCGACCACGCCGACGACCAGCCAGCGGCGTCGTTCGGCGTACCAGAAGGTGGCCAGCGCCAGGCAGACGAACAGGGACTCGGTGAGCGCCGCCTGGAACAGGAACGCCGTCGGCAGGAGCAGCAGGTACCGGACCGCTCGCCGGCCGTCGGCCGGTGCGGCGCCGCCGAGCAGCCGGCCCCCCAGCCGGTACGCGAAGTAGAGCTGCACCACCAGCGCCACGTTGCTGACCAGCAGCAGAGCCCAGGCGGTGTGACCGCCGAGCAGCGGCGCGAGCGGCCGGGCCAGGAACGGATAGAGCAGCGGGAAGCCGAAGTCCGGCCACGGCCGGTCCAGTGGCAGCCGGGCCAGGTGCTCGTAGAGGAACGAGTCCCAGGCGAACCAGAGCGAGAACCAGCGGTGCGACGAGATCGCGTCCTGCTGCTCCCGCATCCCGGTCTCGCCGGCCGGCGGCGCGCCGGGCACCCCGTCCCAGGCGGCCAGCACCAGCACGCCGAGCAGGCTGAGCACGAGCTTCGAGCCGACGAAGACGGCGAACACGAATCCCCACGGCTCGGGCACCCCGCGGGCGACCCGGATTCCACGCGACCACCACCGGGTACGCCCGGAGCGCGCCCCGACGGCAGGGCCGGCCGCGCGATCGGGTCCGGCCGCGCCGCCGGGTTCGACCGCGCCACCGGGATCGACCCGCCGCTCCTCCGTCATCGCGCTCCCACCGGTCGGCCCCTGGCCGACGGCCCGGCCGGAAACCCGGCCCGCATTCCCCATCCGTCCCCGCCCACACCCGTCCCCGCCGGCACCCGTCCGGCCCACACCCCTCCGGCCTGCCCCGTCCGGCCCGCCCACACACCTGTCCGGCACGCCCCCATGCCCGCGTCGATCATGAGGTTGGCGGCGACAAATCAGACACCAAACGCCGTCAACTTCATGATCGACGGGGCCAGGCCGGGTCGGGTCGGGGCGGGGCGGGGCGGGGTGGGGTGGGTGGGCGGCGCATCGGGGTGGGTGCGCAGGTGAGGACGGCGGCAGGACGGGTATGCGCGGTGCCGCATCGGGAGGCTGGCGGCGGGGGGCGCGGACGGCATGGGTGACGGCGACGGAACCGTGATCATCGGGGCGGGGCCGGCCGGGTTGACCGCGCGTACGAGCTGCTGCGGCACGGCGAGCCGGTCCGGGTCTACGAGGCCGACGACGTGGTCGGCGGGATCAGCCGGACCGTGGAGCGCGAGGGCTGGCGCTTCGACATCGGCGGGCACCGCTTCTTCACCAAGGTGTCCCGGGTCGAGAACTTCTGGCACGAGATCCTGCCGGACGAGGACTTCCTGCTCCGGCCGCGGATGAGCCGGATCTACTACCGCGGGGCGCTGTTCGACTATCCGCTCAGCGCCGGAAACGCGCTGCGCAACCTCGGCCTGCTGGAGGCGGCGCGCTGTCTGGCCTCGTACGGCCGGGCCCGGCTGCGCCCGCCGAAGGACCAGTCGCACTTCGAGGGGTGGGTGTCGGCGCGGTTCGGCTGGCGGCTCTACTCGATCTTCTTCAAGACGTACACGGAGAAGGTCTGGGGGATGCCGGCGGACCAGTTGCAGGCCGACTGGGCGGCCCAGCGGATCAAGAACCTGTCGCTGGCCACCGCGATGCGCAACGCGCTGCTGCCCCGGCGCGACCGCACGGACGTGACCAGCCTGATCGAGGAGTTCCAGTACCCGAAGCACGGCCCCGGGATGATGTGGGAGCGCTGCGCCGAGGAGGTCGCCCGACGCGGCGGCGAGGTACGCACCGGCGCCTGGGTGACCGAGGTACGGCGGGACCCGACGGCCCGGCGGGCGACAGCGGTGACGCTCGTCGACGCGGACGGTGAGCGGACCGAGCCGGCCGATCATGTGATCTCCTCGATGCCGATCTCCGCGCTGGTGCGGGCGATGCGGCCGGAGGCACCGCCCGAGGTGCGGGCCGCCGCCGACGACCTGCGGTACCGAGACTTCCTGACCGTCGCGCTCGTGGTGCCGGAGGAGTTCTCGTTCCCGGACAACTGGATCTACGTGCACGACCCGGCGGCCCGGGTGGGCCGGATCCAGAACTTCGGCTCCTGGTCGCCGTACCTGGTCAAGGACGGGCGGACGTGCCTGGGGCTGGAGTACTTCGTGTTCGAGGGCGACGAGATGTGGCGGACGCCGGACGCCGAACTGGTCGCGTTCGCCACCGCCGAGCTGGAGCGGCTGGGCCTGGTCAAGCCCGGCTGCGTGGAGGCCGGTTACGTGGTCCGGATGCCGAAGGCGTACCCGGTCTACGACGAGCGGTACCAGCGCAACGTCGACGTCATCCGGGGCTGGCTTGCTGCGAACGTGCCGAACGTGCACCCGGTCGGACGCAACGGCATGCACCGGTACAACAACGCCGACCATTCGATGCTCACCGCGATGCTGACCGCGGAGAACATCGCGCACGGCGCGGAGCACGACGTCTGGACCGTCAACGTGGAACAGGACTACCACGAGCAGCGCAGCCCGTCGCGGCACGGCACCGGCCGGGACGCGCCGGTCGTCCCGGCCCGTCGGTAAGGCGCCGCGCGTGAGGGTGGTCATAACCGCTGGACGGCCGCCCCGGCGGTGCTGCTAGCCTTCTGGGCAGGTCATGAGCGCCAGCGCGAAGCCCCGGCTCGCTGGCCGGCAACCCTCCTCCGCGGTGGGGTGCCCCGGGTGAAGACCAGGCACCGGCAGCCGCCGGTGCAAGCGTGGCCTGGCACCCAGGTCAGCACCAGACCAGGGAGACCGATGTCCGCACCACCCTCCACCCCCTCCGGCGACGTCGCCGCGTACCCGGCCCGCTTCGCGCTGGTCAAGCGCCGCCACGTCGACCTGATGCGGGTGTGCAGCGACGCCTGTCGCCCCGCGCGCTGAGCGAGCGCCACCCCCCTCTTTCCGATCCACCCTTCTCCGGCCCGGCCGTCCGTCCGGCGGGCCGGCGCCGACGCGCACCTCCGCGCGTCCATCCACTCTGGAGAGACATCGTGCGTTTCCGTACCGTCCTGACCCGTGCCGCCGCCGTCGGCGCGGCGGCCCTGCTCGCCGTCACCGCGCTCACCGCCTGCGGCGGCGACGACACCGACGCGGCCGACAACCCGTACGGCCTGCTCCAGCCCGGCGTGATCCGCGCCGGAACGCTCACCGACGCGCCGCCGAACGTCTTCCTGAAGGACGGGAAGTTCACCGGCTTCGACAACGAGCTGCTGCGGGCCGTGGCTGCCAAGATCGACCTGAAGGTGGAGTTCGTGGGCACCGACTTCTCCGCCCTGCTCTCCCAGGTCAACAGCGGCAAGTTCGACGTGGGCAGCTCCTCGATCACGATCACCGAGGCGCGCAAGAAGACAGTGGACTTCGGCAACGGCTACGACTTCGGCTACTTCGGCCTGGACGTACCGGCCGACTCCACGCTCACCGGCTTCGACCAGCTCGCCGGCAAGCGCGTGGTGGTGGTGCAGGGCACCGTGCAGGACGACTACGCCACCAAGCAGAACCTCGACCCGGTGCGGGTGCCCGACTACAACAGCGCGATCAACCAGCTCAAGGCCGGCACCGCGGACGCCTGGATCGCCCCGGCGGAGATCGGCGACAAGTCCGCCGCCGACAGCAACGGCAAGATCAAGGTCGCGGCGAAGCAGCTCAGCCCCACCCCGACCGCGTTCGCCGTGGCGAGGGGCAACGACAAGCTGCGCGAGGCGCTGAACAAGGGCCTCGACGAGGTGATCGCGGACGGCACGTGGAGCCGCCTGCAGGCCGAGTACTACCCGGGGCGGCCGATCCCGGCCGACTTCAAGCCCGGCAGCGGGTCGGTGGCGGCGCCGGCGCCGTCGGCCGCCTCCTGAGCCGGTAACCGAGCACGAGCAGGGCGGACGGAGCGGACATGGACCCACTGAGCACCCTCTGGGAGACGTTCTTCGACTGGGAGTCGATGCGCGAGGCGCTGCCCGAGATGCTGACCGTCGGGCTGCCCAACACGCTCACCCTGGCGGTCTCCGCCGCCCTGCTCGGCTCGGTGCTGGGCATGCTGCTGGCCGTCGCCGGCATCTCGCGTACCCGGTGGTTGCGCTGGCCGGCGCGGATCTACACCGACGTGTTCCGCGGCCTGCCGGCCGCGGCGACCATCCTGCTCATCGGCGTCGGCCTGGCGCCGCTGGGCATGCAGGTCTGGGGCCCGAACCCCTATCCCCTGGGCGTGTTGGCGCTGTCCCTGATCGCCGCCGCCTACCTCGGCGAGATCTTCCGGGCCGGCATCCTGAGCGTGGAGGCCGCCCAGCTGGAGGGCGCGCGGGCGCTCGGCTTCTCCTGGGGCGAGGCGATGCGCCTGGTGATCATCCCGCAGGGCGTACGCCGGGTGCTGCCCGCCTGGGTCAACCAGCTCATCTCGCTGATCAAGGACTCCAGCCTGGTCTACTTCCTCGGCCTGCTGGCCAGTCAGCGGGAGCTGTTCCGGATCGGGCAGGACTACGCCGCGAACACCGGCAACCAGTCCGCGCTGCTGCTGGCCGGGCTGTTCTACCTGTTGCTGACCGTGCCGCTGACCCACGCGGTGAACTGGCTGGACCGGCGGCTGCGGCAGGGCCGCCCGGCCGCGCCGCCCGAGCCGGAGCCGGATGCCGAGCCGGTCGACCTCACCCCGTCCGGAAAGGACCCGCGATGACCACCACCACCTCGGTCAGCCTGGCCGTCCGCGACGTGCACCTGGCCTTCGGCGCGCACCGGGTGCTGCGCGGCGCGGACCTGGACGTGGCGCGCGGCGGCGCCGCCTGCGTGATCGGCCCGTCCGGCTCCGGCAAGTCGACGCTGCTGCGCACCATCAACCGGCTGATCGAGCCGGACCGGGGCGACGTGCTGCTGGACGGCCGCAGCGTGCTGCGCGACGACCCGGACGCGCTGCGCCAGCGCATCGGCATGGTGTTCCAGCAGTTCAACCTCTTCCCGCACCTGAGCGTGCTGCGCAACATCACGCTGGCGCTGCGCAAGCTGAAGAAGCTCGACGAGGACGAGGCGGTGGCGCTCGCCCGCGCCCAGCTCGACCTGGTCGGCCTGGCCGGCAAGGCCGACGCGCGGCCGGCGCAGCTCTCCGGCGGGCAGCAGCAGCGCGTCGCGATCGCGCGGGCGCTGGCGCTGCGCCCGCAGGTGATGCTCTTCGACGAGGCGACCAGCGCGCTGGACCCGGAGCTGGTCAAGGGCGTGCTCGCGGTGATGGCGGACCTGGCCGCGGCCGGCATGACGATGGTCGTGGTGACGCACGAGATGGGGTTCGCGCGCAGCGTCGCCGACACGGTGGCGTTCATGGACGCGGGCGTGGTGCTGGAGTCCGGCCCGCCGGAGGCGGTGTTCGAGGCGCCGGAGCACCCGCGGCTGCGACGCTTCCTGTCCCAGGTTCTGTGACCGGCCGCCTCAGCCCTTCACCGCGCCGATCAGCACGCCCTTGACGAAGTGCCGCTGGATGAACGGGTAGACGGCGACGATCGGCGCGACGGTCAGCACCACCACCGCCATCTTGACCGCCTCGGTCGGCGGCATGGTCACCCCGCTGCTGCCGCCGGAGGTGTGCGGGGCCTGCCCGGCCAGCAGGTAGCTCTGCAGCACCCGCTGGATCGGGTACATGTCGTTGCGGTCGATGAACAGCAGCGCGTCGAACCAGACGTTCCAGTAGCTGACCGCGTAGAACAGGCCGACCACGGCGATGACCGCGCGGGACAGCGGCAGCACGATGCGCGCCAGCGTACGGAAGTCGCTCGCGCCGTCGATGCGGGCGCTGTCCAGCAGCTCCGACGGGATGCCCTGGAAGAACCCGCGCACCACGACCAGGTTGAACACGCTGATCGCCGGTGGCAGGACCAGCGCCCAGATGGTGTCCTTCAGGCCCAGCCCGGTCACCACCAGGTAGCGGGGCACCAGCGGCGGGTAGACCAGGAACGGGATCAGGAAGTACGCCAGCAGCCAGCGGTGCCCCAGCGAGCCCGGCCGGGACAGCCCGTACGCGGCGAGCACGGTGACCGTCAGCGCGATGGCGGTGCCGATCACCGTGACGAGCGTGCTGATCCAGAGGGCCCGGGTGACAGCGCCCCCGGCGAAGATCGTCTCGTACGCGGACGTGTCGATGCCCCGGGGCACGACCACCAGGCCGCCGGCCCGCGCGATGGTCTCCCGCGAGGACAGGCTGGTCACCAGGATCACCCAGAGCGGGAACAGCACGCCCGCCACGAGCACTGTGAGCACGACGGCCTTGAGGCCCTGCCCGACCGGGGTGGGCGGTTCCTGCCACACCGGCCGGCGGGATCGGTCGCCGGCGACCCGGCGGATCAGCGTGGTCATGACTTGGAGTAGATCCCTCGTTCGCCGAGCATGTGCGCCACCCGGTTGGCGGCCAGGATCAGCACCAGCCCGATGACGGCCTTGAACAGTCCGGCCGCGGCGCCGTACCCGTAGTTCCCGGTGGCGATGGAGAAGTGATAGACGAAGGTGTCGAGCACCTCGGCGGCCTGCCGGCCGACGGCGTCGCGTTGCAGCAGGAACTGCTCGAAGCCGACTGAGAGCGCGTCGCCCAGGCGCAGGATGAGCAGCAGCACGATAACCGGGCGCAGGCCGGGCAGCGTGATGTGCCACAGCCGCCGCCACCGGCCGGCGCCGTCGGCGGCGGCGGCCTCGTAGAGGTTCTGGTCGATGGTGGACAGCGCGGCCAGGAAGACGATGGTGCCCCAGCCGACGTCCTTCCACACCGCCTCGACGGTGACCAGCACGATGAACGTGTCCGGGTTGGTCATCACGTTCCACGGCTGCATCCCGGCGTCGCGCATGCTCTGGGCGAGCAGCCCTGCGCCGCCGAGCATCGCCACGAAGAACGTGACCACCAGCACCCAGCTGAAGAAGTGCGGCAGGTAGACGATGGTCTGGATGAGCCCGCGCAGCCGGCTGGACAGCAGGTTGTGCAGCGCGATGGCCAGCAGGATCGGCAGCGGGAAGAAGAAGACGAGCTGGAACGCGGTGATCGCCAGCGTGTTGCGGAACGCGTCCCAGAACGCCGGGTCGGAGAACAGCAGCTGGAACTGGCCGAAGCCGATCCAGTCGCTGTGCGCGAACGCCTGCCACGGGTTGTCGCCGAGGTAGGGGTTGTAGTCCTGGAACGCGATCACGTTGCCGGCGATCGGCAGGTAGCTGAAGACCAGCAGGATTCCGAAGCCGGGCGCCACCATGGCGAGCAGTTGCCAGTCCCGGCGCAGCCGGGTGCGTAGCGGCACCCGGCGGCGGCGGGGAGGTCGGCCGGGCGGTCGGCCGGGCGAGGCCGGGGCGTCCGGCCGGGCCCGCTCGGGCCCGGCCAGGACGGCCGGCTCGCTCATCGGCCCGCCTTGGGCAGCGCGTCGGCGAGCAGCTTCCGGGCCTCTTCGCCGCCGGCGGCCTTCCACTCCTTGACGATGGCGTCCACGTCGCTCAGCGGTCGGCGGCCGCGCAGCACGTCGGTGAACTTGTCCTCGGTGGGCACCTGGTTGGCCTTGTACGCGGCGGGCATCTCCAGCTTCACCCCGGCCCACGGGTTGGGCTCCATGTGCTTGACCATCTCGTTGGAGTACGCGAGCACGTCCGGCACGAAGCGCGGGGTGTCCGGGAACGGCCCGATGGTGGGGTTGCGGCCGCTGATGAAGAAGTACTGGTTGGCGATCTCCTTGAACGCCAGGTCGGTCTTGACCGGCCCGTTCGGCGACGGGTTGTGGTGCTTGCCCGCGACGCCGAAGTCCCGCAGCTGCGCCTCCTGGCTGCCCAGCGGCGCGGAGCACCAGTTGATGATCCGCAGCAGCTCCTGGACCCGGTCCTTGCCGAGGCCCTTCTTGACGAACGTGTAGGAAATCGGCTCGTCGTCGCCCCAGACCAGCGGGTCGCCGCCGGTGGCGGAGAAGATCGGCACCGGCTGGATGTTCAGCTTGGGGTTGGTCTTCTGGTGCTCGGCCTGGGCGCCCTGCCAGAAGCCGACGCCGTCCTGGAGGAACACGATCGCGCCGTTCTTGGCGAACAGCTGCTTGGCGTCCGCGCCCCTGCTGGCCACGATGTCCGGGTGGACCAGGCCGTCCGCGTAGATCTTGGCCATCACCTCCAGCGCGCGGCGGAACTCCGGGGTCTCGTACTTGAACTCGGGGGTGCCGTCGGACTTGACCCGCCATCCGCCCTTGTGACCCGGCACCTTGTGGAACATCTGGATCATGGCGAAGACGTCGTTGAACGCCCACACCTTGCGCGCCGGGTCGGTCACCTGCTTGGCCACGGCGAGCAGGTCGTCCAGGTTCGCCGGCACGGCCAGGCCGCGCGCGTCGAGGACGTCCTTGCGGGTGAACAGCGCCCACGGGAACGGCCCGTCGGTGGGGTTGGGCACGGACATGAGCCGCTCGTTCCAGACCGCCCGCCGCCAGGCCCCGGTGGGGAAGCTCGCCAGCATCGGGTACGCGGCGGCGGCGTCGCCGCTGAGGTGGTCGGTCAGGTCCTCGAAGAGCACCTTGATGGCCTCGGCGAAGCGCGGGATCTTCTCCACCTCCCACCCCGGTACGCACAGCAGGTCCGGCACGTCGCGCGCGCCGAGCATCGCGTTGAGCTTGTCGGCGTACGTGTTGCCGTCCTGGATGGTGAAGTTGACGGGCGTGCCCAGCTCGGCGTTGACCGCCTGGAGGTAGGCGCTCTGCGCGACGCCGGGCGGCGCCGGGCCCCAGGCGGGGGTCATGGCGGTGACCTGCTTGCCGCTGGTGCCGGGCTTGTCAGTGACGGCGTCGACGAGGCTGGCCGGGTAGCGGGTGTAGCCGTCGGGCACCGGCCGGGTGCCGACGATGTCGGGCTTGATGCCGCCGGGCAGGTCCTTGTGGTTGGGCAGCAGGCCGGAGACGGCGTCGAGGTTCTGGGCGGCGCCGGTGCCGGCCGGCTTCTCCGAGCAGCCGGCGAGCAGCGGGCCGGCGGTGGTGGCGGCCACGCCGAGGCCGACCAGGCCGAGGAAGCGACGGCGGGAGGAGCCCGGGTCGGGGTGGTGCGCGGTCATCGGTCCCCCTTCGGAAAGGGATGCGCAGTGGATTAGTTCGTATGGATGGTCAACAAACTAATCACGACCGTGAGCTTGCACAAGGGTGGACCGGGCGGGACGACGGGTCAGGCCGGGCAGCGGTCGGACAACGCGTAGCGGGTGAGCACCACGTCGCCGATCTGGCGTACCTCGACCACCCGGGCCCGACGGCCCGGGTGCCACGGGAAGCGGCCGTCCCCGACGAAGCGCGGCGCCCGACGGTCCCCCACGAAGAACGGGGCGACCACCAGGTGCAGCTCGTCGGCCAGGCCGGCGGTGAGGAACTGGCGGTGCATCGAGCCGCCGCCCTCCACCATCAGGCGCGTCACGCCGCGCCCGGCCAGGTCGGCCACCACCGCCTCCGCGGTGGCCGGATCGCCCGCGTCGACCACCGTGGACACGGCGCCGACCTGCTCACGGGCCTTGTCCACCACTCCGCTCGGGCAGTACACCAGCTTGAGCCCGTCACCCATGGTGAAGAAGCGCGCCCCCGGGTCGAGGTCGCCGCTGCCGGTGACTGTCACTTTCACCGGCGACGGGGGCAGGCCGCGCGCCACCCGCTCGGCGCGCCGCCGCTCGCTGCGCACCAGCAGGCGGGGGTCGTCGCGGCGCACCGTCGCCGCGCCCACCAGGATCGCGTCGCACCCGGCCCGGGTCGCGTCGACCCGGTCCAGGTCGTCGTCGTTCGACAGCAGCAGCCGGTCGGTGGTCGCGTCGTCGATGTAGCCGTCGATCGACATCGCGCAGCTCAGCAGGACGTACGGGCGGGTGGTCACGGCACGAACGGCAGGTCGAGGGCGTGATCGGCGCGGGTCACCTTGGCCGCCAGGTAACCGGCGTTCGCCGGCGACAGGTGCACGCCGGTGGACACCCGGTCGGCCACCGTGACGCCCAGCCGTTCGAGCTGGGCCGCCTTGTCCGGGTTGTTGCTGAGCAGGGCCACCCGGTCCACGCCCAGCGCGCCGAGCATCTGCGCGGCCACCGTGTAGTCACGCTCGTCCGCGCCGCGCCCGAGCGCCAGGTTCGCCTCGTACGTGTCGAGGCCGTCGTCCTGCAGCGCGTACGCGTCGAGCTTGGCGTACAGGCCGATGCCCCGCCCCTCCTGCCGCAGGTAGAGCAGGTAGCCACCGGCCTCGGCGATGCGCTCGACCGCCTCGCGCAACTGCGGCCCGCAGTCGCAGCGCTGGCTGCCGAACACGTCCCCGGTGAGGCACTCGCTGTGCGGGCGGACCAGCGGCGGGTCGGCGTCGACGTGTTCACCGAGCCCGAACGCCAGGTGCTCGCGCCCGTCGACGAGACCGTGAAAGGTGTGCACGCGCGCGGTCGTCACGTAACCGTCGGGGAACCGTAGCGGGACCGTCACGCGGGTCCGGACCGTCGCGGTGGGCAGGGTTTCGTCCATGGTTCTCCTGTCGTCCGGTCGCCGGGCGGACCCGGCGACGCACACCTCGCTCCCCCACCGTAGGCGGGATCACCGACAGTTGCCGGGCTCCCGCCGGGGCATCCGCCGCGCCAGCAGCACCGCGGCGCCGGGCAGGCTGGCCACCAGCACCAGCGCGCCGTACACCGTGCCGGTCGCCACACCCTGCGCGGCGGTCAGCCCGGCCGAGGCGAACGCCCACGCGGCGACCCCCTCGCGCGGGCCGAACCCGCCCACGTTGAGCGGCACCGCCATGGCCAGCAGGGCGAGCAGCGTCAACGGCAGCAGGCGGGACAGCGGGGCGTCCGTCCCGGCGGTGCGGGCGGCCACCACGAACGTGGCCAGGTGGCCGGCGAACACCACAGTCGAGGCGATCACCACACCGGCCCAGGTCCGGCGGCCCAGCACGCCGGAGCGCACATCGGCGACCACGGTCCCGGCCGCCCGCGCCCAGCGGGACGCCCCGGAGCGGGGCACCGCACGGGCGGCCAGCGCCAGCGCCAGCGCCACCACGGCCAGGCCGGCCGCCAGCCACGGCAGGTACCGGCGCACCGGTGACGGGAACGCGGCGAGCAGCGCCACCGCGATGACCACCTGCACCACCTGACCGGCGGTGCGCTCCCAGACCACCGCCCGTACGCCCCGGGCCACGTCCCCGGCGTCGCGGCCGTGCCGGACCGCCCGGTGCACGTCGCCGAGCACGCCACCGGGCAGCGTCGAGTTCAGGAAGATCGCCCGGTAGCAGTGCGCCACCGCGGCGCGCATCGGCAGCCGTACGCCCAGCCCGCCGGCGACAAGCGACCAGCGCCAGGCGCAGCAGACGGTGGTGATCACGCCGATGCCGAGCGCGGCGGCCAGCGCCGGCGCGTCGATCAGGCGCAGCCCGGCCAGGAACGGACCGGTGCCCACTGACGCGACGAGCACGGCGAGCACCGCGAGCCCGAGCAGCGGACGTACCCAGGTCCGGCGCGTCCGGGCCCGGCGCGGCGGCGCGGGCGTGACAGCCGGTACGGGTCCGGCGACGGCGACGGCGACGTGTGACAAACGGTCCTCCCTTGTTCCCACCGGTTGTCACGTGCCAGCAGCCGGTACGGTTCAGCCGGCGAGCAGGTCGGCGTGATGCAGCACCACGTCGAGCCGGCCGGCGGCGACCTCGGCGAGCCGCCACTTCTGATACGTCCCGGCGGGCCCGGACAGATGCGGTAGTTCCTCGACCGCTGCGGCGACCCAGCCGGTGAGCCATTCGGCGGCCAGTTCCGCCTGCTCCGGGCCGAGCCGCCACGGGGTGGGGCGCACCACGACCTCGACGCCGTGACGGGAGAACGCGGCCACGGCGGCGTCCACGGCGTCCGGCCCGAGCAGCGCCCGGCCGTCGACGGTGCGCCGCTGGTGGGCGTTGAACGCGGCGGTCAGCTCGGCGTCGAGCGGGTGCGGCGGGGTGAACTCGGCCCGCCCGGTGACGGTGAGCGCGAACAGCGTCGGGTGCCCGGCGCAGGCCGCCGCCATCCGCCCGACCTCCTCGGCGGTGAGCATGTCCAGCAGCGCGGACGCGGTGACCAGGTGCGCGCCGGCCAGGTCGGCGGCGGTCAGCCGGGTGATGTCCGAGTCGAGCGTCGTCACGGTGACCTCGGCCCCGTCGGCGGCGGTGAGCCGCGCCGAGCGGGCCAGCGCCAGCAGGTCCCGGTCGCGTTCGTGCAGCACCCAGTGTTGCGGGCCGGGCAGCCGGGGCGCCAGCCAGCGGGCCATCGAGCCGGTGCCGCTGCCCAGGTCGTGCACGACGAGCGGCCGGCCGGCGGGCATCCGGTCGCGGACCGCGTCGGCCAGCTCGGCGCTGCGGGCCGCCGCGTCGGCGGGCTCTCGCAGCCGCAGCCAGTCCGCGAAGCCGGGCGGGAGTGAGGTGGTCATGCCGCGGTCGCCTCCTTCAGCGCCGTCGCCAGCCGGTCCACTGTGGCCAGCCAGCCGGTGAGGGTGTCCCGCCGCTGCCGGGCGGCGCGGCGCAGCCGGTCCCGCAGGCCGGGGTCGGTGAGCCAGCGGCGCAGCGCCGCGGCGGTCGCGCCCGGGTCGTCCGGTGGCACCAGCAGGCCGGGCCGCTCGCCGCCGGGCGCGTGCCCGAGCGTGGCCGGCAGGCCGCCGGTGTCGCTGGCCAGCACCGGTACGCCCCGGGCCAGCGCCTCGGTGACCACCATCCCGTACGTCTCCTGTCGCGAGAGCTGAACCAGCAGATCGGCGGCGGCGTAGGTGGCGGCCAGGTCCGGCCCGGTACGGGGGCCGGTGAGCCGGACCCGGGCGCCCAGACCGGCGGCGGCGAGCCGCCCGCGCATCCGGTCGGCGAAGGGCCGGTCCCGCTCCAGCGGTCCCACCCAGTCGCAGGTCCAGTTCAGGTCCGCCACCTCGGCGAGCGCGGCGGCGAGCACGTCGTGGCCCTTGACCGCCGTGACGGCGGCGACGCAGAGCAGCCGCCCACCACCGGGCGTGCCGGGGGCGACGGGCGCCGGGTCGACGCCGGGTGGGGCGGCCGTCACCAGTTCGGGGCGCAGCCGGTAGCGGTCGAGCAGCCGGCCGCGGGTCCACTCGCTGGTGGCTACCACTGCGGTGGCCGCCGCCAGCGCCCGTGCCTCGGTCTCCCCCTCGATCGGCAGGTGCACGAGGATCACCAGGCGCAGCCGCGCGGCGTGCGGGGCGAGCACGTCCGGCACGGTGGAGGCGACCAGGCCGTCGAGCAGCACCGTCGCGCCGTCGGGGAGCCCGCCGAGCAGTCCGGCCAGGTCGGCGCGCTCGCGTGGCCCGGGGTGCGGCCAGCCGCCGGGCACCTGGTGTTCCCGGACCGTCCAGCCGCGTCCGGCCAGGCCACGACAGACGTGACGGTCGTAGGCGTTGCCGCCGCTGGGGTCCGCCGGGTCGTCGATGTCACCCGGCAGCACCACGTGGACGACGCTCATCCGATCAGAGCGACCGCTCGTAGCTCGCCCAGGCGATGTGTGACTCGTGCAGGGTGACGGTGATCCCGGTCAGGCCGCGCGCCCCCTCCCCCAGCCGGCCGGCCGTCACCGCGTCGGCGAGCCGGTCGGCCACCGTACGGGCCAGCACCTCGGTGGTGGTGTTCACCCCGGTGAAGGCGGACTCGTCGTCGAGATTGCGGTAGTTCAGCTCGCCGAGCACGGCCTTGAGCTGCTCGGTGGCCAGCCCGATGTCGACCACGATCCCGTCGTCGTCCAGCTCCGGCCGGCGGAACGTGGCGTCGACGACGAACGTCGCGCCGTGCAGCCGCTGGGCCGGGCCGAACACCTCGCCGCGGAAGCTGTGGGCGACCATGATGTGGTCCCGGACGGTCACGCTGAACACGTTCACTCCTCGCCGTAGGTGATGAGATGGCACAGCGCCGGAAGACGGCCCGATGCGAGCCGGTCCAGCACGTCGGGCAGGTCGTCGAAGCGGGACCGGCCGGTGAGCAGCGCGTCGAACGCCGGGTCGGCGAGCAGGTCCAGGGCCAGGGCGAGCCGGTCGGCGTAGCTGCGGTCGGCGCGCCGGGGCGACACCGTGCCGACCTGGCTGCTGCGGATGCGCAGCCGTCGGGAGTGGAACGCGCCGCCGAGCGCGAGCGTGACCGGCCGGTCGCCGTACCAGCTCAGCTCCAGCACGGTGCCCTCGGGACGCAGCAGCTCCAGGCCGCGCTGCAGCCCGTCGGCGGTGGCGCTGGCGTGCACCACCAGGTCGCGACCGCCGGCCGCGTCGGCGGGCGCGGCGAAGTCGGCGCCGAGCGCGGCGGCCACGTCGGCGCGGGCCGGGTCGGCGTCGACCAGCTCGACCCGGACGCCGGGGAAGCGGGCCAGCAGCGCGGTGACCGCGCAGCCGACCATCCCGCCGCCGATCACCGTGACCCGGTCGCCGACCAGCGGCGCGGCGTCCCACAGCGCGTTCACCGCGGTCTCCACGGTGCCGGCCAGCACCGCGCGCTGCGCCGGCACGCCGTCCGGCACGACGGTCACGGCGTCGGCCGGGACCACGTACGCGCTCTGGTGCGGGTAGAGGCAGAAGACGGTACGGCCGAGCAGCCGCTCGTCGCCGGCCTCGACCGTGCCGACGTTGAGGTAGCCGTACTTCACCGGGGCGGGGAAGTCGCCCTCCTGGAACGGCGCGCGCATGGCGGCGTGCTGGTCGGCCGGGACACGGCCGGTGAACACGAGCGTCTCGGTGCCGCGGCTGACGCCGGAGAAGCGGGTACGCACCAGCACCTCACCCGGGCCGGGCGAGGCGACGCGCACCGGCCGGATCTCGCCCTCGCCGGAGGCGCGGAGCCAGAACGCCTGGGCGTCTACCGTCACGAACTCTCCTCTTCCCCGCATTCCGACCGAGTTGTCGATCATAAACACGGAAGCGGGACGTCAACGGTTCGAACCGCCCGCGACCCGATGCTCAGGCGGCGCGCCGCCGCTGCTCCGTACGCCACGTTTCCGGCTCGGCCCGGTCGGCGTGCCGGTCCCCGGCCAGCTCCATCGCCCGGTGGGCCGCCGTCAGCGCGTCGCACGGCGCGACCTGACCGTCACACAGCAGGCTCTCGCACCGGCCGGACTCGTCGGGCCGGTGCGCGACGGCCACGTCGTACGCGGCCCGCCAGAGCAACGGGTCGGTGACTCCCCGTGGCAGGTCGGCGTCCTGACTGGACCTGTTGCGGATCATGTCGGGCACCGTGTCCCCCTTTGCGTCGTCGCTACCGTCCCAGTGACCGGTTGAGCGCAGATCAAACCTCTCACCTGCGCACATGCCGCGACCAGCGGTGTTTGTCACGCCGGATAGGCGCGCGTCTCCGCTGCCTTGACCGCCGCCCAGACCGGCCGGCCGGGGATCAGCCCGAGGTGGGCCGCGGCGGCGGGCGTCACGTCGGCAGCCACCTCGACCGGGCCGGCCAGCTGCACGCGCAGGTTGTCACCGTGGCGCTGCACGCCGGTGACGGTGGCCGCCCACACGTTGCGCGGGCTGCCCTC
The DNA here is from genome assembly GCF_011602315.1 of Micromonospora sp. CMU55-4. Lineage (NCBI taxonomy): Bacteria > Bacillati > Actinomycetota > Actinomycetes > Micromonosporales > Micromonosporaceae > Micromonospora > Micromonospora sp. CMU55-4. Next base: position 254,567 of record NZ_JAAOLH010000003.1, read on the forward strand.
GGGCCGGGACGGGTGCAGCGCCACAGCGGCCGGCGGGTACGCGACGAACACGTCACCGTGGACGGTGTCGGCGGTGGTGAGTGCCAGCTCACCGACGGTGACCGTGTGCCCGTCGGCGCGGCCGCGGTGCAGGTTCAGCCCGACCAGCCGGGCCACGTAGTCGGTGCGTGGCCGCGCCGTGACGGTGGCGGCGTCACCCTCCTGCACCACCCGGCCGTGCTCCACGATGACCAGCCGGTCGGCGAGCACCAGCGCGTCGAGGGGGTCGTGGGTGACGAGCAGCGTCGCGCCGGGATGCGCGCCGAGGTGGCGCTGGAGTTCGGCGCGGGTGTCCAGCCGGGTCCGCGCGTCGAGCGCGGCCAGGGGCTCGTCGAGCAGCAGCAGGGCCGGGTCGACGGCGAGCGCGCGGGCCAGCGCGACCCGCTGCGCCTGCCCGCCGGAGAGCTGCCGGGGCCGGCGCCGGGCCTGGTCGCCGAGGCCGACCCGGTCCAGCCACTCCTGGGCACGGGCGCGGGCGGCCCGCTTGTCGGCGCCCCGGCGGCGCGGCCCGAACGCCACGTTGTCCAGCGCGCTCAGGTGCGGGAACAGCAGGTAGTCCTGGAACACCACGCCGACCGGCCGCCGTTCCGGCGGCGTCCACATCCGGCGGTCCGGCCGGTCCAGGTCGGCGCCGTCGAGCGTGAGATGCCCGGCGGTGAGCGGGTGCAGCCCGGCGAGCACCCGCAGCGCGGTGGTCTTGCCCGCGCCGTTGGGGCCGAGCAGCGCCACCACCTCACCGGCGGCGATGCGCAGCCGCACGTCGAGGGTGAAGCCGTCCCGGTCGGCGACCAGGTGCGCGTCCAGCAGCGCGGTCATGTGCTGCCGACCCACTTGTCGCGCAGCGCGGCGAGGATGACCACGGAGACGGTGAGCAGAATCAGGCTCAGCACGATCGCGGCCTGCAGGTCGGTCTCCAGCGCAAGGTAGACAGCCAGCGGCATGGTCTGGGTGCGGCCCGGATAGTTGCCGGCGAACGTGATGGTGGCGCCGAACTCGCCGAGCGCGCGGGCCCAACAGAGCACCGCCCCGGCCGCCACGCCCGGGGCGACCAGCGGCAGCGTGACCCGGGTGAACGTGGTGAACCGCCCGGCGCCGAGCGTGGCGGCGGCCTCCTCGTACCGGGGGTCGGCGCCGCGCAGCGCCCCCTCGACGGCGATGACCAGGAACGGCATGGCCACGAACGCCTCGGCCAGCACCACCCCGGCGGTGGTGAACGGCAGCGTCACGCCGAACGTCTCGTCCAGCCACGAGCCGATCAGCCCGCGCCGGCCGAAGACCAGCAGCAGCGCCACGCCGCCTACCACCGGCGGCAGCACCAGCGGCACCGTGACCAGCGCCCGGACCAGCCGCCGCCCGGGGAACTCCACGCGGGCCAGCAGCCACGCCAGGGGTACGCCGAGCGCCACGCAGAGCAGCGTGGCGACGGTGGCGGTCACCAGCGACAGCCGCAGCGCGGTGAGCACACCCGGTTCGGTCAGCCGCCCGGGCAGCGTCGTCCAGGGGGCTCGCAGCAGCAGACCGGCCAGCGGCAGGACGAGGAAGGCCAGTCCCAGCCCGGCGGGCACGAGCAGGGCGATCGGCACCCGCTGCCGGCGTACCGTGCGGCTCATGCGCCGGGCGGCGCCTGGAACCCGGCGGCGGTGAGCACGGCGAGCCCGGCGTCGGAGCGGACGAAGTCGACGAAGGCGCGGGCGCCGGCCGGGTTCCCGGCGGCGCGCAGCACCACGATCGGGTAGTCGTTCACCGCGCGCGCGGACTCCGGGAACTCGACGGCGTCGAGCCCGGGGGCGGCGCGGACGTCGGTGCGGTAGACCAGCGCGGCGTCGACCTCGCCGAGGCGCAGCTTGGCCAGCGCGCCCTTGACGTCCTGTTCGAGCGTGGCGGGCGTGAGCCGCACACCCGCCGCGTCGAGCGCGGTGCGCGCGGCGGCGCCGCAGGGCACCTGCTCGGCGCAGAGCGCCACCTTGACGCCGGGGCGGGCGAGGTCGGCCAGGCCGCCGACCCGGGCCGGGTTACCCCGGGGTACGGCCACGACGAGCTGGTTGCGGACCAGCACCGCCGGTTCGCCCGCGGCGTCACCGGCGTCGGTGACCGTCTTCATGGTGGCCGGGGACGCGGCGGCGAACACGTCGGCCGGCGCGCCCTGGGTGATCTGGGTGGCCAGCCCGGAGCTGCCGCCGAAGTTGAACCGAACGGTGCGGCCCGGGTGCGCGGCCTCGTAGTCCTTGCCGAGCCGGGTGAACGACTCGGTGAGCGAGGCGGCGGCGAACACCGTCACCGGGCCGGCGCCGTCGGGCCCGGCCGGGGCGTCCGCGCCGCCGCAGCCGGTCAGGCCGAGCGCCGCCACCAGCGCGCCGGCGAGGGCGGCGCGGATCCACCGTACGGTCACGGGCTGGTCCTTCCCCTGGGGGTGGCTCGCTCGACCACGACGGTGGTCGACTTGATCACGGCGACGGCGACGGCGCCGACCTGGAGGTCGAGGTCGTCGACAGCCTCGCGGCTCATCAGCGACACCACCCGGAACGGCCCGGCCTGGATGTCCACCTGGGCCATCACGGTGTCCTTGACCACGGCGGTGACGATGCCGCGCAGCCGGTTGCGGGCGGAGGACAGCTCGGGGTGGCCGGGAGCGCGGACGAACGCTGCGACGTCGGCGCCGTCGAGCACCCGGTGGCCGTGCTCGTCGCGGGTGGCCGGCAGCTTGCCGGCGTCGATCCAACGGCGGACCGTGTCCGCGCTGACCCCGAGCAGTTCGGCTGCCTCACCGATCCGGAACACCGTCACGCGCTCACCCTAGCGGCCCGCAGATGCAAGCCGGAAGGGGCATGGTGGCTCGCATCCGCGAACCTCAAGGCGGCTCGGGAACCGGAACTGCGGGTCATTCGGCCGGGGTGATCCGGACCCGGCGCAGCAGTTGGGCGTTGAGCGCCACCACGATGGTGGAGGCGGACATCAGCACCGCGCCCAGCGCCGGGCTGAGCGCGATCCCGGCCCAGGCGAGGACACCGGCGGCCAGCGGGATCGCGACCACGTTGTAGCCGGCCGCCCAGGCCAGGTTCTGCCGCATCTTCCGGTACGACGCGCGGGACAGCCGGATCACGCCGCCGACGCCGCGCGGGTCGGAGCCGGCCAGCACCACCCCGGCGGACTCGATCGCCACGTCGGTGCCGGCGCCGATGGCCAGCCCGACGTCGGCGCGCGCGAGCGCCGGGGCGTCGTTCACGCCGTCGCCGACCATCGCCACCGTCAGTCCCCGACCGCGCAGCTCGGCCACCGCCTTGTCCTTGTCGGCCGGGAGCACCTCGGCGAAGACCTCGTCGACGCCGGGCCGGAACCCGAGGTCGGCGGCGACCGCCTCGGCCACCGGGCGCGCGTCGCCGGTGATCATCACGATCTTGCGTACGCCGAGGTCGCGCAGCTCGGCCACGGCGGCCCGCGCCTCCGGGCGGACCTGGTCCTCCAGCCCGAACGCGGCGGTCACCTCCGGCTGCCCGCCCTCGGGCAGCCGGACCAGGTGCAGCACCGCGGCGCCCCGGCCCGACCACTCCTGCGCGGCCCGGGCCAGGTCGTCCGGCACCGGGGCGTCGAGTTCGCGCAGCAGGGCCGGTCCGCCGACCGCCCAGTCCACGCCGTCCACGGTGGCGCGCACGCCCCGGCCGGTCAGCGCCCGGAAGCCGCGCGCGACCGGACGCGCCGGGCCGGGCTCGGCGTCGGACCCGGTCGGAGACGTCGGCCCGGGAGACGTCGGCCCGGGAGACGTCGGCCCGGGAGACGTCGGCCGCACGTCGGCGGCGGCGACGAGCGCACGGGCCAGCGGGTGCTCGCTGTCGGCCTCGACCGCGCCGGCCACGGCCAGGGCGGCGGCGGAGTCCATCCCGCCGGTGGCGGCCACGCCGGTCACCGTGTGCCGGCCGGTGGTGAGCGTGCCGGTCTTGTCGAACAGGACGGTGTCGACGGTGCGCATCCGCTCCAGCGCGAGCCGGTCCTTGACCAGGATGCCGGCGCGCGCCGACAGCGCTGTGGACAGCGCCACCACCAGCGGGATCGCCAGGCCGAGCGCGTGCGGGCAGGCGATCACCAGCACCGTCACGGTGCGTACCACCGCCTGGTCGGGGTCGCCGAGCAGCGCCCACACCGCGAACGTCGCCAGGCCGGCGAACGCCGCCAGGTAGAACAGCAGCGCGGCGAACCGGTCGGCGAGCACCTGCGCGCGCCCGCCGGAGGCCTGCGCCTCGGCGACGAGCCGCCCGATGCCGGCCAGCGCGGTGTCCGCGCCGACCGCGTCGACGCGTACCCGGAGGGTGGAGTCGGTGGCCACGGTGCCGGCGACCACCCGGTCCCCGGCGGCGCGGGCCACCGGCCGCGACTCCCCCGTGATCATCGACTCGTCCAGTTCGGCGGCGCCCTCGACGATCCGGCCGTCGGCCGGCACCCGTCCGCCGGGGCGCACCAGCACCAGGTCGCCCACCCGCAGCTCGCCGACCGGCACCGGATGCGGCCGCCCGGCGTCGTCCAGGCGCTCGGCGTCGTCGGGCAGCAGCGCCGCGAGGGCGCCGAGCGCGCCGCGTGCCTGCCCGACCGCCCGCATCTCCTGCCAGTGGCCGAGCAGCATGATGGTGACCAGCGCGGCCAGCTCCCACCAGAAGTCCAGGTCGAACAGGCCGATGCTGGTGGCGGCCGAGGCGAGGTACGCGACGACTATCGCCATCGAGATCAGCAGCATCATGCCGGGGCTGCGTTCGCGCAGCTCACGCAGGCCGCCGGTGAGGAACGGCCAGCCGCCGTAGAGGAAGACCACGGTGCCGAGCACCGGGCCGACCCAGCGCACGCCGGGAAGGTCGATCGAGTAGCCGAACCAGTCCATCACCATGTGACTGGTGGCGACGATCGGCAGGGTCAGCGCCAGGCTCAGCCAGAATCGGCGGCGGAACTGCTCCGGGTCGTGCCCGGCGTGCGCGCCGCCGCCATGATCGGTGCCGTGGTCGCCGTGGTGAGCGGGTGAGTGCTCCATCGGGCGTCACCTCCGCCGACCACCATACCCCCTGGGGGTAATACGTGACGGGCGATCAGCGCTGGGGGCGGGCGCCGACGCTCGGCCGGTCCGCCGGAGGGCGGCCCTGCCAGGGCCACCGACCGTCCAGCTCCACCTCGAGGGAGAAGCTGAGGAACGTACGGACCAGCACGATCAGCGCCAGCACGCCGACGCTGGTGAACGTGGGCGACACCGCGACGGTCCGGATGATGTCGCCGCCGACCAGGAACTCCAGGCCGAGCAGGATGGCCCGGCCGACCCCCTGCCGGTACGCCCGGTAGTGCGCCACCACCTGCCGGGTCCGGACGCAGCGCACCGCGAACACGACTGTGGCGACCGCGACACCGACCGCGATCACCAGCACCCCGGCCAGGTCCAGCAGCGCCCCGACGTGCTGGACGATCTCCTTCGTCGGCACCCGGCACCCCCGCACCAGCCTGGCGTACGGCCGGTCGCGGGGGCGGCGTTTCCGCGCTCCCGCCACCCGGAGGGCGGGAGCGCGGAGGCGTGCTCAGTCCTGGGCCTGCCAGCGGTAGAAGACGGTGGCCAGGGAGTCCTGCGGGCCCTGCCACTTCTCCGGCCGGTACGGCTCGATGTACGGGCCGAGGTCCTGCATCACCTTGCCGAAGGCGGGCTTGTCGCCGTGCCGGTCGCGGGTGGCCTCGGCCGCCGACGTCTCCTGTTCCAGCAGGTGCACGTAGACGTCGTCGATCGAGTAGAGCCAGCGGCCGGTGACCCCGAGGTCGGCCGGGAGCGACCCGGCGTCGGACTCGGCGAAGACCCGCGCCACGTCCGGCTCGGCGCCGGGCTTGATCCGCCCGACGATGACGGTGAGCGTGGTGTCGGCGGGCGGCTCGCCCTCGGGCGCCCAGTGGTAGAACTCCTTCGCCACCGAGTCCGACGGGTTCTTCCAGTAGCGCGGGTACGGGGTCACGTACGGGCCGATCTCCTCGGCGATCTTCTGGAAGGCGGGCAGCCCGCGCGTCTGCCCGGAGATCCGCGGGTCCTGCTCCCGCTCGATCACGTGCAGGTAGAGGTCGTGGTGGGACAGCAGGTACCGGCCGATGACGCCCAGGTCCTGCGGCCGGGTGGCCTGGTCGTAGTGGCCGAACACGTCGCCGACGATCTGCTCGCTGCCGGGGACCATGTGACAGACGATCACGTTGCGGAAGACCATGACTGCTCCTTGATGATTGCGACGGGGGCGGCGGCGCGAGGCGGCGGCGCCGTCAGGCGGTGAAGGTGACAGGCAGTTCCAGCAGGCCGCGGAACGGCGAGGCGGCGGGGAGCCGGCGCACCTGCGCGAGCGGCACGCCCAGGCGCAGTCCGGGCAGCCGGCGCAGCAGCGCGCCGAGCGCGAGTTCGGCCTCCATCCGGGCCAGCGAGACGCCCAGGCAGTAGTGGACGCCGTGCCCGAACCCGAGGTGCGGGCCCCGGACGCGGCGCAGGTCCAGCTGGTCCGGGTCGGCGAAGTGCGCCGGGTCGTGGTTGGCCGCGTTGATCGCGACTCCGACGATCGCGCCGCGCGGAATGCGTACGCCCTGGTAGTCGACGTCCTCGGTGGCGATGCGCGGGCTGGCCACGGGCAGCGGCCCGTCGAACCGGAGCAGTTCCTCGATCGCGGCCGGCAGCAGGCGCGGCGTGGCGCGCAGCAGTTCCATCTGCTCGGGGTGGGTGAGCAGCGCCAGCACCGCGTTGCCGAGGAAGTCGGCGGTGGTCTGGTGCCCGGCGAACAGCAGCAGGAACGTGGTGGTGACCAGTTCCGCCTCGGACAGCGTCCCGTCCTGGTCGACCGCCCGGATCAACGCGGCGATGATGTCGTCGGCCGGGTCGTCGCGTTTGGCCCGGACCAGCCCGGCCAGGTAGTGGTGCAGCCGCAACTGGGCCTCCTGCACCGCGGCCCGTTCCTGCGCCGGCGGCCGGCTGGTGGAGCCGGAGGTGCGGATGACCTGGGTCCAGTCGAGCACCCGGTCGTGGTCGGCCGGCGGCACGCCGAGCAGTTCGCAGATGACAGTCATCGGCAGCGGGATGGCGAACTCGTGCATCAGGTCCGCCTCGCCGTGCGGCGCCATCTTGTCGATCAACTGGTCGACGATCGACGCCACCCGGGGGCGCAGCGCCTCGATCCGCCGCGGCGCGAACGCCTGCGACACCACGCGACGCAGCCGGGTGTGCTCCGGCGGGTCGGAGTTGAGCATGTTGCGGTTCAGGCCCTCGGAGTTCGGGCCGAAGATCTTCAGGTAGTGCTGGTCCGGGCCGTACAGGTCCTTGGACAGGCGCGGGTCGGTCAACGCGGTGCGGGCGTCGTCGAAGCGGGTGATCAGCCAGGAGTCGAAGCGCGGCGAGCCGACCGGGCAGACCGGCCGCTCGGCGCGCAGCCGCGCCAGCGCGGGGTACGGGTCGGCCGCGAACGAGTCGGTGTACAGCTCGCTCGCCGGCATCACGTCGTCGGTCATTGCCCCTCCCCCGGCTCGCCGGCCACGCTGTGCAGCACCTGGTAGGTGTGCCGGTCGGCGGACTCGCGCAGCTCCCGGATGACGCGCAGCAGCCGGTCGCGCTGCTCGCTGCGGCCGAACGCGTCCAGCCGCTCGCGGTCGGCCCAGTCGCTGATGACCAGGTAGCTGCGCGGGTCGTCGGCGTCACGGACCAGGTCCTGGTGCAGGCAGCCGTCCAGGGTGCGGATCTGTTCGGCGGCGCTGAGCCATTCGGCCTCGAAGCGCTCCGCGCACCCCTCCCGGGTCCGCATCGCCAGCACGGTCCGGACCCGGCTCACCGCGCGCCCCCGAACACCAGGTGCAGGTGCTTGCGCAGCGCGTCCGGGTCGACCGGCGCGCCCCGGAAGCCGACGTGCCCGTCCGGGCGGATCAGGTACAGGCCGGTGCCGTCCAGCCCGTACCCGGCGCGGAAGCGCCGTTCGGCGTCGCGCACCACCGGCGGGTCCAGCAGTCGCGGTTCGTCGGCGTCCGGGTCGAGCAGCAGGTACGCGTCGAGTTCCCCGCCGGCGAGCCGCCGCGCGTCGGCGCACAGGCCGGTGAACGCGGCGAGTTCCTCCGCGCCGGCCGTGCGGTCGGCGTAGAGCAGCAGCGTGTGCCGGGTGCCCCGGGTCAGGTCACGCAGGCGCAGCGGGTGGCCGACGCCGCGGCGGCGCAGCCCGTCGACGTCGGGCGCGATGTCGCCGGGGCGGGGCGCGTCGCCGAGCGCGGCCGGGTCGGCGACGGTCTCCCCGACCAGCGGGCTGCCGGCGTAACTGAGCAGCATGGACATCTCCTGGAGGAACTGCCGTTCCAGGTCGGCGCGGTCCACCTCCTCGGTGCCGGCCATCCGTACCGCCCGGCCGACGATCTCCTCGCCCTCCGGCCGCCGCTCGGTCTCGTAGCTGTCCAGCAGTCCGGGCGCGGCGAGCCCGCGTACCGCGAGCGCGAGTTTCCAGGCCAGGTTCCAGGCGTCCTGGATGCCGGTGTTCATGCCCTGGCCGCCGGCCGGCGGGTGCAGGTGGGCGGCGTCCCCGGCGACGAAGACCCGGCCGTCGCGGTAGCGGTCGACGATGCCGTGGCTGATCCGGAACACCGACGACCAGCGCAGGTTGCTCGCCCGGGTGCCGGGTGGCGCGAGGCGGTCCAGCGCGGCCTGCACGTCTTCGATGGTGGGCTCGTCGAGTTCCTCGCTGAACCCGGGCGGGGCGTCGCGTCCGCCGGTCTGGGCGAAGAACCGGGGCGGGGCGAGGGTGGCTATGCGGTAGCGGTGCTCGCCGCGCAGCGGTACGCAGACGAGCATGCCGTCCATCTGCCCGTCGGTCATGTGCAGGAACCGCAGCAGGTGCCCGTCCGGCATGTCCCAGTCCACGTCGACGTCGACCAGCATGAACAGTTGCGGGAACCGGCCGAGCCCGCCGGTGAAGGTGAGCCCGAGCTGCTCCCGGACGCGGCTGTGCGCGCCGTCGGCGCCGACGACGTACCGGGCGCGTACCGTCTCGGTGCCGCCGTCGGCGGTGCGGACGGTGGCGGTCACGCCGTCGGCGTCCTGGGTGAGGTCGGCGAGTTCGGCGCCGCGCCGCGGGCGCACCCCGAGGGCGGCGAGCCGGTCGGTGAGGATGCGCTCGGTCTCGTACTGCGGCAGGCCGAGGTGGGCGTACGGCAGGCCGGGCAGCTCCCAGCTCATCCGGTGGGTCTGCGCGCCGTTGACGAACACCATGTTGCCGGTGAGCCAGATGCCGGCGTCCATGGCCTCCCGGACGACGCCCTGCTCCTCCCAGATCTCCATGGTGCGGCAGTGCACGCCGATCGCCTTGTCGGCGTGGCCGGGCGGGGTCGCCTGCTTGTCGATCACCAGGCAGTCGATGCCCCGCCGGGCCAGTTCGACGGCGGCGGTCAGCCCGGTGGGCCCCGCCCCGACGACGAGTACGTCTGTTGTCCTGTGCACGTCGGCCTCCCAGCCCGTGGTGGGGTGACTGCTGCCGTCCGCGTCGGGCACGACGTGGAACAGGCGGCGCCGGATGTCGAGAAGGAACGGTGCGATCGGTCCGGCCTGCGCGGAGGCGTGGGCCGGGTCGCTGATCCAGGCGAGGAACGGCGCGGCGCCGTCCCACTCGGCGAAGATGTGGTGGATGTCCGAGCCGGGTTCGCGCAGCAGCTGCTCGCGGCGGTAGCCGGGTATCGCGGTCATCCGCCGTACCACCTCGGGGTAGCCCCGGTGGAACTCGGCGAGGCGGTCGCGCGGCACGGTCAGCTCGACGTCCACGTAGACCGGGCCCTCGCCGTCCCCGGTCTCGCGCAGCAGCGGGTAGCCGGGGCCGTCGGCCGGCTCGGTCAGCGGCTGGAGCAGGCCGGCCAGGCGGGCCGCCACCGGCCCGCGCCGGTACGCGCGCAGCGCCGCCTCGTCGGCCCATTCGATGACGACGACGAAGCCGCGCGGGTCGAGGGCGTCGCGCAGCAGCTCGTGCCGCAGGTTGCCGGCCAGCGCGCCGAGCTGCCCCGCCACGGTCTCGAACGCGGGCCCGACGGCGGGCTCGCACCCGGGGCGCGCGCGCAGCCGGAGCATCGTCCTGATCATGCAGCCCCCTCGAACCGTGCCGTCGTCGTGCCGCGACCCTGCCGCAGCCCGCGTCACCACCTCGTCACCGTCGACCCGCCGGAGGTCCGGCCCCGGTGACGCCGCCGGGACGGCGCGCACGACGGTCGGGAGCGTGCTGATGCCGTGCGACCGGCGCAGCCGGCAGACGGATTCCCCACCTGCCTCACTCTGCGTCGACCTCACCGAGCGTGAGAGCGTCGGGGTCGGGCAGGCAGGCCTTTCGGCCGCCTTTGCTCTGCAGCCATCGGCGCATCACTGCACTGACCTGCGGCCCGGACGGTCAGCCCGATTTCGGCAAGATCCCGAACGAGCACTGTCAGTGATCGATGCGTACGCGGCTGCAGAGCAAAGGCGGCCATGTGCGCACGCCCCGCCGGACACTCCCGTGACTCTCCGCGACCGGGGGTGGGGAGGGGTGGCGGATGTGCACGGTCACGGCGTGCACCGTGCCGGTCGCGGGGCCGGCGCGGCGCGACGTGCCTGCGGCCCGGCCCGACGACGGTCGCGGCGCGGCCCGGCGCAGCGCGGCCGGTGGTCAGGCCAGCAGGCGGGCCAGTTCGGTGCGGGAGCGCACACCCAGCCGGTGGAACACGTTGCGCAGGTGGTGGTCGACGGTCCGGGTGGACAGCGACATCCGGGTGGCGATCTCCCGGTTGGTCGCCCCCTGCGCGACCAACCGGGCGATGTGCAGCTGCTGCCCGGTCAGCAACTGCTCCGGGCCGTTCGGCGCCGGCCCGACCGACTCCCCCGCCGCGCGCAGCTCCTCGCCCGCCCGGTCGGCCCAGACGGTCGCGCCGAGCACTGTGAACGTCTCCCGCGCCCGGTGCAGGTGGGCCCGGGCGTCGCGGGGGCGGCGCCGGCGGCGCAGCTCGCGGCCGAACAGCAGTTCGGTGCGGGCGCGCTCGAACCGGTCGGTGTCGGCCGGGTGCAGCCGCAGCGCCGCGTGGAACTCCCGTTCGGCCTCCGGGCCGCCCCGGGGCGCGAGCAGCGCGCGGCAGCGCGCCGCCAGGGCCCGCCGCGACGGGCTGGCCGTGCTGCTGGCCCAGTGGTCGAACACGGCGAGCGCGGCGGCCGGGCGCCTGCCGTCGTGGGCGGCGGCCTCCACCAGGTACGGCGTGGCCATCACCTGCACCAGCACCTGCCCCCGGCCGGTGCCGGTGCGGGCCAGCGTGGACAACCGGGCGACCGCGTCGGCGTACCGGCCGTCGATGAGGTCCAGCACACCGAGCGCCCACCTGGCGTACGCGTCCGGCCGGCTCCCGGGCGCGGCCCCGTCACCGATCTCGGCGATCCGGGCCAGCGCGCCGGCCCGGTCGGCGCGTACCGCGGCCAGCACCGCGAGGATGCCGAGGTGCACCTGGGCGCAGGCGTGCTGGCCGGTGTCGCGGGCGGCGCGCACGCCCTCGCGGGCGGTCTCCGCCGCCGCCTCGTGCCGGCCCAGCCAGTACTCGGCGACGGCGCGCAGCTCCAGCGCCCGGGGCAGCAGGGACAGCTCGCCGCGCGAGCGGGCCACGTCGACCGCCCGGCCGGCGAGCCGGTGCGCGGGCCCGTCCACCGCCACCAGCAGCGCCGCCGCGGCGGCGCAGACCAGCGCGCCCGGGGTGAGCGCGGGCCCGGACAGCCGGCCGCCGAGGACGACGACCCGGCGCAGCGCCGGACCGCCACGGGCGTGGTCGCCGCGCAGGGTCGCCCCGACGCCCACCGCGAAGGTGGCCAGCAGGTCCAGGTCGGGCGGGTCGCCGGGCCGCCGCAGCGCCTCCGCGCGGCGGGCCACCTCGGCGTAGCGGAACTGGTCGCCGGTGACGCAGATGGCCTCGCCCGCGCGGACCAGCGCGAGCAGGGCGGAGCGCCGGTCGGCCGGCGCGACCGCGTCGGCGGCGGCCAGCAGCGTGGCGACCGCGGCGGCGGGCGCGTCGCAGCGCAGCTGCATCTCGCCGCGGAGCAGGTCGGCCCGGTCCTGTGCGGGCGGCGCGGCGGTCAGGTGCCGTAGCAGCCCCCGGGCCTGGTCCGGGTCGCCGGCGGTCCAGGCGCAGCGGGCCGCCGCCACCGTCAGTTCGGCGGCCCGCCCGGGATCGGCGGTCAGCTCGGCGGCGCGGCGCAGCGCGGCGGCCGCGGCGGCGCGGTCGGACGCCCCGTCCACCGCCGCCGTCAGTTCGGCGGCGAGCACGTCGGCCGGGCAGTCGGGGGCGGTGGCGTGGCGCAGCGCGCGGCCCAGCGGGCCGCCGGCGAGCGTGCCGGCCAGCAGCAGGTGCGCCGCGCGCAGGTCGGCCAGCGGCGCGACGGCGGTGATCATCGTGCGGGCGAGCGGGTGCGGGAACGTCACCCCGCCGGGCCCGGTCCGCAGCAGCCCGGCCGCCTCGGCGGGGGCGAGCGCTTCCACGGTCAGACCGGCGGACCAGGCGGCGCGTACCAGCGTGCCCGGGTCGGCGGCGTCGTCGAGCGCGGCGAGCAGCACCATCCGCCGGGTCGGCGCCGGCAGCCGGTCCAGGCGGGCCCGGTACGCGGCGGCGAGCGCGCCGTCCACCGGCGGCGTGCCGGGCAACGGCGCCTCGCCCCGCCACTGGGCCGGGGTGAGGCTGCCGGCCAGGTCGGCCAGCGCCGCCGGGCTGCCGCCGCTGAGCGTGGCCAGCGCGGCGGCCACCGGCGCGGACGGCCGGTGCCCCCGGTCGGTGAGCATCGCGTGGCACTCGTCGGCGTCCAGCGGGCGCAGCCGGTGCGCCGGCACGCCGTCGACAGTGGCCGGGGCGGTGGCGGTCAGCAGCACCGCCACCGGCAGCCGGCGCAGTCGGCGCGCCACGACGGCGAGCGTCCAGGCGCTCTGCCGGTCGCCGATGTCGAGGTCGTCCACCGTGCACAGCAGCGGCCGGTCCGCGGCCACGGCGGCGAGCAGGGAGCGGACCGCCGCGGCGAGGGCCAGCCGCTGGTCGGCCGGGCAGCCGTCGCCGCCGAGCACGCGGCGCAGCAGCCGGCGCTGCCGCACCGGCAGCGCGGTGTCCGCGTCCAGCACCGGGTCGAGCAGGCGGTGCAGGCCGGCGTAGGGCAACGTCGACTCGTCGGCCAGGCCGGCGCCGGTGAGCACCGTGCGTCCCGTCGCCCACCGGCGGGCGTACGCCAGCAGGGCGCTGCGGCCGGCGCCGGGCGGCCCGTGGAACAGCAGCGCGCCGCCGGAGTCCCGGTCGAGGAGCCGGCGGATCGCGTCGCACTCGTCGTCCCGGCCCCGCAGAGCAATATGCACTGTCGATGCAGAAAGCATGCATGCAGTGTCACAGATGGGCAACCCGTCGGAAAAGAGGCGGACATGCTGCCGGGGTGGTCGTCGCGACGACCACCCCGGCAGCGGGCGGGCTCAGGCGCTCGGGCAGGTGTTGCGGTACTCCTGGATCGCCGACCCGCTCGGGCCGGGGCAGAGGAACTGCTCGTAGCGGGTGTCGTCGTCGACGAACCGCTTCAGCCAGGCCACCATCTGCTTCGCCGTCGGCGTGTTCGTCGTCTGCGGGAAGAAGTGGCTCGCGCCGTCCAGCTCCAGGTACGCCTTCTCCGAGGACGCCGGGATGCTGTTGTAGAACGGGATCGAGTGGGTCGCCACCGGCGCGACGCTGTCGGTCTCGCCGCCGATGATGAGCGTTGGCACCCGTACATCGGACCAGGTCTTGTCCAGGTTCCACGGCGCCAGCGGAACGGCGGCCTGCAGCGACGGCCGCGCCGCCGCGGCCTCCAGGCTGCCGCCGCCGCCCATCGAGTGACCGGCCACCGCGAGCCGGGACGAGTCGATCCGGCCGCGCACCGAGCTGCGCTCGGTCAGGTAGTCCAGCGCGGCCAGGAGCTGCCGGCCCCGGCTGGCCGGCTGGTCCAGCCGGGTGTTGGTCTCGATGCCGATCACCACGAAGCCGTGTGAGGCGATCCGCGGGCCGAGCCAGCTCAGGCTGGACCAGGAGGCGGTGTAGCCGGGCGAGATGGCGACCGCGCCGAAGGTGCCCTCGGCGGTGCTGGTCGGGTAGTAGATGACGCCGCCGCCGAAGCCGGTCACGCTCAGCGAGGAGACGTTGATCGACGAGGTGGCGAACGGGCCGCGGCTGGCCTCCAGGATGGCGCTGGTGGGCGCCGGGCCGCGCTCGTAGGGGCTGGCGGCGCTCGCCGAGACCGGGGCGGCGAGCGCGCCGCCGGTGGCGAGCAGCGCCGCCACGGCGAACCGGGCCAGGGCACGGACGGGGGTACGGGAACGGATGGTGGTGGGCACGTCGGTCACTCCTTGCGCCGGAATTACATCGACATGGGTCAGCATCGATGCCTTCGGCGCGGCGCGCATCGGCGAAATCACCGGTCCGCGCGGGCGGCGGGCAGGACGTGGCGGCGGCACTGCGGGCGGTCCGCACGCTGAACCGGCCCGGCTGTCACTCGGTGAACTCGCAGAAGGACAGCACCCCGTCGAACCGCCCGGCGGCGAGGTCGTCGTGGCGGATCAGGAACCGCGCGTTGACGTACTCCTCGTCCGGTACGCCGAACTGGGCCAGCGGCACCCACTCGCGCACCACCCGCTGCTCTTCCTCGTACTGAGCCACCAGCCGCTCCGCGCGGGGCAGGGAGCTCGCCTGCTGCATCCGCTCCCGGTCCGTCATGAACGTCTCGGGCGGATCCTGCGCCGAGATGGTGTAGCCGCCGACGAAGACGTCGTGCTGAATCCACCCGTCCCGCTCCGGCCAGAGCTGCTCGAGCAGCGCGCCCATCTCCTTGCGGTGCGGCAGGTCGCGCAGCAGCTTGATCTGGGTGTCGCACAGCCACTCCTCCGAGCGGTCCAGCCAGTCCGGCAGTTCCGCCTGGAGCCCGGCGTACATCTCGTGCTCGGGGGCGAGGAAACGGCCCAGGTCGGTCCCGGCGGGTAGGACGTCCACACCGTCCACCGTCTCGGCGCCGGCCGGGACGTACACGACCCGCGCGTACGCCTTCTCGTTCTCGATGCCGCAGACGTCCTGTGCGCCCTCCTGGTCGAGGAAGAACAGCAGCGTGCCGTCGGCCGGCAGGGCGAGGTCGGGCACCCGGGGCAGCGCCGCGCAGTCGAGCCGGAGCAGGAACGGCAACGGAGAGCCCTCCGGGCACGTGGGCCACGGCACGCCCACCGGCAGCCGCGGCCGCCCGCCCCGCCGCCCGGCGTGCACGCCGTCCTCACGCCGCCAGGCGTGGATCCGGAACCGGATCAGCTCCGCGAAGCGGGCCACCTCGCCCTCGGGCACGCCCTGCGCGATCGCCGCCCGCCGGAACTGCTCTCTCTCATCCATGATCGTGGAGAGTAGCGGCACCGTCCGACATGGAGGGTGGGTCAGGGCCCGGCGCGCGGCCTCGATGTCGCCGACCAGGTCACGTCGTAGCGCGCGCCGCCCACCGCCTCGGCGAACGCGGTCGCCGCGGCGGGTGACCCGGCGATGCGCCAGTCCTGCTCCTTGTCCACCTCGAACCAGATCAGCCCGATCAGGTCCGGGTACCGGGGCAGGGAGCCGAACGTCTCCCGGATCCACCGGGCCTTGCGTCCGGCGGTGTCGGCGGCGCCGGTCTCGGTGACCACCAGCGGCCTGCGGGTGACCTTGCGGATCTCGGCGATGGTCGGGCCGAAGATCTGGTCGAACGACCAGTACGTCTTGGTGAACGCGCCGGTGCCGTAGTAGCCGGTGACGCCGACCCAGTCGACGTAGTCGTCACCCGGGTAGAGCCCGGTCAGCCCGGCTGTCGTCTTGTCCCAGCGGGCGTTCGGGCTCCACACCCAGGTGACGTTCGTGGCGCCGGCCCGGGCGAAGAGGTCGTGCACGTGCCGCCAGGCCCGCACGTAGTCGCCGGGGCGGTTGCCGTTGGCCCGCTCGCACCACGGATACCAGTCGCCGTTCATCTCGTGCGCGAAGCGGATCGCGACCGGGTAGCCGAGCGACCGGACCCCCTCGGCCCAGGACCGCAGGTAGGCGTCGAAGTCGCCGCGCGCGATCCGGTCCAGCCGGTAGTCCGGCTGGGTGGCCCGGAGCCGGTCGATCTGCCGGACCGCCAGGCCGGTACGCCGGGCCGCCAGGTCGACCGTGTGGTCCCACGGCTCCCAGCCGAGCATGGGCATCATGCCCCGCTCGGCGATCCGGTCGAACAGGCTCCGGTCGAACTCGGCCGACGCCCAGTCGGCGCCGAAGAGCATCACCTGCGGCGCCCGCCCGGCCGCCTCGACGAACCGGTCGACCGGCGCGAAGTCGTGCGGTCCCTTGTCGGTCATCACCCCGAAGAACGCCTGCCCGGCCGGGGGGAACAGGCCGCCGCCCGGCGCGCCGGCGCTCGCCTGCGGCGTCGCCGGGACGCGCCCGTGCGCCGATGCGCCCGTGCCCGGGTCGCGCCACGCTCCGGGCGCCACCACGAAGGCGTACGCGAGCAGCAGCAACCCGGCCAGCGCGAGGCCCACTCGGGGCGCGGTCGGCCTCAGCACGGGACACCGCCCTCAGCCGCCGGCTGCTTCCACGCCGCCTCCGCCGACCGGCGCCGGCGGTCCCGCAGGCCCTCCACCCAGGCGATCAGCGGTGGCGCGAGCCCGGTCAGCAGCGTCAGCGCCGGCCAGATCCGCAGCAGCGGATAGTCGTGGCCGAGCGCGAAGCTCGCCGCGAGCAGTCCGGCCGCCGCCAGCGCCCAGCACAGATGCAGCCGGAACGTGCGCAGGGACTCCACAGTGCGCAGCGCCCCCTTGGCGGTCACCACGAAGCCGAGCCGGCGGCGCAGCAGCGCGCCGGCCGCCGCAGCCACGTAGACCGGCCCGGCGAACAGGGCGAGCGCCATGCCGGCCATGCCCACCTCCTCGCGTTCGTGCGGGGCGATGTTGAAGCGCCGCAGCCAGAGCCAGAGCAGGAACCAGGTGCCGACGGTGGCGCCCCACAGCGTCGCCCACACCTGCGGGTCGAGCCGGCCCGCGTCGACGCCGGTCAGCAGGTAGAGCGCGGTGGCGGCGTTGCCCAGCAGCAGGCTCACCGCGACGCTCGGGTAGTAGAACTGGAGCAGGCGGTACTGCCAGCGACGGCGCGACGGCAGGTCGCGCGGCGTACGCATCTCGCGGCGGAGCAGGATCTCGCAGATCCCGGCGGCCCAGCGCTTCTGCTGGTTGAAGTAGTCCGCCCAGGACGTCGGCCCCTCACCGAGCGCCACCACGTCCGGGGTGTAGACGCCCTTCCACCGGCGGCCGGTGGCCGGGTTGACGGCGGCGTGCACGCGGATGCTGGTGAGGTGGTCCTCGATGATCGAGTCCTGGTAGCCGCCGATGGTCCGCCAGGCCGCCGGGCGGTAGAGGTGCCCGGTGCCGGTGAGCAGCGGCGCGTCCAGGCCGTTGCCGCCGCGGGCGATCAGGCCGTTGTAGAGGTACTGCTGCACGGAGGCGCCGTGGGCGACGAAGTTCTGGTGCATGTTGCCGTACACCTGGGGCGTCACCACGAACGCCACATCCGGGTCGCGGAAGTAGCCGAGCGTGCGTTCCAGGAAGTTCGGCAGCGGCACGTGGTCCGGGTCGACGTTCGCGACCACGTCGTAGCGGTGCTCGTGCTCGGCCCGCCAGGCGTTGTGGTTGCCGGACTTGGTCCGGGCCCGGAACTCGCCGCCGGGCCGGTTGTACTCGGGCCGGCCCTTGCGGGTGAAGTGGCGTACGCCCAGCCGCGCGGCCATCGCCCGGACCGCCGGGTCGTCGCCCTCGTCGAGGATCCACACGTCGACGTGCCCGCAGTAGACGATCTCCCGGAGCCGGCGCAGCGTACGCTCCGCGACGTCCAGCGGCTCCTTGCTCGGCACGATGGTGGTGAGCAGCGCGACCCGCAGGCCGACCGGCGGGTCGACCGGCACCGGGTCCCGGGCGTGGAAGGCGAAGACCCAGACCACCACGTTCTGCGCCAGGCGGATCAGCTCGACGCCGACGACGACGCAGAACGCGAGCCGGGCGGCGGCGGTCTGCCACCCGCCGAGCCCGACCACGCCGGGGCCGGGCACGTGCTGGGGCAGCAGCAGCCAGCCGACGAAGACGAGCCCGGCGGCGCTGTTGACGAGCACCAGCAGCGTCAGCACGACCCGCGCGGCCACCGAGGCGGTGGGGCGGAACTCGACCGCCGCGTCCGGGCCGCGCGGCGGGCGCAGCGGACCGGCGACGGCGCCGCACCGGGCGTACGCCAGGCGGGCGCGGACGTTGCGCTGCCGGCGGTCCGGATCGGCTGGCGTCCCGGGCGGGACGGGCGCGATCGGGCGGCCGCCCGGCGGCCCGGCCGACGTGGCGCGGGACGGGCGTGTATCGGCGGCGACGGCCACGTTTCCCCCATGGTCTGCAGGCTCAGGAGCCGACCGAATGCTAAGCCGACAATCAACAACAAAAAGGGCGAATCAGGCAGACGTCGCCCGTTCGTCGACGGTCAGACGGGAAGCTGGGCCGCCGCCGCCAGCAGCGCCACGAGAGCCAGCACGGCGAGCGCGCCGGCGGCACGCGCCCGGGCCAGGGCGACCCCGCCGAGCACCGCCCAGGCCGGCACCGTGAACAGCAGGTTCACCGCCGACCAGACCGGCACGGCCTGCGCCAGCGCCAGCAGCCCGAGCGCCGGCACCAGCGCCCAGGCGGTACAGAACGCGGCCGGGTACCGCAGCGGGAGGCTGAACAGGGCCAGCCCGGCCAGCACGCCGCCGAGCGCGACGACGCCGAACAGCTCTCCGGGCGTGGCCGCCAGCACGGTGGCGCCGGGCCACGCGCCGGACGCCAGGCGCCCGCCGTCACGCACGCCGGCGGCGAGCAGCGCGGCGACCGGCAGCAGCCCGACGGCCACTGCGGCCAGCCACCGGACGGTGTCCCGGCGGCGGAACGCCAGCACGACCCAGCCGTGCGCGGCGAGCAGCAGCAACGCCACCGGCTGGCACAGACCGAGCAGCAGCACCGCGCCCGCGTAGGGCACGAGCCGCCGCGGGCGCGGCCGGTCGAGCGCGGACGCCAGCAGCCAGGTGGCGAGCACGGCGGCGAACACCGCCAGGGCGTACGGCTGTGCCTGCTGCGCGTACCGGATCGAGGTCGGCAGCGCCGCGAAGATCAGGCCGGCCAGCAGGCCGGCGGCGGGCGTGGCGATCCGGGTGGCGAGCGCGCCGACGAGCGCCGCGGCCCCGACCATGGCCAGCAGCGACGGTACGCGCAGCGCGAGGTCCGTCGCGCCGAACAGCTCCGCCCAGCCGCGCAGGAGCAGGTGGTACGGCCCGAGCGCGATGTCGTCGCCGGTGAGCCCGATCCCCTGCCAGGGCGACGTCGCCGCCCGGCGGGCCGCCGACTCCCCGGCGCTCGGACCCGCTGTCGCGATCCGGGTCGCGCCGAGCGCGCCGGTCAGGACCGCGGGCAGCAGCCACGCCGCGATCCGCCACCGGGTCACGGCGGCGGTCGCGGCGCGGGCGGTGGAGCGGCGCGGACGGTCCTCGCCCCAGGGGTCCTCGACCGCGGCGTCCCCGATCCGGGGCAGGACCATGGTGTCCGCGTCCATCATCGTGACTCACGCATCCCTGTGGGTGCCGGCGACCGGGATCCAGCCGGGGCTGGCTGACATCCTGGAGCCTACTGAGCCAAAATCGACATAACGCCAATATGGGCTGAAAGGGTCCGCCGTCCGCCCCGTGGACGACCGGCGGACCCGGCTCAGCGGAGGTCGGTGGTCGTCCAGCGGGGCGAGGCGGCGGTGATCTCGACGGTGTCGCCGGTCAGCGTGGTCCGCGCCTGGACGTCGCGCCGGGCGCTCGTACCCACCCAGACGTCGACCTCCCCGGGCTCCACCACGCGGGTGAGCGTGCGGTCGGTGAAGGCCAGCCGCGTGGTCGGCACGCTCAGCTCGACGGTGACCGAGGCCCCCGGCTCCAGACGCACCCGCCGGTAGCCGAGCAGCTGCGCCACCGGCCGGGTCACCGAGGCGACCAGGTCCCGGCCGTAGAGCTGCACCACGTCGTCACCGGCGACCGCGCCGGTGTTCGTGACCCGCACCGACACCCGCAGCGCCCCGTCGGCCGGCACCTCGGCCGGCACGGTCAGGTCGGTGTACGCGAACGTGGTGTAGGACAGCCCATGACCGAACGGCGCCACCGGCGTCGCCGGCAGGTTGGTGCCGTTCGTGCCCGCCCCCAGCTCCGGGTGCAGGTACGAGTACGGCTGCGCGCCGGCCGAGCCGGGCAGGGTGACCGGCAGCCGGCCGGACGGGTTGACCCGCCCGGAGAGCACACCCGCGATCGCCCCGGCGCCCTCCTCGCCCGGGAAGAACGTCTGCAGCACCGCCGCGCACCGGGTCAGCGCCCAGCCCAGCGCGTACGGCCGGCCGGTCAGCAGCACCAGGACGACCGGGGTGCCGGTGTCCAGCACCGCCTCGACGAGCTGGCGCTGCACGCCGGGCAGCTCCAGGTCGTCCCGGTCGCAGCCCTCCCCGACCGTGCCGCGGCCGAACAGGCTGGCGTGGTCGCCGACCACGAGGACCGCCACGTCGGCGGCGGACGCGACGGCGACCGCCTCGTCGAAGCCGGACCGGTCCGCCGAGTCCACCTCGCAGCCGGCCGCGAAGGTGACCCGGTCGGCGCCGAACTCGGCGCGCACCGCATCCAGGACGGTCGGCACCTCGAAGCCGGTCTCCACGCCCGGGTGATGGGCCAGCACGTGGTTGAGGAAGGAATAGCAGCCGAACAACGCGCCCTGCCGGTCGGCGTTCGGGCCGACCACCGCCACCCGGCGGCCCGCCGGCAGCGGGAGCACGCCCTCGTTGGCGACCAGGACGATCGACTCCTCGGCGAGCCGGCGCGCGATCGACCGGTGCTCCGGCGAGTCGAGGTCCACGGCACCCGGCGGCTCGTCGGCGAACGTGGCGTCGAGCAGCCCGAGTTCCTGCTTCTGGCGCAGCACGCGCAGCACCGCCCGGTCGACCAGCGCCTCGTCGACAGTGCCGGCCCGCACCGACTCGGTCAGCGTCAGGAAGGCGTCGCCGGTGGGCAACTCGATGTCCAGGCCCGCGGCCAGCGCCTGCGCCGCCGCGTCCGCGTGGTCGGCCGCGACGTGGTGCAGCAGGTTGAGGAAGGCGACGCCGTAGTAGTCGGCCACCACGGTGCCGTCGAACCCCCACCGGTCCCGCAGCAGGTCGGTGAGCATGGTCGGGTCGGCGGCGACCGGCACGCCGTCGATCTCGGCGTACGAGTGCATGACGCTGCGCGCGTCGCCGTCGCGGATCGCCATCTCGAACGGCGGCAGCAGCACGTCGGCGAGTTCCCGGGGACCGGCGTGCACCGGGCCGAAGTTGCGCCCGGCCCGCGAGGCGGAGTAGCCGGCGAAGTGCTTCAGCGTCGCGAGCACGCCCTGCGACTGCAGTCCCCGCACGTACGAGGTGCCGATGGTGCCCACGAGGTACGGATCCTCGGCGATGCACTCGTCGACCCGGCCCCAGCGCGGGTCCCGGATCACGTCCAGCACCGGGGACAGTCCCTGGTGGATGCCGAGCGCGCGCATCGAGGCCCCGATCGCCGCCGCCATCTCGGTGACCAGCTCGGGGTCGAACGCGGCGCCCCAGGCAAGCGGCGTCGGGAAGGTGGCCGCCTTCCAGGCCGACAGGCCGGTCAGGCACTCCTCGTGCACGATGGCCGGGATGCCCAGCCGGGTACCGGTCACCAGGTCCCGCTGGAACTTCCACAGCCAGGCCGCGCGGGCCGCGGAATCGACCGGGCGGGTGCCGTAGGGACGGGTGAGGTGACCCAGCCCGTGCCGGGCGAAGTCTTCGAGCCGGCCGCTGTCGGCGAACTCGCCCTGCAGGGGCGCGACCGCCTCACCGTCCTCCTTCTCCCAGAACCCGACGAGCTGCGCGATCTTCTCCTCGGTCGTCATGCGAGCGAGCAGTTCCCGTACGCGCGTCTCGGCGTCGTGCCCGTCCGACCGGTCGTGGTCCGAATCTGCCTGGGCCGGTACCGGCCCGTCCACCACCGCGTGGACCCCTGTCATGGTGTGCCTTTCCATTGGTTGTGCTGGTGCTGCTGCCGCTCAGCCCTTGACCGCGCCCTGGAGCCCGCCCACGATCTGCTTCTCCGCGAGGGTGAAGAACAGCAGCGCCGGCAGCATCGCCAGTGAGGTGAAGGCGAGGACGCCCGCGGTGTCGGTGGTGTACTGGCTGGAGAAGTTCTGCACGCCCAGCGGCAGGGTGTGCAGGTTGACGTCCCCGAGGACGAGCAGCGGCAGGAGGAACGCGTTCCAGCTCGCCACGAACGCGAGGATACCGACGGTGACGATCGCGGGCCGCGACAGCGGCAGCACGATCCGCCAGAGGAAGCCGAGCCGGCCGGCGCCGTCGATGGCGGCCGCGTCCTCCAGCTCCCGCGGGATGGCCGACAGGAACGGCCGCAGGATGACGATCGTCAGCGGCAGCGAGAAGGCGACCTGCGGAAGGATCACCGCGTAGTAGGAGTTGATCAGGCTCAGGTCACGCAGCAGGAGGTACAGCGGCAGGATCGCCGCGCCGGCCGGGAAGAGCAGACCGAGCGTGAAGAACGTGTAGAGCCATTCACGCCCCCGGAACGAGTACCGGGCGAGCACGAACGCGGCGGCCATGCCGAGCACCACCACGCCGAGCGTGGTGCCCAGAGCGATCACCGCGCTGTTGAACGCCTGCCGCCAGAAGTCGCTCTGCGTGAGCACCCGGTAGTAGTTGTCCCAGACCCACGGGTCGGGCAGGCCGGCCGGGTCGTTCACGATCTGCGGCGTGGTCCGGAAGCCACCGACGATGACGTACACGACGGGGGCGATCGACACGGCCGCGACCGCGAGCGCGATCGCGTACGTCAGCGGCGAGCTCCACTGCACCGGACGGCGCCCGGGCGAAGGGGCGGGTACGGAGTTCACGGCCACTGTCACTTCCCCTTCCGGGTGATGGCGCCCTCGATGTCACGGCTGAGCAGGAACCGCTGGAACAGCAGCGCCGCGACGAACGAGATGGCGAACAGGATCACGGCGACCGCGTTGCCGTAGCCCCACAGCCGGGCGAAGAAGCCGTTGTCCACCATGTACGTCGCCATGGTGGCCGAGGCGCCGAGCGACCGCACCGCGGGCACGGAGGTCACCCAGACCATGTCGAAGACCTGCAACGAGCCGATCATCGACAGGAACATCCAGATCCGGATGGTCGGGCCGAGCAGTGGCAACGTGACGTGACGCTGGATCTGCCACCAGCTCGCGCCGTCGATCTCGGCGGCCTCGTTCAGCTCGGGCGGCACGTTCGACAGGCCGGCGAGCAGCAGGATGATGGCGAAGCCGACGTACTTCCAGGTGAGCACGAACAGCAGGGTCCAGATGACCACGTCGAGGTCGGCCAGCCACGCCTGCACCAGCCCGCCCAGCCCGACCGACCGCAGCAGCGCGTCGAGCGTGCCGCCGTCGGTCAGGATCAGCTTCCACATGATGCCGACGGTGACCTCGGCGAGCACGTACGGCACGAAGACCAGCAGGCGGAACGCGGAGCGCCCGCGGAAGCGGCGGTTGAGCAGCAGGGCGATGCCGAGCGCGACGGGCCCCTGGATGAGCAGCGATCCGAAGACGATGATGGCGTTGTTGCGCAGCGCGTCGAGGAAGATCGGGTCCTGGAACGCGAGCGTGTAGTTACGGAAGCCGACGTACTCGGTGGGCGGCCCGACCCCGCGCCAGCGGAACAGGCTGTAGTAGAACGCGAAGCCCATCGGCACCAGCACGAACAGCACGTAGATGAGGACCGCCGGCGTCGTCAGGCCGACGATCTCGTACCACTTGCGGCGGGTCTCGGCGCGGCGTGAGGCGGCTCGTGCGCCGGGCCGGAGGCCCGCCGGCGGCGCGAGAGCGCCGTCGGCGGGCGTACGGGTCTGCGATGCGGACGTCACTTGCTTGCGGCCGCCTTCATGGCCGAGACGACCTTCTCAGGTGTCCCGTTGCCGGCGAAGATCGCGACGATCGCGTCGTTCATCGCGGTGCCGACGGTGCTGCCGAAGGCCGTGTCCAGCCAGAGCTGCACGTAGGTGGCCGAGGAGGTGGCCTCCAGGATGGACTTCAGCGCCGGGTCGGTGACGCCGTCGGCAGCGCCCTTGGCGACCGGCAGGCCGGTGCCGGTGGCGGCGTAGCCCTTCTGCACCTCGGGGCTGACGATGTACTTGAGGAACTCGACGCACTCGGCCGGGGCGTTCTTCGAGCAGGCGAAGCCGTCGCCGCCGCCGAGGGCCGCCTTCGGGTCACCGGCGGAGCCGGAGATCGCCGGCACCGGGAACCAGCCCAGGAACTTGCCCAGGGCCGCCTTGTCCGTGGCGACGGTGTCCAGGGTGCCACGGTTCCAGTCGCCCATCAGTTCCATCGCGGCCTTGCCGTTGGCGAGCAGACCGTTGGCGCTGGTCGGGTCGTTCTGGCCCGGCGTGGCGATGAAGTTGTTCTGGAACGGCTTGGTGTCGATGAAGCTCTTCAGGTCCTGGCCGGCCTTGACGAAACACGGGTCGTCGAAGGTCCGGTCCTTGGTCGCCTTCTTCAGCGTGTCGACCGAGCAGGCCCGCAGCGCGAAGTTGTACCACCAGTGCGCGGCCGGCCACTTGTCCCCGGCGCCCAGGGCGATCGGGATGACGTTGATGGCCTTGAGCTTGGTGACCGCGGCGTTGAGTTCCTCGAAGGTGGTCGGCGGCGCCGTGATGCCCGCCTTCGCGAACATGTCCTTGTTGTACCAGACGCCTTCGATGCCCATCCGGAACGGCAGGCCGTACTGCTTGCCCTCCACCTGCCAGATCTCGGAGGCGCTGCCGATGTCGGCGACCTCGCTCTTCACCTGGTCGGTGATGTCCTTGAGGTAGTCGGCCTCGACCTGCTCGCGCATCTCGCCGCCGCCCCACGCCTGGAAGATGTCCGGCGGGTCGTTGCTCAGCAGCGCGGCGGGCAGCCGGGTGCGCTGGAGCTGGTTCGTCTCGATCGCCTCGATCTCGATCTTGACGGTCGGGTGGGCCGCGGAGAAGTCCTTGGCGACCTTCTCCCAGTACGTCTTGCCGGGCCCGTCCTGCGAGGCGTTGTGCCACCAGGTCAGCGTCACCGGGTTCTTGTACAGCTCGCTCTCGGCGGCCTTGTCGTCGTCGCCACCTCCACTGCACGCGGAGGCCAGCAGAGCGCTTGTCACAAACAGTGCCAGGACGGCGCCCGCACGGCGCTTCATCGCCATAGATGTCTCCTCGACCACTTAGTCGGGTTACCTGCCGGGGAGTTTTACAGGGCCGTAACGTGAAGTCAATCGGTATCGATAACGTTTTCGAAAACGTCTTCGATCACCCTGGGAAGGCCCTCTATCATCGTCGGCGTGGTGTTCCCGCAGCGCGTCAAGATGTCAGACGTGGCCCGCACAGCCGGCGTCTCAGTGGCAACCGTATCGAAAGTTGTCAATGGTCGGTACGGCGTCGCACAGGCCACCGTCGAGCGCGTCCAGCAGGTCATCCACGAACTCGGATACGAGGCCAGCCTGGGGGCGCAGAGCCTGCGCAGCCACCGGACGAACGTGCTGGGCATCCTGGTCGCCGAGTTCGAGCCGTTCTCCACCGAGCTGCTCAAGGGCGCCTCCCGCGAGGTCGCCGGCAGCGGCTACCAACTGCTCGCCTACTCCAGCGGGGACGGCAAGGGCGCGGCCATAGGGTGGGAGCGGCGCTCGCTGGCACGCCTGTCCGGCACGCTCATCGACGGCGCGGTGATCGTGACGCCGACGGTGGTCGAGACCAAGCACGGTTTCCACGTGGTGGCCGTCGACCCGCACACCGGCCCGTCCGGCCTGCCCACTGTCGACTCCGACAACTTCGCCGGCGCGGTACTGGCCACCGACTACCTGCTGTCGCTCGGGCACCGCCGGATCGCGCACATCAGCGGCCGCCCCGACCTGGAGTCGGCCCGCCTGCGCGAGGCCGGGTTCCGCAAGGCGATGGCCGACGCGGGCACGCCGGTGGACGAGCGGCTGGTGCGGGTGGGCGGCTTCCGCACCGAGAGCGCCGCCAGCACGGCTGCCGAACTGCTCGCCCTCCCCGACCGGCCGACCGCGATCTTCGCCGGCAACGACCTCTCCGCCATCTCCACCGTGGACGTCGCCCGCGACCTCGGCCTGCGCGTACCGGACGACCTGTCGGTCATCGGCTTCGACAACATCCCCGAGTCGGCGCTGGTCGACCCGCCGCTCACCACGATCCGGCAGCCGCTGCAACGCATGGGCGCCGAGTCACTGCGCCTGCTGATCGACCTGATCGCCGGCGTCGAGCGGGAGACCCACATCCAGCTCCCCACCGAGCTGGTCGTGCGGGCCTCCTGCGCACCCCTGCGCTGATACGCCCCGCTCCTACCCGAACGGCGATTGACGGGCGGCTATCGAGGTCCGTAAGGTTTCGGGCTACTTCCGGAAGACGCCCCGGAAGTTTCGGAAGCCGCACCGCCCGCCCGGGCACCCGCCGCTCCGTTCCACGTCGCGGCGGCCCCGGCACCGCCACCGCCGGCCCTCGGGCCGAGCGCACCTGCCCGGAAGGAACGAGATGAAGCTGAGACGCTGGCTCGCCGCCGGCGCGGTCGCCGTCGTGACCGCCACCGCCCTCAACGTCGTCCCCGCGACGGCGGGACGCCCGTACGACCCGGCCGCGCAGAGCCTGCGCGAGCTGGCCAAGCGCCACGGCCTGTACGTGGGCACCGCAGTGGACATGGCGGCCCTCAACGACGCCGCCGAGCCGCGGTACCGCGAGCTGGCCGCGTCCGAGTTCTCCACCGTCACCGCCGAGAACGTGATGAAGTGGGAGAGCCTGGAGCCCACCCGCGGCACCTACAACTGGGGTCCGGCCGACGAGCTGATCGAGTTCGCCCGCAAGAACAACCAGCGGGTCCGGGGCCACGTGCTGGTCTGGCACAACCAGCTGCCGGCGTGGCTGACCAGCGGCGTCGCGGACGGCTCGATCAGCAAGGCCGAGCTGCGCCAGATCCTGCGCAACCACATCACCGCGGTGGTCACCCACTTCAAGGGCAAGATCTGGCAGTGGGACGTGGTGAACGAGGCGGTCAGCGACCCCTGGGACACCCCGTCCACCCTGCACTACAAGGGGTTCTGGGCGCAGAACCTCGGGCCCGGCTACCTCGCCGACGCGTTCCGCTGGGCCCGCGCCGCCGACCCGAAGGCGCTGCTGTTCTACAACGACTACAACATCGAGGCGTTCGGCTCCGGCAACCCGGCCGACGACAAGACGCAGTTCGTCTACAACATGGTCCGTGACCTGCGGGCCAAGGGCGTGCCGATCGACGGCGTGGGCGCGCAGGGCCACCTGGGCACCCAGTACGGCAACTTCAGCACGCTCCAGGTGGTCGCGGCCCTGCGCAAGTTCGCCGGGCTCGGGCTGGCCACGGCGCTCACCGAGGTGGACGTGCGCAGCCAGATCACCGACGGGGTGGAGGCCGGCGACTCCGCCGAGATCAACCCGCGCCTGCAGGCGTCCGCGGCGGGCTTCAGCGTGCTGATGCAGGCGTGCCTGGCCGAGCGGCACTGCCTTTCGTTCACGCTCTGGGGCTTCACCGACAAGCACTCCTGGGTGCCCGGCGCGTTCTCCGACCCGCCAGAGGGCCTGGCCACCGTGTACGACGAGAACTACCAGCCCAAGCTCGCCTACCACGAGCTCAAGGCAGACCTGATGTTCTCCGGTCCGCCCTACGTGCTGCCGCGCATCCCGCAGCACCCGCGCCGCTGACTGTCGCGCGCAGGGGCCGGCCTTCGGGCCGGCCCCTGCGTCGCGGTACGCCACGGGATCACGCTCACGCCGCCCGGCGGCGGCCCAGTTCCGACTCCAGCCGTCCGATGAGCGTCTTGCGGGCCTTGCCACGCCGTTCCCGGCGCAGCGCCGCGTCGAGCTGACGGGTGTCGAGGTCGCGCACGAGCTTGACCGCCTCGGTCACCGGCAGCTCGGTCATCTGCTCCGCGGCGGTGGCGTCCCGGCGGGCCCGCTTCGCCGGGCCGGTGTTCGGCACGTACTGGCGGCCGGAGCGCGACGCGCGGCGCTTGCGCGTGTCGGTGTCGCGCCGCTGCTCCTCCGACAGCTCCTTCCACGCCTGTTCGGGCAGGTAACGACGGGTCTCGCCGCCGTTGCGGGCGCGCGTGTCACCGCTGCGGGTCTGCCACTTCTCGCCGCCCCAGCGCTGCAGCGACCGCTGCCGTGCGTCCTTCGGGCCCTCGAATCCCCCGCCGGCCTTCTTGTACTCGTTCGTCAGCAGCTGCGACTTGCGGGCCGACCACTGCCCCGGCCGTCCGCCCTTGTCGGAGGCGCGGATCTCGGCCTTGAGGCGCTCGCGCAGTTCCGGCTCGGTGTACTTCGCCATGACGCAGCGTTACCCGCGCCGGCGGCGGCCATGCCGGTCAGCCGGGTCCCGGCCGGTAGACCAGATCCATCGTGTCGGTGCGGCCGGACCAGTCCAGCCGCAGCCGCCAGCACCCGGCGGCCGGCAGGTCGACGATGGACGGCCCGGGCCCGCCGGTCACCTCGCGGACGACCGGGGCGCCCGTCCCGTCCCGGGTCGCGGTGATCACCAGAGGCGTCCGCGGCGCCGGCTCGGAGCGGCCTTCCTCGGGACGCGCCACCCAGAGGATCTTGTTGTTCGCACCGTCGCCCCGGGCGTGCACGAGCGGGTACGCGAACAGGATCGCCACGATGTGGCCCCCGGCGCCGAAGACGTGCCGCATCCGGGTGTCGCCGGTGAACCCGGCGTCCGCCCAGTCCGGCAACCGGCCGGTCTCCACCCGTTCGGCGCAGGCCGCCGGCGCGGCCGGCTCGGTGGCCGCCGGCGCCGAGGTCACCGGCGCTCCAGCCGGGACCGTGGCCGGACCGGAGCACCCGGCCAGCAGCAGGACCGGCACCAGCAGGACTCTTCTCGCAACGAACATCGCGGCCTCCCCGTCGACGGCTCTCGTCAACAGGACACCGGCCGGGGCCGCCGGGTTCCCGTCGCTCACCGGAGCGAGGCCGCGACGTCCAGCGCCTGCTCGCGGGTGAGGCCGCCCTCCAGCCGGTAACTCAGCCCGCCCTGCTCCCAGATGAGCGTGGCCGCGGACAACCGCGCGGTGGCGACCCGTTCCGTGCCCGACCGGTCCACGTACGCCAGCGCGTGCGGACCGCCGACCCAGATCGCGAACTCGCCACCCACCTGGGTGAGCGTCACGTCCGCGCCGAGTGACCGCTTGTGGAACACGATGTCGAGCGAGCCGTCGAAGGCGTCCAGCCGTACCGTGCCGCCCCGGTAGAGCAGGCTGACCACCCGGTGGCCGCCGGCGCCGTCCGGGTCGGCCACCAGCACCCGTTCCGGCGCGCCCAGGCGGGACGGCACCCGGATCGGGAAGCGGACCTGGCGTTGCGCCTCGGCGAGGGCGACGTGCCGCTGCGCGGGCAGTGGCGAGGGCGTGCCGGTCAGCGGCGGGGCGGGCGCGGAGTCGATGACGACGCCGGAGAACCGCAGCAGCCCGGTCACCGCGTCGGCGAGCGCGGCGCGGCCCGGCGGCAGCGCCACCACGAGCAGCGCGGCGAGCACGGTGGCCAGCACGTACCGCCGGCGGCGGCGCGGCGCGGGCGCGTCGAGCCGGGCGCGGACCCGCGCGGTGACGTCGGGCGTCCGCGCCGGCTCCAGCCAGCCGGTCAGGTCACGCAGCTCCCGCTCCAGGTCATCCACGGTGCGCCACCTCCCGGTCCAGCAGGGCACGCAGCTTCGCCAGCGCCCGGTGGGTCCGCGACTTCACGGTGCCCCGGGGCAGCCCCAGCACCGTGGCCGTCTCGTCCTCGCCGAGGTCCAGCAGGTAGCGGCAGACGATCGCCTCGCGGTCGCGTACGGGCAGCAGCCGCAGCGCTCCGACCAGCGCGGCCCGGCGCTCGGCCGCCAGCACCGCGTCGAGCCCGTCGTCGGCGCCGCCGGCCACGACCGGTTCCGCCGCCGCCGCGCGCAGCGTCAGCCCGTCGCGCCGGCTGCGCGTCCGGTGCAGGTTCCGGGTCTCGTTGGCGACGATCGCGAGCAGCCAGGACCGGAACGACGCCTCGGCCCGGTAGCGGGACAGTTTCCGGTACGCCTTCACGAACGCCTCCTGGACCACGTCCTCGGCGTCCGGACCGGCGCCCAGCAGCACCGCCGTCCGGTACGCGGACGCGGTGTGCCGGGCGACCAGGGCGTCGTACGCCTCCCGGTCGCCGGCGCGTACGCGGGTGACGAGGTCGTCGTCGTCCAGGGCAGCCTCCGCCGTCGGTCCGCTTCCATGACACCGCCCGGGGCGGCCGGGTTCCATCAGGCGTTTGACCGGTGACCGTGCCGGAAAGAGTGGCGGGATGAGCTGGGCGAGAAGAGCCGTACCCGCAGCCGTCGCCGCCGTCGCCGCGCTGGCGGCGCGGGACCTGCTGCAACGCGACCACGCGCTGCGCCGCAACTTCCCGGTGCTGGGCCGGGCCCGGTACCTGATCGAGTCGATCGGACCGGAGCTGCGGCAGTACATCGTGGCCGGCAACGACGAGGAGCGGCCCTTCACCCGCGACCAGCGGCGCTGGGTGTACGCCTCGGCCAAGCAGGAGAACAACTACTTCGGTTTCGGCACCGACAACGACATCGAGCACACCTCCGGCTATCCGATCATCAAGCACCGCACGTTCGGCCGGGCGGTGCCGCCGTCGGCGCCGACCGCCGGGCACGACGTGACGCTGCCCTGCGCCAAGGTGCTCGGGGCGGCGCGCGGCCGGGCGCGGGCGTTCCGCCCGGAGTCGGTGGTGAACGTCTCCGGGATGAGCTTCGGCTCGCTGTCCGCCAACGCGGTGGAGGCGCTCAACCGGGGCGCGGCGCTGGCCGGCTGTCTGCAGAACACCGGCGAGGGCGGGCTGTCGCCGTACCACCGCATGGGCGGTGAGCTGGTCTTCCAGCTCGGCACCGCGTACTTCGGCTGCCGCGACGAGCAGGGCCGGTTCAGCCTGCCGCGGCTCAAGGACCTGGTGGCGTCGGCGCCGGTACGCGCGCTGGAGATCAAGCTCAGCCAGGGCGCCAAGCCGAGCCTCGGCGGCCTGCTGCCGGCGGCGAAGGTCTCCGCCGAGATCGCCGCCACCCGGGGCGTCCCGGCCGGTCAGGACTGCGTCAGCCCGTCCCGGCACGCCGAGTTCTCCGACTGCGACAGCCTGCTCGACTGGGTGGAGCTGCTCGCCGCCGAGACCGGCCTGCCGGTCGGCATCAAGTCCGCCGTCGGCGACCTCGGGTTCTGGGAGGATCTGGCCACGCTGATGCGCGACGCCGGGCGCGGCGTGGACTTCGTGACCGTCGACGGGGGCGAGGGCGGCACCGGGGCCGCGCCGCTGATCTTCAGCGACTCGGTCTCGCTGCCGTTCCAGCAGGGCTTCTCCCGGGTCTACCGCACCTTCGCCGAACGCGACCTGCACGAGAAGGTGGTGTTCGTCGGCGCCGGCAAGCTCGGCCTGCCCGACAACGCCGTGGTGGCGTTCGCGCTCGGCGCCGACATGGTCAACGTCGGGCGGGAGGCGATGCTGGCGATCGGCTGCATCCAGGCACAGAAGTGCCACACCGACACCTGCCCGACCGGCGTCGCCACGCAGAACGCGTGGCTGGCCCGGGGTCTGGACCCGGCCCGCAAGTCGGTGCGGGCCGCGAACTACATCCGGACGCTGCGCCGCGACCTGGTCAAGGTGGCCGAGGCGTGCGGCGTCGAGCATCCCGGGCTGATCGGCACCGACGCGGTGGAGATCCTCGACGGCCGCACCTCGTCGATCCCGCTGGACCGGGCGTTCGGCTACCGGCCGGAGTGGGGGATGCCGTCGGCAGCGGACCGGGCGGAGATCGTGCGGCTGATGACCGCCGAGGCGCCGCAGGGCGGCAGCGCGCCGCCCTCCCCCACCGCCGTCGGCTAGCCGGTTCCCTCGCCGGTGCGGTGCCGCCCCCGGCGGCGCGGCGGGCGCGGGCGGAGCACGATCGGCGCCACCACCAGGACCGCCGCCGCGCCGAGCAGTCCCCAGGGGTGGCGGCTGGTCTCGACCACGAAGGCGACCGGCCGTTCCGGCAGGTCGACGCGGCCGTGGAGTTCGTGTGCCCCGAGCACGGCGACGTCCACCGGCACCGGGATCTCGTACGTCCGGACCTGCCCGGCGCCGATGGTGCCCAGGGGCGGGGCGGCGACGATGGTGTGCGCCCGTCCGGGCCGGCCGAGCAGCAGCGTGAACGGCGGGTCGACCACGTCGGCCGGGCCGGGGTTGCGCAGCGCGACGCGTACGGTGAGCGTCTCGGGCAGCCCGAACCATTCCCGCAGCGGGCGGCGGCCGGCGACGCGCAGCTCGTCGAGGTGCAGGCGCGGCGTGGCGGCCGGCGCGGGCGCCGGGGCGGCGGTCACGCCGCGGACCGGCAGCGCGGCGGTGGCCTGGACGGCGCCGGTCAGCGCATGCGCGCGCAGCACGCAGGGACAGGCGACCGGCGGTGCCGCCAGCGCGATCGGCGCCGCCGTCGTGCCCGCCGGCACCTGGACGGTGGTGGCCTGTTCGTTGGCGCAGTCGAGCGCGCCCCGGCGGGCGTCGTTACCGCAGACCGTGAGGTGGACCGGGCCGGCCGGCCAGCCGCGCAGCGTGACGGTGACCCGCTGCCCGACAGTCAGCGGGCCGGACGGCACGACGACAGCGGGCCGCGGCGGCGCGGAGGCCGCAGTGGACGACGGCGCGGGCGGGGCGGAGACGGCGGCGCCGTCCGGGGCGGACGGCGGTGCCGGGACCGGCACGGCCAGCGCGAGGATCGCGGCGGCGGCCGGCAGGACCGGGGTCACCGGGCACCGGCCGCCGTGCCGCCCGCCGGGGGTTCGGCCGTTCCCGCGACGGGGGCCCGGGACGCATCCGCCGGCCCGCCGGGAGCGGCCGAGGGCTCGGACACCGACGCCGGCCCGGCGGGTGCAACCGTCGCCGGAGGCTCGGACACCGGCGCCGGCCCGGGCGTGGTGGAGGGCGCGGCCGAGGTGGGGCGGCGTCGACGACGGCGCAGGTGGAGGAGCCAGGCTCCCGCGGCCGCCGGAGCGGCGATCAGCAGCCAGGGCGGCGCCCACACGCTCGCGGTGCGCCGCACCGGGGGCAGCGCGGTGTCGACGGTGGTGGGTGCGAGGTCCACTGTCGCGGTCAGCCGCAGCGCGGGCGGCACCCCGGTGACCCGCTCGGTGACGGTGAACTCGGCGCCGGGCAGCAGCTCCGGCAGGTCGACCGGGCTGGTCCGGGACAGCGTCCAGCCACCCGGGCCGTCGACGACCACCGCGCCGGTGCCGCCGACGCGGACGTTGCCGCTGTTGCGGATCCGGTAGGTGACCGTGAGGTCGGCGCGTCCGATCGGGTTGAGCGGGGTGTCGTAGTCGACGCGTACCGTTTCGACGGTCACGGCGGGGCGGACCTCGCCGGCCACGCGGAGGTAGACCCGGGCGGCGATCCGCTGGTCGAGGCGGACCCGCTGCCCGTCGGCGGTGACGCCGTCCTGGGCGACCGCGGCGATCACGCCACCGGTGTGGTCGCCCGGCGTGGCGTCGCGCGGCACGGTGAGGCGGAACGGGATGTCCGCGCGCCGGCCGGGCTGGACGGTCCAGTTCCGCCGCTCGACGCCGATCCAGGCGCCGACGTCGGTGGCGGCCCGGTCGGAGGGCAGCAGCGCGAAGGCGCCGTCGGTGGTGGTGTACGCGTCGGTGCCGTACACCGCGAAGGTGAGCGGCCGGTCACCGAGGTTGGTCACCCCGACGTGGTCGGTGATCGTGGCACCCGGCGCCAGGTCGTAGGTGAAGTAGTTGCGCCCGGTCGGCCCGCCGGGCCCGGACGGCTGGACCGCCCAGCGGGCGGCGCCGGGGTCGGCGGACGGCGCTGGCCGGGGGGCCGCCTCGCCGCGCGACGGTGACCCGAGCAGCACCGCGAGCAGCACGGCGGCGAGCGCGGCGCCGATCCGGGCGACCGGGATGCGGGTGGAGGGCGTGAGGAGGGGCATACCGTGCTCCGCTGCGAGGTGGTCGCCGGGCAGACGCCGCTGGTGGGGCACGGACGACGTGCCCGCGCCCCACCAGGGCCGACCCGGTCGGTGAATCAGGAGAGGGTCAGGGTGAGCGTGGCGACGTAGTCGCCCGCCGCGGCGGACGCCGGCACACCGAGGTTGAGCTCGGCGCCGCAGGCGAAGACGCCGTTGCTGGTCCCGGCGCCGGCCGTGCACAACGCTCGGGCCTCACCGAGACCGGCGCCGGGAGCGGCCACCGCACCCGGGGTGACGGCGCCGGTGGTGCCGCCCAGCGGGTCGTCCACCACGTTCGCGGTCGGCGCCCAGCCGAGGTAGTTCCCGGCGATGACGCCACCGGCGGCGGAGGTGAAGTCGGACACCTGTCCGACCAGGCTCCAGCCGGTGCCGGCACCGCGCAGGTCGGCCACCGTGGCGGTGTTCAGCGGCGCCCGGGCGTACTCGCCCTTGCCGACCGGCGGCAGGGCGACGTTCGCGCCGGCCACGCTCAGGCTGAGCGGGCCGCCGGTCACCGTGCTGGTGATCCGCTGCTGGGCCGAGTTCCCACCCGCGCCGGTACGGGTGAAGGTGATCGGCGTGAACGTGTCCTGGCGGCGGTCGGCCGAGCCGCGGGCGGCGAAGGTGATGACGTAGCACTGCACCTCGGTGCAGTCCACCTCGTCGCCGTTGCGGTCGGTGTAGACGGCGCTGATCGGCAGCGTCGTGGTGAAGCTGCCGTCGGCGGCCATCCGGTCCCGGGCGTCGGTCGGCTCGTTGGTCTTGTTGACCCACTTGGTGACCTGGAGGACGCCGGCGTTGGCCCAGTGCTCGTCGACCTTCGGTCCGAACGAGACGTAGATGCCGGCCCCGTTGTTGAAGTCCGGGTCGAAGCCGGTGCCGCGTACGGTGACAGTCGCGCCGGCGGGGTCGAGGCCCTGGGCCGGGTCGACGGTCACCGCCGGGGTCGCGGGCGCGGTGCCGCCTGCCGTGGTGAACGTGAACGACACCGGGTCCAGCGCCTCACCGGCGGCGTAGAAGCCGTTGAACGCGCCGGCTCCCACGCTGGTGAGCGCCGCGGCGAGGTTGCTGCCGGTCACCGTGTTCCCGCTGGTGGCGGGAGCGCCGGTGAGGGTGGCGATGGTGGCCTGCTTCACCGAGACCGGCTCGGTCATCGTGGTGGCCAGGTCGACGTCCGCCTTCAGCGAGGCGGTGCCGCCGGAGACGGCGACAGTCGGGTTGGCCAGCGTGATGGTCAGCAGGTGCGCCGGGTACGAGAACACCACGGTGCCGCCGTACGTGGCGTTGGTCGTACCGGTGGCGGCGTCGTGCGTGCCGCCGGTCGACGGGAACGTGAACGTACCGTCGGCGTTGACGGTGGCGCCGTTGCTGACAGCGATCGGCGGGTCCCCGTTGCCGGCCTTGACGTAGTTGCGGAAGCTGGCCTTGAAACCCCAGGTCAGGCTGCCGCTGGCGATCTCGGCCTCGGCCGCCGAGGCGGGTCCGGCGCCCACGAGCGCACTCGACACGCCGAGGGCGAGCACCGCCGCCCAGCGCATCGACCGGAGGGCTCCGGCTCTGGATCTGAACATGCTGTTCCTCTCGGGAGGGGAAGCGAAGGCATTAGGTTAGGCAAACCTAAGATGATCGGGTGATCCACGAAGCGTCCCAAGATCTTCAGCCGAACGGACCCCTTGCCACCTGCGCTTTCGCCACTTAGGTTAGCCAAACCTAAGTAACCGCTCGGCCGGCACGTCCGGCCGGACCTGTCGTGTGAGGAGCCCGATGCGAGCACGGCGCCGCACCATCTGGACCACCGTTCTGCTCACCGCCGCCGTCGTCGCCACGCCCGCGCCGGCCCACGCCGGCACCGCCACCGGCAGCGGCGGCCAGAAGCTCACCGTCACCCCGAGCACCGGCCTGAGCCGCTCCGGCGCCACCGTGTCCGTCTCCGGGCGCGGCTACGACGTCGACAAGGGCATCTACGTCGCGTACTGCGTCGACAACGGACCGGGCGTGGCGGCCACCCCGTGCGGCGGCGGCGCCGACACCACCGGCAGCCTCGGCGCCTCGCAGTGGATCTCGTCGAACCCGCCCGCCTACGCCGAGGGCCTGCCCGAGCCGTACGGCCCCGGCGGCTCCTTCTCCGTGACGGTCAAGGTGACCCCCACCATCGGCGACGTCGACTGCACCGTCCGGCGGTGCGCGGTCGTCACCCGCGCCGACCACACCCGGGCCTCCGACCGGTCCCAGGACGTACGGGTGCCGGTCACGTTCGCCGCCGGCGCCACGAGCGCCCCGCCGAAGGCCGGCCCGGCGCCGAAGGCGACCACGCCCGCCGCCACGCCCCGGAACACCACCGGACAGGACGCGCCGGCCCCGGCCGCCTCCGGCAACGCGCCGGCCGCAGCGGGGGCGGCAGGGGTGACGGGCGCCGCGCCCGGGGCCGGGGCGCCGTCGCAGGCCGCGGCCTCCGACCTCCACGTCACGCGGGTCAGCGACACCTCCGGGGCCGGACGCGGATGGACCGTCGGGGTGGTGGCCGCCGCGCTGGCCCTGGTCATCCTGCTCGGCCTCGGCCGTTGGCGGCGCCGTCGCGGTGCCGGCCGGTGAGCCGCCCGCACCGGCGACCGGGCCGGGGACCACTCGTCGCGCTGCTCGCGGTGACCCTGGCGGCGACCGGCTGCGCCGCGCCGGGCCGATCGGGTACGCCGTCCGCCGCCGGCTGCAGCCCGGTCACCGCGACAGTGGACGACGCCGACGTCGAGCCGGTCCGCCCGGCGCCCACGCCCGCGCTGCCGGCCACCGTACGCTCCGGCGACGGCACGACGGTGACCGTCGACGACGTCAGCCGCATCCTCCCGGTGAACCTGCACGGCTCGATCGCCGAGATCGTCTTCGGCCTCGGCCTGGGCGGCAACGTCATCGGGCGGGACACCTCGACCACGTTCCCCGCCGCCGCGCACCTGCCGGTGGTCACCCCGGGCGGGCACGACCTCTCCGCCGAGGCGGTGCTCGACCTCGACCCCAGCGTCGTGCTCGTCGACGACGGCGTCGGGCCGCCCGAGGTGCTGCGCCAGCTCCGCGCCGCCGGCATCCCGGTCGTGCGGGTACCTGCCGAGCCGACGCTCGACGGCGTACCGGCGCACATCCGCGCGATCGCGGCGGCGCTCGGCGTGCCCGAGGCCGGAGAACGGCTGGTGACCCGCGTGCGGAGCGAGATCGCCGAGGCCCGGCGTACCGCCCCGGCGGGCCGCGCGCCACGGATCGCGTTCCTCTACCTGCGCGGCACCGCCGGGGTCTACCTGATCGGCGGCCGGGGCGCCGGGTCCGACGCGATGATCGAGGCGATCGGCGGCGTCGACGCCGGCAGCGCCGCCGGGCTGTCCAAGTTCCGTCCGCTGACCAGCGAGGGCCTCATCAACGCCGCGCCCGACGTGATCCTGGTGATGAGCGCCGGGCTCGCCTCCGTCGGCGGCGTCGACGGCCTGGTGAAGCTGCCCGGCGTGGCGCAGACGCCGGCCGGGGCGAACCGGCGCGTCGTCGACATGGCCGACGGCACGCTGCTCACCTTCGGCGTCCGCTCCGGCCGGGTCGTCCAGGCCCTGGCCCGCGCCGTCTACTCGTGCGAGGACCCGTCGTGACCACGCTACGGAAGCGGCCCGCACCCGCCGCCCCGGCGCCAGTCACCGGCGCGCCCCGGTCGCCCGGCCGGCGGGGCGCCGTCCTGGTGGCCGGGCTCGGCGCCGCCCTCGTGCTCGTCGCCCTGCTGGCCGCCGGGCGCGGCCAGGTGGCGATCTCCCCCGCCGAGGTGCTCGGCTCCGTGCTGCACCGCCTCGGGCTGGACCTCGGTCCGCTGCCGTCGGCGGCGCAGGGCGAGAACGCGCTCTGGATCGTCCGCTTCCCCCGGGTGCTGCTGGCGGCCGTCGTCGGCGCCGCCCTCGGCTGCGCCGGCGCGGTCATGCAGGGCGTCTTCGGCAACCCGCTCGCCGAGCCCGGCGTCATCGGGGTGTCGGCCGGCGCCGCCGTCGGCGCCGCCCTGGCCATCGTCACCGGCGTCACCGTCCTGGGCGGATGGACCGTGCCGCTCGCCGCCTTCGCCGGCGGCCTCGCCACCACCTACCTGGTGTACGCGCTGGCCCGCTCCGGCGGCCGGACCGAGGTGGTGACGCTGGTGCTGACCGGCGTCGCGGTCAACGCGGTCGCCGGCTCGGTGATCGGGCTGCTCATGTTCGTCACCGACCAGTCCGGCGTGCAGGCCATCGCGTTCTGGAACCTCGGCAGCCTCGCCCAGGCCAGTTGGACGGCCGTCGGTCTCGCCGCGCCGTGCCTGCTCGTCGGCCTCGCCGTCGCCTGCGCCGACGCGCGCCGGCTCGACCTGCTCGCGCTCGGCGAACCCGCCGCCCGGCACCTCGGCGTGAACACCGAACGCCTGCGGCTGCGGCTGATCGTCGTCACCGCGCTGCTCGGCGCCGCCGCTGTCGCGTTCACCGGCATCATCAGCTTCGTCGGACTGGTCGTGCCGCACCTGATCCGGATGGTCGCCGGACCGGGCCACCGGGTGCTGCTGGTCGCCAGCGCGCTCGGCGGGGCCGTCGTGGTGATCGGCGCCGACCTCGCGGCGCGTACCCTCGTCGAACACCAGGAGCTGCCCCTCGGCGTGCTCACCGCGGTCATCGGCGGCCCGGCGTTCTTCTGGCTGCTGCGCCGCACCCGCGACCGGGCCGGAGGCTGGGGATGAGCCTTCCGCGTACACCGCGCCGGTTCGCCGCCGCCCGTCCGCCGCGCCCGGCGCCCGCCGGGCACGTCCGGATCCGGGTGGCCGGGCTGCGCGTCGAACGCGCCGGCCGGACCGTGCTCGACGGGATCGACCTTCAGGTACGCGCCGGCGAGGTGCACGCCCTGGTCGGGCCGAACGGCGCCGGGAAGTCGACGCTGCTCGGCGCGATCAGCGGTGACGTGCCGGCCGCCGCCGGCCGGATCGAGGTCGACGGTCTGCCCCGCGAGTCGTGGAGCCCGGTGGAGCTGGCCTGGCGCCGGGCCGTCCTCGCCCAGCGCAACACGCTCAGCTTCCCGTTCACGGTCGGGGAGGTGGTGCGGATGGGCCGGGCGCCGTGGGCCGGGCGACCCGAGCGGGACCAGGACGACGCCGTCGTCGCCGACGTGCTCGACCGCTGCGACGTCGCCCGCTTCGCGGCCCGGCCGTACCCCGCGCTGTCCGGCGGCGAGCAGGCCCGCGCCGCGCTGGCCCGGGTCCTGGCGCAGCGGGCCACCACGCTGCTGCTCGACGAGCCGACCGCCGCGCTCGACCTGCGGCACCAGGAACTGGTCATGCACATCGCCCGGGAGCGGGCCCGCGCCGGGGACGCCGTGGTCGTGGTGCTGCACGACCTGACGCTGACCGGGGCGTACGCGGACACCGTGACCCTGCTCGGCGAGGGTCGCGTCCGCGCCGCCGGGGCGCCGCGCGACGTGCTCACCGCCCCGCTGCTCAGCGGGGTCTACCGGTACGACATCGACGTCGTTCCCCACCCGCGTGACGGGCTGCCGCTGATCGTGCCCCGACGCGGCCGGCCCGCAAGACCGTCAGCCGACGAGGAGAGATAGCAGATGGATACACAGACGTTCGCGGCCCGGCTGCGCGCCGAGACCCGCGACGCGCACCAGAGCGCCGAGTCCCAGCGGTACGTCTCCGCGCTCACCGCCGGTGAGCTCGACGTGGCCGGCTACACCGCGCTCGTCGTCGCGCACCACGGCATCTACGCGGCGCTGGAGGGCGTCGCGGAGACGATGCGCGAGGACCCGCTGGCCGGCCCGTTCGTCGACGACGCGCTGACCCGGCTGCCCGCACTCGCCGCCGACCTGCGGTTCCTGCTCGGCCCGCGCTGGCGCGAGGTGATGGAGCCGATCCCGGCCGCTGTCGCGTACGCCGCGCGGATCACCTCGGCCTGCGCCGGATCGCCCGAGCGGTTCATCGCGCACCACTACATCCGCTATCTCGGCGACCTGTCCGGCGGGCGACACATCGGGCGCTGCGTGGCCCGGCACTACGGGGTGACCGGCGAGGCCGGGGCGTCGTTCTACCGCTTCCCGCGGATCACCGATCCGAAGTCGTACAAGGACGCCTACCGGGCGAGGCTGGACGCGCTCGCGCTGGACGAGACCGGCCGGTCAGCGCTGCGCGACGAGGTGCTGGTGGCGTACGAGCACAACATCGCGGTCTTCACCGACCTGGGTCGCCTGGTGGCGGCGGGCAGCCGGGAGGGCGCCGCGTGAGCGCCGGCTTTCCGCCGGAGGTGGTCGCCGCCGTCAGCCGGCACATGAACGACGACCACGCCGGGGACGCGCTGCTGATCTGCCGTACGCTCGGCGGCCGGCCGGACGCCACCGCGGCCCGCACCACCGGCCTGGACGCCGACGGCATCGACTTCGCCGTCACCGTCGGCGGCACGGAGGTTCCGGTGCGCGTCCCGTTCGCCCACCGGCTCACCGAACGGGCGCAGATCCGCCGGGAGGTGGTGCGCATGTACCGGGAGGCCTGCGACCGGGCCGGCGTACCGCCCCGCCCGGCCGGCTGAGCGCCGGGACCGTCCGGGCCGCGGAAACCCGGTCGGCCGCCGCGCCGCCGCGGCGTACAGTCCGCCGCATGGCTGTGGACACGAGGCCGGCGGTGCGCGCCGGCCGATTCCGGCTGCTCCCGCTGGGTGTGGTCTTCCTGACCGTCGGTCTGTCCACCGCCGTGGTGCTGCCGTTCCTGTCGCTGTTCCTCGACCGGGAGGTCCACGCCAGTCCGTTACGGGTGACCGTGTTCCTGGTCGTCGCGCCGCTGTCCGGGGTGGTCGCCTCCGCGCTGATCGGCCGGCTGTCGGACCGCCTGCCGATCCGGCGCGCGCTGCTGGTCGGCGCCGCGCTGGCCGGCGTGCTGGGCGCGGGCCTGACCGCGTACGTCCGGGACTACTGGATCCTGCTGGGGCTGACCGCGACCGCCACCGCGCTGGCGAACTCGCTGTTCCCGCAGTCGTTCGCGTACACCCGGGCGCTGTTCGACAGGGACGATCCGGCGCGGGCGGCGTTCGGCGTCAGCCTCATGCGTACCGTGTTCTCGGTCGCCTGGGTGGCCGGGCCGGCGCTGGCCGCGGTGCTGCTCGACGTCGGCGGCTTCCGCCTGGTCTACGGCATGGCCGCCGTCATGTACGCGCTGGCCGCGCTGGTGGCCGCGTTCCGGCTGGAGGAGCTGCCGCTGCCGGCGCGGCCGGTCGCGGCCGATCCGGACGGCGCCACGCCCGGCCCGCGCGGCGCGTCCCGGCTGCGGCTGGCGCTGACGGCGCTCACGTTCGTGCTGCTCCAGTGTCCGCTGACGGTCGGTGTGCAGGCGATGCCGCTGTTCATCGACACCGAACTGCACGACGACCCCTCCCGCGCCGGGCTGGTGCTGGGCCTGTGCGCGGCGCTGGAGATCCCGCTGATCCTCGGGCTGGGCGCGCTGACCGCGCGGGTCCGGCTGCGGCCGCTGATCCTGGTCGGCGGCGGCTGCGGGGTCGCCTACTACGCGGCCGCCGCGCTGGCGCCGAGCGTGCCGTTCCTGCTGTTCGCGCAGCCGGTGAACGCGCTGTTCATCGCCGCGGTGTCCGGCGTCGGGATCGCCTACGTGCAGGATCTGCTGCCGGGCGAGCCGGGCCGGGCCACCACGCTGTTCACCAACACGTTTCCGATCGGCGCGATGCTCGCCGGGCCGCTGCTCGGGCTCTCCGCGCAGGTCGGCTACCGGTGGGCGTACGGCATGAGCACCGCGCTGTGCGCGGCCGGGCTGCTGGTGCTGCTGCTGACCCGGCCGCCCGCGCGGGCCTGACCGGGGTCAGCGGCGCCGCACCAGCACCACGTGGTCGATCAGCTCGCCGGTCTGGCCGTCCGGGCCGGTGGCGGTACGGCGCGCCGCGCCCAGCCGCTCGGTGTCCCAGCCGTCCGGGTCGAGGCTCATCGCGGCCAGGATCTCCTCCGGTTCGGCGAACCGGTGGTGGCCGGTGTCGGGCCCGGCCCAGGGCGGCGGCGCGCCGTGCTCGACGACGAGCAGCCGGCCGCCGGGAGCGACCGCCTCGGCCGCCGGGGGCAGCACCGTCTCCCGGGGCAGGACCAGCGGCGACTGGAAGAACTGCGCGGACACCAGGTCGTACCGGCCGGGCGGGAAGCCCTGGGTGAGGTCGTGCCGGACGGTGGTGATCCGCTCCGCCACCCCGGCCCGCTCGGCCTCCACGGCGAGGCGGTCCAGCGCGACGGACGAGATGTCCACGGCGGTGACCCGCCAGCCGCGCGACGCCAGCCACACCGCGTCGCCGCCCTCACCGCTGCCCAGGTCGAGCACGGTGCCCGGGGGCAGCGCGGCGGCCACCTCGGCCAGGACCGGGTTCACCCGGCCGCTCCAGATCCGGTCCCGCTGGCCGTACCGCTCGTCCCAGAACCGGGCCGGGTCGGTGTCCGCCGCCGGGTGCTCGCGGTGGTGCCCCGTCATGTCCGCCTCCTCGCCGCCGGGCGTCTGCCCGCCCGGGCCCTCGCCATCGTGCGCCGGGGTCCACCGGCCAGCAAGGAACCTTGCCGTTCCGGCAAATACTTCCGGGCGGCAGCCGCCTCGGAATATACCCCCGGGGGTATGCGCTACAGTTGCCGTATCGCCCGACATCACTGCGCGAAGGAGTGCGGCTCATGTTGTTCACCCAGTACTACCTCGACTGCCTGTCCCAGGCCTCGTACCTGATCGCCGACGACCGCACCGGCCGGGCCGTGCTCGTCGACCCGCGCCGGGACATCGACGAGTACCTCACCGACGCCAAGGCGCACGGCCTGACCATCGAGGGCGTCATCAACACCCACTTCCACGCCGACTTCCTCGCCGGGCACCTCGAGGTGGCCGCCGCGACCGGCGCGTGGATCGGCTACGGGCACCGGGCCGAGACCGAGTACCCGAGCCGCAAGCTCACCGACGGCGAACGGATCAGCCTCGGCGACGTGACCCTGGAGATCATGGAGACCCCGGGCCACACACCCGAGTCGATCAGCATCCTGGTCTACGAGCGCGCCGACGACGCGGTCCCGTACGGCGTGCTGACCGGCGACGCGCTGTTCATCGGCGACGTCGGCCGCCCCGACCTGCTCGCCTCGCTCGGCGTGACCGCCGAGGAACTCGGCCGCATGCTCTACGACAGCGTCCAGCACAAGCTGATGGGCCTGCCCGACGAGGTACGCGTCTTTCCCGCCCACGGCGCCGGCTCGGCCTGCGGCAAGAACCTGTCCACCGAGCGGCAGTCCACCATCGGCGAGCAGCGCCGCACCAACTACGCCTGCGCGCCGATGAGCGAGGAGCGCTTCCTCGCCCTGGTCACCGGCGGGCAGCCGGCCGCGCCCGGCTACTTCGCCTTCGACGCGGTGCTCAACCGCAAGGCGCGGGAGCTGTTCGACCACGCCCGGCCGGCCCGCCCACTCACCCCGGCCGAGTTCCTGGCCGCCCGAGCCGACGGCGCCGTCGTGGTCGACGCCCGCGACCCGCAGGAGTACGCCGCCGGGCACCTGCGCGGCGCGCTCAACGTCCCGGCCGACGGCAGGTTCGCCGAGACCGCCGGCAGCGTCGTCGCACCCGACCGACCGGTGCTCGTGGTGACCCCGCAGGACCGGGAGGAGGAGATCGTCGTCCGCCTCGCCCGCATCGGCTTCGACCGGGTGATCGGCTACCTCCGCAAGCCCGAGAGCGCTTTCCTGGAGATGACCGCCGAGATGACCCGGGCCAGCCGGGTCACCGCCACCGAGCTGCGCGCGGCCCTCGACGGCCCGGACGCGCCGGTGGTGCTGGACGTCCGCAACGCCGCTGAGCGGGAGCAGGGCGCGGTGGACGGTTCCCGGCACATCCCGCTGGCCGAGCTGACCCACCGCCTCGGCGAGGTGCCCGTGGGGCGCCCGATCGTCGTGCACTGCGCCGGCGGCTACCGCTCCTCGGTCGCCGCCAGCCTGCTGCGCAACGCCGGTCACGCCGACGTGTCCGATCTGCTCGGCGGCTACGGCGCCTGGCAGGGCCTGCACGCCACGGCGTGAGGCACGGATCCGGGCCGCCAGGATTAGCACTCCCCTCGCATGGGCAGACATTTGTCATCGGACACGCGATCGAGGGAGCTGACGGCATGGCGAAGGGCGACATCGACACCTACCAGCAGGACGGGCAGTGGAAGAACCGGCCGGAGGGCAACGAGCGCGCGAGCAGCCGCCACGACACCAAGGCGGAGGCGGAGGCGGCCGGCCGGGAGATGGCGGTCGAGCGCGGCACCGAGCACGTGATCAAGAAGCAGGACGGCACCATCGGCGAGAAGAACACGTACCCCCGCGAGCGCGACCCCCGGGACATTCCGGGCTGAGCCCCGCACGCACGTCACGGCGCCGGACCCGCACGGGTCCGGCGCCGTAGCGCGTACCGGCGGGTAGTGAGTGGCTGGCTAAAAAGTTTTGTTCGGTTCCTACAACGGCTCCCGCTCAGGCTTCGGCCGTTACGACATGGCGCCGTACGCGCGCAGGCGGAAGGGTGAGGCAAGCCGGGGGCATCGTCGCCACCCGGCGCGCCACCGTGGTTCTATCGA
Source organism: Micromonospora sp. CMU55-4 (assembly GCF_011602315.1). NCBI lineage: Bacteria > Bacillati > Actinomycetota > Actinomycetes > Micromonosporales > Micromonosporaceae > Micromonospora > Micromonospora sp. CMU55-4. The sequence goes on from NZ_JAAOLH010000003.1 coordinate 299,307, forward strand.
AGGGGACGGTCACGTGTTCACCCGTGTCGCCATCGTCAACCGTGGTGAGTCCGCGATGCGGCTCATCCACGCGGTCCGGGAACTGGCCGCGGAGACCGGCAGCCGGATCGAGACCGTCGCGCTGTACACCGACGTCGACCGTACCGCCACCTTCGTCCGCGAGGCGGACGTCGCCTACGACCTGGGCCCCGCGTCCGCCCGCCCGTACCTGGACCTGAAGGCGCTGGAACGCGCGCTGGTGGAGACCGGCGCGGACGCCGCCTGGGTCGGCTGGGGTTTCGTGGCCGAGGACCCGGCGTTCGCCGAGTTGTGCGAGAAGATCGGCGTGACGTTCGTCGGGCCGAGCCCGGACGCCATGCGCAAGCTCGGCGACAAGATCGGCGCGAAGCTGATCGCCGAGGAGGTCGGCGTGCCGGTCGCGCCGTGGAGCCGCGGCGCGGTGGAGAGCCTGGAGGACGCGCTGCGCGCGGCGGCCGACATCGGCTACCCGCTGATGCTGAAGGCCACGGCGGGTGGCGGCGGGCGCGGCATCCGGGTGATCCGCAGCGACGCCGAACTGGCCGACGCCTACGAGCGCACCAGCCAGGAGGCGGCGCGGGCGTTCGGCAGCGGCGTGGTGTTCCTGGAGCGCCTGGTCACCGGCGCCCGGCACGTCGAGGTGCAGGTGATCGCCGACGGCCAGGGCACCGCGTGGGCGCTCGGGGTACGGGACTGCTCGGTGCAGCGGCGCAACCAGAAGGTGATCGAGGAGTCCGCGTCGCCGGTGCTCGCCCCGGAGCAGGCGGCGGAGCTGAAGGCCTCGGCGGAGCGCCTGGCGGTGGCGGTCGGCTACCGGGGCGCGGCCACTGTCGAGTTCCTCTACCACCCGGGCGACCGGCTGTTCGCCTTCCTGGAGGTCAACACGCGCCTTCAGGTCGAGCACCCGATCACCGAGGCGACCACCGGGTTCGACCTGGTCAAGGCGCAGTTGCACGTGGCCGGTGGCGGCCGGCTCACCGGCGAGCCGCCGGTCGAGCGCGGGCACGCGATCGAGGCGCGGCTCAACGCCGAGGACCCGGACCGCGACTTCGCGCCCTCCCCCGGCCGGATCACCCGGCTGGACCTGCCCGCCGGGCCGGGCATCCGGGTCGACACCGGCGTCAGCGAGGGCGACACCATCCCGGCCGACTTCGACTCCATGATCGCCAAGATCATCGCGTACGGCCGGGACCGGGACGAGGCGCTGGGCCGCCTGCGCCGGGCGATGGCGAACACCACAGTGGTCATCGCCGGCGGCGCGACGAACAAGAGCTTCGTGCTCGACCTGCTCGACCAGCCCGAGGTGATCGACGCCAGCGCGGACACCGGCTGGATCGACCGGGTACGCGGAGAGGGCCGCCTGGTCGCGCACCGGCACTCCGCCGTCGCGCTCGCCGCCGCCGCGATCGAGGCCTACGAGGAGGACGAGACCGCCGAGCGGCAGCGGTTGCTGTCCACAGCGGCGGGTGGACGCCCGCAGGTGCAGCACCGCAGCGGCCGGCCGCTGGACCTGAAGCTGCGCGGCGTGACCTACCGGATGCGGGTGGCCCGGGTCGGCGCGCACCGGTTCCGGGTCGGTGTCGAGGCCGGTGGCGACGTGCGCACTGCCGACGTCGAGCTGGACCGCTTCGACCGGCACACCGGCCAGATCGCCGTCAACGGCGCCCGGTTCCGCCTGCTCACCGACACCCACGGCCCGGTGCACCTGGTCGAGGTCGACGGCGTGACGCACCGGATCAGCCGCGACGAGGGCGGCGTGGTGCGCTCCCCCATGCCGGCGCTCGTGGTCGCCACGCCACTTGCGGTCGGCGCGGAGGTCGAGGCCGGCGCGCCGGTGCTGGTGCTGGAGGCGATGAAGATGGAGACGGTGCTGCGCGCGCCGTTCCGGGCCCGCCTCAAGGAGTCGTCGGTTCAGGTCGGCACCCAGGTGGAGGCGGGTGCGCCGCTGCTGCGTCTGGAGCCGCTCGTCGAGGAAGGCGCCGAGGCCGCCGACGGCCCGGCCGGTCCCGCTGTCGAGCTGGACCTGCCGGCGCCTGCGGCGGACGTGCCGGCGCGGTCCCGGGCCGAGCGCGGCCAGGAGGACCTGTGCGCGCTGCTGCTCGGCTACGACGTCGACCCGCACGACGAGCGCCGGGTGCTCGACGACTACCTGGACGCGCGCCGGGCGGCCACCGAGGCCGGGCACCGGCCGCTGGCCGAGGAGCTGGAACTGGTCGGCGTCTTCGCCGACCTGGCCGAGCTGAGCCGCAACCGTCCCGGCGACGACGGGCCGGCCGGGCACGTGCACAGCGCCCGCGAGTACTTCCACACCTACCTGCAGAGCCTCGACGTCGAGCGGGCCGGTTCCCCGGACTCGTTCCGGGCCCGCCTCGCCAAGGCGCTTGCCCACTACGGTGTCACCGAGCTGGACCGCTCCCCCGAGCTGGAGGCCGCGGTCTTCCGGATCTTCCTGGCCCTGCAGCGGGCCGCCGCGGACGCCACGGTGATCGCCGCGCTGCTGCGCTCGTGGCTGCGCGAGCCGCCGCCGGACGAGGCGCTGCGCGAGCCCGCCGGCCTCACCCTGGAGCGTCTCGTCGCGGCCACCCAGGTCCGCTTCCCGGTCGTCGCCGACCTGGCGCGGGGCGTGGTGTTCGCCTGGTTCGCCCAGCCGCTGCTGCGCCGCAACCGGGCCCGGGTCTACGCGCGGGTCCGCGCGCACCTGCGGCACCTCGACACGCACCCGGACGCGCCGGACCGCGCCGACCGGGTCGCCGAGATGGTACGCAGCACCGAGCCGCTGGTCCGGCTGCTCGGCCAGCGCCTGGTCCGCGACGACCTGGACAACGCGACGATGCTGGAGGTGCTGACCCGCCGCTACTACGGCAACAAGGCGCTCACCGAGGTCACCACCCGGGCCACCGGTGGCTGCACGTTCGTGGTGGCCGGGCGGGACGGTTCGAGCGTCGTGTCGGCGGCGGTGCGGTTCGACGCGCTCGGCGACGCGCTGCGCGGACTGGCCGAGGTGGCCGGCGACCGCGACGCCGTCGACGCGGACGTCTACCTGTCCTGGGAGAACCAGCCCGAGGACTTCGACGCCACCGCCGCCGCGCTGCTCGACGTGCTGAACGCGCACCCGCTGCCGGCGGCGGTACGCCGGATCACCACCACCGTCGCCGGGCGCGGCGGCGCGGTGATGCACCACCACTTCACGTTCCGGCCCGGCGAAAACGGGATGGCCGAGGAGCGCCTGATCCGCGGCCTGCACCCGCACATCGCGCAGCGGATGCAGCTGGAGCGGCTGCGCGAGTTCGACCTGACCCGCCTGCCGTCGCTGGACGAGGAGGTCTACCTGTTCCAGGCGGTGGCCCGGCAGAACCCGTCCGACCAGCGGCTGGTCGCGTTCGCGCAGGTACGCGACCTGACCGGGCTGCGGGAGCAGGACGGCCGCCTGGTGTCGCTGCCCACCACCGAGGACACGGTGGCGGCCTGCATCGACTCGATTCGCCGGGCGCAGTCGCGGCGGCCGTCGAAGTCGCGGTTCCCGACCAACCGGATCGTCATCTACGTGTGGCCGCCCAGCGAGCTGACCCGCGAGGAGATGGAGCTGATCGCCGGCCGGGTACGCCCCACCACGGTGGGCGCGGAGCTGGAGGAGATCCTGTTCATCGCGCGCCAGCGCGACCGCCGTACCGGCGAGCTGACCAAGGTCGGCGTGCGGATCACCTTCGACGTCACCGGGCACGCCCGGCTCGACGTGGGTGAGCCGCCGAGCGAGCCGGTCGAGCCGCTGGACGAGTACCGGCTGAAGGTGCTGCGGGCGGCCAGCCGCAACACCGTCTACCCGTACGAGCTGACCGGGCTGCTGGGCGACTTCGTCGAGCACGACCTGGACGCGGACCACCAGCTGGTGCCGGTGGACCGGCCCAAGGGCCGCAACAGCGCGGCGATCGTGGCCGGCGTGGTCACCACGCCGACGCCCCGCCACCCGCAGGGCGTGACCCGGGTGGTGCTGCTCGGCGATCCGACCAAGTCGCTGGGCGCGCTGTCCGAGCCGGAGTGCCGGCGGGTGATCGCCGCGCTGGACCTGGCGCAGCGGATGGGCGTGCCGCTGGAGTGGTACGCGCTGAGCGCCGGCGCCCGGATCTCGATGACCTCCGGCACCGAGAACATGGACTGGGTGGCCGCGGCGCTGAAGCGGATCGTCGAGTTCACCCAGGACGGCGGCGAGATCAACATCGTGGTCGCGGGCATCAACGTCGGCGCCCAGCCGTACTGGAACGCCGAGGCGACGATGCTCATGCACACCAAGGGCGTGCTGGTCATGACGCCCGACTCGGCGATGGTGCTCACCGGCAAGCAGTCGCTGGACTTCTCCGGCGGCGTGTCCGCCGAGGACAACTTCGGCATCGGCGGCTACGACCGGGTGATGGGCCCGAACGGGCAGGCGCAGTACTGGGCGCCGGACCTGCCGGGCGCGCGGGACGTGCTGATGGCGCACTACGACCACACGTACGTCGTGCCGGGCGAGCACGCGCCGCGCCGGGCCGTCACCATGGACCCGGTGGACCGGGACATCTGCGGCTACCCGCACGCGGTGGCCGGCAGCGACTTCGCCACGGTGGGCGAGATCTTCTCCGCCACCGCGAACCCGGACCGCAAGAAGCCGTTCGACATCCGTACCGTCATGCGGGCCCTCGCCGACCAGGACCATCCGGTGCTGGAGCGGTGGGCGGGCATGGCCGACGCGGAGACCGCTGTGGTGCAGGACGTGCACCTGGGCGGCATCCCGGTGTGCCTGCTCGGCATCGAGTCGCGGTCGGTGCCCCGGCACGGCTTCCCGCCCACCGACGGCCCGGACACCTACACCGCGGGCACGCTGTTCCCGCGCTCCTCGAAGAAGGCCGCGCGGGCGATCAACGCGGCCAGCGGCAACCGGCCGCTGGTCGTGCTGGCGAACCTGTCCGGCTTCGACGGCTCACCCGAGTCGATGCGCAAGCTCCAGTTGGAGTACGGCGCGGAGATCGGCCGGGCGATCGTCAACTTCCGCGGCCCGATCGTGTTCTGCGTGATCTCGCGCTATCACGGCGGCGCGTTCGTGGTCTTCTCCAAGGCGCTCAACCCGGACATGACGGTGCTGGCGATCGAGGGGTCGTTCGCCTCGGTGCTCGGTGGCGCGCCGGCCGCCGCCGTGGTGTTCGCCGGTGAGGTCGCCGCCCGCACCGCGGCCGATTCCCGGGTACGCGAGCTGGAGGGCCGGGTGGCGTCCGCCACCGGTACCGAGCGGGCCACGCTCAGCGCGGAGCTGGACGAGCTGCGCGGGTCGGTGCGGGCGGAGAAGCTGGGCGAGGTGGCCGCCGAGTTCGACCGGGTGCACAGCATCCAGCGGGCGGTCGAGGTCGGCTCGGTCGACGCGGTGATCCGCGCCGCCGAGCTGCGGCCCCGGGTCATCGAGGCGATCGAGGCGCACCTGCGCTGACACGTTCCGCGACGTCACACGGCGGACGGGCCTTCGGGTCCGTCCGCCGTTTCGCGTGCGCCGGTCCTTGACGGTCGTCCGGCGACATGGTGTGCTCAGATGGTAATGGAAACCGTGTTCGTTAGAGCTGCCGGAGGACCCATGTCGCTCACCGTTCCGCCCGCCCTGCTGCACGCCGCCGAGACCGGTCCCGTCGACGAGGAGGCGTTCGTCGCCTGTGTCCGCGACTCCCTGCCGTACGCCTGGGAGACGGTCAGCCGGGTCGCCGCCGACCTCGCCGCGACCGACGCCGAGTTCGCCGACAACGTCGTGCCGCCGCCCGGCGACGCCGAGCGCGGGCAACTGCTGCGCGCGATGGCCAGCGACGCGATCCGCGCCGGGCTGGAGCGGCACTTCGGGATCACGCTGGCGTTCCAGAACTGCCACCGGGTGGCAGCCTTCCGCCCCGGCGCGGCCGGCTCCGAGGCGTACCGCCGGTTCACCTCCAGCCGCGGCCAGTTGCTGAACCAGTCACCGGCGCTGCGCAACTGCTGACCGGCGGCCCGGCGCGGGCGGGTCACCGCCCGCCCGCGGCGGTGGCTCAGGCGGCGCAGCGGTCGCAGGTGCCGAAGATCTCCAGGGTGTGCCCGACGTCGGTGAAACCGTGCTGCGCGGCGACCTGGTCGGCCCACCGCTCCACGGCCGGGCCGGCCACCTCCACCGCACGGCCGCAGCGGCGGCAGACCAGGTGGTGGTGATGGCGGCTCTGGCTGCACCGCCGGTAGAGGTGCTCGCCGCCGGGCAGCCGCGCCGAGTCGATCTCGCCGTTGTCGACGAGCAGCTGCAACGTCCGGTAGACGGTGGTCAGACCCACCTTCGCCTGCCGCTGCACGAGCATCTGGTGCAACTGCTGCGCGCTGTGGAAGCCGTCCAGCTCCCGCAGCAGCGCCAGCACCTCGGCGCGCTGCCGGGTGTTGCGGGTCGCCCCGGTCGTCGCCGTCACCGTCCGCCTCCCTCGTCCGGGCGCCCTCTCCGGCCACGGCCGCGCCCGGCGCGCCACGTGACACCCGGAACCATTATGCCTTCCGGGCGCTCCCCGGTCCCCGGTCGCGGTGAGCCCGGGTGCATGTGACGCGACCGACTCCCCGGGCCGGAACTATCCGCGGCGCCGCCCCGACCAACGGTACGAACACCGGATCTTCGAGGGGACGACCGCATGCCCAGCACCACCAGCCGACGCTTCCCACGCACGGCGGCCCTGATCGGCGCCGCCGTCCTGGCCGCGTCCGTCGCCGCCTGCGGCTCCGCCGACGCCACGCCCACAACCGCGCCGTCGGCGTCGGCGCCCGCCTCGCCCCCGGCGAGCGCGGCAGCGGGCGTGCTGACGATCCGCGACCCGTGGGTGAAGGCCGCCGACAAGGGCATGACCGCCGCGTTCGCCACGCTCGTCAACGACGGCGACGCCGACGTCACGATCACCGGGGTGACCACCGACGTGTCCCGGGCCGAGATCCACGAGATGGCCATGACCGACGGGAAGATGGCGATGCGGCAGAAGCAGGGCGGCGTCGTGGTCGCCGCCGGAGCCCAGGCCGCGCTGGAGCCCGGTGGCGACCATCTCATGCTGATGGACCTGACCCGCCCGGTGCGCCCCGGCGACCAGCTCGACGTCACGCTCACCTTCGCCGACGGGCGCACCCAGACGTTCACCGCGGTGGCCAAGCCGTTCACCGGCGCCCAGGAGACGTACGCGCCCGGACACGGCGCGAGCCCCGCGTCATGACCGGAACCGGCGCGCCCGCGCGCCGGGTCAGCCGGCGCGGCCTGCTCACCGGCGGCGCGGCGGCCGCCGGGGGCGCGCTGGCCGGCGCGGGTGCCCTCGCCGCCCTCCGTTCCCACGGGGTACGCCCCGACGACGCCGTCCCGGTGGCCCAGGTCGGCAGCGCTGTCGAGCCGTTCCACGGCGCGCGCCAGTCCGGTGTCACCACCGAGCCCCAGGCGCACGCCGCGTTCGTCGCGTACACGCTGCGCCCGGACACGGACCGGGCCGCGCTCGGGCGGATGCTGCGACTGCTCTCCGACGACGCCGCCCGGCTCACCCAGGGTCGCCCGGCGCTGGCCGACACCGAGCCGGAACTGGGCCTGCTGCCGGCCCGGCTGACAGTCACGTTCGGCTTCGGCCCCGGGCTCTACGCCGCCGGGCTCGACGACCGCCGCCCCACGTCGGTGGCCGACCTGCCGGCGTTCCGGATCGACCGGTTGCAGCCCCGCTGGTCCGGCGGCGACCTGCTGCTGCAGATCTGCGCCGACGACCCGCTCACCGTCGCGCACGCCCAACGGGTCCTGACCAAGGACAGCCGCCCGTTCGCCACCGTCCGCTGGGTGCAGCAGGGCTTCCGCCGGGCCGCCGGCGCCGAGCCCGGACGCACCCAGCGCAACCTGTTCGGCCAGCTCGACGGCACCGCCAACCCGAAGCCCGGCGTGTCGGCGGACACCGCCGTCTGGGTGACCGACGGGCCGGACTGGCTGCGCGACTCCACCACCCTGGTGGTGCGCCGGATCAGCATGAACCTGGAGACGTGGGACCTGCTCGGCCGCGCCGACCGGGAACTCGCGGTGGGCCGGCGCCTCGACACCGGCGCGCCGCTGACCGGCGAGGCGGAGCACGACGAGCCCGACTTCGCCGCGCTCGGACCGGACGGGCTCACCGTGATCCCGGACTTCTCGCACCTGACCCGGGCCCGCGTCACCGACGACCGGCAGAAGATCCTGCGCCGGCCCTACAACTACGACGGCGCGCCGACCGCCGAGGGACACGCGGACAGCGGGCTCGTCTTCGCCGCGTACCAGGCCGACATCGCCCGGCAGTTCCTGCCCATCCAGCGGCGGCTGGCCGAACGGGACCTGCTCAACGAGTGGACCACCCCGATCGGCTCCGCCGTGTTCGCCGTACCGCCCGGCTGCCCCGAGGGCGGCTGGATCGGCCAGCAACTGCTCGGCTGACCACGACGCTGACCACGACCAGGAAGGCGCGTCATGCGTACCCGTACCGTCTCCGCACTCCTCGCCGCGCTGTTCACCGCGGCGCTGCTGCTGGTCCCGGCCACGCCCGCGGCGGCGCACAACTCGCTGCAGGAGGCCACGCCGGCCCGCGACGCCCGGCTCACCACCGCGCCGACGCAGGTGACGCTGCGGTTCCTGCAACGGCTCAACCCGGCCTTCACCACCATCACGCTGCGCGACTCCACCGACCGTCAGGTGCCCGCGAGCGCGCCCGCCGTGGACGGCGCGACGGGCACGGTGACGATCGAGGAGCCGCTGGCCAACGGCACCTACACCGTCGCCTACCGCGTGGTCTCGCGCGACGGCCACCCGGTCCAGGGCTCGTACCGCTTCACCGTCGCCGACCCGGCCGCTCCCCCGGCGGCCGCCCCGTCACCGGCCACTCCCTCGCCGGCCGCCTCCGCGGACGTCTCGGCGGGCGCTGCGGCAGGCGCGGACGCGTCTCCGGCGAGTGCCGACGCCTCGACGGGCGCCGACGACGGCGGTCTGCCGGTGGGAATCCTGGTCGGCGGAGCGGTCGCCGCGGTGGCGGCAGCCGGCGTGACCGCGCTACTGCTTCGACGCCGCCGCGCCTCCTGACCCGTCGCCCGCTGACGCGGGTCCGCCCGGCTTCCTGATGAGCGGGAGAGACGTCCCGCCATGCGGACGGCGCATGCGGGGCGGCACCGGGTGTGCCGGAGCCTGCGCGCCTGTGGGACGGCCGGGGGCAGTGCGCCGAAGGGCGGAACGCGGGTCGCGGCGAGGGCGGGTCGGGGCTGGGTTAGGCTGCCGGGAGCGCTGGTTCACCCGGTCGGCGACGGCCGGGTGTCGTAAGAGGGAACCCGGTGGAAGTCCGGGACTGCCCCGCAGCGGTGAGTGGGAACGACAGCCGTCAACAGCACTGGGCCACCGGCCTGGGAAGCGACGGCCGGTAGGCGACCGGCGACCCCGGTCGGGCCCGCGAGTCCGAAGACCTGCCCGCGTCGCGCGTACCACCGGTGCGCGCTGCCGTCGACCTCGCGGGTGGGTCGGGCGGGTGACACGCCGGGCGGGAGCCGTCGGCGTGCCTCGACGTGCAACTCCCCCGTCCGGTCGGCGGTCCGCTTCTGCGAGGACGGAACCGCACCGTGACCGATGCCATCACCCTCACCGGCCGACCACCGTCGGCGTCGCACCTGACCCTGTCGCAGATCATGGACCAGCACCACACCAACCTGATGGGCACGGTGCACGGCGGCCGGATCCTCAACCTGATCGACTCGGTCGCCGGGGTGGTCGCCGCCCGCCACTCCGACGGACCGGCCGTCACCGCCGCCATCGACGAGACGGCCTTCCTGCGCGCTGTCCGCGTCGGTGACGTGGTGCACGTGGACGCCCGGATCACCTGGGCCGGCCGCAGCTCGATGGAGGTGGCCGTGAAGGTCAGCGCGGACCGCTGGGACCGCGCGGTGCCGCCGGTGGACGTGGCGACCGCGCACCTGGTGATGGTGGCCGTGGACGACGAGGGCCAGCCCCGGCCGGTGCCGCCGCTGCTGCCCGGCACCGACGGTGACCGGCGGCGCTACCGGGAGGCGCAGATCCGGCGCGAACACCGGCTGGCGCTGCGCCGGGCGCTGCTCGACGGCGCCGAGGAGGGCTGAGGCGTGCTCGGACTGTCGGCGGCCACGCTCGCGGGATACCTGGCCGCGATCGTGGTGCTCATGCTCACCTCCGGGCCGGACATGATGTTCGTGCTCGCCAACGCCACCCGGTACGGCGCGCGGGCCGGGGCGGTGGCGGCGCTCGGGGTCGCGGCCGGGGAGGCGGTGCACGTCGCCGCCGTGGTGGCCGGACTCGCCACCGTGATCGCCGCGTCCCCGGTGCTGTTCACCGCGATCCGGTGGGCCGGTGCGGCGTACCTGATCGTGCTGGGCCTGCGGGCGCTGCGCGGCACGGGCCGGCCCGGCGTCGCGGCGGACGGGGCGGACGGCGGCGGCGCCGGGCGGGCGTTCCGGCGCGGGCTGCTCACGAACCTGCTCAACCCGAAGATGATCCTGTTCAGCGTGGCGTTCCTGCCGCAGTTCGTCCGGCCCGACGCGGGCCCGGTGGCGGCACAGCTGGTGCTGCTCGGCGCGCTGTTCGTCGCGGTGCAGCTCACCGTGGACCTGGCTCTCGGCGTGGGCGCCGGGCGGTTCGCCCGCCGCTGGGGCGACAGCCGCTGGTCGCGGCGGGTCGACCGGCTCTGCGCTGTCGCCTTCGTCGCGCTCGGTGTCCGGCTGGCCGCCGGCTGACGCTTGCTCGACTCCAGCTCGCCGAGATGGCGGCATCAGGAGGGCTCCGACCCCGCCACCTCGGCGAGCTGGTGAGGATCACGCTCCGGCGCCCGGGGCGGGGCGGCGGGCCGCTCGCGGTCCAGGTGCAGGCGCAGCAGCACCCAGCCCAGCGACACACCGCCGATGAACACGTACGCGGGCTGCGTGCCGAACGTGTCCCAGCAGGTGTGCAGCGTGACGGCGGCGGCGAAGGTGAGCAGGAACGCCGCCAGTCTCCGGCCGCCGGGCGCGGCGGCGAACGTGAACAACGCGGCGGCGGTCAGCCCGGTCCAGGCCAGGTGCGCGGCGGGCGCGGTGAGACCGCGAACCAGCAGCGTCCGCTCGACGGCGCCGAGGTTGCCCTCCGACCCGACGAACGCGGCGAACGCGTACCCCATGGTCTCCAGCGCGGCGAACCCGGCGCCGGAGGCCACGCCGATCACCAGGCCCTGCGCCGGTGACCGGTGCCGCCGCCACAGCAGCAGGATGCCGGCCGGCACGATCAGCTTCGCGGTCTCCTCGGCCAGGCCGACGAGCGCCATCGGCAGGACGCCGAGGCGGTGCAGCGTGCCGTACTCCAGCCAGCCGGCGGCGACCACGCCGACCACGCCGCCGAGAAGCGCGGCGACGCCGACGACGGAGCCGGGGACCGGGCGGCGGGCCGGCCGCCCCTGGGCGAAGGCCAGGAACGTGGCGGGCGCGACGCACGCGCCGAGCACGATCAGCGCCGGTACGAACGTGACGGTGCCGGTGCCGGACAGTGTCTCCAGCACCAGCAGGTGAAGCCCGACGCCGACGAGCAGGACCGCCACCCACGCCCAGCGGCGTCCGGTATTCCCCATACGCCGAGTATCGCGCCCGGCGGCGAGCGCCGGCATCGGGGGTAGGCACTGTGGACAGTGAGATCCATGCGACACGCCCGACACGACATCTGGTGTTGCCCAACCGCCCCCACCGCCATATATGGTGGTGCCGCAGCTGGTTCGGCCGAGCCCTCCGGGGCGGGGCCGAGGCAAGAGGGAACCCGGTGGAAATCCGGGACTGCCCCGCAGCGGTGAGTGGGAACGACAGCCGTCAACAGCACTGGGCCACCGGCCTGGGAAGCGACGGCCGGTAGGCGACCGGCGACCCCGGTCGGGCCCGCGAGTCCGAAGACCTGCCAGCGCGCCGTGCGCCTCCGCGTACGGCGGCCGGAGGTCGCGCGGGACGACCGACGCCAGCAGCCGGGCCGGCCGCGCCGTGCCCGTTGGCGTCTCCCGCCGTCTCCAGACGGTGACAGCGAGGAGAGGTCATGACTGTCGTGCAGGAAAGCCCGCCGGCCACCGGCGGCGGGTCCGAGGCCCGCCGGCCGGCGATGCGGGTACGCAAACGGGACGGCGACACCGAGCCGGTGGACGTCGGCAAGATCGTCCGGGCGGTCGAACGCTGGGTCGCCGACCTGGACGAGGTGGACCCGCTGCGGGTGGCCACCAAGACGATCAGCGGGCTCTACGACGGGGCGACCACCGCCGAGCTGGACCGGCTGTCGATCCAGACCGCGGCGGAGCTGATCGGCGAGGAGCCGCAGTACTCGAAGCTGGCGGCAAGGCTGCTGGCCGCGTACGTGGACAAGGAGGTCCGCGGTCAGGGCGTGGCGAGCTTCAGCCAGTCGATCGCGTACGCGCACGGGCTGGGGCTGATCGGCGACGAGACGGCCGCATTCGTCGCCCGGCACGCCCGCAAGCTCGACGACGCCGTGGACCCGGACGGCGACAGGCGGTTCGAGTACTTCGGACTGCGTACCGTGGCCGACCGCTACCTGCTGCGGCACCCGCAGTCGCGGCTGGTGGTGGAGACGCCGCAGTACTGGCTGCTACGGGTGGCCTGCGGGCTGTCCCGCACCCCGGGCGAGGCGGTCGGCTTCTACCGGCTGATGTCCAGCCTGGCCTATCTGCCCAGCTCCCCCACGCTGTTCAACTCCGGCACCCGGCACACCCAGATGTCGTCGTGCTTCCTGGTCGACTCGCCGCGCGACGAGCTGGACTCGATCTACGAGCGCTACCACCAGGTGGCGAAGCTGTCGAAGTTCTCCGGCGGCATCGGCATCGCCTGGTCGCGGGTGCGCGGCCGGGGCGCGCTGATCCGGGGCACGAACGGCCGGTCCAACGGCATCGTGCCGTTCCTCAAGACGCTCGACGCCGGGGTGGCCGCGGTCAACCAGGGTGGCCGGCGCAAGGGCGCGGCCTGCGTCTACCTGGAGCCGTGGCACCCGGACGTGGAGGAGTTCCTGGAGCTGCGGGACAACACCGGCGAGGAGTCCCGGCGTACGCACAACCTCAACCTGGCCAACTGGATCCCGGACGAGTTCATGCGCCGGGTCGAGGCCGACGGCGAGTGGTCGCTCGTCGATCCGTCGGACGCCCCGGAGCTGCCCGACCTGTACGGGGAGGCGTTCGACGCCGCGTACCGGGCGGCGGAGAAGAACGCGGTCCGCACGGTACGGGCCCGGGACCTGTACGGGCGGATGATGCGCACGCTCGCGCAGACCGGCAACGGCTGGATGACGTTCAAGGACGCCGCGAACCGGCTGTCCAACCAGACCGGTGAGCCGGGCAACGTGATCCACCTGTCCAACCTGTGCACCGAGATCCTGGAGGTGAACGACGACGCCGAGACGGCGGTGTGCAACCTCGGCTCGGTGAACCTCGGCGCCCACGTCACCGCCGACGGGGTGGACTGGGAGCGGCTGCGCGCCACGGTCCGCACCGCTGTGGTGTTCCTCGACCGGGTGATCGACATCAACTACTACCCGGCCGAGCAGGCGGCGGCGTCGAACCCGCGCTGGCGGCCGGTCGGGCTCGGCCTGATGGGGTTGCAGGACGCGTTCTTCACGCTGCGCCTGCCGTTCGACTCCCCCGAGGCGAAGGAGCTGTCCACCCGCGTGCAGGAGGAGATCCTGCTGACCGCGCTGGAGACCTCCGCCGGGCTGGCCGAGCGGTTCGGGCCGCATCCGGCGTACCCGCAGACCCGGGCCGCGAAGGGTGACCTGCACCCGGACCTGTGGGGCGCGGAGCCGGCGCAGGCCGGACGGTGGGCGGCGCTGCGTGAGCGGATCGCCGCAGGCGGGCTGCGCAACTCGCTGCTGGTGGCGATCGCACCGACCGCCACCATCGCCTCCATCGCCGGCTGCTACGAGTGCGTCGAACCGCAGGTGTCCAACCTGTTCAAGCGCGAGACGATGTCCGGGGAGTTCCTCCAGGTCAACACGTACCTGGTGCGGGAGCTGAAGGCCCGCGGACTGTGGACGCCGCAGGTCCGCGACCGGATCAAGCGGGCCGAGGGCTCGGTGCAGGACATCACCGAGCTGCCCGCGCCGGTGCGGGAGCTGTTCCGCACCGCCTGGGAGCTGCCGCAGCGGGCGCTGATCGACCTGGCCGCCGCGCGGGCGCCGTTCGTCGACCAGTCCCAGTCGCTCAACCTGTTCCTGAGCGCGCCGACCATCGGCAAGCTGTCCTCGATGTACCTGTACGCCTGGAAGGCCGGGCTGAAGACCACCTACTACCTGCGTTCCCGTCCCGCCACCCGCATCCAGCAGGCCACCGTCGCCCCGGTGCCCGCCCCGGTGCCCGCCCCGGTGCCCGGCGTGGTCTCCGCCGTGAGCGACGACGAGGCGCTGGCCTGTTCCCTGGAGAACCCCGAGAGCTGCGAGGCATGCCAGTGACCACCACCGCACCGACCCGGCACATGCTGCTCGACCCCGGCATGGACCTGACCCTGCGGCCGATGCGCTACCCGCGCTTCTTCGACCGGTTCAAGGACGCGATCAGGAACACCTGGACGGTCGAGGAGGTGGACCTGCACTCGGACCTCGCCGACCTGGCGAAGCTGTCCCCCGCCGAACGGCACCTGGTGTCGCGGCTGGTGGCGTTCTTCGCCACCGGCGACACGATCGTCGCCAACAACCTGGTGCTCAACCTCTACCAGCACGTCAACTCGCCCGAGGGCCGGCTCTACCTGTCCCGGCAGCTGTTCGAGGAGGCGGTGCACGTCCAGTTCTACCTGAACCTGCTCGACACGTACGTGCCGGACGAGAAGGAACGGTTCGCCGCGTTCGCCGCGGTGGAGAACATCCCGTCGATCGCCCGCAAGGCCGAGTTCTGCTTCCGGTGGATCGACTCGATCTTCGAGCTGCGGGAGCTGCGGACCCGCGACGACCGGCGGGCGTTCCTGCTCAACCTGATCTGCTTCGCCGCGTGCATCGAGGGCCTGTTCTTCTACGGCGCGTTCGCCTACGTCTACTTCCTGCGGTCCCGGGGCCTGCTCAACGGGCTGGCCTCCGGCACCAACTGGGTGTTCCGGGACGAGTCGATGCACATGGCGTTCGCGTTCGACGTGGTGGAGACCGTACGCGCCGAGGAACCGGACCTGTTCGACGCCGAGATGGAGAAGCAGGTGAAGGAGATGCTGGCCGAGGCGGTGGAGTGCGAGGTGAGCTTCGCCGCGGACCTGCTGGGCCAGGGCGTGCCGGGGATGTCGCTGGCCGACATGCGCGAGTACCTCCAGCACGTGGCCGACCGGCGCCTGGCGGTGCTCGGCATCGCCCCGATGTACGGCAGCGCCAACCCGTTCGCGTTCATGGAGTTGCAGGACGTGCAGGAGCTGTCCAACTTCTTCGAGCGGCGGGTGTCGGCGTACCAGGTCGGCGTGACCGGCAGCGTCACGTTCGACGACGACTTCTGACCGCCGCCCCCGCCCCGGCCGTCACGGCCGGGGCGGGGCCGGGCTCTCGCCGGGCAGCGCCGCCGCCCGCACCCGCCCGATCAACGCCACCACGGCGAGCGCCAGCACGGCCACCACCACGAACGCGGTACGCAGGTCCAGCGCGCCGGCGAGCAGGCCGATCACCGGCGCCGCGAGCAGCGCGCCCGGCCACTGGCCCATCGCCACCACGGAGACGCCCTCGCCGGACGTGAGGCCCGGCTGCTCACCGGCGAAGCCGAGCACCGTCGGGGTCACGCACGCCAGGCCGAACCCGAGCAGTCCGAACCCGGCCATCACCGCCGCCGGATGGGGGTACGCCACCGGCAGCGCCACGCCGGCTGTCGCGACCAGCGCGGACAGCCGGACGAAGCGGATCCGCCCGACCCGGCCGGCCAGCCGGTCGCCGAACAGCCGGGCGACGGTCGCGGCCAGCGAGAGACAGGTGTACGTGGCCGCGGCGAGCACCGCCGTGGCGCCGGCCACCTCGGTCGCGTACAGCGCGCTCCACTGGGCGCCGGCCATCTCGATGAACGAGGCGAGGAAGGCGATCACCGCGAGCAGCAGCAGTTGCGGGGTGAACCGGTCACGCAGCCGGCGCCGCGCCTCGCCGTCCTTGGTCTCCTGGCGGGGCGTGTCGGGCAGCCAGCGGTGCGTGCCGATCAGCAGCGCGCCCAGCAGGACACTGGTGACGGCCATCTGCACCGACGGCGACATCCCGATCGCCGCGGCCCCGGTGCCGCAGAGGCCGCCGACCAGCATGCCGATGCTGAAGCCCGCGTGGAACGTGGACAGGATGGGCCGCCCGTACCGCTTCTGCACCTCGACCGACTGGGCGTTCATCGGCGTGGCCAGCAGGTTCGCCGCGAAGCCCCAGACCGCGAGCCCGCCGACCAGCGCCACCACAGTGGTGGACGCGGCCAGCAGCGGCGCGTTGAGCAGGATCAGCGCGGCCCCGGCCAGCGCCAGCCGGCGGGTGTTGATGCGGCTGATCAGCACCGCCACCACGACCAGGGAGACCAGCTCCCCCGCGTTCGTGGCGATGTTCGCCAGGCCCCAGCCGGTGTTGCCGACCCCTACCGCGTCCCGCACCTCCGGCACGCGGGCCGACCACCCGCCGATGGCCAGGCCCATGATGACGAAGAGCAGCGCCACCGACCAGCGGGCCCGTACGGCCGAGCGGGGCACCGGCGGCGCGGGCTGCTCCGTCGTGTGCTGGTTCGTCGAGGTGTCCGTCATGGTCGTCGTACCTCTCTGGGATCGGTCCGTCGGAACTCCTACCCGATCGCGTGGTCGAGGAAGCACGCACCGTCAGGAAGGCGTACCCGTTCCGGTGTGGTGCCGGGGTCGGTGACGAGCGCCGAGACCACCGCGACGTAGTCGTCGATCAGCCCGCGTACCAGGTCGTCGCCGAAGACACCCCGGTTGCGGATCACCACGCCGCCGGCCCGGTCGTCGTCCACCACGACGATCGGTGAACCCCGCTTGACCCAGACGGGCAGACATTCGGGCGGCACGTCGGCGGCGACCACCGGCGGCGGGGTGCCGGGCGCGGCCCGGGCGGTGATGTCGACCGGCTCCACCCGCAGATCCGGGCAGTGCAGCACCGGCGACGCCGACGCGGCGGACTGGAACCAGGCGTCGAACAGGTGGTTGTCCGGCCAGGGGCGGATCGCCGCGAAGCCGGGACGGACCGCCCGGGCCAGCCGGTGGTACGCGGTGGCGTGCGCGACGGCCCCGGCCAGCGAGGCGTGCGCGGCGCCGACCACAGCGCTCATCGGCGCGTCCGGCGCAACGTCGACCGGCAGGTAGACGTTGTTGGTGAACTGCCCGACGAGCTGCCGGGACAGCGGGCTCTCCCGGCCCAGCGTGGTGGTGCCCAGCACCACCCGGGACCGGCCGGCCCGCCGCGACAGCAGCACCAGGTACGCGGCGAGCAGCAGCACGTACGGGCTGGTGCGGGCCCGCCGTGCGGCCGGGCGCAGCCGCGCGGTGATCTCGGGCGGGAACGCGAAGCGGGTGGCCACCTCGGCGCTGAGCGCGACGTCCGGCGCCGGCGGCGACGCCGGGAAGAGCTGGTACGGCTCCACCGGCCGCAGCCGGTCCCGCCAGTACGCGGCCCGGGCGGCGGCGTCGACGCCGTTGCCGGACTGCTCCGCCTCCTGGAGCGCGGCGAGCGCGGCCGGGTCCACGCCCAGCGGCGGCTGCGGGTCGGCCGCGCCGAGCCGGGCCGCGTACGCGTGGCACAGGTCCTCCACCACGACGCGGCACGACCAGCCGTCGGAGACCATGTGGAAGAAGCAGAGCGCGAGCACGTGCTCGGTCGCGGAGAGCCGGACCAGCGCGGCCCGCCACAGCGGCGCCCGGCCGGGGTCGAACGCGTCGTTGCGGTGCGCGTACGCGATCTGCTCGACGCGGGCCTGCTGCTCGGCCGGCGGCAGTCCGGACAGGTCGACGTACTCCAGCGGCGACTCCACGTGCGGCAGGATCCGCACCTCGGGCTGCACGCCGATGCGGTCGAACCGCATCCGCAGCGCGTCGTGCCGGTCCACCACGTCCTGCATCGCCTGCCGCAGCACGTCGACCCGCAGCGTGCCGCGCAACCGGCGGAACTCCACCACCACGAGCCGTGAGGCGCCGGGACGGGCCGGGTCGAGCGCGGTCATGAACTCCCACATCATCTGCTGGCCGGGGGCCAGCGGGTACGTCGTCGGCACTGCCACTCCCCCCGTCAGGCCGCCACCGGCGGCGTGGCCACCGGCGCGACCGGCCGGTGGTCCGTCTCGTCCGGCTGGTAGTCCGCCTCGTCCGGCGCGCGGAAGCCGGTGAAGAGCAGGTCGGGACGGCCGAGCCGCAGCGAGGTGACGAACGCGGCCCCGTCGAAGAGCGTCTCGATCGCCGCGCAGGCCGCCGACTCGGCCACCGCACGCGGTCCCCGGTCGCCGCCGAGCCGGCCGGGCGTCTTCGCGGCGATCACGGCGGCCGCGACGGCCGGCACCGCGAGCAGGCTGCGTCCCCCGCTGCGCCGGGCGGTCAGCAGCCCGGCCAGCGCGGTCACGGCGAGCGTGCTGGCGGTGTTGAGCACGAACCGGCGCCGGTGCGGGTGGGCCAGGCAGAGCCACTGCTCGGAGCGCCCGTACGTGGTGAACCGGTAGGCGACCGCGCGGAAGGTGTCGGCGACGCCGGTGTCGTGGGTGACCACGCCGTCCGGGTCGGTGAGCAGCACGTAGCCGGCGTCGGTGAGGAGCAGCCCGAGGTGCAGGTCCTCCCCGCCCAGCGGCATCGGGGAGTCCTCCGGGAACCCGCCGACCGCCTCGAAGACGGCACGCTTGACGGCCATGTTCGCGCCGGCGCCCCAGGACACGCGCTCGTAGTGCAGCGGCCGGGTCAGGTCGCCGAGCAGCAGGTAGGAGCGGCGCATCACGCGGAAGAACGCGCTGTCGCCGGGCTCGACGATCACCGGGCCGGTGACGCCGGCGACCTCCTCGCCGGAGGCGCGCAGCCGGGCCGCGTACCGGGTGATCAGGTCGGCCGGCACCCGGCAGTCGGAGTCGGTGAACAGCACCAGGTCGTGGCGGGCGTGCCGGACGCCCAGGTTCCGTTTGGCCCCGACGTGCCGGGGCCCGCGCACGTAGCGGGCGCCGTACTCGGCGCAGGCCGCCCGGTGGGCGGCGGCCGCGGCGGGCGCCGAGTCGTCGACGACCACCACCTCCACCGGCTCGGGGCAGTTCGGGGCGGCGTCGCGCAGACTGCGGAGCTGGCGGCGCATCTCCGCCACCCGGTCCTTGACCGGGATGACCACGGAGACGCCGCGCGTGACGGCGCGGGGTTCGGTCGGTTCGCCCACGGGCGATGCGGATCGGCTCATGCCCCGAGGTTCGACCACCGGGGTACAGCGCCGATACACAGCGCCGGCCGTTGCGGCCATCGCACATGTACCGCTGATGTATCGATGGCCATCAAGGTCGAAGGCATGACGACCTCCATCCCCATCGACCGGCGGCTCGCCGTGGACGGCGGCCAGCCGGTCCGCCCGCCGGACCGCCCATGGCCACGCTGGCCGACCCCCGCGCCGGATGCCGCCGCCAACCTGTCCGCGGTGCTGACCGGCGGCCGGTGGGCGATCAGCAGCCCGTCCGTCGGCGACACCGTCCTGTTCGAGCGACGTTTCGCCGCCGATTTCGCCCGCTACGTCGGCACCCGCCACTGCGTGCCGGTCGACCACGGGTCCAGTGCCCTGGTGGTGGCCCTGGAGTCACTCGGCCTCGGCTACGGCGAGACGGTGCTCGTACCGGCGCTGACCTGGACCGCCTCCGCGACCGCCGCGCTGCGCGCCGGCCTGGTCCCGGTGCTCGTCGACGTCGACCGGGACACCGGCTGCGTCGGGCCGGACCACCTCGACCTGTCCGTGGACCCGCGGGCCGTGGTCGCCGTGCACTGGGCCTCCAACATGGCCGACGTGCCGGCGCTCGACGCGGTCACCCGGCCGCGCGGCATCTCCGTCGTGGAGGACTGCGCGCAGGCCCACGGCGCCACCTGGCAGGGCCGCCAGGCCGGCTCGCTCGGCCGGCTCGGCTGCTTCAGCTTCCAGCACGGCAAGGTCCTCACCTGCGGTGAGGGCGGGGCCGTGGTCACCGACGACGACACGCTCGCGCCGGTGCTCGAGGAGCTGCGGGCCGATTCGCGCCGCTACCGGGACGACCGGACGCCGGCCGGCGAACTGGACCTGGAGGAGAGCGCCGGTGTGCAGGGCGCCAACTTCTGCCTGAGCGAGTTCTCCGCCGCCGTGGCCTGCGCGCAACTGGCCGTCCTGGACGGCCAGCACGACGTGCGCAATCACAACTACCGGCTGCTCGGCGAGCTGCTGGACGGTGTCGACGGCGTACGGCTGCTGCAACCGGCGCCGGGGCAGACCCGCATCTCGATCTACGAGGGCACGATCGTCTTCGACGAGCTGCCGGCCGGCCTGGACAACGCCGCCGTGGCCGCCGCGCTCACCGCCGAGCTGGGCCAGCGGTTCTACTGCACCGACGAGCCGCTGCACCGCAGCCGCCTGCTGCAGCCGTGGACGAAGCCGCTGCTCGCGCCGCTGGCCGAACGCTTCGCGGCGATCCACCGGGAGCGCACGTACCCCAACACCGAGTGGCTCGCCGCACACACCGTCCAGACACACCACAGCACCTTCCTCGGCACCGAACAGGACATGGAGGACATCGCCGCCGCCGTCACCAAGGTGCTCACCCGCTGAACCGCGCCGTCCCGGCGCACCCAGAGAAGGAGTCTTCCCGTGACCGTCACCCAACGCGAGACCTCGCACGCCCCGTCCCCCGAAACGGACGCACCCGTCGGCGTGTGGCTCAACGGCGCCCGCGGTTCGGTCGCCACCACGGCGATCACCGGTCTGCTGGCGCTGCGCGCCGGCATGGCCGACTCGACCGGCTGCGTCACCGACACCGGCATGCTGCGCGACGCGCCGCTGGTGAGCTGGACCGACCTGGTGGTCGGCGGGCACGACATCGTCGACACGCCGCTGGAGAAGAAGGCCGAGTCGCTCGTCGACTCCGGTGTCATCCCGGCGCCGGTGCTGGCCGCCGTGCGGGGCAGCCTGCCCGAGGTCGAGCAGAACCTGCGCACCGGCTACGACGCGCGTACCGAGACCGGACCGCTGGCCGAGGTGGTCGACCGGCTGGCCGGCGACATCGAGGAGTTCCGCGCCCGCCACGGGCTGTCCCGGGTCGTCGTCATCAACGTGTCCTCCACCGAGCCGCCGGCCGACCACCGGCCCGAGCACGACGACCTGGACGCGCTGACCCGCGCCCTGGCCGACCCGGACGACAAGGCGCTGCCGGCCAGCTCGGTGGTCGCGTACGCGGCGTTCCGGGCCGGCTGCGGCTTCGTCGACTTCACCCCGTCCACCGGCGCCCGGCTGCCCGCGCTGGAGATGCTGGCGCAGCGGGAGCGGGTGCCGTTCGCCGGCTCCGACGGCAAGACCGGGGAGACGCTGCTGCGTACCGCCCTGGCGCCGATGTTCACCAGCCGCGCCCTGCACGTGCTCTCCTGGGCCGGGGTGAACCTGCTCGGCGGCGGTGACGGCGCGACGCTGGAGGACCCGCGCAACGCCCGCAGCAAGCTCAGCTCGAAGTCGGGCGTGCTGCCCGCGCTGCTCGGTGAGGACGTCACCGCCCCGCTGCACATCGACAACGTGCCGGACCTCGGCGACCACAAGACCGCCTGGGACCACGTCTCGTTCGAGGGCTTCCTCGGCGTCCGGATGTCCATGCAGCTCACCTGGAGCGGGGTGGACTCCACGCTGGCCGCCCCGCTGGTGCTCGACCTGGCCCGGCTGACCGCCGCGGCGCACCGCGCCGGGCACGTCGGCCCGATCGAGGAGCTGGGGTTCTTCTTCAAGGACCCGATCGGCACCGACGAGCACGCGCTGGCCGAGCAGGCGCAGGCGCTCGCCAGCTGGGCCAACGGGCTGGACGGCCGCGGCGACAGCTGACCTTCGTACCGGCCGCCGGCGCGGCGACTTCCGCGCCGGCGGCCCCGCCCCACGTATCCGCATCGAGGAGCCTCCCATGTCCCCACACGTCCCGAACGCGCCGGACCGGCCGAGCACGGATCCGGTGTGGACGCCGATCCTGACCGGTCTGCACGCGACCGCGCTGGACTGTCTCCAGACGAGCTTCGCTCTGCTCGCCGACTACGCGAACGGGTCCGGCAGCCATCTCGCCCTCGGCGCCCGGTACGGGTTCCGCACCCGGGATCAGGACGCTCTGATCTCCGTCGAGGCGACCTCGGACGACCGGGCCGCCGAAGCGGTCGACCTGCTGGGCCTGCGCGTCGAGGGCCGGTGGATGCAGCTCGACGGCCCGCAGGTCCGTCGGCTGTGCGCGCCCGGCCAGCCGCTCTACGTCACCGCCGACGCGTACGACCTGCCGTGGTGTCCCTACCAAGGGCACGAGCACATGCGGCACAGCTTCCTCGCCACCGAGGCCGGGCCGGATCAGGTCACGGTGGTCGACGCTTACCACAACGACACCGCCTGGGGCCCCGCGCGGCCCGGCGTGTGGCGGCTGCCCATCGCCGCGTTCGACGCGGCGCTGGCCGGCGGCGCGCACACGCTGGCGGTGACGGCGCACCCGGCGCCGGCGATCGACGTGCCCGCCATGCTCGCCGGCAACGCCGCCCGGGCTCGCCGGGCCCGCCCGGAGATCGCCCGCTACCTGGACCGCACCGGCGCCGCCCTGGACACGGTGGCCGGGCTGCACCGCTTCGTGCTCGACGTCTGGCTGTTGGCCCGCGCACGCGACCTGCACGAGCGCTGGCTCGCGGCGGTTGCGCCGGAGGCCGCCGCCGCGCTGGCCGGGCAGGCCGCGCGCTGGCAGCAGCTCGCCACGCGCAGCTACGTGGCGCTGCGGCGGGCCCAGGCGGGCCGGCCGGCCGCGCCGGAACTGGCGGACGCGCTCGGCGAGCTGATCTCCGACCACCTCGACGCGCTGGAGTCGATCGCCGAACCGGCCGCCACGCCCGGCCACGACGCCGTGCCGCCCGCGCCGGACCCGGCAGGTGGGGAGGGCGTACGCGCCGCGGTGCTCGGCGCGCTCGGCGAAACCCTGGACCTGGACGGCTCGACGCTGCGCACCACCGACGTGCTCCGGGAGCTTCCCGGCTTCGACTCGTTCCGGCTGGTGGACGTCATCGACCGGGTCGAGCGGCGGCTCGGCGTCGAGGTTCCGGCCACCGCGCTCTCCGCGGCCGACCTGCGCGACGTCGGCTCCCTGTGCGCCATGTTCGGCGCCGCCACCGGAGGTGCCCGATGAGTGCCGAACTGCTGCACGACCTGCTGGACCACACCGCCGGCGCGCGCCCCGACGCGCCCGCCGCCGGGGACGGGACCGTCGAGCGCACGTACCGTCAGGTGCGGGCCGACAGTCTGCGCCTGGCCGGCTGGCTGCGCGGGCAGGGCGTCCGGCGCGGCGACCGGGTGCTGGTGGCGCTGCCCGCCGACGCGACGCTGCCGGCGCTGCTGTACGCGGTCGCCCGTACCGGCGCGGTCTTCGTCGTTCTCCGGACGCCGGCCCCCGAGGTCGCCCTCGCCCACGTGCTGGACGACGCCGAACCGGTCCTGGTCCTCACCGACGACCGGGTGCTCACCGGCCTGTGCCACGCCCGTGGCGTCCCGGCGCGAGGGGCCGCCGCGCTGCGGCGCGCGGCATCCGGCGCGGCCGGCGGCGACGCGCCGGCCGGGCCGGGCCCGCTGGCCGTCGACCCGGTCTGCCTGATCTACACCTCCGGCAGCACCGGCATGCCGAAGGCCGTGGTCTCCACGCACGCCCAGGTCACGTTCGCGGTCCGGGCGATCCAGTCGGAGCTGCGCTACCGGCCCGACGACGTGGTGCACGTCCTGCTGCCGCCGTCGTTCGACTACGGCCTCTACCAGATCTTCCTCAGCACCGTCGCCGGCGCCCGGCTGCGCCTGGGCGACAGCGCGGAGACCGGTGGCCGCCTGCTGGTGAGCCTGGTCGAGTCCGGCGCCACGGTGCTGCCCTGCGTGCCGTCGCTGGCGATCAACCTGCTGCGGCTGCTCGGCCGGGCGGGCGCGCCGCGCCCGCCGCTGCGCCTGCTCACCAACACCGGCGCCGCCATGCCCCCGGAGGTGCTGGCCGGCCTGCGCCGGCTGCTGCCCGGCCTGAGCGTCCAGCTCATGTTCGGCCTCACCGAGTGCAAACGCGCGGCGATCATGCCGCCGGACGCCGACCTGCGCCGGCCCGGCGCCTGCGGGCGGGCGCTACCCGGCACCGAGATCTTCACAGTGGACGCCGAGGGGCGGCGTCACCCACCGGGCGTTCCCGGCGAGCTGGTGGTACGCGGCCCGCACGTGATGGCCGGCTACTGGCGGCGGCCCGAGCTGACCGCCCAGCGGTTCCGCCGTGTACACGGGCTCTTCCCGCAGCTGCACACCGGCGACCACGGCCATGTGGACGACGACGGGTACGTCCACTTCGCCGGCCGGCGCGACGACGTCTACAAGGAGAAGGGCACCCGGGTCAGCGCCACCGAGGTGGAGGCCGCGGCGTACCGGGTCGACGGCGTGGCCGCGGCCGGGGTGCTGCCGCCGGCCGACGGCCACGACGGCGCGACGCTGTTCGTGGTGGCCGCGCTCACCCCCGCCGACGTGCTGCGCCGGCTGCGGGAGCAGCTGGAGGAGATGAAGGTGCCGGCGCGCTGCGTCGTGCTGCCCGACCTGCCGCTCACCGGCAACGGCAAGGTGGACCGGCGGGCGCTGGCCCGGCTGGCGGGTGAGCACGATGGCTGACCTGCCCTTCGACACCCCGGCCTACCGCTACGACCTGGCCCGGGTACGCGCCAGCCACGCCGCCCTGGTCGCCGCGCTGCCCGCGCCGAGCCGGCTGTTCTACTCGCTCAAGGCCAACCCGCACCCGGCACTGGTGGCGGCGCTGCACACCGCCGGCTGCGACGCGGAGATCTGCTCGCCGGGCGAGCTGGCCGCGGCGCTGCGGGCCGGCGTGCCGGGTGACCGCATGCTCTACACCGGACCGGGCAAGCGCGACGCCGAGGTGGCCGAGGCGGTGCGTGCCGGTGTCCGCTGGTTCTCCGTCGACTCGCCCGAGGGCCTGGACCAGGCCGACCGGATCGCCGCCGCGCACGGCGTCGAACTGCGCTGCCTGCTGCGGGTCAACGACCGGGTGCCCAACCCGGGTCAGGGGCTCACCATGACCGGCGTCGCGTCCCAGTTCGGCGCCGACGCCGACTGGATCGAGCGGGAACCGCACCGGTTCCGCTCCCGCCCGTCGGCCCCGGTACGCGGGTTCCACCTCTACACCGGCAGCAACGTCGACTCGGTGGACGCGCTGGTGTCCCAGTTCACCGCCGCGGCGCGTACCGCCCGGCGGTTGCGGGACCTGCTCGACATCGACCTGAACCTGCTCGACCTCGGCGGCGGCTTCGGCGCGCCGTTCGCCCGGCCCGGCCACAACGCGGACCTGACCGGCCTCGCCGACCGGGTCGGCCCGGCCCTGGACGGGCTCTTCCCCGGCTGGCGCGACGGCGCGCCCACGGTGGCCTTCGAGTCGGGACGGTTCCTCACCGCCACCGCCGGCACGCTGCTGACCCGGGTGCTGGACGTCAAGCGGTCGCAGGGCACGCCGGTGGTGGTGCTGGAGTCCGGCATCAACCACCTCGGCGGGATGTCCGGCCTGCGCCGGCTGCCGCCGCTCGTGCCCGCCCTGCACGCCGCTGACGACCGCGACGGCGCGCCACTGGAGGCCGCGATCGTCGCCGGGCCGCTGTGCACGCCGCTGGACACCTGGGCCCGAGCCGCGAGCCTGCCCGACGTACGGCCCGGCGACGTGCTCGCCGTGCCGAACGTCGGGGCGTACGGGCTCTCGGCGAGCCTGCTGGCCTTCCTCGGCCACCCGGCGCCGGTCGAGGTCGTCTGCGACGGCGACCGCGTCGTCGAGACGTCCCGGCTGACCCTGACACGGCACCCGGTCGACGCGCCGGGAGCCACTGACGAACCACGAGAAGAAAGGTGACGTCATGAACACCGAATTCACCGAGCTGCTCCGGCCGTTCCTCAAGTTCGCCGGCCCGGAGGAGATCACCGAGGACGCGCGGCTGCGCGACCTCGGCCTGGACTCCATGCGCGAGATCGAGCTGCTGTTCGCCATCGAGGAGACGTTCGGGGTCGCCGTGCCCGACGACAAGCTGGTCGACTCCACGTTCGCCACCGCCGGCGGGCTGTGGGGCGTGGTCGAGGAGCTGCGCACACCGGTCGGCGGTGGTTCCCGATGACGGCCGTCGCCGGGTACGCCCCGGCCGTCGAGACCGTCGCCGAGATCGCGGCGGAGCACGCCCGCCAGGCCGACGAGACCGCGGCCTTCCCCACCGAGGCGCTGGCCGCCATGCGCCGTACCGGGCTGCTGGGGCTGCTGGTCCCGGTCGCCGAGGGCGGCGCCGGCGGGACGCTGCCGGACCTGGTCGACGTCACGCTGGCACTGGGCCGGGTGGACATGTCGGTGGCGATGGTCTTCGCCATGCACTGCCAGCAGGTCGCCGCGATCACCGCGTACGGCGGGGAGAAGCTGCGCGCCGAGGTGCTGCCGTCGGTGGCCCGGGGCGAGCGGTATCTCGGCTCGGTCACCACCGAGGCCGGCAAGGGCGGTCACCTGCTGACCGCCGAGTCGGCGCTGGAGCACGACGGCGAGATGCTGCGCGTCGACCGGCAGGCCCCGATCGTCACCGGCGGCCCGTACGCGGACGCCTTCCTGATCACCACCCGCGCCCCGGGCACCGGCTCGGCGGCCCAGGTGGACCTGGTCTACGCCGACCGGGACCAGGTGGAGGTCGAGGTCACCGGCGGGTGGCGTCCGCTGGGCATGCGGGCCACGCACAGCGTCCCGATGCGGCTGCGCGGCGCGGTGCCGCAGTGGCAGGTGATCGGCGAACACGGCGGGTTCCGGGAGATCGCCACCACTGTCTTCGCGCCGCTGGCGCACGTCGGCTGGGCGGCGGCCTGGATCGGGGCGGCGGCCGGCGCGTACGCCCGGGTGCTGCGGCACGCCCGCAGCGAGGCGGGACGGCGGCAGTTCGCCCCCTCCTCCGAGCTGGTGCTGCTGCGGCTGGCCGGGATCCGGGCCCGGCTGGACGCGGCGCACGCGCTGCTGCGGCACACCGTCTCGGTGGTCACCGACGCGCCGGACATGTCGGCGGCGCCGGTGCAACTGCTGCTCAACACGCTGAAGATCCGCGCGGCCGAGGAGTCCTTCGCCGCCGCGCACGAACTGGTCGAGCTGGCGGGCCTGCGCCACGGCTACCTGACCGACTCGCCGCTGGCGCTGGAGCGCACGTTCCGGGATCTGCGCTCGGCCTCGCTGAACTACGCGAACGACCGGCTGCGCCTGGCGAACGGGGCGCTGTCACTGCGCGACCCGGGGGTGCGTCTTGCCTGAGCCGAGGGCGACACCGACGTCGGCCGGGGACCACGCCGCCCCGGCGGGCGCCGCGCTGTCCGGCGTGGACCCCACCGACCCGGGTGCGGTGTGGCGCGCGCTGGGCGCCGCCGGGACCATCGAGGCGCTCTACGCCGACGGCGTCCAGCCCGACCCCCGGCGGCTGTCGGCCCTGCTCACCGAGCTGGACGCCCGGTGCCCGCTCGGCGTGACGCTGTCGGTCTGCGTCCAGGTCGCCACGGTGCTGCCGCTGCTGGCCGGCGCGACCGGGCCGGCCGAGCGCGCGCGACGCGGGATGCTGCGCGGCGAGACCGTGGTGGCGCTGGCCGTCACCGACGCCGCCGGGTCGGGATCGGACCTGCTCGACGCCACGACCCGGGTGAAGCTGGGCGACGACGGCGCCGTACTGGACGGTGGCAAGGACTGGATCACCAACGCGACGAGCTGCGACGCGGCGCTGGTGCTGGCCCGGCACCGCGAGGCGCGGCACTTCACCAGCTTCTGCTGGGTGCTGGCGCCGGCCGACGCGCCCGGCGTGACAGTCGGATCCGCCGGCCGGGCGTTCGCCGGGTCCGGTGTGGGCCACCTGCGCTTCGCCGGCGTGGCGCTGGCCCCGGACGCCGTGCTGGGCCGCCCCGGCCGGGCGCTGGCCGGGTTCGCCCGGCAGGTCGGCGTCGAACGGGTCGCCGGGGCGCTGTGGGCCCGGGCGATGTGCCACCGGATGCTGGCGGGCCTGCGCGACTGGCTGCGGCGCCGGCCGGCCGGGGCGGGCACGCTGTGGGACCGCCCGGCGGTCCGCGAGCGGTACGCCCGGTGCCTGGTCGCCACGCACCAGCTCGACGCGCTGTGCGCGCCGCTGCTGGACGCGCCGGCGGCCGTCCCGTCCGCGGTCACCGGGATGCTGCTCAAGGTCAGCGCCGCCGAGACCGTGGACCGGGTCGCCGCCGAGGCGGTGCGCCTGCGCGGCGCGGACGCGTTCCGCGACGGCGGGGAGGCGCAGCTGCGCACCGAGGCGGCCATGTTCGGCATCGCCGGCGGAGCAACCGGAGCGATGCTCGCCGGCATCGCCGACCACGCCGACGAGCTGGCCGGCGCGGTGACCTGAGGGCGTCCCGCGCCCGGTGGCGGCGGGACGCCGATCGACGACAGCACAGCGAAGGGAGCAACGCCGTGAGTCTCTACCAGTGGTTCGAGCGAACCGCGGCACGGGTGCCGGAGGCGGTCGCGCTGGAGGTCGGCGGGGAGCCGGTGACCTACCGCCGGCTGCGCGACCTCGCCGACGGCCTCGCCGGCCGGATCCACACCGAGGTGGGCCGACGCCCGCGCGCGGTCGGCCTGCTGGCCGCCCGCAGCCTGCCCGCGTACGCCGGTTATCTGGCCGCGCTGCGCGCCGGAGCGGTGGTGGTGCCGCTCAACCCGGCCTTCCCACCGGCCCGCACCGCCCGGCTGTGCCGGGACGCGGGGGTGGACGCGCTGGTGGTCGACGACGCCGGCGCCGCGACGGCGGCGCAGGTCGCGGGCGACGCCGTGACGGTACGCCTCGACGGCGCGCCGGGCGTCCCGCCGCCGGCCGCCCCGGTGGCGCCGGACGACGTGGCGTACCTGCTGTTCACCTCCGGCTCGACCGGGCGACCCAAGGGCGTGCCGATCCGGCACCGCAACGTCGACGCGTTCCTCACGTGCTGCCGGGACCGCTACCCGGTCGGCCCGGGCGACCGGCTGTCGCAGACCTTCGACCTGACCTTCGACCCGTCCGTCTTCGACATGTTCGTCGCCTGGGGCGGCGGCGCCACGCTCGTGGTGCCGCAGCCCGACGAGGTGCTGACGCCGGTGCGGTTCGTCAACGAACGACGGATCACGCACTGGTTCTCGGTGCCCTCGGTGGTCTCGCTGGCCCGCCGGATGCGGATGCTCTCCCCCGGCGCCATGCCGGGCCTGCGGCACAGCCTCTTCGCCGGCGAGGCGCTGACGCTGGAGCAGGCGCGGGCGTGGGCGGCGGCGGCGCCGGGCAGCGTGGTGGAGAACCTCTACGGTCCCACCGAGCTGACCGTGACCTGCACCGGTCACCGGCTGCCGGCGGATCCGGCGGACTGGCCGGCCACCTCGAACGGCACCGTGCCGATCGGCGACGCGCACCCCGGGCTCGACGCGATCCTGCGCGGCGAGGACGGCACCGTCGGCGGTGACGACGGCGAGCTGTGCGTGCACGGGCCGCAGCGGTTCGACGGCTACCTCGACCCGGCCGACGACGAGGACCGGTTCGTCACGTACGCCGGTCGCCGGTACTACCGCACCGGGGACCGGGTCCGCCGCGAGCACGGCACGCTCGTGCACCACGGCCGCCTGGACGACCAGGTGAAGCTGCGCGGCTACCGGATCGAACTCGGCGAGATCGAAATGGTTCTGCGCGGCCACCCGGGGGTGCAGGACGCGGTGGTGCTGGCGTTCGGCGCGGGCGCCGACGTCGCCCTGCGCGCCGTCTACACCGGCGCCGCCGGGATCACCGCCGAGTTGACCCGCCGGTGCGCGGACCGGCTGCCCGGCTACATGGTGCCGGCCCGGATCCACCACGTGGCCGCGCTTCCCACGAACGCCAACGGCAAGACCGACCGGCGCCGGACCGCCGACCTGGTCGGCAGCGCGACGAGAGGAGAACGACGATGACCGGGACAGGAGACGGACACGACCAGGAAGGGGCGTTCCGTTCGGTGGCCGGGCGGTTCGCCACCGGAGTGGCGGTGGCGACGGCCGTCGGACCCGACGGCCCGGTGGGCATGACGGTCAACTCCTTCACCACCGTGTCGCTGTCGCCCCGGATGCTGCTGGTCTGCCTGCGGCGGGACTGCCGGCTGCTCGGCGCGGTCCGGCGTACCGGGCGTTTCGCGGTGACGGTGCTCGCCGACGACCAGCGCGCGGAGGCGGCCTGGTTCGCCAGCCGGGGACGGCCCAGCGGCGCCGACGGCTTCACCGGTGTCACCTACGACGCGGAGCGGGCGACCGGCTGCCCGCGCCTGACCGACGGGGTGGCGTACTTCGGCTGCGAGGCCGTCTCCGCCGACCCGGCCGGTGACCACGCCGTGCTGATCGGCGCGGTCCGCTCCGCCGGCCTGCTCCGGCCGACCCCACCGCTGCTGTTCGTGGACGGCCACTACGCGCGGGTCGCCGCACCGGCGGAAGCGCAGGTGGCGCGATGAGCATCGGCGCCGCTCCCGGCGACCTGCGCCACCTGAGCCTGCGCGCCGCGCGGGCCGGGGCGGACGCGATCCGCGAGGCACGGAGCCAGGGTTTCCGGACCATGCACAAGGGCGGGGCGGCGCAGGACCCGGTGACCACCGCCGACCACGCCAGCGAACGGGCCATCCTCGACCTGCTCGCCCGCGACCGGCCGCAGGACGCCGTCCTGGCCGAGGAGTCCGGGCTCAGCGCCGGCTGCTCCGGCCTGCGCTGGATCGTCGACCCGCTCGACGGCACGCTGAACTTCAGCCACGGGGCGAGCCGCTACGCGGTGAGCATCGCGGTGGCGATCGGCTGCGACGACGGCGACGGCCAGGTGGTCGCCGCCACCATCCTGCAACCGGCAACCGGCGCCTGCCTGGTGCTCGACGGCGACGGCGCGCTCGACGGCGACGTCCCGGTCACCGTCGACCGGGAGGCCGCGCCGGGGCACGCCCTGGTGGCGTTCGCGGTGCCGAACGCGCCCGGCCCGCGGCGGCGGGCGTACCAGTCGCTCGTCGGCGTCGCGCCCCTCGTCGCGGACCTGCGCAACTCCGGCTCCACGGTCTGCGACCTGGCGGCGGTGGCCCGGGGGGAACTGGACGCGTTCGTCAGCTTCGACCCCGCGCCGTGGGACGTCGCGGCCGGCACCGCGCTGGTCGAGGCCGCCGGTGGGGTGACCCGACGGTGGCGCCACGACGGGATGGCGGTCCTGGCCACCGGCGCGCCGGCCGTCGTGGCCGCGCTGGCCGGCTGGCTGAGCCCCGACCGTACGGACGACGCCGACGAGAAGAAGGGAACCGACGATGACCGGCAGCGATGAGTTCCGGCTGGCACTTGTGGGGGCGGGCCGGATGGGCCGCCACCACCTGCGGGCCCTGGCCGACCACCGGACGGTCCGGATCCGGCACGTGGTCGACCCGGTTCCGGCGGCACGGGCGGAGGTCGCCGCGGCCGGGCTGCCCGCGTACCCGAGCGTGGCGGACCTGCTCGCGGACGCCACGCCGGACGGTCTCCTGGTGACCGCGCCCACCGGCCGGCACGGCGAGCTGGTCGCGGCCGCCGCCGAGGCCGGGCTGCCGGTGCTGTGCGAGAAGCCGGCCGGGCTCGACCCGGCCGGGGCCGCGCAGGCGGGGCGGGTGGCCGCCGCCGCCGGGATCCCGTTCCAGGTCGCCTACTGGCGGCGGTTCGTCCCGCAGCTGCGCCGGCTGCGCGAGCGGATTGCCGGCGGCGCGCTCGGCGAGGTCCTGTTCGTGGCCGCGTCGCAGTGGGACGGCGAGCCGCCGGCGGCGGCGTTCCGCACCGGCAGCGGCGGGATCTTCGTGGACATGGGCGTGCACGAGTTCGACCAGATCCGGTGGCTGACCGGGCAGGAGATCGACCGGGTCGCCGCGCAGCCCGCCGGTCCGGTCACCGACCCGGCGGTACGCGGCCGGGACGTGGACAGCGCGCAGGCGCTGCTCGGCCTGTCCGGCGGCGGTACCGCGCTGGTCTCGCTCGGCCGGCACCACCGGGGCGGCGACATGGCGACGGTGGAGGTGTTCGGCACCCGGGACCACGAGCGGCTGGCCTTCCTCGACCCGGCCGACGGGGACGCCACCATGTACGCGGCCCTGGCCTGCCAGGCGGAGGACTTCGCCGAGCTGGTCCGCGCGGGCCGGTCGGCGGGCGCCGGGGTGGCGGACGCGGTGGCGGTGCTCGACGCGGCGCACCGGGCGACGGCGCAACTCACCCGGGGTCACGAGATACACACCGATCGGTGACAACTTGCACCATCTGGGATCGAGGTATTCCCCAGCCGAAGGTGGGAATTCCAGCCGTGCACCACACTGTGGACGGTCCTGCGGAGCGGGGGAATGCATCGATGCGGTTCAGTGTCCTCGGCCCGCTGGCCCTTCACGTGGACGATCACCCGATCACGCTCACCGGCACCAAGCCCCGCCTTCTGCTCGCCGTGCTGCTGCTGAGCCCGGGGCGCACGGTCGCCACCTCCCGGCTGGTCGACGGCCTGTGGCCGGACGCGCCGCCCGCGTCGGCGGTACGCAACCTGCGGACGTACGTACACCGGCTGCGGCAGGCGCTGGACCGCGGCGGCGACTCGGCCGACCGGCTGGTCCACGACGGCACCGGCTACCACCTGCGGGTCGACGAGGACGAGCTGGACCTGCTGCGGTTCCGGCGTCTCACCGACGACGCCCGCCGGGCCGCGCGGGGGGACCGGCCGGAGGTCGCCGCCGAGCTGTTCGACCAGGCGGTCGAGCTGTGGGGCGGGCCCCCGCTGGAGGACCTGGCGGATCCGGGCACCGACCTGGGCGCGACCGTCACGGCGCTGCGGGAGCAGCACCGGGAGATCACGACCGAGCTGTTCGACCTGCGCCTGCGACTGCGGCAACCGGCCCGGGTCATCCCGTCGCTGCGCCGGATGGTGGCCGAGGAGCCGCTCGACGAACGCCGGCAGGCGCAGCTGGTGACCGCGCTGACGCTGGAGGGGCGTGTGGCCGAGGCGCTGGCCGTGTACCAGCAGGCCCGGCGCGGCATCGTCGACGAGCTCGGCGTCGACCCCGGTCCCACCCTCCAGGGCGCCCTCCAGGCCGCGCTGGACGGGGACTCCGCCGAGGTCCGACCACCGTCCGGCTGGCCGGCGGCCCTCGGCGCCCGGCCCGCGGCGCCGCCCGGCCCGCCGCCGAGCCCGCAGGCCCTGCCGATGAAGCCGCCGTCCCTGGTCGGCCGGGACACCACGGCCAGCCAGCTCCGCACCATCGCCGAGGGGATCGCCGACCCGGCCGGCGCCGACGAGCACGCCGGGGTCGTGCTCGTGTCCGGCGCGCCGGGCGTCGGCAAGTCGTCGTTCTCGGTGTCCAGCGGGTACGACCTGGCCGACCTCTTTCCCGACGGTCAGCTCTTCGTCAGCTTCGACAGCAGCGACGAGACACCCCGCGGCAGCGGCGAACTGATCAGGGAGCTGCTCGTCGAGCTGGGTGTACCGCTGGCCGACGTGTCCGAGGACATCCGGGAGCGTTCCGCCGCGCTGCGGTGCGCGCTCGCCGGCCGACGGCTGCTGCTCATCATCGACGACGTCCACTGCGCGCAGCAGGTGCGCCCGCTGCTGCCCGGCGCGGGCCGTAGCCTGGTGCTGATCAACAGCCGGCAGCGCCTGCTGGACCTGGACGTCGGCTGGCGGTTGACGCTCGGCGCGCTCGACCGCGCCGACGCGGTGGAACTGCTGGCCACGATCGCCGGTGAGCGCCGGGTACGTGAGCAACCGGAGGTGTTCGGCCGGATCGCCGCGGCCTGCGACCTGTTGCCACTGGCGCTGCGGATCGTCGGCAGCCGGCTCGTCACCCAGCCCGACGTCGCCCTGCCCGGCTTCGCCGCGCACCTGGAGGACGAGGAGAACCGGCTGTCCGAGCTGGCCGTCGGGGACATCTCGGTGCGCGGCAGCCTCTCGGTCAGCTACCAGGCGCTGGACGTCGACGCCCGCCGGGCGCTGCGCGCGCTGGCCCGCGCCGGCTCGTTCATCACCCCGGCCAGCGCGGTGGAGATCCTGCGCCTGCCCCGGCAGCAGGCCAACCGGATGGTGGAGCACCTGGTCCAGCACAATCTGCTGCTGCCCGTCGACTCGGACGATCCGGGCCAGCACTTCCACCTGCCGGAGTTGCTGCGGCTCTTCGCCCGCGAGTGTGTGGACGCGCACGGCCGCCCGTTGCCGGCCACCTGACCCGCCGGCAGCCGGATCGGGGTGTGCGGGTCAGCCGACGCGCACACCCCGATCCGGGTCTCCTCACTTGAGGAAGCGGTCCAGCGCGGCCTCGATGGTGCCGCTGTCCGGCGTCGCGTACGACTTCATCGTCACCTTGTTGTAGGAGATGAAGCTCGGGCAGCGGGCGGCCGGAGCGTTCACCGTGCCGCCGTCACCGACCTTCTCGGCGGTCTTGGCGGCGTGGAACGTCAGCGTGTACCGCGAGGAGATGTAGTCGACGGTGACGACCTTGTCCTCGCTGTTCTTGTACTGGCACTTCTTCGGCGTGCCCTCGCTGCCCTCGACCATCTTCAGGCAGCCGATGACGGACACGGTGGCGAAGTCCGCCGACTTGGCGTAGTACGGCTTGGCCGAGCTGATCGTCTTCTGCGACCAGAACGTCGGCCGGTCCGGGGAGTTGGAGAAGACGTACGCCTTCGAGCCCGCCGGCGCGGTGTACGGGGCGGCGTTGAGGATCGGTCCCCCGTCGCAGACCGCCGACATCTCGCTGGCGTACCGCGCGGTGATCGCGTCGTTGTTGGTGGGACCGTCCGGCCCGGGCGACTCCGGCCCGTCAGCGCTGGGGGTCGCGGACGGACTGCCGTCCGGCCCGGGGGTGGCGCTGCCGGAGGCGACCGGCTTCGGGTCCTCCTCGTCGCCGTTGAAGGCGACGTAGGCGAGCCCGCCGCCGCAGCAGAGCAGCGTCAGCGTCACCGCACCGGCGGCGAGGCCGACGATCAGCCCCTTGCTCTTGCCGCCGCCGCCCTGGGGCGTGCCGGGCGCGTAGGGCGCGGCCGGCGGCGGGAAGCCGGCCTGCCCCGGGTACGACACCGCGGGCTGCGGCGCCCCGTACGGCGCGCCGGAGGCCGGCTGCGATCCGTAGGGCGCGCCGGAAGCGGGCTGGGCGCCGTACGGTGCGCCGGAGGCCGGCTGGGCGCCGTAGGGCGCGCCCGACGCCGGCTGCGAGCCGTAGGGGGCACCTGACGCCGGCGGCGAGCCGTAGGGCGCGCCGGAGGCCGGCTGCGCGCCGTACGGGGCGTTCGGGTCGGGCTGGTTGCCCCACGCTCCGGCGTTCGGGTCCGGATAGCCTCCGTAGGGAGGGTGATTGTCACTCATCTGAGGTTCTTCCACCTGTCGTCCGTGGTTCCGGCGATCAACCACTTCGCAGCGTAATGACGGCCGCAAATCCGGGATCGCCGACGTTCGATCGGTCGCTCACCAGCCGTGCCGGGGTGGCTCCGGTGCGTGCCTCCGCGAATCCGGCCCCGGTCCAGCCACCAGGAGCGACAGTGCCGGGGAGCGTTGCGCCGCAACGAATCGACCCATCGACGGGCTCCCGGCACCCGACTCCGGGGACGCCGAAAAGTGTGACGCACACAACACCTGAGACCGCGTCGGCAACCCTCCCCCAGGCAGTGCCGGACCACATCCCGGGACACGCTTTAGTGAGCACTGTCTATATTGACGTGCGCCACAGGCGTGGACAGAATCCCAGCACCACCACCAGGACCCCTCCGGGAGGGCCCCATGAACCGTCCCCGCCTGCCGCTGATGCGGACCGCCACCAGACTCGCCGCGGTCGCCGCCGCCACCGCCGGCGTGCTGCTCGCGGCCACCGCGCCCGCCGTCGCCGCCGCGCCCACCGGGCGGTACGTGGCGCTCGGCGACTCCTACACCTCCGCCCCGCTCGTGCCCACCCAGGTCGACCTGAACTGCCTGCGCTCCAACCGCAACTACCCGTCCCTGGTCGCGGCGTCCGCCGGTTCGTCGTCGTTCACCGACGTGAGCTGCTCCGGGGCCACCACCGAGGACATCCTGTACGGCGGCGACGGCGCGCTGGGCATCGCGCTGCCACCGCAGGTCAACGCGGTCACCGCCAGCACGGCGCTGGTCACGGTCCAGATCGGCGGCAACGACATCGGCTTCTCCGGCATCATCGGCGACTGCGCCGAGGCGAGCGTGAGCAGCCCGCTCGGGTCGCCCTGCAAGGACCGGTTCACCGCGGGCGGCACCGACCAGTTGCGGGCCCGGATCGCCGCCGCCGCGCCGAAGGTGACGGCCGTGCTGCGGGCGGTCCGCCAGGCCGCGCCGAACGCGCGCGTGGTGGTGCTCGGCTATCCGGCGATCCTGCCCGACAGCGGGTACGGCTGCTGGCCGGTGGTGCCGATCGCCTACCAGGACGTGCCGTACCTGCGCGGCGTCCAGAAGGCGCTCAACACGATGCTCGCCGACACCGCGGCGGCGGGCGGGGCCAGCTACGCCGACGTCTACACCCCGTCGATCGGCCGGGACGCGTGCAAGAGCAGCGGCACCCGCTGGGTGGAGGGGCTGGTGCCGCAGAACTCGGCCGCGCCGTTCCACCCGAACGCCCGCGGTGAGCAGGGCATGGCCACCGCCCTGCTGGCGCACCTGAGCTGACCCGGACGCCGTGAGCCGGCCCCGCCGAGGCGGAACCGGCTCACGGCCCGCGGGCTCACACCCGGGTGATACGGACCGCGTCGGCGACCACGTACCCGGTCCCGGCGCTCCAGCGGCTCACCCCGACCTTGTCCCCGGCGCCGGCGGCGAGCGTGAACACGCCGAGCGAGACCCAGCGTCCGCCGCCGGTGCGCTGGTCGACCGCCACCGACCGGTTGCCGGTCGTGGTGGCGACCAGGTACGGGGTGCGGTCGTTGTAGCCGGGGTCGGCCGGGTACCACACCGACACCTCGTAGGCGCCGGTCGCGGGCAGGCTCGCCCGGAACCAGGCCACATCGCTGGCCGCCACCGGCGTGGCGAAGCGGTAGTCGGCACCGTAGCGCTGCCCGGAGTACGCGGAGGCGCCCCAGGCCGCGCCCGCGCTGAACCCGCCCGACGTGGCGTTGTCGACCGTGACGCTCCACGTCGCGGGCGGGGTGCCGGCCCGTACGTCCAGGTAGTTGCGGTCGATCTTCATGGTCACGCCGCCCCACGTCTCGGTGACGTCCCCGGCGTACTGGTGCAGGCGCTGCTGGTCGGCGTAGCGGTCGTCGGCGCAGTACGTGCCCCCGTCGGTGTCCGCGACGCCGTTCCACCAGGCGATCCAGATCTGGTCCAGGCGCAGGTACCGGGTGTCGTCGTAGGCGTTGCAGACGTCGGTGATGCCGGAGGATCCGCTGGAGTACATGCCGGCGAGGTAGCCGCGCGTGTGCAGCCGCTCGACCCAGCCGGAGAGGAAGGAGAGCACGGCGGCCCGGCAGCTCGCGTTCGACGGGTACTGCTCGATGTCGTTGTAGAGCGTGCTGCCCGCGCCGATGCCGAGCGCCGTCGCGGCGGCGGCCGCGCTGTCCGCCGCGGTCCGGCCCTGCCCGCGGGCGGTGGCCGGGTCGGCGGACATCTTCGGCGTACGGGTGCCGCACGGCGCCTGGTAGCCCAGCTCGATCGGGATCAGCCGCCAGCCCTTGCGGGTCTGGTCGGCGACCCAGGTCGCGGTCAGGTTGGGCTGGGCGCACGTGCGGCTGGCGCCGCTGATGTAGACGCCGACCGCGCGGTACGGCGAGGCGGTCAGCCAGGCGTCCATCGCGGCCTGCGACGGCGCGGTGCACGTGTCGAAGCCCTTGCCGGTGAAGGTGCCGGGCTGCGGGCCGACCGCGGCGACAGTGGCGGCGGCCGCGGCCGGGGCGGCCGCGGTGGCCGGGGCCGCGGCCGCGGCCACAACGAGAAGTGTCAGGGCCGTGACGAACGCTCTCATCGGCGCCCCTCCTGTGAAGGATTCCTCGCTCGACGGCGAGACTTGGGCAGGATTTCTACCACGCATCGACGAACGACGACAGATGGCGGTGGCGAAAGTTTTCACAATGGAAACGATCATTGAAGGGTATCGACAGAGCGCCCGACGCCGGGATAGCGTGCCCACACTCACGAGCGTCGATCGATACTGCGCCGTCACCCGAGGAGCGCCATGCCCACGTCACGATCCCCCCGTCTGCGACGCCGAGGTCTGCTCGGCGTACCCGCCCTGGCGGCCGCCGCCCTCGTGGTGGCCGTCCGTCCCGGTACGGCGCACGCCGCGCCGAAGGCCGAGTGCCTCGCCGACCTGCTCCGGGAGCAGTGATGGCCACCATTCCCTGGCTCGTTGACGTGCTGCGGGCCGCCGGCGTGCAGGTGGTGGTCGAGGGCGACTGGCTCAACCGGATGCGCTCCGGCTCGTTCGACCCGATCGGCGTGCTCTGGCACCACACCGCCGCCACGTCCAGCGCCACCAACCCGCACCCGGCGCTGAACATCTGCATCAACGGCCGCTCCGACCTGCCCGGCCCGCTCTGCCAGGCGCTCGTGGACTACCACGGCGTGTTCCACGTGATCTCGGCCGGCCGGTGCAACCACGCCGGCACCAGCGGCGGCAGCGGCCCGATCCCGGCCGGCGACGGCAACACCCTGATGATCGGCTGGGAGATCGACTACAACGGCGTCGACCAGCGGATGACCACCGCCCAGTACAACGCGAGCATCGCGGCCACCGCCGCCGTGCTCAAGCGGCTCGGCCGGGACTCCAGCTACGCCCGGGGGCACCGGGAGACCAGCACCACCGGCAAGATCGACCCGTCCTTCATCGACCTGAACACGATGCGCGCCGACGTGGCCGCCAAGATGGCCGGCGGCGGCACCGGCTGGACGTCGACGGTGGACAACGCCACCGCGGGCCGGTTCACCGCCAGCGCCAACTGGGGCACCTCGACCTACTCCGGGCAGCGCTACGGCGCCGACTACCGGTACGCGGACCCGGTCGCCGCGAGCGACGCCGCCTGGTACAAGTTCAACGTCCCCCGTACCGGCAACTACCGGGTCGACGCGTGGTGGCCGGCGAATGCGGGCTACAACGCGGCCACGCCGTACATCGTCGCCACCACCACCGGCAACCGGACGGTCACCGTCGACCAGCGGGCGACCGGCGGGCAGTGGCGCTCACTCGGCACGTTCACGCTGCCGGCCGGGGACGCCAACCGGGTGGCGGTCAGCCGGTGGAGCTCCGCCGCCGGCCTGGTCATCGCCGACGCGGTCCGGCTGACCGAGGTCTGAATCCGCGGACGCGGCCGGGTGGACATCCCACCCGGCCGCATCCGTCCCGGCAGTCAGCGCAGCGAGCGGAAGGCCGCCCGCATCTCCTGCGCGAACAACTCCGGCTGCTCCCA
Source organism: Micromonospora sp. CMU55-4 (assembly GCF_011602315.1). NCBI lineage: Bacteria > Bacillati > Actinomycetota > Actinomycetes > Micromonosporales > Micromonosporaceae > Micromonospora > Micromonospora sp. CMU55-4. Next base: position 338,906 of record NZ_JAAOLH010000003.1, read on the forward strand.
GGCGGCGAAGTGCCCACCCCGGTCCAGCTGGTTGTAGTGGATCAGGTTCGGGTACGCCCGCTCCGCCCAGCTGCGCGGCGCGAGCAGGATCTCGTCCGGGAACTGGCTCACCGCGGCCGGCACCCGGACGCCCTTCGCGGCGAAGAACGACAGCGCGTTCTGCGCGTACAGCCGGGCCGAGGACACGCCGGTGTTGGTCAGCCAGTAGAGCGTGACGTTGTCCAGGATGTCGTCGCGGCTCAGGCCGCCGGGCCGGCCGGCGAAGGCGGCGCAGATCAGATCCAGGCTGGCTGCGTCGTGGTCGAGCATGAACGTCGCCAGCCCGGCCGGCGAGTCGGCGAGCGCCGTCAGCGTCTCCGGGCGGGTCGTCATGATCAGCGCGTACGCGGAGTGCTTCCAGAAGAAGTCGATCCGCTCGCAGGCGGCCCGCTCCTCGTCCGAGAGCCCGGCCGGCAGCTCCGCGAGGGGGTTGTTCACGCCGGTGATGCCGCGTTGCAGCAGCGCGTCGATGTCCGGCGGCACCACGCACGGCATGTTCGTGTGGATGCCGGCCAGCTCCGGCGGCGCCTGCACGCCGAGCATGTCGGTGATCAGCGCGCCCCAGTCGCCGCCCTGGGCCACGAACCGGGTGTAACCCAGCCGCCGCATCAGCTCGGTCCAGGCGCGGGCGATGTGCTGCGGGTCCCAGCCGGGCCCGTCCGGCTTGCCGGAGAAGCCGTAGCCGGGCATCGACGGGATCACCAGGTGGAACGCGTCCGAGGCGCGGCCGCCGTGCGCGGTCGGGTCGGTGAGCGGGCCGATGATCTTCAGCTGCTCGATCACCGATCCCGGCCACCCGTGAGTGACGATCAGCGGCAGCGCGTCGTCGTGCCGGGACCGGACGTGGATGAAGTGGATGTCCAGGCCGTCGATCTCGGTGACGAAGTTCGGCAGGTCGTTGAGCCGCGCCTCGACCTTGCGCCAGTCGTACTCGGTCGCCCAGTACCGGGCCAGCGCCTGGCTGGTCTCCAGCGGCACACCCTGGGACTGGTCGTCCACCGTCTGGCGCTCTGGCCACCGGGTGGCCGCGAGCCGGGTCCGCAGGTCCTGCAGGTCCGCCTCCGGCACGTCGACGCGGAACTCGCGGATGTCGGCGCCGGTACGCGTCGGCGTCAGGGTCTTGACGGCCACGGGTTGTCCTCCTCGGGTCGGGTCAGGGACCGAACGTGAAGACGTACGCGCGGAGACCGGGCCGCTCGGCGCGCAGGGTGAGCCGGTGCTCCCCCGGCGGCGCGCCGTCGACCAGCCGGATCATGGCCGCCCGGTCGACGACGACCCGGCTGTCCGGGTCCACGTCGGCGCCGCGCGCGTCAGCGGCCGGTTTCCCGTCCAGCAGCACGCGAACCCCGGCCGGTCCCGCCGGTCCGGGGTCGGCCACCAGGTTCACCTCCCCGGCGGTGAACGGCAGGACCAGTTCGGCGTGGCCGCCCGCGACCTCGACGTACTCGCCCTCGACCCGCCAGTCGCCGGTGAGCGCGTACGTGCCGGGCACGCCCCGCTCGGCGCCGAGATAGGTCTCCGGGGTGATCCCCGCGTACGTGGGCTGCCGGCTCGTCACGAACGCTGTCACCTCCGGGGTGACCGGCGGCAGCGCGGTCCCGGGCGCGGCGGACTCGACCAGCCGCCGGATCTCCGTCTCGGTGCGGTCGTAGCCGCCCTCGCCGACCCAGCGGTCGGCCAGCCGCCCGTCGGCGTCGAAGAGGTACCGCGCGGGCCAGGCGTCGTTGCGCAGCGCGCGCCAGAACGTGTAGTCGTCGTCGATCGCGATCGGGTAGGTGAGACCGTGGTCGCGGACCGCCCGGTCGATGTTCTCCGCGAGCCGGCCGAAGGCGAACTCCGGCGCGTGCGCGCCGATCACCGTGAGCCCCAGATCCCGGTAGTCGCGGTGCCACGCCCGCACGTACGGGGCGGTGCGGATCCAGTTCACGCAGGTGTACTCCCAGACGTCGACCAGAACCACGCGCCCGCGCAGCTCCTCCGGCGTCAGCGGCGCGGAGTTCACCCACCGGCGGACGTCGATCGGCGGCAGCCGGGTCGCCACGGCAAGGTCGTCACGCGAAGCACCGGTCATGCGGGACCCCTTCCTCGGCGGACCGTCGGCGGTTACCCGGACGGCACGGTTTCGAACGGCCGCCCGAGGCAGGTGCGCGGGCGTTTGCCCGCCGCCCGGCGGGGTAGGACGCTGCGCCACCCGAGGGCGGGCCGTGCCAGGCGGCGTGGGCGGCCGGGACGTCGCGGAGGGTCGATGACGGCTGGACCAGGGCGGGCGCAGGCCCCGCCGGGCGAGGTGGTGGAGCTGCGGGTGCACGGGGTCTCCGCGGGCGGGGCCGCCGAGGTGCTGGGCCGGCCGCTGGTCCGGCAGGTCGCGGGCGACCGCAGCGCCGGCTTCTACCGTCCCCGTCCGGACCTGGCCGACGGGCGCGGCGCGAGCGGAGTGACGCTGGAGGCGTACCAGTGGAACGACCTGCCGTCCGGCACCGCGCTGCGTACCCTCTCGCTGCTGTTCCTGATGCCCTTCATGCTGCTCAACGTGGCCGTGTGGATGCGGCCGGGGGACGCCGTCGGCGGCGCGGTGGTGCGGGCGCTGTGCCGGGTGCTGGGGTTGAGCCTGACCGCGTTGTACGTGCTCGCCGGGGCCGGGGTCGCGCTGGACCTGGTGGCCTGGCAGTGCCTGTCCGTCCCGGCGTGCGTCGCCGACCGGGAGTGGCTGTCCTGGATGGGCGGGCGGCCGGTCGGGCTGCGGCTGGTGGTGCTGGCGCTGGTCCCGGCGGCCGCGGTGAGCCTGGTCTGGTGGGGCTCCCGGCGGCCGGGACGCTCGTTCACCGCGTTCCGGGCGCCGGAGCGGGCGACGGCCGGGCCTCCGCTGAGCACGATCGGCCAGTGGGACACCGAGCCGCTGATGGGCCGGCTGCGTTCGATCCACATCGCGGCGGCCTTCGCCACCCTCGACGGCTGTCTCCTCGCCGCCCGGGCCGCGCAGGGCGTCCCGCCCACGGTGGCGGTGCTGCTGGCGGTCACCGGCGCGGTGCTGCTCGCCTGCCTGGTCCTGGTCTGCGTGCCGCCGCTCGTCGACCGGGCGCCCACCGACCCGCGACGTGACCGGGTCGCCCGGGTGCTGCGCGGCACCGCGATCGGGCTCACCGTCGTGGTGGCCGGGTATCTGCTGTTCGCCCCGGCCCGCTGGCGTGCCGGCGGCGGGCTGCCCGGCTACGGCTCGATCCTGACCTGGCTGCTGGTCACGCACGCGGTACTGCTCGGCGGCCTGGCCGCGGTGCTGATCTGGCACCGCCTACGAGTCCGCGGCCACCAGCCGCCGAACGGGCTCGGGGCGCTCGTGGTAGCCGCGGCGGCGGGCGGGCTCGCGGTGGCGTACTCCGCCGAGCTGGTCCAGCGCACCGCCGACCTGCTGGACCGGGGCGTGTCCCCGGCGGACGACATACCGGGCCCGGCGCACGCGTACACCTGGGCGATCTACGGCTTCTTCCGCGCGCTGCTGGTCACCCTGGTGGTCGCGGCAGTGGTGGCGCTGGTGTCCCGGCGCGGCCGGATGCGGGCCGCCGGGGCGATCGTCGAGCGGGACTTCCCGTCGCCGCCGGCCGAGGCGGCGCCCCGGCTGCGGCAGGTCCGGACGATGATCGTGCGGGCCCGGTTCACCGACCTGCTGGTGCCGCTGGCGGTGCTGTTCGCCGTCATGGCCGGACTGGGCGCGGCGACCACCGCGATGGCGCTGGTCCGTCCCGATCCGGGCGAGACGCTGGAGCACCGCACGCACGTCCCGGCGGAGCTGGTCATGTTCGGCATCGAGGTGGGCGGGGTGGCGATCTCGGCGGCGGTGCTGGCCCTCATCCTCGCCGGGATCTTCGCCTACCGCAGTCCCGGGTTCCGGCACCACGTCGGCGTGCTCTTCGACCTGGCCACGTTCTGGCCCCGGGCGGCACACCCGTTCGCACCGCCCTGCTACGCCGAGCGGGCCGTGCCGGAGCTGGCCCGGCGCATCACGTACCTGGTGCACAGCGGCAACGGGGTGCTGCTGTCCGGCTACAGCCACGGCTCGGTGCTCGTCGCCGCGACCGTCCTGCAGCTACCGGCGGAGGTCAGCGCGCGGGTCGCCCTGCTCACCTACAGCTCGCCGCTGCGCCGGCTCTACGCCCGCCTGTTCCCCGCCTACGTCGGCGGCGAGATGCTGCGCGGGATCGGCGGCCGGATCGGCTGGCGCTGGCGCAACCTGTGGCGGGACACCGACGCGCTGGGCGGATGGATCTTCTCCCCGCACCGCCCGGACGAGCCGGCCCGCGTCACCGGCCCGGAGGCAACTGTGGACCGTCGCCTCCGGGATCCGGAGAGCCTGGTCGCCCCGCCCTGGGACAGCGTCCCCCCGCCGATCAAGGGTCACCTCCCGTCGGAGGACGACCCGGCGTACGCCGAGACGGTGCGGGACCTGGCCGGGCGGCTGCGCGCCGCCGAGCCGTGACGCGGGCATGGCTTCACGCGGGCGGGTGCTCCGCCTCGAACCGCTCCCGGGTGAGGAACGCCAGCCTCGCCCGCTTGTCCGGCATGTCGATGTCGGGGCCGAACGTGAAGCCCTCGATGCGCAGGCGGCGCAGCATGGCGTCGTTGCGCACGTCCGGCTCGGCCACCACGCGACGCGCGGCCGGGTCACGCAGCAGGAACCGCATCAGGGCCGGGAAGACCGCGCCGGTCACGCCGCGCGGGTACCGCCGGGGCGGGTCGAGCAGCAGGTGCATCCCCACGTCGCCGGGCTGCACCGGGTAACGCTCGCCGACCGGGTCCGCCTCCGGCTGGTACGTCTGGAACAGCCCGATCGGCTCGCCGTCGAGCCGGATCAGGTACGCGTGGTGGGTCTCCAGCCCGTCGACGAACGCGTAGATGTCGCGTACCTGGTCGACGGTGTGCGAGCCCATGCCCCAGAACCGGTTGCGGGGCCGGATCACCCAGCCGTGCAGCAGGCCGGCGTCCCGCTCGGGGCGGAGCGGCTCCAGCGCCAGCGCGCCGAGGCCGGAAATCGACTCCAGGTGGATCACGTCGTCTCGTCTCCCGTCAGTGGGCCGGCGGGCACCGGGATCAGCGTCCCGGCGGCCCAGTGGGTCAGCTGGTCGGCGAAGTGCGGATCGCCGGGGCGCCCGGACACGCCGAACGGGACGATCCAGCGGCTGGCCGCCCGGTCGGTCAGGTCCCACACGTAGCGGGCCACCGGGCCGCGCCAGCAGGCGTCGGAGACGCCCGGCACGCTGGAGGTGGCCAGCACGCAGTCGGTGTCACCGGCCAGCGCCACCCGCTCCCGCATCGCGGTCACCGCGTCGGTGACCGCCGGGGCGACGCCCAGGTGCACCGGGTGCAGCAGGTGCCGGCTGCCCCACTCACCGGGCGGCGGGCCGGCGGCCACCTCGGCCAACGCCTCGGCCGCCGGTTCCGCGAGGTCGAACCCGGCCGCGAGGTGATCCAGCGCCAGGCCGATCCGCGCCGCCGGGTCGGTCCAGGGGGCGAACAACTCGTCGAACCCGCACGGCTCGTCGAGCGCACGCAACCCCGGGTGTACGCGCAGCCGCCGGGCCAGCGCCGCCCGCCAGGCCGCGTACGCGCCCGCCTCGGCCGACCCGCCCGCCATCGCCCGGTCCCATCGGCGCAGCCGCCGCAGCAGCGCGCGGGCGGGTTCGTCGAGCCGGCCCGGGTCGAGCCGGTCGAGCAGCCGGTACAGCGGGCCGGCCGGGAGCCGGTCGTCGGTGTGCACTGTGGACGCCTCGGCGCCCTCGGCGAGCAGCGCGCGGATCCGGCGCGCCCGGTGCGGCGGGGCGAAATCGACACCGTGCGCTGCGACGTCGTCGCGGCGGTCGTTGGCGCACACCGCCACGCCGTCGACCCGCTCGTCCACCGGCGGCACGTAGTCGCCCCGCCACCGGTAGGCCGGCTCCCAGGCCGGCACCGGCTCCCGGCGGCACCGTTCGTCGCGTACCGGGACCAGGCCGGCGACCAGACGGCGGACGCCGCCCTCGGTGTCGGCGGTGAGCACGCTGTTGACCGGCTCGACCCAGTGGCGCAGCGCGTCGGCGACGTCGGCGGCGCGCCGGGCGCGCAGCAGCGGCAGCAGCGCCTCGAAGCCGAGCCGGGCCTCCACCCGGCTCGGGGCGCGCAGCGCGATGGCCTCGCCGGTGACCCGGTCGTGGTCGATCACCGGCCCGCGCGGCGTCTCGATCACCTCGACCGTCTCCGGGTCGCCGCCGCGGACCTCGATCTCCTCGACGTGACGCGCGACCGGGGTCCAGCCGTCGGCGTCGCGCGCCAGCACCCGGTCGCCGTCGCGGCGCAGCCGCTCGCGGTAGAGGTCCTGGTAGTCGGCCATCGCGTTGGTGACGGCCCAGGCCACGTGCCCGGTGTGGCCGAAGTGCGGCAGGCCCGGCACGCCGGGGAAGGCGAGACCGACCACGTCGAACTCCGGGCAGGCCAGGCGGACCTGCTGGTAGACGCCGGGGAGTTCGAGCAGCCGGTGCGGATCACCGGCGATCAGCGGGCCACGCCCGGTGGCCGGGTCGGCGGGCAGGGCCCAGGCGTTGCTGCCGGACGAGGCCGGTCCCTCGACCGCGAACAGTCCGGCCGCCTCGGGGCCGAGCGTGCGGGCCACGTGCGCGTGCCAGAGCTTGTTCGGGAAGGTGGAGAACAGCACGTGCTGGACGAGGAACACGCCGAGCGGCGACCAGGGGCGCCAGGGTTCAGGCGCGGCGCCGGTGGCGGTGAACTCGGGCGCGGCGGCGGCGCCCTCGGCGAGTCCGGCGTTGACCCCGTCCACGTACGCCTCGACCCACCGCCGGGTGTCCGGGTCCAGCCGTTCGTAGCAGCGCCGGGCGGTGTCGTCCAGCCGTACGCGGCGGGCGAACCGGTCCCACGCCAGCTCGGACGGTCCGACGTGGGCGGCGAGGCGGCCCTCGGCACGCCATCGTTCGACGCTGATCTGCCACGCCCGGTCGGTCGCGGCGACACGCCCCTGCAGACGGGCCAGCGCGTCGGCGTCACCGGCCCACAGTTGCGGCACGCCCCACTGATCGCGATCGACGTGCGTCACCGTCTCGGCCCGCCTCGGCGCGCCGGGCGGCGGTTCCGTTCCACAGTCAACTTAGGATAACCTCCCCTAACCGAGGGCGACCTTACCGCGACACGCGGCAGGCGCCAACCGGCGGTAGTTCCAGGACAAAGCGCACCGAGTCGCGCTTGCTAGTTAGGCGAGCCTAACCTAACCTGATCGCCGCGGCTGTGGCCGCACGTCCTGTCCGTACGACCGCTGGGAAGTCGCATGAGTTCGATCGGGAGCCCGACCGGCGCCGCGCCCACCGACACCGGCCGCGCCGCCGCCACGGCCCGCGACCACCTGTTCAACGCCGGCTCGCTCGGGCGGTACCGGGACGTGCTGGCGCGCGGCGTCGACCGGGTCGCCCGGCGGGTCGGCGAGGTGGACACGCCGTTCACCGGCGTCACGCCCGACCAGCTGGCGCCGCTCATCGGCGGCATCGACCTCGACCGGCCGCTCGGCGACACCGACGCCGCCCTGGACGAGCTGCACGACGTGTGGCTACGCGACGCGGTGTGGTTCCACCACCCGCGCTACCTCGCCCACCTCAACTGCCCGGTGGTCATCCCGGCGCTGCTCGGCGAGGCGGTGCTCAGCGCGGTGAACTCCTCACTGGACACCTGGGACCAGAGCACCGGGGCCACCCTGATGGAGCGGCGCCTGATCGAGTGGACGGCCGGGCGGATCGGGCTGGGTCCGACCGCCGACGGGGTGTTCACCAGCGGCGGCACCCAGTCGAACCTCCAGGCCATGCTGCTGGCCCGGGAGGAGGCGTACCGCCGGGCGGTGGGTGGCGCGGCCACCCGGCCGGACCGGCCGCAGGTGCTGTCCCGGCTGCGCGTCATCACCTCCGCGGCCGGGCACTTCAGCGTGCAGAAGGCCGCCAAGCTGCTCGGCCTCGCCGCCGACGCGGTGCTCACCGTACCCACCGACGCGGCCCGCCGGATGCGCGCCGACGAGCTGGCCCGCACTATCGACAACTGCCACCGCGACGGTCAGGTGGTGATGGCAGTGGTCGCCACCGCCGGCACGACCGACTTCGGCAGCATCGACCCGCTGCCCGAGATCGCCGACATCTGCGCCGATGCGGGCGTCTGGATGCACGTCGACGCCGCGTACGGCTGCGGGTTGCTCGTCTCCCCCACCCGCCGCCACCTGCTCGACGGCATCGAGCGGGCCACCTCGGTGACAGTCGACTACCACAAGTCGTTCTTCCAGCCGGTCAGCTCCAGCGCGCTGCTGGTGCGCGACGGCCGGGCGCTGCGTCACGCCACCTGGCACGCCGACTACCTCAACCCGGCCCGCGCGGTCGAGCAGGGCATCCCGAACCAGGTCGACAAGAGCATCCAGACGACGCGGCGGTTCGACGCCTGCAAGCTGTGGCTGACCCTGCGGATCATGGGGCCGGACGCGGTCGGCGAGCTGTTCGACCAGGTCGTCGACCTCGCGGCGCAGGCGTGGCAGCGGCTCGACGCCGACCCGCGCTTCGAGGTGGCCGCACCGTCGCAGCTGAGCACAGTGGTCTTCCGCTACCGGCCGTCCGGCCTCGCACCCGACCTGGCCGACGAGGCCAACCTGCACGCCCGCGACGCGCTGGCCGCCTCCGGCGCCGCCCTGGTCGCCGGCACCAAGGTCGACGGCGCGCACCACCTGAAGCTCACGCTGCTCAACCCCGAGACCACAGTGGACGACATCGCCCACGTGCTGGACCTCATCGCCGACCACGCCGCCTGGTACGCCCGGACCGCTGCCGCCGAGCTGTCCTGCCCGGTCGGCTGACCCCCCGTCGAGGAGAACGAGAACCCATGTCGACCCACGACTTCATCGCCGTCGGGCTGGGCCCCTACAACCTCGGCCTGGCCTGCCTCACCGCACCGATCGACGACCTCGACGGGCTGTTCCTGGAGGCCCGCGACAGCTTCGACTGGCATCCCGGCATGCTGCTCGAATCGACCCGGCTCCAGACGCCGTTCATCGCCGACCTGGTCACGCTCGCGGACCCCACCTCGCCGTACTCGTTCCTGAGCTACCTGAAGGAGACCGGGCGGCTCTACCCGTTCTACATCCGGGAGAGCTTCTTCCCGCTGCGCGCCGAGTACAACGACTACTGCCGCTGGGCCGCCGCCAAGCTGCCGAACCTGCGCTTCCGGCACGCCGTCACCGCCGTCGAGTACGACGCGACCGACGACCGGTACGTGGTGCGCGCCGACACGCCGGACGGGCCGGTCACCCACCGGGCCCGGCACCTCGTGCTCGGCACCGGCACCCCGCCGTACCTGCCGCCGGCCTGCGCCGGGCTGGGCGGTGACATGATCCACAACTCGCGCTACCTGGAACACCGGGAGGCGCTGCGGGCCAAGGACAGCATCACCATCGTCGGCAGCGGCCAGAGCGCCGCCGAGATCTACCACGACCTGCTCGGCGACATCGACACGTACGGCTACCAGCTCACCTGGGTGACCCGCTCGCCCCGGTTCTTCCCGCTGGAGTACACCAAGCTCACGCTGGAGATGACCTCGCCGGACTACGTGGACTACTTCCACGCGCTGCCCGAGCCGACCCGCTACGCGCTGGAGGCCGCGCAGAAGCCGCTGTTCAAGGGCATCAACGCCGACCTGATCAACGACATCTACGACCTGCTGTACGCCAAGAGCCTGCACGGGCCGGCGCCGACCCGGCTGCTCACCAACACCGAACTGGTCGAGGCGGCGTACGCCGACGGCCGCTACCGCCTCGGGCTGCGCCACACCGAGCAGGACCGCGCGTTCACGCTGGACACCGCAGGACTGGTGCTGGCCACCGGCTACCACTACCGGGTGCCGGAGTTCCTCGCGCCGGTACGCGACCGGCTGCGCTTCGACGCGCACGGCCGCTTCGACGTGGCCCGCAACTACAGCGTCGACCACACCGGCCGCCGGGTGTTCCTGCAGAACGGGGGCACGCACACGCACAGCATCACCTCGCCGGACCTGGGCATGGGCCCGTACCGCAACTCGTGGCTGATCCGGGAGATGACCGGCCGCGAGCACTACCCGGTGGAGAAGAGCATCGCCTTCCAGGAGTTCGGAGCGCCGGCGTGAGCGCGTTCACCCGCGTCGACGACGCGCTGGGCGAGTTCGCGCTGCGCCCGCTGGACCCGGACGCCGACGCCGCGCTGCTGCACCGCTGGGTCACCCATCCCAAGTCCGCGTTCTGGCTGATGCAGGACGCCGACGTGGCCGCGGTCGCCGCCGAGTACCGGCGCATCGCCGACCACCCGCACCACGACGCGTACCTCGGGTCGTGGCGCGGCACCCCGGCGTTCCTGGCCGAACGGTACGACCCGGCGCACGTCGAGCTGGTCGGCCTGTACGACCCGGAGCCCGGCGACGTGGGCATGCACTTCCTCTGCGCGCCCGCCGACACGCCGGTGCACGGCTTCACCCGCGCCGTCATCACCACGGTGATGGCCTGGCTGTTCGCCGACCCGGCGACCCGCCGCGTGGTGGTGGAACCGGACGTGCGCAACACGGCGGTGCACGCGCTCAACGCGGCCGTCGGCTTCACCGTCGTCGGCCCGATCCGCAAGCCCGAGAAGGAGGCGCTGCTCAGCGTCTGCACCCGGGACCAGTTCCGGGCCGCCACCGGCGCGCCCGCAGGCGAGGAAGGGGCACCGGCGTGAACGCCAGCGCAGCAGTGGACCACCTGACCCCCGAGGCGTGGGCGACCGCCAACCGGCTGCTGGTGCGCAAGGCGCTCGCCGAGTTCGCCCACGAGCGCCTGATCACCCCCGAGCCCACCGGCCCCGGGCAGTGGCTGGTCCGCAGCGACGACGCCGCCGTCGAGTACCGGTTCGCCGCGCGGCGGCTGACGCTGGACCACTGGGAGGTCGACGCGGACAGCATCGTGCGCCGCCGCGACGGCGCGGACCTGCCGCCGGACGCCGTGGATCTGTGCGTGGAGCTGCGCGGCGCGCTCGGCCTCACCGACGCGATCCTGCCGGTCTACCTGGAGGAGATCACCTCCACGCTGGCCGGAACCGCGTACAAGCTGGCCAAGCCCGCGGTGAGCGCCGCCGAGCTGGCCGCCGCCGGGTTCCAGGCGATCGAGACCGGCATGACCGAGGGCCATCCCTGCTTCGTGGCCAACAACGGCCGCCTCGGCTTCGGCGTGCACGAGTACCGCGCGTACGCCCCGGAGGCCGCCGCGCCGGTACGGCTGCTCTGGCTCGCCGCGCACCGCGACCACACCACGTTCACCTGCGCCGACGACCTGGACTACGACACGCTGATGCGGGCCGAGCTGGGCGAGGCGACGCTGGCCGGGTTCACCGGCACGCTCACCGGGCTGGGCCTGGACCCGGCCGACTACCTGTTCGTCCCCGTGCACCCGTGGCAGTGGTGGAACAAGCTCGCCGTCACGTTCGCCGGTGAGGTGGCCGCGCGCCGGCTGGTCTGCCTCGGCGAGGGGCCGGACGAATACCTGGCGCAGCAGTCCATCCGCACCTTCTTCAACGTCAGCGACCCGGCGAAGCACTACGTGAAGACCGCGCTGTCGGTGCTGAACATGGGCTTCATGCGCGGGCTGTCCGCCGCGTACATGGAGGCGACGCCGGCGATCAACGACTGGCTGGCCGGGCTGATCGAGGGCGACCCGGTGCTCAAGCGCACCGGCCTGTCGATCATCCGGGAGCGCGCCGCGATCGGTTACCGGCACCGGCAGTACGAGGCGGCCACCGATCGCTATTCGCCGTACCGGAAGATGCTGGCGGCGCTGTGGCGGGAGAGCCCGGTGCCCGGGCTGGAACCCGGGCGGCGGCTGGCCACCATGGCCTCGCTGCTGCACCTGGACCGCGACGGCCGGTCGCTGGCCGCGGCGCTGATCGACGAGTCCGGGCTGGCGCCGGCCGACTGGCTGCGCCGCTACCTGGACGCCTACCTGGTGCCGCTGCTGCACAGCCTGTACGCCCACGACCTGGCGTTCATGCCGCACGGCGAGAACGTCATCCTGGTGCTGCGCGACGGCGTCGTCGAGCGGGTCGTGTTCAAGGACATCGCCGAGGAGATCGTGGTGATGGACCCGGACGCGGACCTGCCGGAGCGGGTCCGGCGGATCCGGGCCGCCGTACCCGAGGACGAGAAGATCCTGTCCATCTTCACCGACGTCTTCGACTGCTTCCTGCGGCACCTCAGCGCCACCCTGCACACCCGGGGCGTGCTCGACCAGGCCGAGTTCTGGCGCACCGTCGCCGCGTGCGCCGCCGACTACGCCGCCACGGTGCCGCACCTGGCCGACCGGATGCGCCGGCACGACCTGTTCGCGCCGGAGTTCACGCTGTCCTGCCTCAACCGGCTCCAGCTGCGCAACAACCAGCAGATGGTGGACCTGTCCGACCCGTCGGCCGCGTTGCAGTTCGCCGGCACGCTGGTCAACCCGCTCGCCCCGTACGCGCCGCGCGGATGACGAAGCGGGCCGGCGCGTCGTGCGCCGGCCCGCTCCCGCGAGACGATCAGTTCTCCGCGCGACCGGCCCGCCAGTAGCCCATGAACGCCACCGCGCGCCGGTCCATGCCCCGCTCGGTGACCAGGTGCCGCCGCAGGCCGCGGATCACCGCCGCCTCCCCGGCCAGCCAGGCGTAGAGCGCCGCGCCGTCGGGCCGCTCCGGCACCTCCCAGAGGATGTCCCGGTCCACGTCCACCTCGGCCAGCGGTGCGGCGCCCGCCGCGACAGGTACCGGCACCAGCCGGCCGGCCAGGCTCGTCACGGCCGGGGTGAGCCGGCTGCCGTGCGGGGCGCCGTCGCGGGGCAGCCAGGTCACCGTGACGCCGGCCGGGGGCCGGCAGGGCAGCTCGTCGCCGGTCTCCGGCACCTCCACCAGCGCGTGCCCACGCGCGTCGGCGGGCAGCCGCTCCAGGATCGCGCAGATCGCCGGCGCTGCGGTCTCGTCGCCGGCCAGCAGCAGCGTCGCCCCGGCGGGCGGCTGGAACTCGACACCGCCGTGCGGGCCGTCCCAGCCGGCGTCCGGGCCGACCACGGCGATCCGGTCGCCGAGGCGGGCCCGCCGGGCCCAGCGGGTGGCCGGGCCGCCGTCGCCGTGCAGCGCCATGTCCACGTCCACCTCGTACGCCTCCGGCCGGACCGCGCGGACCGTGTAGGTGCGGATCGGGCTGCGCAGCGCGTCCGGCAGCTCACGCCACCGCGGGAACCAGTCCGGCCCGTCGGGCAGCTCCCCCGACGCGCCGTCGACCGGCGGCAGGGCCAGCTTGATCCGCTGGTCGTACCCGTTGTCGGCGAACCGGTCCAGGTCCGGGCCGGTGAGCGTCACGCGCAGGAACGACGGGCCGAGCCGGCGTAGCGCGCGGACCTCGACGGTGAAGACTCGCCAGGGCGCGACGGCCAGGGTGCTGGTCATGCGTCATTCCTCTCACGTGCGGGGGGTGGTTCGTCGGCGAACGGGTCAACGGGCGGCCGCGGCGGCGCGGGAACGCCACAGCAGCCAGACGAAGTACGGGGTGCCGATCATGGCGGTGACCAGACCGGCGGGGACCTGGGCGGGGGCGATGACGCTGCGGCCGAGCGTGTCGGCGAGGCTGACCAGGGTGGCGCCGAGCAGCACCGCGACCGGCAGGACGCGGGTGTGCCGCCCGCCGACGAGCGCCCGGGCCGCGTGCGGCGCGACCAGGCCGACGAAGCCGATCACGCCGACCGCCGACACGGCGGTGGCGGTGAGCAGCGCCGCCAGGCCGAGCGCGACCAGCCGGGCGCGTTCCAGCCGGACGCCGAGCACCCGGGGCGTGTCGTCGTCGAGCGCGAGCAGGTCCAGCTCGCGGCGCACGGCGGCCACCACCGGCAGCGCGACCAGCAGCGCGATCGCCACCGGCAGCACCTGCGGGGCGGTGCGCCCGTAGGTGGAGCCGGACAGCCAGGTCAGCGCCTTGCCGGTGTTCCACGGGTCGGAGGACACCACGATGAACGTGATGATCGCCGTGCCGCCCTGCCAGACCGCGAACCCGATCAGCACCAGCCGGTCGGAGTTGAGTCCCCGCCGCCGGGCCAGGCCGTAGACCAGCGCGAACGCGACGACCGCGCCGAGACCGGCGGCGCCGGACAGGGCGAGCACGCCGGCCATCGGCGCGAACGTCAGCAGCGACACCGCGCCGATGCCGGCGCCGCCGGTGATGCCGAGGATGCCCGGCTCGGCCAGCGGGTTGCGGCAGACCGCCTGCACTGTGGTGCCGGCCAGGGCCAGCGCGGCGCCGGCCAGCAGCGCCGCGGCGACGCGCGGCCAGCGGGCGTCCAGCACGAAGGTGTACGCCGGTCCGGTGCGGCCCTGCACCCAGTTGACGATGTCGCCCAGCAGCACCCAGGTGTCACCGGCGAGCATGCCGAGCACCAGCGCGGCGGTGACGACGACCGCGCAGACCGCGACGACGGCGGCGACGAAGCCGCGGGAGCGCACGGCGGCGTGGCCGCCCGGCGCCTGCCGGGTCGGTCCGGCGTCGCGGTGGCGGCGGGCCAGCCAGACCAGCAGCACCGCGCCGAAGAGCGTGGTCACCACGCCGGTCGGCACGTCGACACCGGCCTGGCCGCCGAGCACGGCGCGCAGCAGCACGTCGGAGCCGAGCACGATGACCACGCCGACGATGCCGGACAGCGGCATCAGGACGCGGTGCCGGTGCACCTCGGGCACCCACTTGCCGAGCAGCCGGACGATCACCGGCGCGCCGAGACCGACGAAGCCGATCGGGCCGGCCAGGGTGACCGCCGCGGCGGAGAGCAGCACGGCGAGCAGCACGACCGTCAGCCGGGTACGACGCACGTTGAGCCCGAGCACGGTGGCGGTGTCGTCGCCGAGGGCGAGCAGGTCCAGCCGGTGCCCGAGTGCCACGAGCACCAGTGCGGCGACAGCGATCACGGGGGCGAGCTGGGTGAACGCGACCAGGTCGCCCTGCACGAGCGAGCCGTTGCCCCAGGCGAACAGGCCGATGGTGGCCTGCTCGAACAGCAGCATGAGCAGCATGGTCAGCGAGGACAGCGCCATCGCGGTGGCCGAGCCGGCGAGGATGAGCCGGGTGGTGGCGGCCTGGCCGCCGGCCGAGAGCAGCATGACCAGGGAGGCGGCGGCGAGTCCGCCGCAGAACGCCAGCCCGCCCGCGGGCAGCGCGGGCAGCGCGATCCCGAACGCGGCGGTGGAGACGATCGCCAGGTGCGCGCCCGCGTTGACGGCGAGCGTGTCCGGCGAGGCGAGCGGGTTGCGGGTGGTCGACTGCAACGCCGCGCCGGCGAAGCCGAGCGCGACGCCGACGGCCAGGCCGGTGAGCAGCCGGGGCAGGCGGGAGGCGACGAGCACCCGGGCGGTCTCGTCGTCGCCGCCGGTGAGCAGCCGGAGCAGGTCCAGCGCCCCGACCGAGGAGGTGCCCTGGGTGAGGTGCACCGCGGTGATCGCGACGAGCAGCGCGGCGGCGAGGGCGAACGCGCCGGCGACCCGGCTGCGCCGGGCGGGCGGCGGCCCGGCCGGGGCCGGCCGGGTGGCCGGCCCCGGTGGGGCGGGGGCGGTCATCGCGCTCAAGCCGTGTAGACCTTGACCAGCTCGTCGATGTACTGCTTGGCGGAGAGCGTGCCGCCGAAGGTCCAGATGCCGTTGGGCATCTTGTGCAGCTTGTTCTGCTGGACGAACGGCAGGGAACGCCAGATCGCGTTGCCGGCGAGGCCGTCGGCGAACACGTCGGTGCCGTCCGAGGCGTTGTAGAAGAAGTGCAGGTCCTGGCTCTTGAGGACGGTCATGCCCTCGACGTCGGTCTGGCCCAGGCCCCACATCTCGTCGGTCTTGCCGGTCCAGGCGTTCTTGAGGCCGAGCTGGATGCCGAGCTGGGAGACGAGCGCGCCCTCGCCGAACATCCGGATCGAGACGGTGCTGCCTTCCTTCCAGCCGTCGGCGATGGCGAACTGCTTGCCGGCCGCACCGGCGTCGGCGATCTTCTTCTTGCCGTCGGCGAGCGCGGCGTCGAAGTCGGCGAGCAGCTTGTCCGCCTGCGCGGTGCGCCCGGTCGCGGTGGCGATCATCTTCAGGTCCGAGCGCATCCGGCCGATGTTGTCGGAGGCGTCGCTGCCCTTGGTGACCAGCACCGGGACGTACTTCTCCAGCTGGGTGACGACGGCGGAGCCGCGCTCGGCCTCCATCACCACGAGGTCTGGCTGGAGGGCGACGATGGAGTCGACGCTCGGCTCACCCCGGGTGCCGACGTCCTTGACGCTCGGGTCGAGCGGGGCGGCGGTCACCCAGGTGGCGTACCCCCTGGGGTCGGCCACGCCGACCGGCATCACGCCGAGGCCGACGAGCATCTCGACCTCGCCCCACTCCAGGCCGACGACCTTGGTGGCGGGGCTCTTGAGCGTGATGGTCTTGCCCCGGCTGTCGGTGACGGTGACCGGGCCGGTGGGCGCGGCGTCGGAGGAAGACGGTGCGGCGGCGGGCTCCTCGGTGGTGCCGCAGCCGGCGATCAGCAGCGCGCTCGCCGCGGCGGCGGCGAGCAGGGTCAGGCGGGTACGCAGCATCGGTTTCTCTTCTGTGTGCAGGGATCGGTCAGGCGGGGATACGGGTCGTGTGCCGGCCGACGGGACGTGTGGAGAGCAGGTTGGTGACCGGGTCGACGATCACCTCGACGCGGATGCCGTACGCCTCGGTGAGTGCCGCCTCGGTGAACACCTCGTGCGGCGTGCCGGTGCCGCGGACCCGGCCCTCGTGCAGGAGCACGACCTGGTCGGCGACGGCGGCGGCCTGGTTGAGGTCGTGCAGCACCACGCCGACGGCGACGCCGGCGGTGTCGGCGAGGTCGCGCATCAGGTCGAGGATCTCCACCTGGTAGCGCAGGTCCAGGAACGTGGTGGGCTCGTCCAGCAGCAGGATCGCGGTGTCCTGGGCCAGGCAGGTGGCCAGCCAGACGCGTTGCAGCTCGCCGCCGGACAGCTCGTCGACCGGCCGGCCGGCCATGCCGTCGACACCTGTCACGGTCATGGCCCGGTCGATCGCGGCGGGCCCGTCGGGGTCGCCGGCGCGCCACCGCTGCCGGTAGGGGTGCCGGCCGTAGCCGACCACGTCCCGCACCGTGACCCCGCTCGGGGTGGGGCGGCTCTGCGCCAGCAGCGTGACCCGGCGGGCGAAGTCCCGGGGGGACAGCGCCCGGGCCGGGGTGCCGTCGGCGAGCACGACCTCGCCGTGTTCCAGCGGGTGCAGGCGGGCCAGCCCGCGCAGCAGCGTCGACTTGCCGCTGCCGTTCGGGCCGACCAGCGCGGTCACCGCTGCGGGGCGCAGCGTGATGGCGGCGTCGTGCACCACCGTCTTGCCGTGGTAGCCCAGCCGCAGCTCACTGCCCGTCAGGCCGTCGGCCCGCACTGCTTCGCTCGTCACGCAGGTTAGGCTAACCTAAGACTCGATCATCCTGTCAAGCCGGTCCTTCGGCCCGATCTCCCCCTCCCCCACCCCGGCCCCAACCCGGTCGATCATGAGGTTGACGGCGTTGTCGATCTACGATCCGGCCGCCAACCTCATGGTCAACCCGGTGGGGTGCCGGGGTCAGAGCGAGACCTGGCGGCCGCCTAGGGTCACCGTGAGGCGGCCGTCGCCGGCGAAGGACCAGGCCAGGGCACCGGAGTACGTGGCGCAGCGGGAACCGTTGGAGCCGGACCAGAACTGGTTCGAGCCGTCCACGTTGCCGACCGTCTTGTCGTTGGAGCCGCCGCCGGCGAAGCGGCAGGACGTGTTGCTCCGGAACACCGAGGTGCCGGCGTCGAACGAGAAGTTCCGTTCGGTGCTGTCGATGCTCAGATTGTTCGAGATCGTCATCGTGCCCGGATTCCGGTTGTACGTGAAGCCGTGCTTGCCGTTGCGGTACGCGATGGTGCGCCGCACGGTGTGGTTGACGGCGATGTCCTCACCGCCGAGCTTGAAGCCGTTGCGGTCGCCGTTGCCGTTCTGGGTGCCGTTGCTGAGCGTGCCGTTGCTGTACGCGAGGGAGTCCTCGATGGTAACCGTGCCGATCGCGCCGGTGTCGGACTTGGTGTAGAGGTCCCACCCGTCGTCGATGTTGTGGTGCGACACCGCGTACCGGAAGACGTTGCCACCGCCCACTGTGAGCTTGGCCGCGAAGCCGTCGGCGTCCTCGCCGTCGGAGTCGGCGTTGTCGTGCGACTCCACGCTGACCATCAGGTTGTTCGCCGGCCACTGGTCGCGGGGCGTGCTGGAGGCGATCCGGGACAGTTGCAGCCCGGTGTCGCGGTTGAACCGGGTCACCGTCCGCTCGATGATGTTGTTGCTGCCGCCGACGAAGATGCCGTTGTCACCGGCCCGCTCCACCACGAGCCCGCGCACGTGCCAGTACGAGGCGTTCAGCGCCAGCCCCCGGTTGGCCGGGTCCTCGCTCATCGCCGAGAAGTTCAGGATCGGCGTCTCGCCCGGGTAGGCGTACAGGTTCTTGCGGGCGCTCGACGTGCCGTTGTTGCCGGCGGCGACGGTGACCGTCTGGGACAGGTTGTAGGTGCCGCCGCGCAGGTAGATCGTGCCGCCGGCGCCGACGCGGGTGATCGCCGCGGCGATGGTGGTGGGGCTGGCCTGGGTGCCGGCCGCCCCGGCGGTGCCGTTCGGCGCGGCGTAGATCGCCCCGCCGACCGGCGGCGGCGTGGTCGGTGGCGGCGTCGTCGGCGGCGGGGTGCTCGTGGGCGGGCTGCTCGGCGGGGCGCTGGTCGGTGGCGTGCCGGTGGTGGGCGTGACGCCACCGGTGCAGGTGACACCGTTGACGGCGAACGAGGTCGGGACCGGGTTGCTGGTGTCGTTCCAGGTGCCGTTGAAGCCGAACGACGTGCTCGCGTTGGTGCCGAGGCTGCTGTTGTAGCTGACGTTGGCGGCCCGCACCGACGCGCCGCTGGCGGTGATCTCGGCGCCCCAGGCCTGGGCGACGGTCTGCCCGGCGGCGAACGTCCAGGTGACGGCCCATCCGTTGAGCGGGTCGCCGAGGTTCGTCAGGTTGACGTTGGCGGTGAAGCCGCCGCCCCACTGCGCGGTGACGGCGTAGTCGACGCGGCAGCCGGCGGCCGCCTGGGCGGCGGTCGCGCCGACGGCCAGGCCGGACGCGGCGAGCGCCGCCGTCGCCGCGGCCGATGTCCACAACACCGTACGACGGTGTCGGTTGATCATGATGGTCTCCTCCGGGTGGTGGTGCGGTGCCCACGCCGCTACCGGCACCGATGCCCGGTCGGTGTCAGGGGCGGGCCTTGTCGCCCGGACGTCCGTGTCATGCCGAACGCTCACGTCTCCCGCGCAGTAAGCGCTTTCAGCGCAGCCTAACGACGGACGTCGATGCGGTCAAACATCCGGGGTGCGCTGAACGATCTCGCGCCGCCGTCCGTATCCACTGCCGACCGGAACATCGGCCGGAACCGCGATGCCGGAGCGGGCACGAGCACGATTCCTCCAGTCGTCACTTCGCACCGTGGAGACGGCGCGGCAGCCGCCGCACCCTCCCGGTCAACCAGAGGAGAGGTGCATGGCCAGGGGTACGCGCAAGACCGCGGTCCTGAAGCTCGGCGGGGTGGGCGCCCTCGCGGCGCTGTTGTTCGCCGGTGGGCTGCAACTGGCGTCGGCGGGCGAGAACAACCGCCCGGCCACCACCGCCGCCGCGCAGACCGTGAACTGCCCGACGGTACGCGACAAGCTGCCGGCCGTACCGGCGGCGGCAGCGGCCCAGGTGGAGCGGGAACTGGCCAACCTGGACCAGGAGATCGCCCGGCAGAACGAGCGGCTGGCCCGGCAGGCGGTACGCCCCGAGGGCGGACCGGCGTTCATCGACAACGCGATCCTCGGCCCGCTGCGCAGCAAGCGCGTCGCCGTGCTCGACCGCATCGAGATCGCGTTCAACCGGATCGGCGCGCCGCGCCCGGACCTGGACGCGCTGGCGGCCTGCTCGCTCAACGCCCCGGGCGTGCCGAGCGCCGTCAACGGCGGCGCCGGCCAGAACGCCGGCGGCCAGAACGGCAACGCGGGCGGTCAGAACGGCAACGCCGGGGGCCAGAACGGGAACGCCGGCGGCCAGAACGGCAACGCGGCCGGACCGGCCCGGACGGTCAACTGCCCGCGTGTCGCGCTGCCCGCCGTCCCGGCGGCGGCCGCGAGCCAGGTGCAGGCCGAACTGGCCACGCTGGACAAGCAGATCGCCGAGGCGAACGCCCGCCTCGCCCAGCTCGCGGTGCGCCCCGAAGGCGGACCGGCCTTCATCGACAACGCGATCCTCGGGCCGCTGCGCAGCAAGCGCGTCGCGGCGCTCGACCGCATCGAGATCGCGTTCAACCGGGTCGGCGCGCAGCGCCCGAACCTGGACGCGCTGGCCACCTGCGGCCTGAACTGAACGCCCGGTCGCGGCCCGGCGGCGCGCATCCCGCCGGGCCGCGACCCGGGGTCACAGCGGTCCGAGGACGTCGGCCGGGTCGGCGTCCAGCGCCAGCGTCTCCAGCACCGAAAGAAGCTGCCGCTCCTCGTACCGGAAGTGCGACTCCATGATCGCCGCAACGCCCTCCAGGTGCCGGGCCAGCTCGTCGGGCGGGGCGTCGCGGGCCACCGCCGCACCCAGCCCGGCCAGCAGGTAACCGATCATCGAGTGGTCCTGTCGCAGCCGGTCCAGCGTCTCGCGCAGCTCCGGATGGCGCGTCGCGACCGCCGGGAAGAGACTGCGGTCCTCGCCCTCGTGATGCGCGGTCAGCGCCGCGCAGAACCCGTGGCAGAACAGCAGCAGGTCCCGTGTCGCGGGCCGTGCCGGCTCACCGGCGGCGAGCGCCCGCCGGGTCACCTCAAGCGCCTCGCGCAGCCGCTCGTGGACGGCGCGCATCTCCCGGCTCCAGGCCACCAGCCTGGTCTGTTCGCCCTCAGCCACGTGGCGAGGGCGAAGGGACGACGAGTGTCATCGTCGTGCTCCCTTCGATCCGGCGCCTCCATGCCTGACACGGTCTGCCACCGGCACGCGACGCTGCGCGGAGCCTAACCGGCGACGCCGGGAGCGATCAAGTAGTGCCAGCGCTACCCCGGCCCGGTAGCTGGTGGGATGGAACGCGGGACCGGTTCTGGCGAGGCTTGAGGCCGTACCCGTTCACCTCCGTCGAGGAGTTCCCATGACCCGCCGTACCTTCCCGATCGCCGTCGGCGCCACGGCCCTGCTGACCGTCACCGCGCTCGGTGTGCCCGCCGCGTCCGCCGCGACCACCGCCGCACGGCGTCCCGCCGCCGACGCCGTCCAGACGCGACTGGACGGCCTGGTCGCCGAGCACGGATTCCCCGGAGTGCTGGCCTCCGTACGCCGCGACGGCCGGGTGCGCGACTACACCGCGGGCGTGGGTGACCTGCGCACCGGCGCCGCGATCCCCCGCGACGCCCGGGTGCGCGTGGGCAGCAACACCAAGACGTTCACCGCCGTGGTCGTCCTCCAGCTCGTCGGCGAGGGCCGCATCGACCTCGACGCCACCGTCGAGCGCTACCTGCCCGGGATGGTGCGCGCCAACGGCAACGACGGGCGGCAGATCACCGTACGCCAGCTGCTGCAGCAGACCAGCGGCCTGCCCGACTACGACGAGGTCGTGTTCAGCGAGGCGCAGGATCTGGTGGACCGCCGCAGCGACTACTTCGACCCGCGCCGGCTGCTGGACGAGGCGCTCACCCAGTCGCGGCGCTTCCCGCCGGGTCAGAAGTGGGAGTACAGCAACACCAACTTCGTGCTGGCCGGGCTGATCATCGAACGGGTCACCAAGCGTCCGGTGGGTGAGGAGATCACCCAGCGGATCATCGAGCCGCTGCGGCTGCGTGACACGTACTGGCCGCAGACCGGCGAGCAGGACCTGCCGGGCCGCCTGCCGCGCGGATACGTCGCGGTGGAGCCGGGCGCGCCGTGGGTCGACGTGACCCGGATGGACCCGTCGCTGGGCTGGGCCGCCGGTCAGCTCGTCTCCACGCCGTCGGACCTGCGCACGTTCTTCGAGGCGCTGCTGGCGGGCAAGCTGCTCAAGCCGGCCCAGCAGGCGGCGCTGACGCGCACGGTGCCGGCGCCCGACTTCGAGCCCAACGGGGTGTGGGAGTACGGCCTGGGCATCGCCCGGCACGAGCTGCCCTGCGGCGGTCACGCCTGGGGGCACGGCGGCGACATCCAGGGCTTCGAGACGCGCAACCTGTCCACCACCGACGGGCGCAGCGCCGTGGTCGCGGTGACCGCGCTGCCGACCAGCCTGGAGATGCTGGAGGCGGTCACCAGCACCGTCGACGCGGCCCTGTGCGGCACCCGCCGCTGATCCGGCCGACCCGTCCGCGCGCCGCCTCACCGCGAGGCGGCGCGCGTGCGTGTGCGCTACCGGCGGCCGTCGTCGAGGTAGCGCAGCACCGCGGTGACCCGGCGGTCGGCGCGGTCGTCCGGCGGCAGGCTCAGCTTGGCGAAGATGCTGCGGATGTGCTTGTGCACAGCGCCCTCGGTGACGAACAACCGCTCGGCGATCGCGCCGTTGCCCAGCCCTTCGGCCATCAGCGCCAGCACCTCGTGCTCACGCGGCGACAGCTCGGCCAGCGCGGTGTCCGGCCGCCGGTTGCGGGCGAGCAGTTGCCCGACCACCTCGGGGTCGATCACGCTGCCGCCGCCCGCGACGCGGTGCAGCGCGGCGAGGAACTCCTCGACCCGGCCCACCCGCTCCTTGAGCAGGTAGCCGAGCCCGGAGGCGCCGACCGCGAACAGCTCGGTGGCGAACGCCTGCTCGACGTACGCCGACAGGACCAGCACCGCGAGGCCGGGACGTCGGCGACGGGCCTCGACCGCGGCGACGATGCCCTCGTCGGTGTGGGTGGGTGGCATCCGCACGTCGACGATCGCCACGTCCGGCCGGTGCTCGTCGACAGCGGTCAGGAACTCCCCCGGCGTGCCGGCGGTGGCCACCACGTCCAGGTCCTCGGCGCGCAGCAGCAGCGCCAGCCCTTCACGCAGCAACGCGTCGTCCTCGGCGATCACGATCCGCATGGCAGCTCCACGTGCATCCTCGTCGGTCCTCCCGGTGGGCTCGTCAGTGTCATCCGCCCGTCGTACGCCTCGACCCGCCGGCGGATGCCGGTCAGCCCCGAGCCGCGCGTCTCGTCGGCGTCCCCGCGCCCGTCGTCGGTGATGGTCACCAGCAGCCGGTCCCGTTCCCGGCGCACGACGACCTCGACGCCGTCCGCCCCGCTGTGCCGGACCACGTTCGTGAGCGCCTCGGCCACCACGAAGTACGCGGTGGCCTCCACCGAGGCCGCGCAGCGCACGTCGACGTCCACCGACAGGCGGCACGGCACCGCGCACTCCGCCGCGAGTCCGGCGAGCGCCCCGGCCAGTCCCCGGTCGCCGAGCACCGGCGGCAGGATGCCGCGCACCACCGTACGCAGCTCGCCGAGCGCCTGCTCGGCCGCGTCCTGCGCGCGTTCCAGGATCTCGTCGGCGCGGTCCGGATCGCGGCGCACCGCCCGCCGGGCGGCGCCGAGCAGCACGTTCACCGCGACCAGCCGGTTCTGGGTGCCGTCGTGCAGCGAACGCTCGATCCGGCGCAGCTCCACCGCGTGCGCGTCGAGCGCGGCGGCCCGGGTGGCGGTGAGTTCGGCGACGCGCAGCGACAGGTCGAACCCGGGCGGCGGGGGCAGCAGCCGCCGGCCCGGCCGGGCCTGGATCCGCGCGAGCGCCGGGCCGGTCGAGACCGCGAGAAGCAGCCAGCCGACCCCGAGCACGGCGACCGCGAGCGCGTCGCCGAGCCCGTCGATGTGCCACCAGCCGATGCCGGGCGCGCCGGCCTCCGGCGGCACCAGCCGGTACCAGAGCGGGAACGTGATGTCCTGCACGGCGTAGATCGGCAGCACCAGCGCGAGCAGCCCGGCCCCGAAGCCGAGCGTCCCGTGGACGGCCACCCAGCGCAGCTCCCGCCGTACCACCGGGTCGCGCAGCGCCGCGCGCACCCCGGCCGGGACCGGGCCGGGCGCCGGGATCGGCGTTCCCCACCGGGACAGCCGGGCGCGCTCGCGGTCGGCCACCGACCGCACGGCCTGCAGCAGTCCGGGTACGAGCAGCAGCCCGACCCCGCCGACGCACGCCGCCGCGACGACGAGCGTCCCGAGCAGCGTGCCCAGGGCCAGCACTGCGGTGCCCAGCCCGCCGACGAGGTGCTCCAGAGCGGCCACCGCCACGCGGAACCGCCTCCGCACGTACTCCATCCCGGCCCACCCCCGGGCGAAACGATAGGTCACCGCTGTCGCCGCCCGGCAGGCCCGGGCGCGGAAAGTACAGCCTGCTGTACCACGACTGTCGTGCTGGCGGGATCGTTACCGGCCGCTCCCGTCCCTACTGTCGGTGGTAGCAGAAATCATCGAGGAGGCAGCCGTGAACGACCTGGACCGTACCGCCGAGACCGCCGCCGCCCCGTCGTCGATTACCCGGATGCGCCCGCTGCTCTGGCTGGTGCTCATCGTGAGCGTGGCCGCGAACGTGGTGCTGTCGAGCGTCGTCGGCAACCCGTGGGCCGGTTCCGCCTTCGGCGCGCTGGCGCTGCTGAGCGGTGGGACGCTTGCCGTCGACCACTACCGCAACCGCTGATCCGTCGCCGGCCGGGCGCCGGACAGCCGCCGCAGGGCGGGCCGCGAGAACGAGCGGCCCGCCCTGCGGCGTTCGCGTCAGCGCTGCGAATCAATTGACAGTCAGCTATATGAACGCCAGGCTAAGGGGGATTGTTAGCGTTAACGCGGCCGTCATCTCCACCGCAGAGAAAGGCCCCCGTCGTGCCCCTGACCCGACGCGCGTTCACAGTCGGCGCCCTGTCCGCGGCTGCCGCCGCCTCCGGCGCGCTCAGCCTGCCCCGCGGCGCGTTCGCGGCGGCGAACACCGCCTACGCGATGGCCTACTTCACCGAGACGCCGAACGGCCTCGGCGCCGACTACGGCCTGCACCTGGCCGTCAGCCGGGACGGGCTGAACTGGACTCCGCTGAACCAGAACAACCCGGTGGTCACCCCGACCGCCGGGCAGCTCGGCCTGCGCGACCCGTTCGTGCTGCGCAGGACCGACGGCACGTTCGTGGTGCTGGCCACCGACCTCAAGGGCACCAACTGGGGGCTGACCAGCCAGTACCTGCACGTGTGGGACTCGGCCGACCTGACCGCGTTCACCGGCTACCGGCGCATCCGGATGCACACGCTCGACACCCACACCTGGGCGCCGACCGCGTTCTGGGACGCCGCCCGTGGGCAGTACGCCATCGTCTACTCCGCCAACAACGGCCGGGACGTACTGTTCGTCAACTACACGAGCGACTTCCGCACCGTCAGCGCGTCGCAGGTCTACTTCAGCCCCGCCTTCGGCGTGCTCGACGGCGACGTGGTGGTCGACGGCGGCACCACGTACCTCTACTACAAGAACCTCGACGACGGATATCTCTACGGCGCCCGCTCCACCACCGCCGCGCCGAACAGCTTCACCACGTACACCAGCGGGCTGCGGCAGGGCAACGCGATCGAGGCGCCGCTTCTGCTGCGCACGAACGAGGGCGGCTGGCGGCTGTGGGGCGACTCGTTCAGCCCGGTCAACAACGACTACTACGCCTGGTCCACGACGACCATCTCCGGCAACTCGTGGACGCCGCTGAACCAGCGCGACTACACGCCGCCGCTGAACTCCAAACACGGCTCGATGATCGGCATCACCGACGCCGAGTACGCCGGGCTGGTCAACCGCTGGGGCACGCCGAACTGGGTCCGGCTCAAGTCGTCGAACTTCCCCGACCGCTACGTGCGGCACGCCGACCGGATCGCCCGCGTAGACGCGTACCCGTTCGACCCGTACCAGGACCAGATGTGGCGGATGGTCCCCGGCCTGGCCGACGCCGCCGGCGTCTCGTTCGAGTCGGTCAACTACCCCGGCAACTACCTGCGGCACTACGACTACGCGGTCCGGCTGGACCCGAACGACGGCACCGCCACGTTCCGCGCCGACGCCACCTTCCACCGCACCGCCGGCCTGGCCGACGCCACCTGGTCGTCGTTCCGCTCGTACAACTACCCCACCCGTTACCTGCGGCACTACGACTACCGGCTGCGCATCGATCCGCTCGGCGCCGGCTCCCCCGCGGTCGACCGGCAGGACGCCACCTTCCGGGTCACCGCGTAGCCGTTCCCACCACCACCGTCCCCGCCACCACCGTCCCCCGCCACGGAGGCCGTCCATGCCCGCTCCCCTGGTGAACCGCCGATTCCTGCTCCGCGCCACCGGCGCCACCGCCGTCGCGGCGACCGCCGGCGCCGCCGCCGGGTCCGTCACCGCAGGCGGTACGGCGCACGCCGCGCTGCCACCGGCCCGCCCCGACATCGGCGTGTCCGCGTACGCGTTCGACCCGGGCCAGGTCCGGCTGACCGCGAGCCGGTGGCAGGACAACGAGAACCGCACAGTGGCGTACCTGCGCTTCGTGGACGTCAACCGGCTGCTCTACAACTTCCGGGCCAACCACCGCCTGTCCACCGGCGGCGCCGCCGCCAACGGTGGCTGGGACGCGCCGAACTTCCCGTTCCGCACCCACATGCAGGGTCACTTCCTGACCGCCTGGGCGCAGGCGTGGGCGGTGCTCGGCGACACCACCTGCCGGGACAAGGCGCTCACCATGGTCGCCGAGCTGGCCCGCTGCCAGGCCAACAACGGCGCGGCCGGGTTCAGCGCCGGCTACCTGTCCGGCTTCCCGGAGTCCGACTTCACCGCGCTGGAGGCCCGGACGCTCAGCAACGGCAACGTCCCCTACTACTGCATCCACAAGACGCTGGCCGGGCTGCTGGACGTGTGGCGGCTGATCGGCAGCACCCAGGCCCGGGACGTGCTGCTGGCGCTGGCCGGCTGGGTCGACCAGCGCACCGGCCGGCTCACCTCGGCCCAGATGCAGGCCATGCTCGGCACCGAGTTCGGCGGCATGAACGCGGTGCTGACCGACCTCTACCAGCAGACCGGCGACGGGCGGTGGCTCACCGTCGCGCAGCGGTTCGACCACGCCGCCGTGTTCAACCCGCTCGCCGCCAACTCCGACCAGCTCAACGGGCTGCACGCCAACACGCAGGTGCCCAAGTGGATCGGCGCGGCCCGGGAGTACAAGGCCACAGGCGTCACCCGCTACCGGGACATCGCCACCAACGCGTGGGCCATCACCGTCGGCGCGCACACGTACGCCATCGGCGGCAACAGCCAGGCCGAGCACTTCCGTGCCCCGAACGCGATCGCCGGCTACCTGCGCAACGACACGTGCGAGGCGTGCAACACGTACAACATGCTCAAGCTGACCCGGGAGCTGTGGCAGCTCGACCCGGACCGCGTCGCGTACGTCGACTTCTACGAGCGCGCGCTGCTCAACCACATGATCGGCCAGCAGAACCCGGCCGACGCGCACGGTCACGTCACGTACTTCACCCCGCTCAACCCGGGCGGGCGGCGCGGTGTCGGCCCGGCGTGGGGCGGCGGCACCTGGAGCACCGACTACAACTCCTTCTGGTGCTGCCAGGGCACCGGGCTGGAGACCAACACCACGCTCGCGGACGCGATCTACTTCCACAACGGCACCACGCTGACCGTCAACCTGTTCATGCCCTCGGTGCTCACCTGGAGCCAGCGCGGCATCACCGTCACCCAGGCCACGTCGTACCCGGTCGGCGACACCACGACGCTGACCGTCACCGGCTCGGTGAGCGGGTCGTGGACGATGCGGATCCGGATCCCGGCGTGGGCCGCCGGGGCGAGCGTCAGCGTCAACGGCGTCGCTGCCGGCATCGCCACCACGCCCGGCAGCTACGCCGTCCTGACCCGCGCCTGGGCCTCCGGCGACACGGTCACGGTCCGGCTGCCGATGCGGGTGGCGACGGTGGCCGCCAACGACGACGCCGCGGTGGCGGCGATCACGTACGGGCCGGTGGTGCTCTCCGGCAACTACGGCAACACCACGCTGAGCGCGCTGCCGACGCTGGACCCGGCCTCGGTCACCCGTACCGGCACGGGCAGTCTCGCGTTCACCGCCCGGGCCGACGGCGCCACCGTCGACCTCGGCCCGTTCTACGACGCCCACGGGCACAACTACACGGTCTACTGGCGGGTCGGCACGGGCAGTGGTGGCGGCGAGGCGAGTTTCCGGCTGGCGAACGCGGCGAGCGGGCTGGTGCTCGGGATCCAGAACATGTCCACCGCAGACGGCGGGCTCGCGCTGCAGTGGGGTGACACCGGCACCGCCGACCACGACTGGCAGCTCGTGGTCGACGGGTCGGCGCTACGGCTGCGCAACGTCAACAGCGGCAAGGTGCTCGGCGTGGAGAACATGTCCACCGCCGACGGCGCCCGGATCCTGCAGTGGGCGGACAACGGCACCGCCGACCATCTCTGGACCGTCGTCGACGTCGGCGACGGCAGCCACAAGCTGCGCAACGTGCACACCGGCAAGCTGCTCGGCATCTCCGGCGGCTCGACCGCCCAGGGCGCGTTCGCCGTGCAGGACCCGGACAACGGCAGCCTCGACAACCAGTGGCGGTTCCTGCCCAACGGGGCGCGGCGGATCCAGAACCTCGGCAGCGGGCTGGTGCTCGGCGTGCAGAACATGTCCACCGCCGACGGCGGGCCGGTCATCCAGTGGGGCGACACCGGGACCGCCGACCACCTCTGGACCGCGCTCGTGGACACCGGCGGCTACCTGCGGTTACGCAACGGCAACAGCGGCAAGGTGCTGGGCGTCGAGGGCGCCTCGACAGCGGCCGGCGCCCGGATCGTCCAGTGGGCCGACAACGGCGCCGCCGACCACAGGTGGCGGCTGCGGCACGGCGGCGGCGGCTGGTTCCGGATCCAGGGCGCGAACGGGGGCCGCGTCCTCGGTCTCAGCGGCGGCTCCGGCGCCCAGGGCGCGCAGGCTGTCCTCGCCGACGACACCGGCGCCGCCCACCAGCGCTGGCGCTTCCTCTGACCCACCCACCCCCGCCGCCCCAGCTCGCCGATCTTGCGCTTTCGGCCCCCGCGAAGTTCGCCAACCGGACATCCTGCGGGCGCGAAGTGCAAGATCGGCGAGGGCGGGTGGGACGCCGGGTGGGTCAGCGGGTGGGGGGTGGGCCCACGCTTCGGCGCGGGACCAGCGTCGGGGCGATGGTCTGGCGCAGCGGGCCGGCCGACTCCGACTCGATCTGGGCCAGCAGGAGGTCCAGGCTCGCCGCGGCCACCGCCGTGAAGTCGGGCCGCACCGTGGTCAGCGGCGGAATGAAGTACGCCGCCTCGGGCACGTCGTCGAACCCGACGACGCTGATGTCGTCCGGTACGCGGCGGCCGTGCTCGTGCAGCGCGCGCAGCACGCCCAGCGCCAGGTGGTCGTTCGCCGTGAAGACCGCGGTGACCTCCGGCATCCGGGCCAGCATCTGCCCGCACCGGTAACCCGCGGCAGCGGACCAGTCCGCCGGGACCAGCGGCGGAACCTCGGCGCCCGCCTGCCGCAACGCCTCGCGCCACCCCTCGATCCGGCCGGCGCTGTCGAACCAGTCCGACGGGCCGGACACGTGCCAGACGGTGCGGTGCCCGGCCGCGAGAAGGTGCTCGGTGGCGGCCCGGGCGCCGGCGACCTGGTCGACGGTGACCAGCGGGATCGGCCGCCGGGGGTCGCCGTCGACTGTCACCAGCGGCACGTCGTGGGGCAGCCGTTCCAGCGCCTCCCCGGCCGACTCGACGGGCGCGATCACCACTATGCCGGCCACCCGGTGCGCCAGGTGCCGCTCCACCGCCGCCGAGATGGAACGGTGGTCGAGGTCGCGGACGCTGCCGACGCTCACCGCGAAACCCGCCTCGGCGGCGGTCTGCTCCAGCGCGGCCAGCAGCGACGCCGGGCCGTACAGCGTGGTGTTCTGCGCGACCACGCCGATCACCTGGGAACGGCCGGTCACCAGCGCGCGGGCCGCGCGGTTGGGCCGGTAGCCGAGCTCGGTGATGGCGGCCTGGACCCGCAGCCGGGTCTGTTCACGCACGTTGGGATGCCCGTTGAGCACCCGGGAGACCGTCTGGTGCGAAACCCCGGCGAGGCGAGCCACGTCCGTCATCGCAGGACCGCGCACGGCCACCTCACTTTCGCCACTGCCCGCGGCGGCCACACCCGGTCGATCTCGACCGGACCGTCCCGGGTGGCGACAGTCTACGCCAGCGGTCCCATCGGTATCGCTACCGCAGATCGACCGTTCCCACCGTGGCGCGCCGATTATCGCGGAATCGACAGGCGGCTCATTCCCTTCCGTTGCGCAGCGGCACGAACAGGCAGCTCGGAGCGGGTGGAATTGGGCCCGGGGTGCGGCATTTCCGGCGATTGCCGGAGCCGCACCCCGAGCTATGGAAGATGTGTCAACGGCCGCGAATGGTGACCGTTGTCACGGTGTCGTCAGCGAGAACTGCCGCACCGTCACCGCGCCGCCAAGCGATTGCGTGGCGTAGTTGAAGAAGCCGAACCGGTAGCCCATGAAGAACTGCCACGCGTTGTTGAGCGTCAGCGCGTTGCCCAGCGACACGAAGTTCACCCCGTCGGTGCTGTAGGAGAACCGCGCCTGCCGTCCGGAGCCGGGCCGGATGTCGGCGTTGGCCCGCAACCAGATCCGCCCGCCGGACACCGCCGCGCTGGCGATCTCCGTCCCGGTGCTCGTGGTGTTCCAGTTCGAGCCCATGGTCAGACCGTTTGTCATCACCACCCGGGTCGCGCCGTTGTCCCGCCGTACGCCGATCCAGGCCGAACTGTCCCGCAGCATCGCCAGGCCGGCCCGGTCACCGTCGCGCATGGTCGAGTAGTCCAGCTCGATGGTGCCGGTCGAGGTCGGACCCTGGATGCGGTGGGTGAGCGTGTTGCGGGCCCGGTACAGGTCGTTCGTGACGGTGGCGGTCTGCAGGCGCAGGCCGTTGTTCACCGACCACCTGCTGTTGTCCGGGTTGTGGTTCCACTCGTACTGCGGGCCGAGCGTGGTGCCGGAGAACGTGTCGGTGCCGGTGAGCGGCTTGACCGGGCGGGTCGGCAGCGGGTTGGGGTAGCTCGCGCCCCAGGCCCCGTTGACGGTCTGCAGCTGCGGCCAGCCGTCGGAGGTCCAGGTGATCGGCGCCAGCGTCGGCATCCGGCCGCCCGGGTAGGCGTCGGTGAACGCCATGTAGTACCAGGCGCCGGTCTGCGTCTGCACCAGCCCGCCCTGGTGCGGCACGCCGCCACCGGAGATCGGGCCGGGCAGGTTCAGCAGCACCTGCCGCTGCTCGTACGGGCCGAACGGGCCGTTCGTGGACTTCAGCACGTACTGGCCGTTGGCCGGCCGGGTCAGCCAGATGTAGTACGCGCCGTTGCGCTTGTAGAAGCGCGCCCCCTCCAGCGTGCCGATGCTCGACGGCGTCTGGTAGACCTGCTGCGCCCGCACCTGGCTGCGCCCGTCGGCGGAGAGCTGTGCCACGCTGATCGTGCCGTTGCCGTACGCGACGTACATGGTGTCGTTGTCGTCGATCAGCATGCCGGCGTCGTAGTAGCAGTTGGGGATGGTGGCGAGGCGGCTCCACGCGCCGTCCACGGCGGTGGCGGTGTAGATGTGGGTCTGCGCGAAATCGATGCACCCGGCCCAGTAGAACGTGCGGTTGCTCGGCCGGTAGTTCAGCGTCGACGCCCAGATGCCGTCCACGTACGCCTGCTCGCTGGCGCTCAGGTCGTACTTGGTGCCGAACTCCAGCCGCGGCACCGAGTGCCCGGCGAACTCCCAGTTCACCAGGTCCCAGGAGCGCAGCACCGGCGCGCCGGGCGAGTAGTGCATGGTGGAGGCGGACATGTAGTAGACGTCGCCGACCCGGATGATGTCGACGTCGGCGAAGTCCTGCCAGACCGCCGGGTTGGTGAAGTTGCCGCTCGGCGTGCCCGGGTCACCCGGGTTGCCGCCGACCCGCACCAGCTGCCACTGCTGGTTCGCGCCGTTCCAGTCGTCGTACTGGACGATGTTGCCGCCGTCGGCGGTGGAGGCGTTCTGCACCTCCATCACCTTGTTCGAGTTCCGGTTGATCAGCCGGACGTACCCGCTGTCGGAGTCGGCCAGCCGGAACTGCTGGTTGGTGCCGCCGTGGTCGGTCCACTGGACCACCGCGGCCCCGTTGGCGGTGGACGCGCCGGTCACGTCCAGCACCTTGCCCGAGTGCCGGGAGCGCAGCCGGTAGTAGCCACCGCCGGAGTCCACGAACTGCCACTGCTGCCAGGCGCCGTCGTTGCGCGTCCACTGGGTGATCCGCGCGCCGTCGTTCGTCGCCTGGTTGTACAGGTCCAGCGCCTTGCCGCTGTTGCGGTTCACCAGCACGTAGTACGCGCTGGTGTCCACGGTGGCCGCGGAGACGGGCGCGGGCACGGCGCCCACCACCACGCCACCGACAAGCAGCGCCACCACCCCGGCCAGCAGCCGGGACAGGCGTCCACGTCCACGGGACAGTCGAGCCGTCACCATGATCCTCCTTCGTCGACCGGAGCCCGGGCACGGCGACGCGCGCCGACGACGTCGGCGTTATCGCTAACAGCGATGCCCACCCAGGCGGGAGTCGGATCCCTGGCAACTGCGGCGCAGATCGCGCCCGGAACGGCCCGCGAGCGGTGCCGGCGACCCTATCCATCGACTGTGAGCGATAACATGGCGTTCGTCAAGGCGTAACACGCCGCCCGCCACGCGGGGTCGGCGCGGCGGGCGGCGAGGGGGTTCAGAAGCCCCGGGCGAGCCGGTAGTACGCCTGGTTCCAGCGCAGCTCGTCGGCGAAGCGGTGCGGGCGCGTCTCCGCGTCGATGACCACCAGCTCGGTCCGGGCCATCGCCGCCAGGTCACGCAGCTCCTCCACGCCGACGGCCTGGGAGAGCACGGTGTGGTGCGGCGCGCCCGCGGTGATCCACGCCTCCGCCGAGCCGGCCAGGTCGGGCTGCGGACGCCAGACCGCGCGCGCCACCGGCAGCCGGCGCAGCGGGTGCGGCGGCGGCACCACGTCCACCGCGTTGACCACCAGCCGGAACCGCTCCCCCATGTCCGCCATGCCCAGCACCACGGCCGGGCCGGGGGCGGCGTCGAAGACCAGGCGCACCGGGTCCTCCCGCCCGCCGATGCTCAGCGGATGCACCTCCGCGCTCGGCACGTCGGCGGCGATGCTCGGGCACACCTCCAGCATGTGCGCGCCGAGGATCAGCTCCTGGCCGAACGTCAGGTCGTAGGTGTAGTCCTCCATGAACGAGGTGCCGCCCGGCACCCCGACGGCCATCGCCTTGAGCGTGTGCACCAGCACCGAGGTCTTCCAGTCGCCCTCGCCGCCGAAGCCGTAGCCGTCGGCCATCAGGCGCTGCACCGCGATCCCGGGAAGCTGGCGCAGCCCGCCGAGGTCCTCGAAGTTCGTGGTGAACGCCCGGAACCCGCCGGCCTCCAGGAACGCGCGCAGGCCCAGCTCCTGGCGCGCCGCGTACCGCAGCGAGTCGTGCCGGTCCCCGCCGGGCCGCAGCTCCGGCGCCACCCGGAAGGTGTCGTCGTACTCCTTGACCAGGTCGTCCACCTGCGCGTCCGCCACCTGGTCGACGGCCGCGACGAGGTCGTTGACGCCGTAGGTGTTCACCGATACGCCGAAGCGCAGCTCCGCCTCGACCTTGTCCCCCTCGGTGACCGCGACGTCGCGCATGTTGTCGCCGAAGCGCGCCAGCCGCAGCGTCCGCAGCGCCGACCAGCCGACGGCGGCCCGGGCCCAGGCCGCGACCCGGCCGACGACGCGCGGGTCGGTGACGTGGCCGGCGACGGTCTTGCGGGCCACCCCGAGCCGGGTCTGGACGAACCCGAACTCCCGGTCGCCGTGGGCGGCCTGGTTGAGGTTCATGAAGTCCATGTCGATCTCGTCCCACGGCAGCGCCACGTTCGCCTGCGTGTGCAGGTGCAGCAGCGGCGTCCGTAGCGCGTCCAGCCCGGAGATCCACATCTTGGCCGGGGAGAACGTGTGCATCCAGGCGATCACCCCGACCGCGCCCTGCACGGCCGCGTCCCGGCACACCGCCAGGATGTCCGCGCTGGAGGTGAGGACCGGCTTCCAGACCACGCGGACGGGGATGTCCGGCGAGGAGTCCAGGCGCGCGGCGATCTGCCGGGACTGCTCGGCGACCTGCCGCAGGGTGTCCTCGCCGTAGAGGCCCTGGCTGCCGGTGAGGAACCAGACCTCGGGCTGGGGGTGAGTTGCCATGTTGTTGCCTTCCGCGCTAGGAACCGTCACTTGAACCGGATGCCGATGAGGCGCTGGAGGAGGATGAACGCGAAGAGCAGCCCGCCGATCACGATCTTGGTCCACCAGGAGTTGAGGCTGCCGTCGAACGTGATCAGGGTCTGGATCACGCCGAGCACCAGCACGCCGAGCACGGTGCCGAAGACGTACCCGGAACCGCCGGTGAGCACGGTGCCGCCGATCACCACAGCCGCGATCACGTCCAGCTCCATCCCGACGGCGATCAGCGGCGCGCCGGAGAGCGTGTAGAACGACAGCAGGATGCCGCCGATGGCCGAGCAGAGCCCGCTGATCGTGTAGACGGCGATCCGGGTCCGCGCCACCGGCAGGCCCATCAGCAGCGCCGACTGCGCGTTGCCGCCGACCGCGTACACGTTGCGGCCGAACCGGGTGTACGCCAGCACGTACGCCGCGATCAGCACCACCGCGAACGCGATGAGCACGCTGATCGAGACGAAGTTGCCGGCCGGGTCGCCGATGCGCTGCTGCGACATCGACGTCCAGAAGCCGTCGGTGATCGAGATCGAGGAGTCGCTGATGAACGTGCACATGCCGCGGGCGAAGAACATCCCGGCGAGTGTGACGATGAACGGCTGGATCTCGAAGAAGTGGATCGCGCAGCCCATCAGGAAGCCCAGCGTCGGGCCGATCAGCAGCGCGATGACCAGCACCAGCGCCGCGGGCAGGCCGTCGCGCAACAGCGACGCCGACACCATCGCGGTCATCGCGACCACCGAGCCGACGGACAGGTCGATGCCGCCGGTGAGGATCACGAACGTCATGCCGACCGCGACCACGAGCAGGAAGCCGTTGTCGATGAAGACGTTGAAGACGACCTGGATGTTGGAGAACGCGCGGTACTGGGACACGCCGATGCCGTACATGACGAGCAGCAGGGCGAGCGTGGCCAGCACCGGGACGTGCCGCCGGGGCAGGCTGGGCCGCCAGGAGCGGCCGGTGGTCAACGAC
Source organism: Micromonospora sp. CMU55-4 (assembly GCF_011602315.1). Classification (NCBI taxonomy): domain Bacteria; kingdom Bacillati; phylum Actinomycetota; class Actinomycetes; order Micromonosporales; family Micromonosporaceae; genus Micromonospora; species Micromonospora sp. CMU55-4. Next base: position 374,275 of record NZ_JAAOLH010000003.1, read on the forward strand.
GTGCTGCTCATGCCGGCACCTGCTCCTTCTCCCGCTGCGGCGCCGCCGGCCCGGGCTCGGTCCCGCGCCGCCGCCGGCGCAGCCGGGCGCGGAACGCCGGGGCCTGCACGAGGCAGACGGCGATGACGACGACCGCCTTGAACAGCAGCGACGTCTGCGGCGAGATGTTCATGGCGTACACAGTGGTGGTCAGGGTCTGGATGATCAGCGCGCCGAGGACGGTGCCGCCGAGGGAGAACCGGCCACCGGCGAGCGACGTGCCGCCGATCACGACCGCCAGGATCGCGTCGAGCTCGATCCACAGGCCGGCGGCGTTGCCGTCGGCGCTGGACACGTTCGCGGTGACCATGAAGCCGGCGAGCGCGGCGCAGGCGGCGCTGATCACGTAGACGAGGAAGACGATGCGCCGCGACCGGATGCCGGCCAGCCGGCTGGCCTCGGCGTTACCGCCGACCGACTCGACGATCAGGCCGAGCGCGGTACGCCGGGTGAACGCGGCCACCAGCAGCGCGGCGGCGAGCGCGATCAGGATGGCCAGCGGCAGCGTCAGGAAGTGCCCGAGCCCGATCGCCCGGTACGGCCCGGAGTTGATCGTGATGATCTGCCCCTCGGTGACCAGCTGGGCGATGCCCCGGCCGGCCACCATGAGGATCAGCGTGGCGATGATCGGCTGGATGCCGATGACCGCCACGAGCACGCCGTTCCACGCGCCGAGCACCAGCGCGGCGCCGAAGGCCAGCGCCAGCGCGGTGGCCACCGTGGCCGGGCTGTTCTGGTCGGCCGCCCCGCTGATGTGCAGGCAGGCGATCGCGCCGCTGATGGCGCAGAGCGACCCGACGGACAGGTCGATGCCGCCGGTGGCGATGACGAGCGTCATCCCGAGCGCGACCAGGATCAGCGGCGCGCTCAGCCGCAGGATGTCGATGGGCGTGCCGTACAGGTGGCCGTTCTTGACCTCGACGGCGAGGAAGCCGGGACGGTAGACGGTATTCGCGGCGAGCATCACCACGAGCACCAGCGCCGGCCAGAACAGGCGGTGGCCGGTGAGCGGGCGGAGGCGGGCGGCGACGGCGGTCATCGGGTCACCTCCTTCCGCGTGGTGCCGCTGGCGATGGTGCGCATGACGCGGTCGGCGTCGAGCGTGTCGTCGTTGTCGAGCTGGGCGACCATCTCGCGGTCGCGCATGACCGCGACCCGATGGCTCAGGCGCAGCACCTCCTCCAGCTCGGCGGAGATGAACAGCACCGCCATGCCGCCGTCGGAGAGCTGCACCACCAGCTTCTGGATCTCGGCCTTCGCGCCGACGTCGATGCCGCGGGTCGGCTCGTCCAGGATGAGCAGGCGCGGCTCGGTGATGAGCCAGCGGGCCAGCAGCACCTTCTGCTGATTGCCGCCGGACAGGTTGCGCACCGGCAGTTCCGGGTTGGCCGGGCGGATGCTCAGCGCCTCGACGTACCTGCGGACCAGCTCGTCCTGGCGGCGGCGCGGGATCGGACGCAGCCAGCCGCGCGCGGCCTGCATCGCCAGGATCATGTTCTCCCGGACCGTCAGCTCCGGGACGATGCCCTCGGCCCGCCGGTTCTCCGAGCAGAAGCCGACGCCCTGGCCGATGGCCTGGATCGGGTTGCGCACCGGCGCCCGGCCGCCGTCGAGCCGGACCTGGCCGTGGTCGGCCCGGTCCGCGCCGAAGATCAGCCGCGCCACCTCGGTACGGCCGGAGCCGAGCAGTCCGGCCAGGCCGACCACCTCACCGGCGTGGATGCGCAGGCTGAACGGGGCGACCGCGCCACGCCGGCCCAGCCCGTCGGCGTCCACCAGCGGGGCCTCGTCCGCGGTGTCGACGGTGGCGCGTTTCTGCTGCTCGTCGAGCCGCTCCAGCACGTCCAGCTCCTGCCCGATCATCTTCTCGACCAGGCTGAACTGCGGCAGCTCCTCGGTGCGGTACTCCCCCACCAGCGTGCCGTTGCGCAACACCGTGATGCGGTCCGCGATGCCGTAGACCTGGTCGAGGAAGTGCGTGACGAACAGGATCGCGATGCCCTCGTCACGGAGCTGGCGCATGATCCGGAACAGCTGCGCCACCTCGCCGGCGTCCAGGCTGGACGTCGGCTCGTCCAGGATCAGCACCCGGGCCTGCACGTCGATCGCCCGGGCGATGGCGACCATCTGCTGCACCGCGAGCGAGTACGTGCCCAGCGGCGCGGAGACGTCGAGGTCGAGGTCGAGCCGGGCCAGCAGGTCGCGGGCCCGCCGGCGCATCTCGCCCCAGCGCACCGCGCCGAGCCGGCGCGGCTCGCGGCCGATGAAGACGTTCTCCGCCACCGACAGGTTGGTGCAGAGGTTGACCTCCTGGTAGACGGTGCTGACGCCGGCCGCGGCGGCCTGCATCGGCCCGCTGAACGAGACCTGCTCGCCGTCGAGGGTGATGACGCCCGCATCGGTCCCGTAGACGCCGGTCAGCACCTTGATCAGGGTGGACTTGCCGGCGCCGTTCTCACCCATCAGGGCGTGGACCTCGCCCGGGAACAGCCGAAAGTCGACGTCGTGCAGCGCGCGGACCCCGGGGAAGGTCTTGCTGATGCCGGTCATGGTCAGGACCGGACGGTTACCCGTCATCCCATCGGACCTCTTCTAGACGGTGGTGGCACGGGGGCCGCCGTCTCGCGACGGCGACCCCCGGGGTGGGTCAGTACTTGCGGTTGGGCAGTGCCTCCTTGGCCTGCTCCTGGGTGAAGGTGGTCTCCTCGGTCTCGATCCGGGCGGGGACCTCCTCGCCGGCCTTGACCTTCTTGACCAGCTCCATCAGCTGCGGGCCGAGCAGCGGGCTGCACTCGGCGATGAAGTTGAACTTGCCGTCCGCGAGGGCCTGCATGCCGTCCTTCACCGCGTCGACGGTGATGATGGTGATGTCCTTGCCGGGCGTCTTGCCCGCCGCGCTGATCGCCTCGAGCGCGCCCAGGCCCATGTCGTCGTTGTGCGCGAAGAGCACGTCGATCTTCGGGTTGGCCTTGAGGAACTGCTCCATGACCTGCTTGCCGCCGGCCCGGGTGAAGTCACCCGACTGCGACGCGACGATCTTCAGGTTGGGGTTGGCGGCGATCGCCTCGGCGAAGCCCTTCTTCCGGTCGTTGGCCGGGGCCGAGCCGGTCGTGCCCTGCAGCTCGACGATGTTGACCGGGCCGGACGCCGCCTTCTTCTGCTCCACCAGCCACTCGCCGGCGAGGCGGCCCTCCTTGACGAAGTCCGAGCCGAGGAACGTCTTGTAGAGCGACTTGTCGGCCGAGTCGACCGCGCGGTCGGTCAGGATGACCGGGATCTTCGCGTCCTTGGCCTCCTTGAGCACGGTGTCCCAGCCCGACTCCACCACCGGCGAGAAGGCGATCACGTCGACCTTCTGCTGGATGAAGTTGCGGATCGCCTTGATCTGATTCTCCTGCTTCTGCTGCGCGTCGTCGAACTTCAGCTCGATGCCGGCCTCGGCGGCCGCTTCCTTGATCGAGGTGGTGTTCGCGGTGCGCCAGCCGCTCTCGGCGCCCACCTGGGAGAAACCCAGGACGATCTTGTCGTTGCCGTCACCGGAATCGCCACCGGTGTCGCTGTTGCCGCAGGCCGCCATGCTGCCGGCGAGCAGCACGCCGGCGAGCGCGGCGATGACCCTGCGGGCCGTGCTCCTGGTACTCATCGGTTCTCCTCCGGGGTTGGATGTTCCGGACGCGCGGCGGGGAGCCGGTGCGTCCGGGTGTGGTGGTGGGGTGGGTGCGCGGCGCCCGGTCCGGGGTCAGGGCGCCGGCGGGCGTTGGCCGTAGACGTTCTGGTAACGGTCGTAGAGCGAGTCGATGTCGGCCGGCGCGATCGGCAGCGGCTGCCCGAGCGCTCGGGCCAGGTGCGCGGTGCGGGCGACGTCCTCGCACATCACGGCGGCCTTGACCGCCGCCCGGGCGTCCCGGCCGATGGTGAACACGCCGTGGTTGCGCATGAGCACCGCGGGCGAGCGGTGCCCGGACAGCGTGCTGACGATCCCCTTGCCGATGTCGTCGCCGCCGATCAGCGCGAACGGCCCGACCGGGATCTCCCCGCCGAACTCGTCGGCCTGCGCGGTCAGCCAGCACGGGATCGCCTCGCCCCGGGCCGCCCAGGCGGTGGCGTAGCCGCTGTGGGTGTGCACCACGCCGCCGACCTCGGGCATCGCGCGGTAGACGTAGGCGTGCGCGGCGGTGTCGCTGGACGGCGAGCCGCCGCCGTCGACGACAGTGCCGCTCAGGTCGCAGACCACCATGGACTCGGCGGTCAGGTCGTCGTAGTCGACGCCGCTGGGCTTGATGACCATCAGGTCCTGACCGGGTACGCGGGCCGAGACGTTGCCGGCGGTCCAGGCCACCAGCCCGTAGCGGGTCAGCTCGCGGTGCAGGCGGGCCACCGTCTCGCGCAGCTCGGCGACCTGGCTGTTCATCCGACCACCTCCAAGGGCGCGGCGGCGCGGGCGTCGACCGCCGCGTTGCGGATCGCCCGCAGGCGCAGCATGACGTCGTTCGCGCCGCGGCCGAAGTGGTCGTGCAGCGCGCGGTACTCGGCGTAGAGCGCGTCGTACGCCCGGACGTTCTCCGGTACGGGCCGGTAGACCGCCTCCTCGATCCGGCCCATGGCGGCGGACGCCTCGTGGATCGACTGGTACTCGCCGGCCGCGACAGCGGCGTGGATGGCCGAGCCGAGCGCCGGCCCCTGGGCGGAGCCGATGATGCTCAGCGGCCGGTTCGTGACGTCGGCGTAGATCTGCATCAGCAGCCGGTTGGAGGTGAGCCCACCGGCCACCACCAGGTCGTCGACCGGCACTCCGGCCTGCGCGAACGCCTCGACGATCATCCGGGTGCCGTACGCGGTGGCCTCCAGCAGCGCCCGGTAGACGTCCGGCGGCCGGGTGGCCAGCGTCAGCCCGACAATCAGCCCGCTCAGGTCGTGGTTGACCAGCAGCGACCGGTTGCCGTTCCACCAGTCCAGCGCCACCAGGCCGTGCGCGCCGACCGGCTGGGCCGCGGCGGCCTCGGTGAGCCGCTCGTGCGAATCGAATCCGGCCGGGGCGCCGTGGCGCACGAACCAGCCGAAGATGTCCCCCACGCCGCTCTGCCCGGCCTCGAAGCCCCAGGCGCCGGGGCTGATGCCGCCGTCGACCACGCCGCACATGCCCGGCACCTCGGCCGGGTGGGTGCCGTTGAGCACGTGGCAGGTGGAGGTGCCCATGATGGCCACCAGCCGGCCGGGCCGCAGCGCCTGGGCGGCGGCGGCGGTGACGTGCGCGTCGACGTTGCCGACCGCGACCGCGATGCCCTCGGGCAGGCCGGTCCAGGCGGCGGCGCGGGCGTCGAGCGCGCCGGCCCGCGCGCCCAGCGGCAGCAGCGGACCGTCCAGCTTGGTGACGAAGTCGGTGAAGTCCGGGTCGAGCGCGGCCAGGTAGTCCGGGGACGGGTACCGGCCGTCCTGCCGGATGCCCTTGTAGCCGGCGGTGCAGACGTTGCGCGTCTCGACGCCGCACAGCTGCCAGACGATCCAGTCGGCCGCCTCGATGAAACGATCGGCGCGCCGGTAGATCTCCGGGTCCTCGTCCAGGATCTGCAGCCCCTTGGCGAACTGCCACTCCGCCGAGATCTTGCCGCCGTAGCGGCCGATCCACGGCTCGCCGCGTTCGTGCGCCAGCGCGTTGATCCGGTCGGCGTGCGGCTGCGCGGCGTGGTGCTTCCAGAGCTTGACCCAGGCGTGCGGCCGGTGGCGCAGCTCCGGGATCTCGCACAGCGGCGTGCCGTCGGCGAGCGTCGGCAGGACCGTGCAGGCGGTGAAGTCGATGCCGATCCCGACCACCAGTGCCGGGTCCACACCGGCCGCCGAGAGCGCTGCCGGTACGGCGTGGCGCAGCACGTCGCGGTAGTCGTCGGGGTCCTGCAGCGCCCAGTCCGGCGGCAACGCCGGGCCGTCGTCGGGCAGCGCGGTCTCGATGACCCCGTGCCGGTAGTCGTGCACCGCGGTGCCGAGTTCAGCGCCGTCGCGGACCCGGACCACCAACGCCCGGCCGGACAACGTGCCGAAGTCGACCCCGATCACGTACCGGTCGGTCGCGTCCACTTCGCTCATTTGCACCTCCGCCGTGTCACGGAGTTAGTGTTAGCGCTCACATACACATCCGTCAAGACACGTCCGGGCAACAGCTACGTAACGAGCGGCGGCGCCCGGAACCGGCGTCCTCCGCCCCGCGCGGACCGGCCCGGCCGCCGGCCGGGAGATCCACGCCGACGGCGCGGTCGAACCTCGGGCAGACGGCCTGTTAGCGACAACAATCGATGGAACTTCCGGAAATTCTCTCGGCGCTCCCGACTCCCCCCGGCCCGAGGGCCCAGATGCCGCCTCGGGGCCGCCCAGAAGGCCGCTCAGCGGCTCTTTTTCTCGCCGCGGCACCCTCGGCAGCAGGCCGCCGCAAGCCGCCCGAGGGTCGCCAGGCTATTTACAGTGTTTGATGTCAGCGATAACATTTCGCCATCCCCACACTGTGGCGCCGCTGTCCGGGAAACCCCGGCGCCGCAGCCGGGCGGCGACGGACGGCGACCCCGTCGACCGCCGGAACCCCACCACCCACGAGCGCCCGCCGGCACCGATCGGCCCTGGTGGAACTGCCGTGCCGCGTCCGTCCCCGTGTACCACGGGCGACGCCGTGCGACCGGCGGGCCGCTCCCTTCCGGGTACCGGCACGGACGGCGCCCGGCCACCGAGGAGGACCCAGTGCGCAGATGGACCCGACGGACGCTCGCCGTCCTGGGTGTCGCGGCGGTGGCGCTCGCAGCCACCGTCACCGACGGGGCAGTCGCCCCACGCCCGGCCCGGGCGCTGGACAACGGCGTCGCCCGTACGCCGCCGATGGGGTGGAACACCTGGAACACGTTCGGCTGCAACATCAACGAGACCCTCATCCAGCAGACCGCCGACGCGATCGTCGCCAACGGACTGCGCGACCTCGGGTACAAGTACGTCGTCGTGGACGACTGCTGGTTCAACCCGAACCGGGACGCGCAGGGCAACCTCCAGGCGCACCCGCAGCGGTTTCCCAGCGGGATGAAGGCGCTCGGTGACTACCTGCACGCCCGTGGCCTGCTGTTCGGCATCTACCAGGTGCCGCTGGACAAGACCTGCGCCCAGGTCGGCGGCGCGTTCCCCGGCGCCACCGGCAGCCTCAACCACGAGTACCAGGACGCGCGGCAGTTCGCCGCGTGGGGCGTGGACTACCTCAAGTACGACTGGTGCTCCGGCACCGGGACGATAAACGACCAGGTGGCGCGGTTCGGCATCATGCGCGACGCGCTGGCCTCCACCGGCCGGCCGATCGTCTACAGCATCAACCCCAACAGCTACCACGCCAAGACCGGGCCGCAGCGCAACTGGAGCGACGTGGCGAACCTCTGGCGGACCACCGAGGACATCACCAACGCGTGGAACACCGGCCAGACCAACGGCTACCCGATGGGCATCCAGAACATCGTCGACGTCACGGTGCCCCTGGCCGGGTACGCCGCCCCCGGCGGTTTCAACGACCCGGACATGCTGGAGGTCGGCCGAGGGGGCATGAACGACACCGAGATGCGCAGCCACTTCGCGCTCTGGTCGATGCTGGCGGCGCCGCTGATGATGGGCCACGACGTCCGCTCGGCGAACGCGGCCACACTGGCGATCCTGCGCAACGCCAACCTGGTCGCGATCAACCAGGACACGCTCGGCCGTCAGGCGGTCCAGGTCTCCTTCGACGGCACCCGGCGGGTGCTGGCAAAGCCGCTCGCCAACGGAGACGTGGCGGTCGCCCTGTTCAACCAGGGCAGCTCGACCACCACCGTCTCCACCACGGCGGCGGCGATCGGCAAGAGCGGCAGCTCGTTCACGCTGCGCGACGCCTGGACCGACGCCACCTCCAGCACCAGCGGCACGATCTCCGCCAGCGTGCCCGCGCACGGCACCGTGGTCTACCGGGTCAGCGGCGGCGGCACCACCACCCCGCCACCGGTCCCGACCACGTTCCGGCTGCGCAGCGAGTCGTCCGGCCGGTGCCTGGACGTCGACAACGCCGGCACCGCCAACGGCACCGGCACGCTGATCTGGGACTGCCACAACAACGCCAACCAGCAGTTCACCGCCAACGGGCAGGCGTTGCAGGTGCTCGGCAAGTGCCTGGACGTGCCGACGAACGCGACCGCCGGCACCCGGGTGCAGATCTGGGACTGCAACGGCGGCACCAACCAGCAGTGGACCATCAACGGCAACGGCACGGTGAGCAACGGGCGCTTCCCGTCGCTGTGCCTGGACGTCGACAACGCGGGCACCGCCAACGGCACCCGGGTGATCGTCTGGACCTGCCACGGCAACACCAACCAACGGTGGAGCCGGGCGTGAGCGGCTGCGGCCGGTGAACGGCGGTCGGCCGGACGAAGGGGCGAGCGTCCGGCCGGCCGTCACCGGGCGCCGGCCGCCCGGCGCTTGTTCCAGATGTCGAACGCCACCGCCACGAGCAGGACGAGACCCTTCACCACCGACTGGACGGACTGGTCGACGCCCATGAGCTGCATCCCGTTGCTCATCACCGCCATGATCAGGCCACCCACCATGGCGCCGACCACGGTGCCGACCCCGCCGGTGACCGCCGCGCCGCCGATGAAGGCGGCCGCGATCGCGTCCAGCTCGAACATGTTGCCGGCGGCCGGCTGGGCGCCGTTGGACCGGGACGAGTAGATCACGCCCGCCACGGCGGACAGGAAGCCCATGTTGACGAAGATCCAGAAGTTGACCCGCTTCACCCGGACGCCGGACAGCATCGCCGCGGGCAGGTTGCCGCCGATCGCGTACACCTGCCGGCCGAACACGGTACGGCGGGTGAGCAGGCCGTAGATCAGCACCAGCACGGCCAGCACGATGAGCACGATCGGCAGGCCGCGGGCGTTGGCGAGCTGCCAGGCGAACCACATGACCACGGCGCCGACCACCACGATCCGCAGGACGAACAGCGGGAACGACTCCACTGGCTGCTCGTGGCGCACCCGGGCGACCCGGGTCCGGAACACGGCCACCGCGTACCCGACGACGGCGAACGCGCCGATGAACAGCGTGAAGGCGTCGTAGCCCTCGCCGCCCAGCAGTCCGTTGAGGAAGCCGGCGGCGACCCGCTGGTACTCCTCGGGGAACGGCGACAGCGAGATGTTGTCCAGCACCCGCAGCGTGAGGCCGCGGAACAGGAGCATGCCGGCCAGGGTGACGATGAAGGCCGGGATCCCGGCGTACGCGACCCAGAGGCCGTGCCACGCGCCGACCGCGACGCCCACCGCGAGCGCGGCCAGCACGCCGGCCCACCAGGGCATGCCCTCCCGGATGACGAGCACCGCGGAGACCGCTCCGGTGAGCGCCACCACCGATCCCACGGACAGGTCGATGTGGCCGCCGATGATCACGATGACCATGCCGATCGCGAGCACCAGGATGTAGGAGTACTGGAGCACGATGTTGGTCAGGTTGCCGGGGCTGAGCGAGACACCGTCGGTGAGCACCGCGAACAGCGCGACGATCACCACCAGGGCGATGTAGATGCCGCTCTGCCGCAGGTTGCCGAGGATCAGCGTGCGCGGGTCGCTGGTGCCGGTGTGCAGGCTCGCGGCCGCGCCGGTGTCGGGCGCGGCGACCTTCTGGGGCGTGGGCTTCGTGCTGGTCATCGGACGAGATCCCTGTCCTTGGTCATGAGTTCCATCAGGTTCTCCTGGGTGGCCTCGCGCACCGGCATCTCCCCGGTGATCCGGCCGGCCGCGAGGGTGTAGACGCGGTCGCACATGCCGAGCAGCTCGGGCAGTTCGGAGGAGATGAGGACCACCGCCTTGCCCTCGGCCACCAGCCGGTTGACGATCGTGTAGATCTCGAACTTCGCGCCGACGTCGATGCCCCGGGTCGGCTCGTCGAGGATCAGCACGTCCGGGTCGGTGAACAGCCATTTCGCCAGCACGACCTTCTGCTGGTTGCCGCCGGAGAGCTTGCCCACCACCGACATCACGGTCGGAGCCTTGATGTTCATGTCGCGCCGGCCCCGCTCGGCGACCTGGATCTCCCGGTTGCCGTCGATCCAGCCGTTGCGGGCGAGCTTGTCGAGCGCGGCGGCCGAGATGTTGCCCCGGACGTCGTCGATGAGGTTGAGGCCGTAGTGCTTGCGGTCCTCGGTGGCGTACGCGATGCCGTTGGCGATCGCCTCGGCCACCGTGCGCGCCCGCACCTCGCGGCCCTTGACGTACAGGCGGCCGCTGATGTCGCGGCCGTAGGCGCGGCCGAACACGCTCATGGCCAGCTCGGTGCGCCCGGCGCCCATCAGGCCGGCGATGCCGACGACCTCACCGGCGCGCACGTGCAGCGAGGCCCGGTCGACCACCAGGCGGTCCTGGGTGGGGTGCCGCACCGTCCAGTCCTCGATCCGCAGCACCTCCTCGCCGGGGGTGACGTCGCGGGTCGGGTAGAAGGTGGCCAGGTCGCGCCCGACCATGCCGCGGATGATCCGGTCCTGGGTCGCGCCATCGTCGGCCATGTCTAGCGTCTCGACGGTGCGGCCGTCGCGGATTACGGTGGTCGAGTCGGCGATCGCCGTGATCTCACCGAGCTTGTGCGAGATCATGATGCAGGTGATGCCCTGGTCGCGGAGGCTGCGCATCAGGTCGAGCAGGTGCGCCGAGTCGACGTCGTTGAGCGCCGCTGTGGGCTCGTCGAGGATCAGCAGCCGCACCTTCTTGGACAGCGCCTTGGCGATCTCCACCAGCTGCTGCTTGCCGACGCCCAGCTGGATGACCGGGGTGACCGGGTTCTCGTGCAGCCCGACCGACCGCAGCAGCGCCGCGGCCTCGGCGTTGGTGCGGTGCCAGTCGATGAGCCCGCCGCGGCCCCGGCGCTCGTTGCCGAGGAAGATGTTCTCGGCGATCGACAGGTACGGCACCAGCGCGAGTTCCTGGTGGATGATGACGATGCCGCGCGCTTCGCTGTCCTGGATGCCCCGGAAGCCGACCGGCTCGCCGTCCAAGACGATCTGGCCGTCGTAGCTGCCCGCCGGGTAGACCCCGGACAGCACCTTCATCAGGGTGGACTTGCCGGCGCCGTTCTCGCCGCAGATCGCGTGGATCTCGCCGCGCCGTACGGCGAGCGAGACGTCCTGCAGCGCGGTGACCCCGGGGAAGGTTTTCGTGATGCCACGCATCTCGAGGATGTGGTCGCTCATGGGTATCCGTCCTGCTCGTGGTCGTGGTGTCCGGAGCGGGGCGGGCCCGGTGGCGTACCGCGCCACCGGGCCCGCCGGCCGGATCAGCCTGCTCGGCCGGCGGCGACCTCCTGCTCGGTCAGGTAACCGGAGTCGATCAGGACGGACTTGATGTCCTCCTTGTAGACCGTCTGGACCGGCAGCAGGAACGCGGGCACGACCTTGACGCCGTTGTTGTACGCCTTGGTCTCGTTGGCCTTCGGCTCCTCCTTGCGCAGGAACGCCTCGGCGGCGATCACCGCCTGCTCGGCCAGCAGGCGGGTGTCCTTGAACACGGTGGAGCTCTGCACGCCGTCGTTGATGAGCTTGACGGACGCGACCTCGGCGTCCTGCCCGGTCACCACCGGCATCTTCTTGGCGCCGCCGCGGTAACCGGCGTTCTGCAGGGCGGTGATGATGCCCCGGGAGAGGCCGTCGAAGGGCGACAGCACGCCGTCGACCTTGCTGCCGTCGTTGTAGCTGGAGGTGAGCAGGTCCTCCATCCGCTTCTGCGCGGTCTCCTGCTGCCAGCGCAGGATGGCGGCCTGCTCGATCTTGGTCTGCCCCGACTTGACCTTCAGCGTCCCGGCGTCGAAGTACGGCTTGAGCGTGTCCATCGCGCCGTTGAAGAAGAAGCCGGCGTTGTTGTCGTCGAGCGAGCCGGCGAACAGCTCCACGTTGAACGGGCCGGTCGCGGCGCCCTTGGACCCGTCCTTGTTCAGCAGGCCGAGGCCGACCAGGAGCGCGTTGGCCTGCGCCACGCCCACCTTGTAGTTGTCGAAGCTGACGTAGAAGCTGACGTTGGGGCTGTTACGGATGAGCCGGTCGTAGGAGATGACCGGGATCTTCGCGGCCGCGGCGGCCTGGAGCTGACCGCTGAGCGCGGTGCCGTCGATCGGGGCGATGACCAGCACGTCCGCGCCCTGGGTGATCATCTGGTCGATCTGCTGCGACTGGGTGGGGATGTCGTCCCCGGCGTACTGCAGGTCGACCTTGTAGCCCTTGGCCTGCAACTTCTCCTTCACCGAGTTGCCGTCGGCGATCCACCGTTCCGAGGTCTGGGTCGGCATCGAGACGCCGATCGTCAGGTCGCCGGGCTTGGCGGAGCTGGTGTCCGAGCCGCCTCCGGCGCCCTCGCCGCTGCACGCGGCCAGGCTGATCGCGAGCGCGGCGCCGCTGACTGCGGCCAGGATTCGTCTGCGCACGAGCGTCCTCTCCCCTCCGTGGGCCCCTGTGACACAGGTAACCGTCACGGCGAGTGTTAACGCTCACAAGTTGCCCCGTCAACCAATCGCGCGAAATGTGCATGTCTCTTTCTTGTAACAGAGACGGCGCTCCAGGTAGGACGCGACCGGACGTCGCGGGGGCGGCACGTCGTACCGCCCCCGCGACGCCTGAGCTCAGGAGGCGGAGCAGGTGGGCGTCATGCCCGATCCGCTTCCGTTGCCCTGGAACCCGAACTCGGCACTCTGGCCGGCGCCGAGCTGGCCGTTGTAGTCGACGTTCGTGAACCGCACCGTGCCGCTGTTACCGCTCGCGGTGGCGCTCCAGGTGTTTGTGACGCTCGCGCCGCCCGGCAGCGTCATGGTGACGGTCCATCCCCGGGTGCCCGACGAGCCCGCTGTCACCTTCACGTTGGCGACGAAGCCACCGGTCCAGGAGTTCAGCGTCACCGAGGCCGTACACCCGCCCTGACCCGGCGGTGGCGTGGTCGGATTGTTGGGCGGCGGGGTGGTCGGGTTGTTCGGCGGCGGGGTGGTGGTCGGCGGCGGGTTGTTGGTGCCGGAGTTCAGCGCGTCGAGCACCGCGTTGTACGCCGCCTTCTTGTTGCCTGAACAGTCGAACAGCAGCGCGTTGTCCGAGCCGCGCCACGAGTCGCAGTCCCGCACGCCCCACACCGTGATGCCGGCGCAGCGCGACACCGCCAGGCAGGCCCGGGTGACGGCGGCGTAGATGTTCGCCTGGTTGCCGCCGGTCATCACGTCCAGCTCGGTGATCTGGACCTCCACGCCCAGGTCCGCGAACCGCTGGAGGTTGGCCTGGTAGTCACCGGGGATCGTGGTGCCCAGGTGCGACTGGAAGCCGACGCAGTCGATCGGCACGCCACGCGACTTGAAGTCGCGCACCATGTTGTAGATGCCGGTCGACTTCGCGTTGATGCCGTCGGTGTTGTAGTCGTTGTAGCAGAGCTTCGCGCCCGGGTCGGCGGCGCGGGCGGCCCGGAACGCGGCCTCGATCCAGTCGCTGCCGGTGCGCTGCAGGTTCGAGTCACGGCGCCCGCCGCTGCCGCCGTCGGCGAACGCCTCGTTCACCACGTCCCAGGCGTAGATCTGCCCCCGGAAGTGGGTGGCGACCTGGGTGACGTGATTGATCGCGGCGTTGCGCAGCGCGCTGCCGGACAGACCCTGCGCCCACGACGGCTGCTGCTGGTGCCAGAGCAGCGCGTGCCCGCGCACCGACATCCCGTTCGCGCGGGCGTGGCTGACCAGCCGGTCGCCACCGCTGTAGTTGAACCGCCCCTGCTGCGGCTCGGTGGCGTCCCACTTCATCTCGTTCTCGGCCACCACGGAGTTGAACTCGCGGTTCAGCACCGTGGCGTACGTGTTGTCGGACAGCTTGTTGGTGGCGACCGCGGCGCCGAAGTAACGGCCCTTCTCGGCCGCCGCCGCGCGCAGCGTGGTGCCGGCGCTCGCGGCCGGCGCCAGGGCCACCGCCATGCCGGCGGCGAGCGCGCCGGCCAGGATGCCGGTGGTCAGCAAGGCTCTCTTTCGTCTCATGCGGATTCCTCTTCCGGGGGTTACGCGATGGTGGTGGTGCGACTCCCCCGACTCCGCGTCCGGTGACGGTGTCGGGGTACGACCAGCGCGGCTCGCCCGGTGAGCCTTGCGGCGCTCATGCCCTGCCATCGACTGTGAGCGATAACATCCCCCGGCGTCAACCCCTGGCGCCTACGGATAGACGTCCTCGTGCGCCTTGCGGTAGTCGACGATCTCGTCCAGCCGGCCGGCCGCGGCGTGCGTCACCCAGGCCGGGTTGCCGAGCAGCGCGCGGCCCAGCGCGACCAGGTCGAACTCCCCGTCCGCCAGCCGCGCGGCCAGGCCCGCCACCGACTCCGGGCCGCCCGCGCGCAGGAAGTCCCGGCGCAGCCCGACCGAGCCGACAGTGATCGACGGCAGACCGGTGAGACGCTTCGCCCAGCCGGCCAGGTTCAGCGGCGAGCCGGGGAACGCCGGCTCCCAGAAGCGACGCTGCGAGGCGTGCAGCACGTCCGCGCCGGCCTCGGCGAACGCGCCGAGGATCCGCGCCAGCTCGGCCGGGGTCTCGGCGATCCGCGCGTCGAACGCCCGCTCCTTGAACTGGGAGAACCGCACGATCACCGGCCGGTGTGCCGGGACCTGCTCGCGCACCGCGCGGACCACGGCCGCCGGGAACGCCGCCCGCCGCGCCGGGGAGCCACCGAACGCGTCGGTCCGGCGGTTCGTGTACGGCCACAGGAACTCGTCCAGCAGGTAACCGTGCGCGGCGTGGATCTCGACCGCGTCGAACCCGGCCCGGACCGCCACCCCTGCCGCTTCCGCGTACGCCGCCAGCAGGACGTCCGCGTCGGCGGCGGTCATCGCGTGCGGCGCGGGGCGGCCCGGCTCGCGTACCCCCGAGGGGGTCCACGCCGGAGCGCCGTCCACCGGCTCGCGCAGGCTGCCCAGGTGCCACAGCTGCGCGGCGATCCGGCCGCCGGCGGCGTGCACCGCCTCGACCACGCCGCGCCAGCCGGCCTCGGCCGCGCCGGGAGTCATCCGTGGCACGGTGTCCTCGTGGCCGGCGCTGGGATGGTCCACCAGCACGCCCTCGGTGACGATCAGGCCGACGCCCGCCGCGGCGCGGCGCCGGTAGTACTCGGCCATCTCCGGCGTCGGCACGCCGCCCGGCGCGCGGTTGCGGGTCATCGGCGCCATCACGAAGCGGGACGGCAACGACAGGCCGGCGACGGTGACCGGCTCCAGCAGCGGCGTCACCGGCGATGCGGTGTCCAGAGTCGCGTTCATGACCCGACGCTAGGAGTTGACACCGGTGTCAAGGGCAAGCGCTCAGGCGGCCGGATCCCGGGTGTCCTCGGTCACCGTCATGTCGGCCACCACGTCGTCGAGCACCGCGACGGCGTGCGCGAGCCGTGCCATCTCGGCGGTCATCCGGGCCCGTTCCTCGCGCAGCCGGTCGGTCAGCCACGAGGTGCGGATCTCCGGGTCGGTCACGCAGGGCAGCAGCTCGGCCATCCGGCGGCTGCTCAGCCCGGTGTCGAACAGCCGCTGGATGAGCCGGACCCGGTCCACCGCCGACTCGGCGAAGACCCGCTGGCCGCTCGGCGTGCGCAGGGCGGCGAGCAGGCCCTGCTGCTCGTAGTACCGGATGGACCGGGCGCTGACCCCGGTACGCGCCGACAGCTCCCCGATCCGCATCGCGCCTCCCCGCTCGCCGGACCTCCATCATCGAGCATGCCGCGCCGGTCAGGACAGCAGCTCGACGTACCCGTCGGTGCCGTGCACCCGGATCCGCCCGCCGTCGGGGATCAGCCGGGTCGCGTCCGGCACCGCCACCACCGCGGGCAGGCCGTACTCGCGGGCGATCACCGCGCCGTGGGTCATCAGGCCGCCGATCTCCGTCACCAGTCCGGCGACTGCGACGAACAGCGGCGTCCAGCTCGGGTCGGTGTACGCGGTGACGAGGATGTCGCCCGGCTCCACGTCGGCCCGGGTCAGGTCCGTCACGACCCGCGCCCGCCCCTCGACCACGCCGGCCGAGACCGCCAGCCCGGCCAGGGCGCCCGGCGGCACGTCGTCGCGCCGGTACGAGCCGTCGAGGGCCTCGCCGTCGGAGGTGAGCACCCGGGGCGGGGTGAGCGCCTGATGCGCCCGGAACTCCCCGCGGCGCCGCCGGATCAGCCCGGCGTCGGCCCGCCCGGTGGCCGCGACCTCGCGGAACTCGTCGAAGGTGAGGAAGAAGACGTCCTCCGGACCGGCGAGCACACCGGCGCGCGCCAGCCGGTCCGCCTCGGCCATCAGCGCCTGCTTGTAGACGGCGTAGCGGCTCACGATGTCGTACTTCGGGTACTCGCGGTAGCCGGCGAACGTGCGTACCCGGTCGATCATGCGTTGCGTCTCGGCGGCCTTGCGCTCACCGTCGGGCAGCGCGCGCAGGCGGTCCAGCACCTCCCGGGCCTTCGCCTCGGCCCGCTCCCGGCCCTGGGCGAAGCGGCGCGCGGCGGCGCCCGGGGTGAAGGTGCGGACGTTGTCCAGGATCAGCGGCACGAGCGTGGCCGGGCGCTCGCTCCACCGTGGCCGGGTGATGTCGATCTCGCCGACGCAGCGCATGCCGTACCGGTCCAGGTAGTCCTCGACGGCCGCGCGCGCCTGCGCGCCGCCGGGCAGTTTCGGCAGCTCGTCCAGGAACCCGTCGCCGGCGTGGTCGCGCAGGAACGCCACCACCTCGGGGTACGGCCGGATCACGTCGGCCACGTCGAGCAGCGCCAGCCCCATCTCGGCGGTGACGTTGCCGGGCGCGGACAGCGTGAGCGTGTCGGCGGCGTCGCGTTCGCCGAGCCACTCCCCCAGCTTGTCGTTGAGCCACCAGGCGGCCTGCATCCCGGCCATGATCACCTGGGCGCTCACCGGATCGGTGAGCACCCGCTTGTGCTCGGCGAACGCCTCGATCAGGAAGTCGAATAGCTCCGGTCCGCTGCGGCCCTCGATGTCGCGGCGCAGGGCGGCGAGGGACTCCCGGCTGCGCGCGACGAGGCCGGTGACGATCGCCGGATCGGTGTCGATCGGCGGTGGCGGCCCATCCGCGGGCGGGCCTGCCAGCGCGCTGTTTCAGCCCATCCGGCCCATCAGTTCGATCTCCGCGGTCCGGGAGCGCTCGATCCGGCGGGCCAGCTCGCGTACCCGCTCGCTGGTGCCGGCGGCGACCTGGGCGCGGGCCAGGTCGGCCGCGGTGCGCTGGTGCCGGCTCAGCACGTCGACCAGCACGCGGTCGGCGTCGGCGGGCGCGGCGGCGCGCAGCCGGGCCAGTCCGGCGGCGGCGTCGCTGTGCCCGGAGTGGTCGTGCCGGGCGGCCGCGGCGGCGGCCGACGGCCCGGCGTCGCGCAGCCATTCGCGCATGGTGGCCAGTTCGTCGGTCTCGGTGGCCCGCACGGCGGCGATCAGCGTGCGGATCCGCGTATCGGTGGCGCGGTCGAGACCGAGCCGCACGATCTCCAGCGTCTGCTCGGTGTGGGCCACCATCATGGCCAGGAACAGCGCGTCGATCCCGCTGACCGTGGTGTCCGGGGCCGAGGCCGTGGCGGACGGGACCGGCGGGAACGGATCGGCCGCGGGCGGGCCGCCGCAACCGGCCAGGGTCAGCACCACGCCGAGCAGCGCCGCGGACGCGCGGCGGAGCCGGGGACCGGCCGGCTCCGCCGCGCGGGTACGCGGGCTCAGATCTGCTGCCACAGCGCCGGCACGTTCGGCGGCTCCCAGCCGGCGATGGCGGTGTGCGCCTGGCGGCAGCGGTAGCTGCGGCCGTCGTAGGTGACCGTGTCACCGACCTGGTACGCCCGTCCGGCCGTCCACGTGCCGCCCGGCGCCGGCGTGCTGGTCCGGGTGGGCGTGGGCGAGGGCGCGGGGGTGGTCGGCGCCGCCGTCGGCGTGGGCGACGGGGTCGGGTTGCCGCCACCGCCGCCGATCTGCAGGTCGACGCAGGAGTAGAAGGCGTTGGCGGTGTCGGAGATGTTCCAGATGGCGAGCAGTTTCTGCCGGCCGGAGAAGCCGCCGAGGTTGACCGTGTGCGACACGGTCGCGCCGGGCTGACGGCCACCGCCGTCGACCACGGCGACCCGGGTGCCGCCGATCCAGTACTCCCAGTTGGCGGTGGCGTGGCGGGCGGTGTTGACCCAGGTGAACGTGACGGTGCTGCCGACCGAGGTGGCCGGCCAGTTGCGGCTGTCGTCGTTGAGGACCGCGAACTGGGCGATGCCGGCGTGGCAGCTGCGCAGGCCCTTGGGGCCCTCGACGCTCTGCGGCTCGTACTTGATCTGGCCGCAGTCGGGCACCCGGTTCTGCGCGCACAGCGCCTGGCGGCTGGGCGGCGAGGAGACGTAGCCGTGGGCCTGCGCGGGCGCGGCGAGCGCCAGCGTGCCGGTCACGGCGCCTGCGGTGAGCAGCGGGAGGGTGATTCTTCGACGCATGGCGGCAACTCCTTCGGGGGGAACGGAAGGTGCCCCGAACATAAATTAAACATTGTTTACAGTAAAGACTCCTGTCTATAAATTAAGCCCTGCACTCCCCGACGCCGGGCGTATGATCCTCGCCGATGGCTCGCCGCGCGGAGCCGATCGTCGTTCCTGGGCATCCCGCCGCCGCCAGGCGTCCGGAGGACGACGCAGACCGGGCATCGCCTCGTCGTCCCACTCCCCGGAGGACACCCCCGCATGAGGAGAACCACCGCGTTCGCGGCCAGCCTGCTCCTGCTCGCCACCGCGCTCAGCACCGTCGGCGGACCGGTCGCCGCCGCCGACCCCACCGACCCGGTCACCGTCACCGTGAACACCCGCGCCGGGCTGGCCACGGTCCCGGAGACCGCGCTCGGCGTCAACCACGCCATCTGGGACTCGCAGCTCGGCAGCGCCGAGACGTCCGACCTGCTCAAGGCCGCGGGTGTGAAGATGCTGCGCTACCCCGGCGGCTCGTACGCCGACATCTACCACTGGGAGACGCACACCGCGCCCGGCGGCTACGTCGCGCCGAACACCGACTTCGACACGTTCATGGCCGGCGCCCGCCGCGTCGGCGCCCAGCCGATGATCATCGCGAACTACGGCACCGGCACGCCCGCCGAGGCCGCCGCCTGGGTCCGGTACGCCAACGTCACAAAGGGCTACGGCGCCAAGTGGTGGACCGTCGGGAACGAGAACTACGGCAACGGCCACTACGGCTCGGCCTGGGAGGCCGACGACCACCCGGACAAGAGCGCCGCCCAGTACGCGCGGCTGGTGATCGAGTACGCCGACGCGATGAAGGCGGTCGACCCGAGCATCAAGGTCGGCGCGGTGCTCACCATGCCCGGCAACTGGCCGGACGGGATCACCGCCGGCTCCGACCCGGGCCCGTGGAACCAGACCGTGCTCTCCCTCGCCGGCCCGAAGATCGACTTCGTGGACGTGCACTGGTACCCGGGCGGCAACGCCGCCGACTCGCTGGCCCGGACCAACCACCTGCCCGACGCGGCCTGGCTGCTGCGCCAGCAGATCGCCAGGTACGCCGGCCCCGGCGCGGACCGGATCGGGATCAGCTTCACCGAGCTGAACGTGGACGCCGGCCGCACCACCGCGCCCGGCGCGCTCTTCCTGGCCGACGCCTACAGCGGCCTGCTGGAGCAGGGCGTCTTCACGGTGCAGTGGTGGAACGTGCACAACGGCATCGGCACCGTCTCCGAGGTGGCCGGGCAGACCGACTACGGCGACTTCGGGCTGTTGTCCAGCGGCAACTGCACCAGCGACGGCGAGGTGTGTCAGCCGGCGTTCAACACCCCGTTCGCGCCGTACCACGCGCTGTCCATGATGAACCTGTTCGCCCGGCCCGGTGACCAGCTCGTCCGCGCCGGGACCGACGAGCCGCTGGTCGCCGCGCACGCGGTCCGGAGGCCGGACGGCAGCGTCGCGGTCCTGCTGCTCAACAAGGACCCGGACAACGCCCACCCGGTGGCGCTCGACTACGCCGGTTTCACCCCGGCCGACGAGGCGCCGACAGTGCACACGCTCGCCAACGGCGCGACCGGGATCAGCACCGGCCGCTCGGGCAGCGCCACCGTGCGCACGCTGCCGCCGTACTCGCTGACCACGCTCGTGCTGCGACCGGCCGGCAGCTCGGCCGGGCGGCCCGGCGCCCCGGGCCGGCCGACGGCGGGCGCGGTGACCGACCGTGCGGCGACCATCTCCTGGCCGGCGGCCACGCCGGGCGCGTCCCCGATCGCCAAGTACGAGGTGCACCGGCAGTACGGCGCGGTGAGCGAGCAGCTCGGCGAGACCGCCGGCACGTCGCTCACGGTCGGCAACCTCGAACCGGGCGCCCGCTACACGGTCAACGTGCTCGCCCGGGACACCGCCGGGCGGGTCTCCTGGTCGTCGCCGCCGCTGACCTTCGCCACCGGCAGCCCCGCCGAGAGCTCCTGCGCGGTGCGGTTCAACGACGACAACGACTGGGGCAACGGGTACGTGGCGAACGTCGAGGTGATCAACACCGGCGCGAAGGCCGTCGACGGCTGGACGCTGACCTGGACCTGGCCGACCGACTGGCAGCAGGTGAGCAGCGGGTGGAGCGCCACCTGGGACCAGCAGAGCCGCAACGTCCGGGTGACGCCCACCGCCGACAACCGGCGGCTCGCCGCCGACGGCGGGAGCACGACCGTCGGGTTCGTCGGCGCGTACAGCGGGCCGAACGTGCCGCCGGGCGCGTTCCGCCTCAACGGGACGGTCTGCACGCTGCGCTGACCGGCCCTCAGCCCCGCCCGGGAGGGCGCAGCCGCGCGTCGGCCGCCGCCGGGACCCGCGGGTTCCGGCGGTGGCCGGCGCGGCGCGGCGCCGGCACCACGTGCGGACGCACCGGTCCGGCTGCCTCGACGAGCGCGGGCCGGTCCGGCGCGGGCCGGGGCAGCACGGCCAGGATCGCCACGAGCAGCGCGACCGAGACGAGCCCGTCGAGCCAGTAGTGGTTGCCGGTGACCACCACCACGAGCGCTGTCGCCAGGGGGTGGAGCAGCCAGAGCCAGCGGAGGCGTCCGGTGGTGACCGCCATCAGCGCCAGCGCGATCGCCAGCGCCCAGCCCACGTGCAGCGACGGCATGGCCGCGTACTGGTTGCTGAGCTGGTCGGTGTCGGGCGGTCCGTAGACGCTCGGGCCGAACCGGGTGCCGGTGTCGACCAGACCGGTGAGCTCGGTCAGCCGGGGCGGCGCGAGCGGGACGCACACGTGCAGCACCAGCGCCACCGCGGTCAGCGCCGCCAGGGCGCGCCGCAGCCGCAGGTAGTGGGCCGGGCGGCGCAGCCAGAGCCAGACCAGGCAGAGCACGGTGGCCGGGAAGTGGACGAAGGCGTAGTAGCTGTTCGCCAGCCGCATCAGGATCTCGTGCGACAGCAGCGGCCCCTGCACCGCCGCCTCGGCGGGCAGGCGCAGCAGCCGCTCCAGCCGCCAGATCCACTCGCCGTTGGCGAGCGCCACCTCGGCGTGGTCGGCCACCACCTGCCGGCCCGCCTTGTAGGCGAGGAAGAGCACGGCGACGAGCGCCAGCTCACGCGCGGCCCGCCGCCATGCGGCCAGGCGCGGCGGCGCGGCCCGCGTGATGTCCACGACTCCTCCTTCGGTGCCTCCCGGCACGGATCAGGGCCGCCGCCGGGGTCGGCGACGGCCCTGGGGGTACGGGCTCAGCGGCGGGCGCGTTCCTCCCGCCCGGCCGAGTCCACGCTCACCTCGTCGAAGGCGGGCGCGCCGTCGACGGCGTCCGCTCCCACCGCCACCGACCGGCCGGTGTCCGGCAGGTCGAGGCTGGAACGCAGGGTGACCGGGCGCAGCAGCAGCGCCGCCACGATACCCACCACCGCGATGGCGGCCGAGATCAGGAAGATGTGCCCCGTTGCGTCCCCGTACGCGGCCCGCACGATCTGCCGTACCGGCTCGGGCAGCGCGTCGAGGTTGAGCGTGCTGCCGCCGCCTCCGCCGGTGGTGGGGATGCCGGCCGCGGCGAGGTCGTGAGTGATCCGGTCGCTGACGCGGCGAGCGAGCACCGCGCCGAGCACCGACACGCCGATGGTGCCGCCGAGCGAGCGGAAGAACGCGACGCTGGCGCTGGCCGCGCCGATGTCCTTGAGCGCGACGGTGTTCTGCACCGCGAGCACTAGGTTCTGCATGGTCATGCCGACGCCGACGCCGACGATGAACATCGCGAGGCCGACGAAGACCAGCGACGTCTCGTGGTCGATGGTGCCGAGCATGGCGAACCCGACGACCAGCACGACCGCGCCGAACACGATGTACGGCTTGATCTTCCCGGTGGCCGTGATCATCCGGCCGGCCACGATCGAGGAGATCAACACGCCGACCATCATCGGGATGGTCAGCAGACCGGCCTCGGTCGGGCTGTAGCCGCGGCCGATCTGGAAGTACTGGCCGAGGAAGACCGCGCCGCCGAACATCGCCATGCCGACCGCGAGGCTGCCCAGGATCGCCAGGGCGGTGGTGCGCTCGCGGACGATGTGCAGCGGCACCACCGGCTCGGCGGCTCGCGCCTCCACCCAGACCGCGAGCGCGAGCAGCAGCACCGCGCCGCCGACCATGGCCCCGGTCTGCCAGGAGGCCCAGGCGAACGAGTCGTCGACGAACGAGATCCAGATCAGCAGCACGCTGACGCCGGCGGCGATGAGCGTGGCGCCCAGATAGTCGATCTTGACGTTCTTCCGGCGCACGGTGGGCAGGTTCAGGGTGACCTGGAGCAGGAACAGCGCGACCACCGCGACCGGTACGCCGACGAAGAAGCACCAGCGCCAGCCGAGCCAGGAGGTGTCCACGATGAGGCCGCCCAGCAGCGGGCCGCCGACGGTGGCCAGCGCCATGACGCCGCCCAGGTAGCCGTTGTAGCGGCCCCGCTCACGCGGCGGGATCATGGCCGCGATGGCGACCTGGACCAGCGCCTGGAGACCGCCGACGCCGATGCCCTGGAACGCGCGGGCGGCGATGAGCTGCCCGGCGCTCTGCGCGAAGCCGGCCGCGATCGACCCGACCAGGAACACCACGATGGCGATCTGGATCAGCAGCTTCTTGTTGAACAGGTCGGCCAGCTTGCCCCAGATCGGGGTGGTCGCGGTCGCGGTGAGCAGGGTGGCGGTGACCACCCAGGTGTACTGCGTCTGCGAGCCGTTGAGCGCTCCGATGATCTTCGGCAGGGCCGTCGAGACCACGGTGCTGCTCAGCATGGCCACGAAGAGCACGAGCAGCAGACCGCTGAGCGCCTCCAGCGTCTTCCGCTTGCTCATCGGGGCGGCCTCAGCCGTCACGGTGGGTGCGCTCATACGCGCGTCCTCCAGATGTGTCGATGCGGGTTGGCCGCTTCGTTGCCTCAAGCAATCAACACTAAACCTTGCCCGTCGGGCAACTTTGCCCATTGAGAAATGGGTCACCTAGGCTTGTCGCATGGAGGAGTGCACCGGGCTGCGCGAGCGGAAGAAGGCGGCCACGCGGCAGGCGCTGCACGAGGCGGCGCTGTCGCTCGCCGTCGAGCACGGCCCCGACCGGATCACCGTCGAGGCGATCGCCGACGCCGCGAACGTCTCCCGGCGCACGTTCTCCAACTACTTCAGCGGCAAGGAGGAGGCCCTCTTCCACGGCGACACGCTGCGGCTGCGCCGGCTCCTCGCGCTGGTCGCGCAACAACCGCCGCAGCTGCCACCGTGGGCCGCGCTGACCCGGGCCGCCCTGGCCCAGGCCGAGGACGGTTACGACGACCCGGCCGAGCCCTGGCTCAACCGGCGCCGGCGACTGCACGGTCACCCGAGCCTGGCCGCCCACCAGGTCGCCGCGTACGCGGCGCTGGAGCGGGAGATGGCCGCGGAGCTGGCCCGCCGGGTGACCGGACCGGACGCGGCGTTGCGGGCCCGGATCATCGCCGCGACGTTCCTCGCGTCCCTGCGGATTGCCGCCCACGAGTGGCTGGAGCGCCCCGGGCGCCCGTTGCGCGACGTGCTGCGCGTCGTGCTCGCCCTGGCCGCCCCGGCTGCCGGCTGAGCACTCCCCCGCCCGCCGCCCGGTCGGACCGGTGGAATGGCCGGCGAAAGCGGCACCCTGCCTGACCTGGGCTGACAGACTCGCCCGGTGGGTGGCGACCGGTGGCGCAAGGGGCTCGGGCCGGCGACCGGCGTCGCCCCCGCCACCCGGGTCGACCGGTTCGAGATCTTCTTCGACCTCGTCTTCGTGGTGTCCTTCTTCATCATCACGCGGGCCACCGCCGCCAACGTGACCCCCGGGGAACTGCTGCACGCGCTGCTGGTGCTCGCCGTGCTGTGGTGGTGCTGGGTGGTGCACAGCGCGGTGGCCGCCCGGCTGCGCCTCGGCGAGGGCTTCGTGCCGATCCTCATGGTGGTCGGCATGATCGCGCTGTTCACGTTCGCGCTCGCGTTGCCGCAGACGTTCGGCGACCTGCAACAGGGCAGCGCCGGGCCGATCCTGGTCACGATCAGCTATGTGGTGATCCGGGCCGTGCACACCGCGCTGTACTGGTACGCCACGCGCGACGACCCGCCGGCCCGGCGCAAGCTGCGGCTGTTCCTGCCCGAGGCGCTGGTCACCGCCACCCTGCTGCTGGTGGCGGCGCTGCTGCCGCCGCGCGTGCCGCCGGAGGTCGGCCCGTGGCTGCGCGACGGGCTGTGGATCGCCGTGGTGGCCATCCAGTACAGCAGTGGCCTGCTGGCCGGCACCGACGGCTGGAAGATCACCTCGGCCGAGCACTGGACCGAGCGGTACGACCTGATCCTGATCATCGCGCTCGGCGAGTCGGTCATCTCGGTCGGCGTGGGCGGCAACCTGCTCGGCCAGCCGGTGACCTGGCCGGCGATCCCGGCGGCGATCTTCGGCATCCTGTTCACCGCCGCGCTCTGGTGGGCGCACTTCGACATGATCGGCCCGGCCGCCCGGATCGCGCTGCACGCCGCCCAGGGTCACGCGCGGGTGGCGCTGGCCCGCGACGCGTACGCTTACCTCTACCTGCCCATGATCGCCGGGGTGATCCTGTTCGCGATCGGCGCCGAGGAACTGGTCCGCATCGTCACCGACCCGGCCGGCGGCCCGATGGAGCGCGGCCACGGCCCGGCGGTGCCGCTGCTCTTCGGCGGCGTGCTCGTCTACTTCGCCGCGAACATGGCGTTCCAGTGGCGCGCGCTGCGGACGCTGTCCTGGACCCGGGTCGGCGCCGTGGTCCTGCTCGCCGTGGCGCTGCCGGTCGGGCGGCACCTGCCGGCGCTCGGCGCGCTGGGTCTGCTCACCGCGATCTGCGTGGCGCTCGTGGCGGCCGAGCTGGTGATCTTCGCCGATTCCCGGATCGCGTTGCGCCGGCTCATGCACGAGGAGAAGTCGAGCGCCGAGGAGAGCGAGGCCGCCTGGCGGGCCCGCTGGCACGACGGCGGCGACAGCGCCCCGCACCGACCTTGACACAGGCCCTAGAGTCTCCGCGTGATCGAGATCGTCACCGAGGTCGACCTGTTCCACCCGCCCGCCCGGACCTGGCGGGCGTTGACGGAACGCGCGCTGCTGGCCAAGTGGTTCACCGACAGCGCGCCCGGGTCCGACCGGTGGATCCTCGCCACCGCCGCGCTGCCGGGCTACGACACCGACACCGAGGTCGAGACCGTCGAGCTGCGCGCGCCGCACCGGCTGGTCGTCCGCTGCCGGGAGGCCGACCGGGCCACCCGCCTGGCCTGCGACCTGGCTCCCACCGCACACGGCACCCGGCTGTCCGTACGCGAGGTGCTCGAAGAGGGCGACTGGGACGCCGACGCCCGCGCCGAGCAGCACGAGCAGGCGGTCACCGGACGGCTGCCGGCCATTCTGGACTGGCTGGCGTTCCAGAACGTGGACCTGCGCCGGGCCGAGGGCGGGCTGACCGCCGAACTGCCTGTGGTCCGGCTGCTCGGCGACGAACCCCGCCGGCCCGGACGGCGCCGGGCGCTGCTCGCGGCGGGCGCGGTCACGCTGCTGGCCGCGGCAGCCGGAGCAACGGTATGGACCACCGGCGACGAGCCGCCCGCCCCGGCTGCGCCGGCCCCCACGACGTCACTCGTCATGCCGTCCACCGCGACGCCCTCCGCGCGCCCCACGACCGCGCGGCCCACGCCCAGCGCCAGCCGCCGCAGCGAGTCGCCCTCGCCGACGCCGTCACCCACCCCCAGCCGTACGCCGAGCGCGACGCCCTCGACGGTGGCGGCGACGCCGCTGAGCGCCACCTACGAGACGGTGAACGACCGGATCTTCGGCTACCGGGGCGAGGTGGTGCTGCGCAATCCCGGCCCGTCACCGCGTCCGGGCTGGACGGTCACCGTGACGCTGCACGAGGGCGCCACTGTGGGCAGTGTCAGCGGAGCCGAGGCCACCCAGGACGGCACAGTGGTCACCTTCACCGGGGGCGCGTTGCCGGGCGGCGAGTCCGCCACCATCCGCTTCGACGTACGCGACCCGGACCCCCAGCACGACGCCCCCGTCGCGTGCACCGCCGACAACACCCCCTGCACCCCCGCCTGACGCCCCCATCCCTCTCCCCCTCCCCTTTTACCCCGTTGATCATGAAGTTAGGCCGCGGATTTGTCCGCATTGGACGCGGTCAACTTCATGATCGTCGCGTCCGGGGCGGGCGGGTGGGGGCCGCGCTGATTCGGTGGGTGCGGAAATGGGTTGTTGAGCGCATGGGAGCGCTCCCGTAACATCCCTGACGCGGCTGTTAACGCTCACAAAACAATCGCCACCGCCAATGCCAGAGCCGCCGCCCCCGCAGGAGGTCAATTCATGTCCAGATCCAGGTCAGTCAATGCCATATTGGCGTCGGCCGGCGCCGCGCTGCTCGCGTCGGCGTCGGTCGCCGTGGCGCAGCTGCCCGCCGGGGCCGCCGCCGCGGGCTGCTCCGTGAACTACGCGATCTCGTCGCAGTGGCAGGGCGGCTTCGGCGCCAACGTCACCATCACGAACCTCGGCGACCCGGTGTCGAGCTGGACGCTGACGTGGTCGTTCGGCGCCGGGCAGACGGTGACCCAGTCGTGGAACACGAGCCTGACCCAGAGCGGGTCCGCGGTCACCGCGCGCAACGTCGACTACAACGGGTCGATCCCGACGAACGGCAACACGTCGTTCGGCTTCAACGGCTCCTGGACCAGCAGCAACCCGGTGCCGACCAGCTTCGCGCTCAACGGCGTGACCTGCACCGGCGGCACCACGCCGACCGGCGGCCCGACCGGCTCACCCACCACCGCGCCACCCACCACGGCACCGCCGACCACGGCGCCACCCACGACGCCGCCGCCGGGCAACACCTGCAGTCTCCCGTCGTCGTACCGGTGGTCCTCGACCGGCGCGTTGGCGCAGCCGCGGTCGGGTTGGGTGTCGTTGAAGGACTTCACGGTGGTGCCCTACAACGGGCAGCACCTGGTCTACGCGACGACGCACGACACCGGCACGAGGTGGGGGTCGATGAACTTCGGTCTGTTCTCCAACTGGTCGCAGATGGCGTCGGCCAGCCAGAACGCGATGTCGTCGGGGACCGTGGCGCCGACGCTGTTCTACTTCGCGCCGCGCAACATCTGGGTCCTCGCGTACCAGTGGGGACCGACCGCGTTCTCCTACCGCACCTCCAACGACCCCACCAACCCCAACGGGTGGTCCTCGGCGCAGCCGCTGTTCACCGGCAGCATCTCCGGCTCCGGCACCGGCCCGATCGACCAGACCCTGATCGCCGACGACCAGAACATGTACCTGTTCTTCGCCGGTGACAACGGCAAGATCTACCGCTCCAGCATGCCGATCGGGAACTTCCCCGGCAGCTTCGGCTCCAACTACACCACCATCATGTCCGACTCCACGAACAACCTGTTCGAAGCCGTGCAGGTCTACAAGCTGCAGGGCCAGACCCGCTACCTGATGATCGTCGAGGCCATCGGCTCGCAGGGCCGCTACTTCCGCTCGTTCACCGCCACCAGCCTGAACGGCTCCTGGACCCCGCAGGCCGCCACCGAGTCCAACCCGTTCGCCGGCAAGGCCAACAGCGGCGCCACCTGGACCAACGACATCAGCCACGGCGAACTCATCCGCACCACCGCGGACCAGACCTTCACCGTCGACCCCTGCAACCTCCAACTGCTCTACCAGGGCCGCTCCCCCAACTCCGGCGGCGACTACGGCCTCCTGCCCTACCGCCCCGGACTGCTCACCCTCCAGCGCTGAGCCGGACCGTCCAGGAAGGAAGGTCGCATGAGAAGGCACAGAACGACCCGTACCGCGGTGTTGTCGGCCGGCGCGGTCCTGCTGGCGTCCACCGCGATGGCCGCGGCGCTGCCGGCCGGAGCGGCAGCCGCCGGATGCGCGGTCACCTACGCCGTGTCGTCGCAGTGGCAGGGCGGCTTCGGCGCGAACGTGACGGTCACCAACCTCGGTGACCCGGTCAACGGCTGGACGCTCACCTGGTCCTACGCCGCCGGCCAGACCGTCACCCAGGCGTGGAACGCCACCGTTACCCAGAGCGGAGCGGCGGTGACCGCCCGCAACGTCGACTACAACGGGTCCATCCCCACGAACGGCAGCACGTCGTTCGGGTTCAACGGGGCCTGGACCAGCAGCAACCCCGCGCCGACGAGCTTCGCGCTCAACGGGGTGACCTGCACCGGCGGCACGACGCCCACGTCGCCGTCCACCTCGCCGTCCACGTCACCGACGAGTTCGCCGACCACCTCGCCCAGCACCCCGCCGCCGACCGGGGCGGCGGACATCACCGTCAACACCGCCAGCCGCTACCAGACGATCGACGGGTTCGGCGCCGCCGTGTCGATCTGGGGCGGCGCCTGGTCGACGGCCGAGACGCAGACGCTCGTCGGGCTCGGCCCCAACCAGCTCGGCCTGTCCATCGTGCGTACCGGCATCTCGCCGGTGTCCGGCGAGTGGAGCACCCAGGTCAGCGCGCTGCGCACGGCGAAGTCGTACGGGTCGAACGTGAAGATCATGGCGTCGCCGTGGACCGCCCCGGCGGCCTGGAAGACGAACAACAGCCGGATCAACGGTGGCAAGCTGCGCACCGACTACTACGACGACTACGCCAACCACCTCAACAGCTACGTCCAGTACATGCGCAACCAGGGTGTGACGATCGACGTCACGTCCGTGCAGAACGAGCCGGACTGGCACCCTGACTACGACTCGATGGACTGGAGCGGCACCGAACTCCAGACCTTCGTGCGGGAGCAGGGCGCCAAGGTTCAGAACACCAAGCTGATGGTCGCCGAGGCGGTGAACCTGAACTACGGCTACACCGACCCGACGCTCAACGACGCGGCCGCCCGCAACAACATCGGCTACATCGGCGGGCACCTCTACGGCACCGAGGCGTCCGGCCGGCTGAAGCCGTACACGCTGGCGCAGCAGTACAACAAGCCGGTGTGGATGACCGAGTGGAACCTGCACGAGGCCGACGGCGGCGGCTCCAACATCTGGGGCAACCCGGCCAACGCCGCGGCCTGGAACGAGACGCTCGACGACATCATGCGCACCGTGCACAAGTCGATGGAGTCGAACTGGAGCGCGTACGTCTGGTGGTACGGCAAGCGCTACTACTCGTTCATCGGTGACGGCGAGTCCGCGTACGGCACCGTGGCGGGCGCGCCGCTCAAGCGCGGGTACGCGTTCTCGCAGTACGCGAAGTACGTGCGTCCCGGCTACCAGCGGGTCGCCCTGACCAAGAGCTCCAAGGCGTCGCCGCTGGAGGTGACGGCCTATCAGGGCGACGGGAAGGTCACGCTGGTGATCCTCAACCGGTCCACCAGCGCGGTGAACAACGCGATCATCCAGGCGCCGCAGAACGTCAGCCGGGCGGAGTACGTGGCCACGTCGCAGAACGCGAGCGCGGCGAGCCAGCCGGTCGGTGTGAACGGCAACCAGGTCACCGTGAACGTCGGCGCGCGGAGCATCTCCACCGTCGTGCTCACCCTCTGACCGGGGACACGCAACAAGGGCGGGGGCGGCCGGATCGGCCGCCCCCGCTCGTGTGTGACGTGCTAGCTGGCGTACGTCTCGAACTCGCCGACTCTCGGCGTACCGTTGGAGCTGTTGATCTTGAAGTTGATCTTCTTCAGCGAGGTCGCGCCGAAGGTGATCTGGCCGGCCCCGTTGCCGGAGGCCAGCACCGCGCCGGTGTCGTTGTTGACGAGCTGCCAGGACCCGATCGAGCCCGAGGTGCCGGACGGCTCGCGGATGACCACGCGGGAGACGGTGGTGGCCGAGCCCCACTTGATCGAGACGGTGCCGGTCGACCCGGACGGCGACCAGTAGGTGCTCAGGTTGCCGTCGCGCACGTTGCCGTAGCTGGTGCCGTCGGCCTTGCTGGACCCGTCCGCGCCGGCGCCGGAGACGAGGCTCAGGTTGGTCCCGCCGGACGGCGGCGGGGTGGTCGTCCCGGGCGGCGGCGTGGTCGGTGCGGGCGTGGTCGGCCCCGGCGTCGTCGGCGCCGGGGACTGCGGCGTGCAGTTGCCGTCGGACACCCGCAGGCCGGTGTTCGCGCCCGCCGTCTGCCGCACGATGTCCGGCACGCAGCTCGCCGCGTCGAGCCGGTACGAGTACGGGACGCTCACGGTGGTCGTCGAGGTCACGTTCGGACCCGCCGGGTAGTTGTCGGTCCCGGGCGAGGACCAGGTCACGTTGTCGAAGATGTTGCCACTGACCTGCCAGGTGCCGCGCTCGCTGGTGTAGAACGTGCCGAGCACGTCCTTGGAGTTGCGGAAGTAGTTGTTGTCCACCTTGGCCCGTGCGCCGGCCCGGGAGTTGATGCCCGACTCGTGCAGCCCGTTGTAGTGGTTGTTGAACATGTGGGCGATCCCGCCGCGCAGCAGCGGCGTACGGGAGTCGATGTTCTCGTACAGGTTGTGCTCGAACGTGATGTAGCCGTTGCCGCGGTCGCTCTCACTCGATCCGATGAGGCCACCGCGGCCGGAGTTGCGCAGGATGCTGTACGACAGCGTCACGTACTGGGTGTCGTCCTTCATGTCGAACAGGCCGTCGTAGCCCTCCGACTCCCCGCCGGACGCCTCCATCGTCACGTGGTCGACCCAGACGTTACGGACGCTGCTCTCCATGCCGATCGCGTCACCACCGTTGGAGGTGGGCGAGCCGGACTTCTTGACGTTGCGCACCGTCACGTTGCGGATGATGATGTTGCGGGAGTCGCGGATGTGGATGCCGAGCTGGTCGAAGACGGCGCCGCTGCCCACCCCGATGATCGTGACGTTGCTGATCTGCTTCAGCTCGATCACGCCGTCGGCGGTGTTGCAGCTCGATCCGGAGACCTTGCTGGTGTTGCCGTGGTTGATGGTCCCGGTCACCTCGATGATGATCGGGGTGCTGCTGCTGGCCCGGCCGCAGAGCGCGGCGTGGATGGCGGTGCCGGTGGTGGCGCGTACGGTCTGCCCGCCCGCGCCGCCGGTCGTGCCGCCGTTCTGGGTGGCGTAGCCGGTGGCGCTGCCGGCCGCCGCCGACGCCTGCGGGGACGGCAGCGCCACGGCGACGGCGATACCGACGACCGCCGTGGCCAGTGCCGCGTGGAGTCGCAGCGCGACTGGTCTTCTCATGTCGCCTCATTCCTTTTTCGAGCACGCGGGAATTGCCGCCGAGCCGCGGCAGCAACCGAATGGGAACAGTGCGGAGCCGCGACGCGATCAGGCGCGTCGCCGGCGGATGTCGTTCATCTGCGATGCCCGGGCCGCAAACGAAACATCGATGTAACGCGATCGTATGAAAGCGCTTTCGCTCAGGGCAAGAGGTAGCGTTTGCAGGTTTTTTGCACTGCTCAGGGCGGCCGGACGCCGGGGACGCCACCTTGACGGGCGGCGAGATCGATGGTTGCCTGCACCTCACCCTCGCATCGACACCCGTCTAACTCTGCCCCCACGAGGAGCGCCATGTCCCGATCCCGCAGGACCCGCACCCCGGCGGTCGTCGCCGGCGCGGTCGCCGCCGTCCTGGCCGCCTCCCCGGCCCCCGCCACGCCCCTGGCGGCACCGGCCACCGGCAACACCTGGAGCGCCGACCTGGCCGTAGTCGACTCCGACGACGTCAACGTCCGCTGGACCGGCACGGAACTGCGCCTCGCCGACCCGGCGTACCGGCCCGCGGCCCGGCGCGGCATCGCGGCCGAGGGCACGCTGCTCGTCGCGCCGCATTCACTCGCCGCACCGGCCAACCGGGTCCGGGCCGACGTCGTCGCAGTCCCCGCCCGCGACGGCGCCGTCGAGGTGGCGGCGCGCGGCTGGCGATCGGGCGCGTGGACCGAATGGCGGGCCGTGACCGGCGCCGCCGTCTTCGACCAGCCGGTCACCCGGGTGCAGATCCGGGTGGTCCTCACCGCCGACCGGCCGTCCGCCGCGCCCAGCCTGCGCACGGTCCGGCTCACCGCCGACTCGGTCGCCGCCGTCACGGCCGCCACGCCCGGCCTCACCTACCGGGTGTACGCCACCCGCGAGGGGCTGGTCGGCGGCACCACCGCCAACGGGCACGTGATCGTCTCCCGGGACCACTTCGTCGCGCTGCCCTCGTTCCGCGGCCTCGCGCCGAAGAACACCGGCGACTACACCGTGCGGATCTGCACCACCACCCGCAGCCGCTGCGAGTACGCGCCGGTCTGGGACGTCGGACCGTGGAACACCAAGGACGACTACTGGAACCCCAGCAGCACCCGGGAGATGTGGAAGGACCTGCCGCAGGGCCGGCCCGAGGCGCAGGCGGCGTACCAGAGCGGCTACAACGGCGGGCGGGACCAGTTCGGACGGGTGGTGGGCAGCCCGGCCGGCATCGACCTCGCCGACGGCACGTTCTGGGACGGCCTGCTGCTGACCGACAACGCCTGGGTCGACGTCGCCTACCTCTGGACCGGCACCGGCACCCGCGGCCGCATCGGCAGCGGGCCGCTCAACATCCGCTCCGGTCCCAGCACGAGCAACCCGGTCGTCGGGCTGGCCGCCACGTACGCCGACGTGCCGATCGAGTGCTCGGTCAGCGGCCAGTCGGTGAGCGGCCCGTACCGGACCACCACCCAGTGGAACCGCCTCGCGTCAGGACACTTCGTCAGCCACGCGTACGTCTCCAGCGTGACCGGCACCATCGCGCCCTGCTGAGGGCGACCGGCCCGGGGCGCGCGACGGTGTCGCGCCGCCCCGGGTGCGCTGGATGAGCACGACGCAGGCGAGCACCGCGCCCGCCACCACGAGCGCGCCGGGCGTGACCGCCTCGCCGAGCAGCAGTGCCGACCAGATCAGCGTGAGCACCGGCTGGACGAGCTGGATCTGGCCGACCTTGGCGATGCCGCCCCGGGCCAGCCCGGCGTACCAGGCGAAGAAGCCGAGGAACATCGACACCACTGTGAGGTAGCCGAACCCGGCCCACGCGGCGATGCCGCCGTGCGGCGGGTGGACGAAAGCGGCAACCGCCGTGACCGGCACGGTGACCGGGAGCGACAGCAGCAACGCCCAGCAGATCGTGCGGGCGCCGCCGAGTTCGCGGGCCAGCCGGCCACCCTCGGCGTACCCGAGTCCGCAGAGCACCACGGCGGCGAGCAGGTACAGGTCGGCGGGCGCCAGCGTCCCGCGGATCGAGCCGCCGGCGGCGAGGAACGCGAGCACCAGCGCCAGTCCGGCGACGCTGGCGATCCAGAACAGCGGCGGCGGCCGTTCCCCGGCCCGCAGCACCGCGAACACCGCCGTCATGGCGGGCAGCACGGTGACCACCACCGCGCCGTGCGCCGATGTCTGCGTGGTGAGCGCCAGCGAGGTGAACAGCGGGAAGCCGACCACGACGCCGAGCGCGACAATGGACAGCCGTCGCCACTGGTCCCGGGTGGGGCGTGGGGCGCCGGTGAACCGCAGGTAGGCCCACGCGAGCAGCGCCGCGCCGACGGCCCGTCCGAACGCGACGAACCAGGGGTCGAGTGTGTGCACCGCGACGCGGGTGGCCGGCAGCGACATGCTGAAGGCCAGCACGCCCAGCGCGCCGAGGGCAACCCCGCCGCCCGCTCCCACCGTTACCGTCGTTGGTGCAGTAGCGCTACTCTGTGCCGTCATGAATGATGGTAGCGCTATCGAGCGTGTCGTCCGGCATCTGGGTGCGCTGGCGGCGGACGCCGTCCCCGGCACGCGACTGCCGTCGGTACGGGAGCTGACCGCCCACCATCACGTCTCCCCCGTCACCGTCGCCGAGGCGACCCGGCGGCTCGTCGCGGACGGCCTGATCGAGACACGGCCGGGACGTGGCGCGTACGTGTCGAACCGGCGCGCCGACCCACCACGGCCGGACCTGTCGTGGCAGACCGTCGCGCTCGGCTCGCGGCGCGACGGCGAGGAGGAGATGCAGGCGCTGCTGGCGCTACCGCCGTCGGGCGCGATCCCGCTGACCGGCGGCTACCTGGACCCGGACCTCCAGCCGGCCGCCGCGCTCGGCGCGGCGCTCGCCCGCGCCGCCCGGCAACCGGCGGCGTGGCAGCGCGGCCCGGTCGAGGGACGCGCCGACCTGCGCGCCTGGTTCGCCCGAGCGGCCGGCGGGGGCCTGCGCGCCGAGGACATGGTGATCTGCCCGGGCGGGCAGGCCGCGCTCTCCACCACGCTGCGGGCGCTCACCACACCCGGCGACACGCTGCTCGTCGAATCCCCCACCTACCTGGGCGCGCTCGCCGCCGCGCGCGCCGCCGGGCTGCGGGTGGTGCCGGTGCCCGCCGACACCGACGGGGTACGCCCCGACCAGCTCGCCGCCGCGTTCGCCCGCACCGATGCCCGCCTGTTCTACTGCCAGCCGCTGCACGCCAACCCGCACGGCGCGACGCTCTCCGCCGCACGACGCACCCAGGTCGCCGAGGCGGTACGCGACGCCGGGGCGTTCCTCATCGAGGACGACTACGCCCGCGACCTCACCATCGACGGCGAGGCCCCGCCACCGCTGGCCGCCGACGACCCCGACGGGCACGTCGTCTACCTGCGCTCACTCACCAAACCGGCAGCGCCCGGCCTGCGCATCGCCGCGCTCGGGGCGCGCGGACCGGCCGGAGCCCGGCTGCGCGCCGCCCGCCTGCTCGACGACCTGTTCGTCGCCGGGCCGCTGCAACAGGCAGCGCTGGAGTTCCTGACCGCGCCCGCCTGGGACCGGCACCGCCGCAGCCTGCGCGGACAACTGCGGGCCCGCCGGGAGGCGCTGCTAGCCGCACTGAACCGCCACCTGCCGCAGCTGGCGCCGCGCGACGTCCCGCGCGGCGGCCTGCACCTGTGGGTACGCCTGCCCGACAACACCGACGACGTAGCGGTGACCACGGCTGCCGCGGCAGCGGGGGTGACAGTCTTCCCCGGCCGCCCCTGGTACGCCGCCGAACCCCCCGCCCCGCACCTGCGCCTGACGTACGCCGCCGCCCCACCCGAGCAGATGGACGAGGCGATCCGCCGCCTCTCCACCGCCCTCCCCCACTGACCGCGCAGCCTTACACCCTCCGTCGATCTTGGACTTGTGGTGCCACAGCTTGTCGGCTTCGCCCCACTATCAGAGGCGCCACAACTCCAAGATCGACGCGCCGCCCCGCAGCCCCCGCGATCTTGCACTTTGGCACCCCCCATACCAGGAGTAATCCGGCATCGCGGGGGCCGAGAGTGCAAGATCGCGGGGGTGGGAGAGGCCGCGAGGTTAGTTGCGGGTGATCGTGAACGTACTTGTGGTGTTCTTGATGTCCTGGGCGTTGTCGGTCAGGCGGAGGTTGGTGAAGGTGGCCGCGCCGACCGCGGGGCCCTGACCTGCCTCGGGCATCTCGTTGACCCAGATGCCGAAGCCGGACTTCGCATCGAACGCGTCACCGCTGCGCCGCGCGCCGGAGATCGATACGTTCGTGAGCACCGTGTCGGTGATCGGGTTCTCCGGCTGGCTGCCGTTGTACTTGGTCTGGAACATGATCCCCGAGTACGTCGGATCGACGATGTCCACGTCGCTCACCCGGATGCCACGGAACTCCTTGGACGCGGAGAACAACCACATCGCCGGGAACGTCTGCGCGCCCCAGAAGTGCCCGCCGGAGCGGATCAGCGAGATGTTCTCGAACCGGGTGGGCGGGCTGGCGCCGAACCCGACGAACGGGTAGCCGAAGTCCAGCGAGCTGATCGTGATGCCCGAGTACGTGAGCTGGTCGGCGATGTACAGGTTGCGGAACACGTTGTCGTAGCCGCCGTACACCGCCAGCCCTGCTGCCCGCCAGGTCAGCGTGGCGGTCAGGTTCTCGAACACGTTGCCGTGGTTGCCGCCGGAGCCGCCGGAGTCGGTGGCGGAGAACAACGCGAACGCGTCGTCGCCGTTGGAGCGACCCTCCGAGTTGGTGACCAGGTTGTTCGTGCTGCCGTTGGTCATGTTCACCGCGTCGGCGAAGGTGTTGCGGAACCGGCTGTCCCGGATGGTCAGCCCGTCCACACTCACCCCCCAGTACGCGCACACGGTGTGCTCCACCCAGACGCTGTCCAGCGTCAGGTCGTCCACGTCCTTCAGTTCGCCCCACACCTTGCCGGGCCCGTCGATCCGGTTGGTGTAGTTGCCGAAGAACGCCAGGTGGGCGAAGGTCGAGCCGCTGGCCGAGGACTCGACCCGGAAACCGGCGTCGGTGTTCTGCTGGTTGCGCGGCGTCTGGAAGCGGGTGTACCACATGCCGGCGCCGACGACCTGCACCGCCTTGCCGTACACCTGGAACTTCTGCGCCGTCTCGTACGTGCCGGCGGGCAGGTAGACGCCGACCAGCGTGCCGGTGGTGTCCATCCGTACCGCGTCGAGCGCGTTCTGCACGTCGGCGTGGCTGAACCCGGTCGGAACCTTGTAGCGGGCCGGGTCGGGGTTGGCGCGCGGCGACACCAGTTCGGTGTTGACGAAGTCGATCGCGTACGTGGTGCTGTTCGCCGGGTCCTTCTGGAGCCGGATCCGGCTGCCTGCCGGGACCGTGGCGTCGAGCAGCACGTTCGCCTCGTCGTACAGGTGCCGGGGCGCGCCCGCGCTCGGCGAGTCGCTGGGACCGGCCTCGGCGCCGTAGAGCCAGATGTGCTTCGAGGTGAGGCTCATCGGCTTGTGCAGCACACCGTTGACGTAGACGTTGATGGTCGAGTCGATCCCGCCGCCGCCCGGCGCGTCCGGGATGGAGTAGCGGGCCACCAGGGCGTTCGCGGCCGAGCGGGTGGTCCACTCGACGTACGCGCCGGTGGTGTTGAGCGTGACCGCGCGGCGCCCGGACGCCTCCCCGGCGAGGTCGCCGATGGTGCGGTTCGGGCCGATCACCTGCGCGCCGCCTCCGGTCGTGCCGTCCTCGGCCTCGTACGCGTCGTACGGCAGGTTCGCCCCGCGGCCGACGAACAGCGCCCGGTCGCTGGTGTTGTTCTGCCGCTTCACCGGCAGCTCGTTGCCGTCGTCGGCGAGCACCACCCGCACCGTGTACCGGCCGTTGGCGGCGGTCCACGTGCCGAGCGACACCGGTCCGGCGGTGGCACCGGCCGCGATCGTGCCGCTGTACGAGCCGGTGAGCGTGCGGACCACCGCGCCGGACTGGTCGCGCACCGTCAGCGTGATGCCGTGCGCGCCGCTCGCCGACGCGATCGTGCCCTGGTTGCGCAGCGTCACCGCGAAGGAGACGGTGGCGCCGGCGCTCGGCGTGCCGGGTGACCAGGTGACGGCGGAGGCGACCAGGTCGGAGCTGGCGACCGGGCTGACGGTCAGCGGGGTCGGGCTGGTGTAGGAGTTGTTCGCCTCGTTCTGCTCGATCACCGCGTTCGACTCGTCGACCTTCGCGGTGAGCGGGTAGCTGCCGGCGTCGCGTACGCCGATGTTGGCCGAGACAGTGCTCGACGCGCCCGCGGCGAGCGCGCCGACGGCGGCGGTGCCGACCTTCGTCGTACCCAGGTAGAGGTTGACGTCGGTGGCGGCGGAGGCCGCGGTGCCGGCGTTGCGCACGGTGGCGGACAGCGTGATCGCGTCGGTCTCCACCGGCGCGGACGGCGAGGCGGTGACCGCCGTGACGGTGAGGTCCGGGTTCGGCGCCGGGACGCCGATGACCTGGAGTTCGGCGACCTGGCCGTTGGCGGAGCCGGAGTTCGCGGTGAACTGGAGCCGGACGTCGGCTGCGGTCGCGGAGACCGGGACGGTCACCGTGTTGGCGCTGTTCGGGTTGAAGGAGTACGTGGCGGAGCCGACCAGGCTGGTGAACCCGGACGCGGACTGCTCCCGCCCGAGCACCTGGAACGTCTGGGTGCGCGCGCCCCACGCCGGGTCCGGGTTGAGCTTCACCACGACGGCGCTGATCGCGGCGTTGGCGCCGAGCGCGACGGTGAGCGTGCTCGGGTACGCGCCGGGCGCGCCCTCCCAGTACGTGGTGACGTCGTTGTCGACGGCGTTGGCGGCGGCGAACACGTGCACCATCGACGACGCGGTGGCGGGCTTGCCGACCGCCAGGTTCGTGCCGCCGGTGCTGCTGCCGGTACGGGTGACGGTGTTGCTGTTCGCCGACACGTTCCCGGCGGCGTCGCGGGCCCGCACGTGGTACGAGACGGTGGCGCTGTCCGGCTGGCTGTCCGTGTAGGTGAGCGTGGAGCCGCTGACCGTGGTGCGCAGCGAGCCGTTGGCGTACACCTCGTAGCCGGTGACGCCCACGTTGTCCGTGGACGCGGTCCAGGTCAGCCGGATCTGCCCGCTCGCCGGCTGGGTGTAGGCCAGGTTGCCGGGCGCGGTGGGCGCGACAGTGTCCCCGGTGTTGCCGGTGCGGGTGACCGTGTTGCTGTTCGCCGACACGTTTCCGGCCGCGTCCCGCGCCCGCACGTAGTAGGAGACGGTGGTCCCGGCGGGCTGGGTGTCGGTGTACGTCAGCGTGCTGCCGCCGACGATGGTGCGCAGCACGCCGTTGGCGTACACGTCGTAGCCGGTGACGCCCACGTTGTCGGTGGACGCGGTCCAGGTCAGCCGCACCTGGTCGGTGGCGGGCTCGGTGAACGCGAGGTTGCCGGGCGCGCTCGGCGCCTGGGTGTCGCCGGTGACCGGGCCGTAGACCTCCAGCTCGCCGAGCTGCCCGGCGGGCCAGGCGCTGTTCGCGGTGAACAGCAGCCGCACGTACCGGGTGGACGCAGTGGGCACGGTGACCGTCACGGTGTTGCCGCCGCCCGGGTCGAACGCGTACGACGCGGAGCCGACGAGCGTGCCGAAGGTGGAGCCGTTCGTGCTGCCCTGCACGGTGATCGTCTGGGTGCGTGCGCCCCAGCCGGACGGCAGCCGCAGCACCAGCCGGTTGACGCTGGTGGCGGCGCCCAGGTCGGCCTGGATCCACTGCGGGAACGCGTTGTTCGGGCTCTCCCAGTACGTGGCCGCGTTGCCGTCGTTGGCGTTGCCCGCGCCGTACACGTCGGCGTGACCGCTCTCGGTCATGGTCCGGCCGAGCGCCAGGTTGGTCGAGGAGGTGGCCGCGCCGTACACCTCCAGCTCGGCGAGCTGCGCGGCGGCCCAGCCGGTGTTCGCGGTGATGAGGACCCGCAGGTAGCGGGCGTCGGTGGCGGTGAAGCCGAGCGTCACGGTGTTGGCGGCGGCCGGGCTGAACGAACGGGCGGCGGGCGCGACGACTGTGGTGAAGCCGCTGCCGTCGGCGCTGGCCTGCACGGACAGCGTCTGGTTGCGGGCCTCCCAGGCGGCAGGGAGCTTCAGCACGACCTGGTCGACGGCGCGGCTGGTGCCGAGGTCGACCTGGGCCCACTGGGGCAGCGCGCCGCTGCTCTCCCAGTAGCTGCCCTGGTTGCCGTCGGTCAGGTTGGCCGCGACGTAGGGGCCGTTGACGCTGCTGGCGGTGGCGGTGCGCCCGGCGGCGAGGTTCGGGCCGCCGGCGGCGAGGGCCGGTGGGGCGGGGGCCGCGGTGACGACCAGGCCGACCGCGGCGAGCACCGCGACGATTCCGGTACGGAGTCTGGACATGGTGGACGGACACCTTCTTCCCGGGGGAGGTGGAGAGGCGTTCGGGGGTGGGGGTGCGGTGGCGCGGCGGGGATGGTCCCCGCCGCGCCGGGTCAGGAGGCGTACACCTCGAACTCGGACAGCTGGCCGGCCGGCCAGCCGGTGTTGCCGGTGAACGTCAGCCGCACGAAGCGGCGGTCACCGGCGGGCAGCGCGATCGACACGCTGTTGCCGCCCGCCGGGTCGAACGTGTAGCCCGCCGCCGCCTTGAGCGTCGAGAACGACGAGCCGTCGGTGGAGCCGAGCACCGCCACGGTCTGGGTGCGGGTCTGCCAGGCCGCCGACGGGGGCAGTTTCAGCACCACCCGGGCGACCGGCCGGGCGCTGCCCAGGTCGACCGTCACCGACTGGGGGAAGGCGTTGTTGGCGCTCTCCCAGTAGGTGTTCGCGTTGCCGTCGACGGTGTTGGCGGCGCCGTACACGTCGGCGTGGCTGGTCTCCGCGACCGGCCGGCCCGCCGCCAGGTTGCCGGTCGGTGGCGCGGTGGTGGGCGGCGGGGTCGTGGTGGGCGGCGGCGTGGTGGTGCCGCCGCCGTACACCTCCAGTTCGGCGAGCTGGCCCGCCGGCCAGCCGGTATTGCCGGTGACGGTGACCCGGACGAACCGCCGGTCGCCGGACGGCAGCGCGATCGACACGGTGTTGCCAGCGGCCGGGTCGAAGACGCGGCCCGCCGACGCGGCGAGCGTCGTGTACGAGGAGCCGTCGGTGGAGCCGAGCACAGACAGCGTCTGGGTACGCCGTTCCCAGCCGGGCGGGAGCTTCAGCACCACCCGGTCGACGGTGCGGGACGTGCCGAGGTCGACGGTGAGCGACTGCGGGAACGCGTTGTTGGCGCTCTCCCAGTAGCTGGCCGGGTTGCCGTCGACGGCGTTGCCGGCGGCGTACGTCTGGGTGGTGCTGGTGGCGGTGGCCGGGCGGCCCAGGGCCAGGTTCCCGCCGGCCGGCGGCGGTGTGGTCGGCGGGGCCGTCGTCGGCGCTGCCGTGGTCGGGGCCGGGCTGGTCGGCGGCGGGCTGGACGGTCCGTTGCCCCACTGCGGCTGCGGCCACGGCCCGCAGTACGGGGTGGGCGTGTACCAGCCGGAGTTGCCGGCGCCCTGGGTGATCTGGAAGCCGCTGCCGACGCAGTTGTGGATCGGGTTGGACTGCGCGATGCCGGTGGCCCGCACGTTCGTGAACCGGACCTGGCTGGGTGCCTGCACCTGGAGCGCGTACGTGCCAGCGCCCTCGATGCGGACGTTGTCGAACGAGATGCCGCTGGTCTGCCCCTCGATCCAGTGCAGCGCCGCGTACGAGCTGTCCAGGATGTCGGTGTCGGTGACGTTGATCGCGGCGCCCTGGATCGGCTCGTTGAGCGCGGAGAACCAGATCGCGCCCACGCCGAACTGCCAGTTGTAGTCGGAGTTGCCGTTGCGGATCAGCGTGTTGCGGGCCACCGTGATCGTGCCGGCCACGGCGGTCGGTCCGGTGACGCCCGGATAGCGGTTCGCCACGTGGATGCCGCCGCCGTTGGTGACCGAGTCGGCGGTGACGTTGTCGGCGATGGTGATGTCCCGCCCGCCGTACGTGACCAGGTGGTTGGCCAGGATCGTCACGCCGATGGTGTTGCGGGTGAAGGAGTTGCCCACGTTCGGCACGCTCTGCGCCCACATGGCCAGCGCGTCGTCACCGGTGTTGCGGACGAACGTGTTCGTCACCGTGGAGTTGGTGACGCCCCAGTGGAAGTTCACCCCATCGGCGGTCTGGTCCAGGATGCGGCTGTTGCGGATGGTGAAGTTGTCCATCGGCCCGTCCATCCAGGCGCCGACCTTGGTGTGCTGCAACCACAGGTTGTCCACCACCGAGTTGCTCATCGCGCCGCCGATGGCGTTGACCTGGTCCTCGTCGACGCGTTCCCGGATGTCGCCGATGATGGCGAAGTCCCGCAGCGTGACGTTGCGGCTGGGCCCAGCGGCCTCGTGCGGGCGGATCTCGCCGGAGTAGCCGCCGCCCGGCACGTACTTGCCGTAGATGCCGGCGGCACGTTTACGGTCGGTCGGGTGCCGGCCGCCGAGCACCGAGTACCAGGGGCCGGCGCCGCGCAGCGTCACGCCGTCGACCACCACGTGGTCCCAGAGCGTGAACGTGCCGGCCGGGATCCACACCGCCCGGCCCTGCGCCTTGCCGGCGTCCACCGCGGCCTGGAACTTCGCCGTCGAGTCGGTGGCGCCGGTCGGGTCGGCGCCGAAGTCGGTCACCACGTCCAGCACGCCGGACGGCTTGGTGATCTGCGCCCCGACCAGCTCGAAGTCGGCCAGGTCGATGGTGAACGTGGGTGACTGGGCGGTCGAGGAGACCTGGAGGCGGATCTTCGTGCCGGCCGGGTACGTGGTGCCGAACATGGTCCGGGTCTCGTCGTAGAAGTGGTGCGGGTTGGTGTCGCCCGGGTTGTTGTTGAACGGGTAGCCGCCGTAGTACCAGCCGTACCGGGAGGTGACCGGCACCGCCTTGACCAGCGTGCCGTTGGCGCGCAGGTCGATGGTGGCGTCGCGGCCGGTGCCGGCGGCGTTGTCCGGCAGGCTGTACCGGAACGTGACCGCGTTCGCGGGGGCGGTGAGCGTGAACTCGACGTACTCGCCGACGGCGTCGAGCATGACCGCCTCCCGGCCGGACGCCTCGGACGGCAGCGTGCCGTAGCGCCGGTCGGGGCCGATCTTCGTGCCGTTGTGGGTGGCCTGTTCGGCTTCCTGCTCGCGGAACGGCACGGTGGCGCCGCGTCCGGTGATGTCGAACGGGGACAGTCCGGCGGCGTACGCCGGGGTGGCGGTCGTGGTGAGCGCCACGACGACGAGTGTCGAGGCGGCGAGCGCGGCGGCGGCCAGGACGGCCACGCCGGTGCTGCGGTGGCGGTGCGCGGTGCGGTGCTCGGCCATGCGGGGTGTGCTCCCTTTCGTCGGTGGCCAGATCCCCCCGTGCGGCGTTGCCTCTCCTTCCTCCTCCCCAGGTGTACGGCGTCTGTGGCGGCCGGGACGGGCCGCCGGGTGGTTCGGCGGCGCCGGCGGCGGGACGGGGCCGCCGGCGCCGCGGTCAGGCCGATCGGGTACGCAGCCAGACCGCGGTGTCCGGTGGCAGCCGGTCGTCGTCGAGTGGGCCGCTGGCGAGCAGCAGCTCGTCGTGCGCGGGCAGCGGCACGGCGGCGTCGCCGAGGTTGACCAGGCAGATGAAGCCGGGTTCGCGGGCGAACGCGAGCACGCCCTCCGGTGCGGGCAGCCACGCCAGGGTGCCGTCGCCGAGCGCCGGTTCGGCGCGGCGCAGCGCCAGCGCGGCCCGGTACAGCTCCAGCATCGAGTGCGGGTCGCCGGTCTGGGCGCGGACCGTACGATCCTTCCAGTCGGCAGGCTGCGGAAGCCACGGCGCGGCTGCGGCGCCGTCGGGGCTGAACCCGAACGGCGGGGTGTCGCCCTGCCAGGGCAGCGGCACCCGGCACCCGTCGCGGCCGGGGTCGACCCGTCCGGACCGCTCCCACATCGGGTCCTGCCGCAGCTCGTACGGGATGTCCTCGACCTCCCAGAGGCCCAGCTCCTCGCCCTGGTAGACGTAGGCGGCGCCGGGCAGCGCGAGGGACAGCAACGCGGCGGCGCGGGCCCGGCGGGTGCCCAGTTCCAGGTCGGTGGGGATGCCCTCGCGCTTGGCGGCGAAGCTGAACCGGGTGTCGGCGCGGCCGTACCGGGTGACGTGCCGGGTGACGTCGTGGTTGGACAGCACCCACGTGGCGGGCGCGCCGACCGGGGCGTGCGCGGCCAGCGTGCCGTCGATGCTCTCCCGCAGCGCGGTGGCGTCCCAGGCGCAGCCGAGGAAGTCGAAGTTGAACGCGGTGTGCAGCTCGTCCGGGCGCAGGTAGTTCGCGAACCGCTGCCGGTCCGGCAGCCACACCTCGCCGACCAGTGCCCGCCCGCCCGGGTACGAGTCGGCGATGCGCCGCCAGGCGCGGTACACGTCGTGCACGCCGTCCTGGTCGCGGAACGGGTGCGGCCGGTCCGGGTGGACCTCCGGCAGCGTGCCGTCCTTGACGAGCAGCCCGGCCGAGTCGATGCGGATGCCGTCCACGCCCCGCTCGAACCAGAACCGCAGGATGTCCTCGAACTCTTCGCGGACCCGGGGGTGGTCCCAGTTGAAGTCGGGTTGCTGCGGGGCGAACAGGTGCAGGTACCAGTCGCCGGGAGTGCCGTCCGGGTCGGTGGTGCGGGTCCAGGTCGGGCCGCCGAACTCGCCGGTCCAGTCGGTGGGCGGCAGGTCGCCGCCGGGCCCCCGGCCGGGGCGGAACCAGAACAGGTCCCGTTCGGGCGCGCCCGGCCCGCCCGCGAGCGCGGCCCGGAACCACTGGTGCGCGTCGGAGCAGTGGTTGGGCACCACGTCGACGATGCTGCGGATGCCGAGCGCGTGCGCCTCGGCGATCAGCGCCTCCACCTCGGCGAGCGTGCCGAAGACCGGGTCGATGTCGCGGTAGTCGGACACGTCGTAGCCGGCGTCGGCCATCGGCGACGGGTACCAGGGGCTGAACCAGATGGCGTCGACGCCGAGCGCGGCGAGGTGATCCA
This sequence comes from Micromonospora sp. CMU55-4, assembly GCF_011602315.1. NCBI lineage: Bacteria > Bacillati > Actinomycetota > Actinomycetes > Micromonosporales > Micromonosporaceae > Micromonospora > Micromonospora sp. CMU55-4. Next base: position 418,920 of record NZ_JAAOLH010000003.1, read on the forward strand.
GGCGGGACCGGATGCCGGCGACGTCGCCGATCCCGTCGCCGTTGCCGTCGGCGAAACTGCGCGGATAGACCTGGTAGATCACCGCGGAGCGCCACCACGGGCTGTTGTCGGCCATGGACACGGGCACCTGCTTTCTGCGGGGTCGGTTCTGCGGCGGCGGGCGGTACGGCCGGCGGCGGGCGGCGCCCGGTCAGCCCTTGAGGCCGCCGGTGGTCAGGCCGGACATGATGTTGCGCTGGAAGATCAGGAACAGCACGACGGTGGGGATGGCGGCGATCACCGACGCGGCGATGACCACGTTCATCGGGGTGCCACCGGCGAAGGCATAGATGCCGACGCTGACGGTCCGCGTCTCCGGCGACGGCATGACCAGCTTCGGCCAGAGGAAGTCCTTCCAGACCGCCGTCACCGCGAAGATCGCCACCACGCCGAGAATCGGTCGCGACATCGGCAGGACGATGGACCAGAGCGTGCGCAGCGGGGAGGCGCCGTCCATCACGGCGGCGGCCATCAGGTCCTCCGGGATCGAGTCGAAGAACCGTTTCAGCAGGAAGATGTTGAACGCGTTCGCCACCAGCGGCAGCCAGATCGCAAACGGCGAGTCGAGCAGGTTGACGTGCACGATCGGCAGGTCGATCACCGTCACGTACTGCGGGACGATCAGCACCATCGCCGGGATCATCAGCGTCGCCAGCATCATGCCGAGGATCAACCCGCCCAGCACCGGACGCAGCTTCGACAGCGCGTACGCGGCGGCGGTGTCGAACACGAGCTGGAACACCACCGCCCCGGTGGCGTAGTAGAACGTGTTGAACAGCAGCTTCGCCAGATCCAGGTTGGTCCAGGCGTCGACGTAGTTACCCGGCTGCGGGTCGCGCGGGAACAGCGTCGGCGGGGTCTGGGCGATCTCCTGGCCGGACTTCAGCGCGCCGGTGACCATCCAGTACAGCGGGCCGAGGAACACCAGCGTGAACCCGGCCACGACCACGGTGAGCACGGCCCAGTAGAGGACGCGGCCGCGACCGCGGCGCAGCTGGGCGTGGGAGATGAGGGTACGGGTGGTGCTGTCGGCGGCCATGTCCTAGTCCTGTCTCGCGGTCAGTCGCAGGTAGACGGCGGAGAACCCGGCCAGCACCACCAGCATGATCACGCCGAGCGCGGCGGCGCCGTTGAGGTCGTTCTGGAAGAACCCGTGCTGGTAGATCAGGTACGCCACGGAGGTCGCCGAGTCCTGCGTACCGGCGCCGTTGGCGAGGATCAGCGGCTCGATGAACAGCTGCATGGTGGCGACGATCTGGAGCATCGCCAGCAGCGCCAGGATCAGCCGGGTCTGCGGGACCGTCACGTGCACGATGCGCCGCCACACCCCGGCGCCGTCGATCTCGGCGGCCTCGTACAGCTCGCCGGGGATGTTCTGCAGCGCGGCCAGGTAGATCAGCACGGCGCCGCCCATGTTCATCCAGGTCGACGCGATCACCATGGCCGGCATCGTCATGGTGGGCGACTGCATCCACTCCGACGTGGGCAGTCCCAGCGCGGTGAGGACCGCGTTGAACAGCCCCGCCTCGCTCGGGTCGTAGGCGTAGAACTTGAACAGGAACAGCGCGGACGCCGGCGGCAGCATCACCGGCAGGTAGACGAGCACCCGCAGGTAGCCCTTGGCGTGGCGCAGCTCGTTGAGCAGGATCGCCACGAAGAACGGCACCAGGTAGCCGAGGACGAGCGCCAGGCCGGTGAAGACGAACGTGTTCTTCCAGGCGGTCCAGAAGCTCGGATCGGCGATGATCCGGCTGTAGTTGTCCCAGCCGACCCAGGTGGTCTCGCCGCGACGGGTGCGCTGGAAGCTCATCACGACGCCGCGGACCATCGGGTACCAGGAGAAGACGGCGAAGCAGATGACGGCGCCGATCAGGAACGTGTGCCCGGTGAGGTTGTCCCGGACCTTGCGGCCGAGACCGGCGCGGCGTCCGGCGGTACGCGACGGCGTCGACGCGGCAGGACCGGTACGGCGGGTGGCGCCGGGGGCGGTGGTGAGCGCCAAGGCGACTCCTGCGGTGCTCGGGGAGGTGGGGCCGGTGCGCCGGCCCCACCTCCGGTCGGGTCAGCTGTCGGCGGCCAGCAGCTGGTTGACCTTGTCCTCGGCGGTCTTGAGCAGCGCGTCGATGTTCGCGTTCGGGTTGGTCAGCACCCCGGACATCGCCGCGTCGAGCACCGCGTAGATCGCCTGCGCGTTGCGCGGCTCACCCTTGATCGGCACCGGGTTGGCCTCGAAGACCGCGAAGTTCGTGGTGTCCACGTTGGCGTTCGCCTTGCGCAGCTCCAGTTCCTGCTTCTGCGCGTCGCTGCCGTTCGTGAACAGCAGCGGCTGGGGCAGGCCGACCGGGTAGTTCTGCGGCTTGGCGCGCACGTAGTCGAACTGGCCCTTACCCGGGGTGAGCTTCTGGTAGGCGAGCCACTTCAGGCCGGCCTTGACCTGCTCGGGGCTGAGGCCCTTCTTGAAGAAGTAGCCCTCGCCGCCACCCAGCGTGGCCTTGGCCGGGCCGTCCTGGCCGGGCAGCGGGCCCATCGCCCAGTCCTGGTACTTGCCCTGGAACTGGCTGACGATCGCCTGGGTCGCGTCCGGCGCGCCGATGAACATGCCGACCTTGCCGGCGCCGGCGTTGGTGAGCAGGTCACCCCACTGGAGCAGCTGCCGGGCACCCATGCTGTTGTCGCCGTAGCGCATGTCCTTGAGGTTCTGCAGGACCTGCTTGCCCATCGCGTTGTTGAAGTCGGCCTTCTTGCCGTCGGCGCTGAGCACCTGCCCGCCCTGCGAGTAGAGCAGCGACGTGAAGTGCCAGCCGCCGGTGTTGCCCGCGCTGTACTCGGCGTACCCGGCGATGCCGTCGCCGAGCGCGGAGATCTTCTTGGCCGCGGCCCGCACCTCCGGCCAGGTCTTCGGCGGGTTGTTCACGTCGAGCCCGGCCCGCTGGAACAGCGCCTTGTTGTAGATCAGGCCCATCGAGTAGTTCTTCACCGGTACGGCGTAGAGCTTGCCGCCGTCGGTGAAGACCTCCTTGAGCGCCGGGTCGACGCTGTCCCAGGTGGGGATCGTGTCCTTCGTGGCGTACTGGCCGATGTCCATCGCCTGGCCGGAGTCCAGCACCTGCTGCAGGTCGGTCATGTAGCCGTAGAACACGTCGGTGACGGTGCCGCCGGCCAGGCGGGCGGTGAAGTCCGGCGGGTTGTTGCACTGCTCGCCGACGCTCACGCTCTTCACGACGATGTCCGGGTTCTGCCGCTGGAACTCGGCGACGTCGTCGTTCCAGTTCTTCAGCAGCTCCTTCTGCGCGCCGACCGGCTGGCAGTCGACGGTGATGGTGACCTTGCCGCCGGCGTCGCCGCTGTCGTCGCTCTTGGTGGAGCACGCCGCAAGGCTGAGCCCGAGGCCGGTCGCGAGCGCGAGCGCCGCGACCTTCCGATACTGCGGTACGGACATCTGTCCATCCCTTCGGGAACGGGTGTATCCATGGCCTTCACTGATGTGCGGTGACCGCGCGGCTGCCTCTGGTGGTGGAACGGCAGCCGGCACGCGCCCTGCCTCCGGAAACCGCGCCCCGGGTCAGGTGTGAGTGGAGTCACTGTAGCGACGCGAACCGAATCCAGCAAGATGCCGACTGGCAAACGCAAGAATTCGACTTGACCTCGGAAGTACGCGGCTCCAGTCGGCCGGACCATCGATCTTGGAGTTGTGGCGCCTCACATACCGGCATCAGTGCCGCATTCCGGGCACCACAACTCCAAGATCGACGGATGCGGTGGGGTGGGGTGAGGCGGCGTGGGGGAGCGGCGTGGGGGCGGCGTGGGCCCCGGGGTCAGCGGCGGGGGGCGGGGGCGGTGGAGCCGCGTACCACCAGCTCGGGCTCGAACAGCAGCTCGTCGTGCAGCACCCCGGCGCCCTCGATCTGGGTCACCAGCAGGTCCACGGCGGCCTGGCCCATGGTCTCGATCGGCTGGCGCACCGTGGTCAGCGGCGGGTCGGTGCAGGTCATGAACGCCGAGTCGTCGAAGCCGACCACCGAGACGTCGGCCGGCACCGCGCAGCCCAAACGCCGGGCGGCCCGGATGGTGCCCAGCGCGAGCACGTCGCTGGCGCAGACGATGCCGGTCGCGCCGCGTTCGATCAGCTTCGTGGCGGCGACCCGCGCGCCCTCCATGGAGAAGCTGGACCGCTCCACCATGGACCGGTCCTCGCCCCAGCCGGCGGCCCGGACCATGGCGTCGAGCTTGCGGCGCGAGGGCACGTGGTCGGCCGGGCCGAGCACCATGCCGATCCGGTCGTGGCCGAGCGAGCGCAGGTGGCCGTACGCCTGCTCGACGGCGACCGCGTCGTCGGTGGACACGCGCGGGAAACCCAGCTCCTCGACGCCGGCGTTCACCAGCACCACCGGCAGGCCCCGGTCGGTGAGGCGCCGGTAGTGCTCGTGCGAGGCGTCGGCGAGCGCGTACGAGCCACCGGCGAAGATGACGCCGCTGACCTGGTGGTCGAGCAGCATCTCCACGTACCCGGACTCCGGTACGCCGCCGATGGTGCGGGCGCACAACGCCGGGGTGAAGCCGCGCTGCGCGAGGCTGCCGGTGACCACCTCGGCCAGCGCCGGGAAGATCGGGTTCTGCAGCTCCGGCAGCACCAGGCCGACCAGGCGGGCGCGTTCGCCGCGCAGCTTGCTCGGGCGCTCGTAGCCGAGCACGTCGAGGGCGGTCAGCACGGCGGTCCGGGTCGCCTCGGACACGCCACCGCGGCCGTTGAGCACCCGGCTCACCGTCGCCTCGCTGACGCCCGCCTTGCGGGCCACCTCGGTCAGGCGCTTCGTCACGGCGGCAATCGTACGTCGGATTCTTGCAAGAAATGAACAGCCGGACAGGTCGGTTCTTGCCAAGACAGGCGACAGGAGGTCCGAAAGATACGAGCAGATTGATGCTTGAAAGGCAGCAGAACACCGGAATAACATGAGGGCCCTTGTCGATGGCCTGCGCCGCCGAGGCCACCCGTCCCCCGAGAAAGTGGGTGCTCCGATGTCGCGGAGCGTGCCGAGGATCCTCGCGGCGGCGCTCGCCGCCGCCCTGCTCGTACCGCCCGGCGCTGCCACGGCCGGCCCGCCGCGCGGACCGGCCCCCGTGGTGACGCGCGCCGGGCTGGACCCCGCGCTCGTCGCCGGTCGCGGTGCGACTGTGGACTACGTCGAGCAGGAGGCGGAACACGGCCGGACCACCGGCACCGTGATCGGGCCGGACCGGTCGGCGTACACACTCGCCGGTGAGGCGTCCGGCCGCCGCGCCGTGCGCCTGCTGCCCGGCCAGCACGTCGAACTCACGCTCCCCCGGCCCACGAACGCGCTGACCGTGCGCTACAGCATCCCGGACGCGCCGGGCGGCGGCGGGATCACCGCGCCGCTGCGGGTGTCCGTCGGGCACGCGCCCGCCCGCACCATGACGCTGACCTCGCAGTACGCCTGGCTCTACAACCAGTACCCGTTCACCAACGACCCCGGCGCCGACCTGCTGCACCCGGACTGGTGGATCACCGAGTGCTCCTGCGTCCCGGCGGCCACCACGCCCGCGCCGGTGATCAGCAAGCCGTTCCGGCCGCACCACTTCTACGACGAGCAGCGGCTGCTGCTCGGCCGTACCCATCGGGCCGGTGAGGTGGTCCGGCTGACCGCGCCGCGCGGCACCGCCGCCGCGTGGACGGTGATCGACCTGGTGGACGCGCACCTGGTCGCGCCGCCGCGCGTGGTCCCCCGCGCGGTGAACGCGCTGTCCTTCGGCGCCGACCCGACCGGCCGGCGGGAGTCCGCAGACGCCCTCGACCGGGCCGTCGCGTACGCCCGGCGGGTGGACCGCCCGCTCTACCTGCCGCCCGGCACCTACCAGGTCGACCGGCACATCGTCGTGGACGACGTGACGATCGCCGGTGCGGGCAGCTGGTACACGATCGTGCGGGGACGCGAGGTCACGCTGGACACGCCCGCGCCCGACGGCTCCCGGCACACCGGCGTCGGCTTCTACGGCCGCGACGCCGCCGACGGCGGCAGCAGCGAGGTGCACCTGTCCGGCTTCGCGATCGAGGGCGACGTACGCGAACGGATCGACACCGACCAGGTCAACGCCATCGGCGGGGCGCTCAACCACAGCACGATCGACGGCCTCTACCTGCACCACACGAAGGTCGGCATGTGGTTCGACGGGCCGATGACCGGGCTGCGGGTCACCAACACCGTGATCGCCGACCAGATCGCCGACGGGCTGAACTTCCACACCGGCGTCACCCGCTCCTCGGTGACGAACTCGGTGGTCCGCAACAGCGGCGACGACGCCCTCGCCATGTGGTCGGAGGGCACGGCGAACGCGTCGAACACGTTCGCGTACAACACGGTGCAGTCGCCGGTGCTCGCCAACGGCATCGCGCTGTACGGCGGCGCGGACCTGACCGTCGCGCACAACCTGGTCGCCGACCCGGTACGCGAGGGCAGCGCGATCCAGGTGGGCTCCCGCTTCGGGGCGGAGCCGTTCACCGGCCGCCTGCGGATCACCGGCAACACCACGGTCCGGGCCGGCACGTACGACCTGAACTGGAACATCGGCCTCGGCGCGATCTGGTTCTACGCGCTGGACCGCAGCATCGACGCGGACATCCTGGTCAGCGGCGACGCGTACCTGGACAGCACCTACAACGCGATCATGCTGGTCAGCGACTGGCCGGTGAAGGACAGCGTCCGTATCGACAACGTCCGCTTCCGGGACATCCGGGTCGACGGCGCCGGGACGTCGGTGGTCAGCGCGCGTACGGCGGGCGGGGCGAGCTTCGCGAACGTGGACGCCCGCAACGTGGGCGCGGTCGGCGTGAACAACTGCGGGTCGTTCCACTTCACCCCGGCCGGGTCGGAGTTCGCCCTGACCGACCTCGGCGGCAACGACGGCGGCTGGCTGGCCCCGTGGCTGCTGCCGAACACCATCACCTGCGACGACCGTCCGCCGCTGGTGCCGCCGCCACCGCCGTCGCGCTGGTGACACACGACGCGACCCCCGCCGTCACGGGCCGGCGGGGGTCGCGGTACGTGTGTGGCTCAGGCCTCGGTGAGCTGGCCGCGCAGCTTGGTCAGGGCGCGGGCGAGCAGCCGGGACACGTGCATCTGGGAGACACCGACGCGGGCCGCGATCTCGCTCTGGGTCAGGTTGCCGTAGAAGCGCAGCGTGAGGATCTTCTGCTCCCGCTCGTCGAGCGTGGCGAGCGCCGGGCCCAGGGAGGCGCGCAGCTCGGCCAGCTCGTACTCGTTGTCCTCGGCGCCGAGGGTGTCGCCCAGCTCGGTGGCGCTGTCGCCGTCGCCGATCGGGGTGGACAGCGAGACCGCGTTGTAGGCGCGGGCGCCTTCCAGGCCTTCGAGCACCTCTTCCTCGGTGACGTCGAGGTGGGCGGCGATGTCGGCGACGGTCGGGGCCCGGTTGAGCGTCTGGGTCAGCGTGCTGTTGGCCTCGGAGATGCGCAGCCGCAGCTCCTGCAGGCGGCGCGGAACCCGGATGTTCCAGGTGCGGTCGCGGAAGTGCCGCTTGATCTCGCCGAGGATCGTCGGGATGGCGAAGCCGGCGAAGTCGACGCCGCGCGAGGCGTCGAACCGGTCCACCGCCTTGATCAGGCCCAGCGCCGCGGTCTGTGCCAGGTCGCCGGCCGGCTCGCCGCGCCCGCTGTAGCGGGCGGCCAGGTGGTTCGCCAGCGGCAGCCACGCCTCGATGACCTGGTTGCGCAGGGCGGCCCGCTGCGGGTGGCCGGCGGGCAGCGCGGCGAGCGCCGCGATCAGCTCGCTGGCACGGGACTCCTCACCGGTCTGCGGCGCGCGCTGCACCTCGGTCGCGGTCGATGCCATGGTCATCGTGGTCATGCTGCCCTTCCTGTCCTCGGAGAACGGGTGGCCTCCCACACCGGTCGTGCCAGCCACACTAGACCAAAGGCCATCGCCAAATCAACCGAACGGACGATGGAGATTTAGTGTCATATCCGGACATAGGGGCGAGCAACGGCGATCAGCGTGGCATCAACGGGCGGTAGTCGGCAGCCGTGAGCGGCAGCACCGAGAGGCTTCCGTCCGCGCGCGGCACCTCCAGCGGCTGCCCGCCGCGGCGGAACGCGACGCTGTACACGTCCGGTCGCTGCGTGAGGCTGCACACGATCTGCCCGAAGGCCAGCACCTCGTCGTTGCGGCCGGTCTCCTCACCGGCCTGGCGCACGTCGACTGTCGCCACGGTGCCGGCCAGCGTGGCCCCGGCCACCGCCACCGTGCCCGGCAGCGCCGTGGACAGCCCCTGGCGGCGCTCCCCCGGACCGGGACCGGCCAGCAGGTGCTGAAGGTGCGTGTCCACCCCGGGCAGCCCGTCCACCCGGCGGTTGACCACGACCAGGCCGTCGTCCCGGACGAAGCAGAACGGCTCGTCCACCCGCCCGTCCCCGTCGGCGGTCGAGGACACCGCAGGCGTCGGGAAGGCCCCGGGCGGCGTCTGCACGAGCCGGGGCTCGTCGTCCACCGGCACCCCGCAGCCGGCGAGCAGCGCCACGGCGAGCAGGGCGGGCGCGAGCCGCCGCCGGCTCACCGGAGCGCTCCGGGCAGCTCGACCCGGAAACGGGCGCCGGGCGCGCGGTCCAGCACCCGCGCCGACCCGCCGTGCGCGTCGGCGTGCTGCGCCACCAGGGCGAGGCCGAGTCCGGTGCCGTCGGTGCCGGCGCGGTCGTGCGCCGCCCGGCCCCGCACGAACCGGTCGAAGATGATCTCCCGGTCGCCCGGCGGCACGCCCGGTCCGTCGTCGTCGACCTCCAGCACGCCCACGCCGTCGCCCCCGCCCAGGCGTACGGCGACCGGGCCGCCGCCGTAGCGCTCGGCGTTCTCCACCAGGTTCAGCAGCGTCTGCGCGAACCGGCGCCGGTCGACCCACCACTCGTGCGGGACGTCGCCTGCCACCTGCACCAGGCTCTCCGGCAGCGATCGTTCCCGGCAGGCGGCCCGGGCCAGCTCCACCACGTCGACCGTCTCGCGGTGCGCCGGCTGCTCGGTGCGGGCCAGCTGGATCAGGTCGTCGACGAGGCGCTGGAACCGGGTCACCTCGTCGGCCACCAGGCCGGCGGCGGTGGCGGTGCGTTCGTCCTGGTGCTCGCGGCGGCGGTGCAGCACGCTCGCCGCCGCGGCCAGCGTCTGCAACGGCGAGCGCAGCTCGTGGCTCACGTCGGCGGCGAAGCGCCGGTCCCGCTCGATGCGATGCACCAGCTTGTCGACCATCTCGTTGAACGAGCTGGACAGGCGGGTGAGGTCGGGGTCGGTGGTCGGATCGAGCCGGGTGGCGAAGTCCCCGCCCGCGATCCGTTCCGCCGCGTCGGCGACCGCTGTCAGTGGCCGCAGGCTGTGCCGGGTGGCGTACCAGCCGAGCGCCGCGCCCGCCCCGGCCACCATGATCGCCACGGCGATCAGCGCCAGGCCCACCACCTGGAACGTCTCCTCGACCTCCCGCAGCGAGGTCAGCTCGTAGTAGCCGAGCGCGCCGGGCAGCGGCACGCCGACCAGCAGCGCGGGCTGCCCGTCGAGGCGGATCCGCTGCACCGCGGGCTTGCCGTCGGCGACCATGCGCTGCAACTCCACCGGCACGGAGCTGGCGCCCACGTCGGCGGTGCGGGCGTACCAGCCGTCGGGCAGGTGCAGCAGCGGGCGGCGGGCGCTGCCGGTGTCGAGCGAGCGCAGCACCGCCACCACGTCCGGCGTGCCGGTGTCCAGGCCGGAGCGGACCACCGCCGCGTCGTAGTAGGCGGCCCGCACCGCGGTGCGCTCCCGCTCGTCGAGCAGCGAGCGCCGGGTCAGGTCGTACGAGAAGAGGGCCATCAGCGCGGACAGCAGCAACGCGCCGACGGCGAACGCCGCGGTGACGCGGGCGCGCAGTCCGGGACGGGTCATCGCTGCAGCTTGTAGCCGAGGCCGCGGAGGGTGACCAGGTGGCGGGGGTTCGCCGGGTCCGACTCGATCTTCTGCCGCAGCCGGCCGACGTGCACGTCGACGAGCCGCTCGTCGCCGGTCTCGTAGCCCCAGACCCGGCTGAGCAACTGCTGGCGGGACAGCACCCGGCCGGCGTGCTCGGCCAGCTCGCAGAGCAGCCGGAACTCGGTGCGGGTGACCGGGACCGGCCGTCCGGAGCGGCGCACCTCGCCGGCCTCGGCGCTGATCTCCAGCTCGCCGAAGAACTGGGCGGGGGCGGGCCCGGACACGGTGCGGACCCGCCGGCGCAGCGCCCGCAGCCGGGCCGACAGCTCCTTGATCGCGACCGGCTTCACCACGTAGTCGTCGGCGCCGGCCTCCAGCGCGGCGACGATGTCGTGGGTGTCGTCGCGGGCGCTGATCACCACGACCGGCACGTCGTCGTCGCGGCGCAGCTGGCGGATGCAGTCGAACCCGTTCATGCCGGGCAGCATCAGGTCGACGAGCACGTAGTCGGACGGCTTCTCCCGCTGCCGTCGCAGCCCGTCCTCCGCGGTCGGGGCGCCGTACGCCTCGTAGCCCTCCTCCTCCAGGGCGAGCTGCAGCGCGAGCCGGATGCGGTCGTCGTCCTCGATCACCAGTACGGCCGTCATATGGGCATCATGACCGGCCGGGCACGGGTAGCCCAACCGCGTGGGCCGTTCGTGGTTTTTGTCATCGAACCGTCATACAACCGTCCGGGGACCTCCAAGATCGCTGCGCAGAGTGGGGATCGACACTGAACCCGCCACGGAAGCGACCTGATGCCCGCTACCCTGCCGTCCCCGCCGGAGTCCGCCGTGCCGCACGTGCGGGTGGACATCACCGACGAACTGGACCTCGCCGGGCTGCCCGAGGTCGCGCACGTGCTGGACCGCATCCTCGCGCTGCGCCCCCGCGAGCTGACGATCGACCTCGCCGGGTGCCGGCATGTGGACGCCGCCGCGGTCGCGCTGCTGCTGGACGTGCACCGGCGGCTGGCGCGGCAGGACGGCGTGCTCACGCTGAGCAACCCGCACCCACGGATCCGGCGCATCCTGCAGACCTCCGGGCTGGGCGCCGTACCCGTCGTCGACACGCCCCGTCCGGCTGCGCGCGGCCGGGCCCGGGTCGCGTCCGCACCCCGCTGAGGAGGGGCCGTGACCGGAAGCACGCTCGTCGGAGCACTCGTGGTGGGTCTCGCCGTCGGTGGCGTGGGCCGGCTCGTCGTGCCGGGACGCAAGGCCGTCCCGGTCTGGCTGACGCTGGCGCTCGGCGTGGCCGCCGCGCTGCTCGGCGCGATCGTGGTCGGGCTGGTGGACCGCCGCCCCGACGCCTCGCCGCTGCTGTCCCTGGTGACGCAGACCGCGTTCGCGGCCGTGGCGGTCGTGCTGGCGGTGGTGACGGCGGGCGGCACGGGCGCGGACCGGCAGGCGCCCGATCCGGGCGCCCGACGGAAGGAGGAGGTGTGACAGTCGTCCCCGCGGACCACCTGATGATGCTCATCTGCGACGGCTGCGGCGACAGCGTCACCGGCGCGGGCGCGACGCTGCCCGACGCCGAGGTGGTGTGGACGCTCGTGTTCGAGCACGACTGGGTCGGCTCGCCCTTCGCGTCCGGCCCGCACCACTGCCCCCGGTGCAGCGTCCGGGCCACGGTCGCCGAGGACGGCCTGGGCACCGAGGACCTGGAGCAGGTGGCCGGCGCCCCGGCCGCCGCCGACGTCGATCCCGCCGAGGCGGTACGCCGGGCGCTCGCGGAACGCTCCGTGCGCGGCGACCGCGAACTGGTCGACCTGTCCGCGCTCGAGGTGATCGACTCGGCCGGGCTCGGCCTGCTGGTGCGCGCGCACCAGGACGCCCGGCGCGACGGACGGCGGCTGTGCCTGCTGTCGCCGTCGCGCTTCGTGCTCACCGTGCTGCACACGATGCGGCTCGACGGCGTCTTCACAGTCGTTGACGGCCGCGCCCCGGCGCCGGGGCCCGCGTCCCGGCGCGCGGTAATGACCGAACAGAAGGAGCCCTCCCCGTGGTGATGCCCTGGCCGTACCCCGAGTTCCCGTACACCGGCCGTGAGCCGGAGCCCGACGACGCGGACACCCGGCTCGCCTCGCTCGTCGCCCAGCGGCTCAGCGCCGACTGGACCACCCGGCGGCAGCAGATCACCGTCACGGTGCAGAACCGGGTGGTGATCCTCGCCGGCCTGGTGGCCGATCCGGAAACCCGCCTGGTCGCCGCCGAGCTGGCCTGGGACGTGCCGGGCGTGTTCGACGTCTGCAACGCGCTGCGGCTCTACGGTGGGCGGCGCGGCGGCCGCTGAGCCACCGGCTGTTGCACGGATCGACATCCGCCTCTACGCTCGCCCTGGGAGCGCTCCCCCAGGCCGCCGCGTCGGGCTTTCCGGGCAGGTTCACGACGGGCACCGTCCGATCACCATCAAGCGATGGGACCTTCCCGTATGTTCTCGATTCCCCGCCCGTCCCGGCGGCACCTGCTCGTCGGCGGCGCGGTCGGCGCGCTCGCCCTGGCCGCGACGGCCGTCCTGCCGTCGCCGAACGCGATGGCCGCGACCGGCTGTGCCGTCACCTACACCACCAACTCGTGGCCCGGGGGCTTCACCGCCACCGTCGCGGTGACGAACCTCGGCGACCCGGTGAGCAACTGGACGCTGGGCTTCACCTTCCCCGACGGGGGCCAGCGCGTGGTGCAGGGCTGGTCGGCCACCTGGCAGCAGAGCGGCTCCTCGGTCACCGCGCGCAGCGCGGACTACAACGGCGCGCTCGGCACCGGCGCGAGCACCACTGTGGGCTTCAACGGCTCCTGGACCGGGTCGAACCCGAGCCCCACCTCGTTCACGCTCAACGGCACGGTCTGCACCGGCGGCACCGGCACGCCCCCGCCGAGCACCCCGCCGCCCAGCACGCCCCCGCCGCCGACCACTCCCCCGCCCACGACGCCGCCGCCGACCGGCACCACCCCGGTCGCGATCAACGGCCAGCTCCAGGTCTGCGGGGTCAACCTCTGCAACCAGTACGGGCGGCCGATCCAGCTGCGCGGCATGAGCACCCACGGCCTGCAGTGGTTCGCCAACTGCTACACCGACACCTCGCTCGACGTGCTGGCCGACGAGTGGCAGTCGGACCTGCTGCGCATCTCGATGTACGTGCAGGAGCAGGGCTACGAGACCAACCCGGCCGGCTTCACCGCCCAGGTGAACACGCTCGTGGACAAGGCCGAGGCCCGCGGCATGTACGCGCTCATCGACTTCCACACGCTGACCCCCGGTGACCCGATGTACAACCTGGACCGGGCCAAGACGTTCTTCGCCAACGTGTCGGCGCGCAACGCGGCCAAGAAGAACGTGATCTACGAGATCACCAACGAGCCCAACGGGGTCAGCTGGTCCACCATCCGCAACTACGCCGAGCAGGTCATCCCGGTGATCCGGGCCAACGACCCGGACGCGGTGATCATCGTTGGCACCCGCGGCTGGTCCTCGCTGGGCGTGTCCGACGGCAGCAACTCCGACGAGATCGTGAACAACCCGGTGCGGGCGCAGAACATCATGTACACGTTCCACTTCTACGCCGCCTCGCACCAGGACAACTACCGCAACGAGGTGCAGCGGGCCGCCTCCCGGCTGCCGCTGTTCGTCACCGAGTTCGGCACCGTCACCTACACCGGCGACGGCGCCGTCGACGTCGCCAGCAGCAACGCCTGGCTCGACCTGCTCGACCGGCTGAAGATCAGCTACGCCAACTGGACGTTCTCCGACGCCCCCGAGGGTTCGGCCGCGTTGCGGCCGGGCACGTGCGCGTCCGGCTCGTTCAGCGGGACGTCGGTGCTGACGCAGTCCGGCGCGTACATGCGCGACCGGATCCGCACCCCCGACAACTTCCCGACCTCCTGACCGGGCGGCCGGCGGCGATCCTTCCCCTTCGGGTCGCCGCCGGTCAGCCCTCGATCAACCCGGCCCGGCGCCACAGCAGCCGGCCCGGCCCGGCCACCAGACCCAGTTCGGTCAGATGCTCGGCGATCCGCTGCGCCGACCAGCGCAGCGTGGCCCGCCAGTGCGGGTTGGCCCGCGCCGCGGCGTGACCGGCCGCCGGGTCGATCCCGACCGACGCGTACGCCCGCGGGTGCACCAGCCGCCGCGTGATCGAGTACGCGGCCCGCCCGATCACCAGCCGCGCGTACGTGAGCGCGACCGGCCCGGCCGCCTCCACCTGCCGGGCCAGCTCGTCGCGGGCGAAGCGCACGTGCCGGGCCTCCTCCACCACGTGGATGCGCGACACCATCCGGATCAGCGGCTGCAACGACTCGTCGGCCATGATCTCGCGCTGGAACGAGTCGAGGATCTCCTCGGCGATCAGGATGGCCGCGTACATCTGCGGGCCGGTGGCGGTGGCCTTGAGCCAGCGCCCGAGCAGGTGGTCGACGGGCTCGGCGCGGTAGACGGGCGCGCCGGTGGCCTCGATGAGCCGGCCGAACATGATGGAGTGCCGGCACTCGTCGGCGACCTCGGTCAGCGCGTACTGGGCGTGCCGGCTGGTCGGATCCGCGTCGTAGTAGTGCCGGATCAGCATCTGCATGAGGATCGTCTCGAACCAGATCCCGGCGCTGGCGGCGCTGGCCACCTCGTGCTTGGTCAGCTCGACCCGCTGCTCCTCGGTCAGCCCGTCCCACAGTGGCGTGCCGTAGAGGCTGCTGCGCTGCGGCGGCAGCCAGTACGCGCCGGGCACTGGTGGCGCCGACCAGTCGACGTCCACCAGGGGGTCGTAGCTGGTACGCACGGAGGCGGTGAGGAGGCGGGCGGCTACCGCCTCGCGCGGGAATCCGGCCATGACCCCTCCATATTGACGTAACTTCCAGTAACTGTTACGAGTGGTAGCATGCGACGCACCACCACCGATGTCAATGGCCCCGACCCCTCGCCGGAGCCGTCCCCGCCACGGTCCGGAGGGCGGCGTGACCGCTGGGCGGAGCACCGCGAACAGCGCCGCCAGGAACTGATCGCCGCCGCCGTGCAGGCGCTGCTGCGGCACGGCCCGAACGTCGACATGGACCAGGTGGCGGCCACCGCCGGGGTCAGCAAACCGGTGCTCTACCGCTACTTCGCCGACAAGGCGCAGCTCTGGCTCGCGGTCAGCGAGGTGGTCGCGGCGCGCGTGGTGGCCGCCGTCGCGCCCGCCGTGGAGCAGGTCCGCGAGGAGCGGGCGCTGGTCGAGGCGACGATCGACGCGTACCTGAGCGTGGTGGAGTTCGAGCCCTCGCTCTACCGGTTCCTGGTGCACGAGTCCGGCCATCCCGGCATCCAGCAGGTGGTCGCCGGCACCAGCCGGCAGGTGGCCACCGGGCTGGCCCGGGTCATCGGCGACCGGCTGCGCGCGCTCGGTCTCGACGCCGGGCCGGCCGAGCCTTGGGCGTACGGGCTGGTCGGGTTCGTGCAGGCGGTCGGCGACTGGTGGACCACGCACGGGCAGCCGATCCACCGGTCCGCGCTCACCGAGTACCTGACCACGCTGCTGTGGAGCGGCATCGAGGGGGTCCGCCGGGGCGCGGACCTGCCGCCGGAGCTGACCCGCGCGCACGAACGGATCGACAGGTGACCTGGCAGGGCCCGGCCGAGATCGCCGGCACCCGGGTACGGCTGCACGCCGGCGGCCGGTTCGAGCCGGTCGACGGCCGCTACCACTGGGCCGGGCGCGTCGAGCCGGAGCCACGCCTGGTGCGGCTGCTGCGCTCCGGCCGCCGCGACGTGGAGATCCGCATCGGCGAGCGCGTCACCCGGGCCCGGCTGACCGAGGTGGACCCGTGGGGCGGGGTGCGCATCACCGGCGTCGGCACGCCTCCCTGGCCCCCGGAGGAGGAGTGACACGTACGGTGAGGGGATGACACCGACCGCCACCGTGCTGCTGGTCTTCGGCCGTGGCGTGGTGGCCGGCGACGACGGCTACCGGCTCACCGCCGAGAGCGTCGCGCGCACCGAGGCCGCGGTGGCGTACGTCCGCGCGCACGCCGAGGAGTTCCGCCGCGCGCCCGGCGCCCGGGTCGTGTTCACCGGCGGCTGGCCGCACGGCCCGGCCGGGGCGCCCGGTCCGCCGCCCGGATTCCGGGAGGGCGAGCTGATGCGGGCGCTGGCGCGCGAGGCCGGCCTCGACGCGTACGCCCGGTCGGCGGCCGAGACCCGGTCCCGCACCACGCTGCAGAACCTGGCGCACACCGTGCAGGACGGGCTGCTCGGCGCGGCCGAGTTCACCGCGCGGCGCCCGCTCGGGCTGGTCACGCACCCGTGGCACCTGCCCCGCGTCCGGCTGCTCGCCGCGCGCGTGCTCGGCCTGTCCGGCCCGGCGCTGGCCGACGTGCCGGTGACCGCGCCCGAACCGGTGCCGGCCCGGCGTGAGCGGGCGGTCCGGGCGCTCAGCCGGCTCGGCTATCTCGGTGTGCGTACTCCGGAGGCGTCGCTGCGCCGCGAGCGCGCGCTGAGCCGCGCGGCCGACCGGATCGGACGCCTCACGCCCCGGCGGTGATTCGCGGTCGCGGGCCCGGGGTACGACGCTCCTCGATCGACCCGGCGGACCGTGCCGGCGGGCGAGTCCACCCCGGGAGGTCCAGTGATCGTGCTCGTGCCCGTGTACCGGCCGGGTGACCGGCTTCCGCCGCTGGTCACCGACCTGCGGGCCGCGCTGCCCGGGGCGCGGGTGCTGGTCGTGGACGACGGCAGCGGCCCGGCCGCAGCCGGGGTGCTGCGCGCGGCCCGCGACCGGGGCGCCGAGGTGCTGCGCCGCCGGGTCAACCGGGGCAAGGGCGTGGTGCTGCGCACCGGTTTCCGGTACGCCGCCACGCGCCACCCGGGACACGATGTGACCTGTGTGGACGCCGACGGTCAGCACCGCGTGGAGGACGTGTGCCGGGTGGCCGGGCGGATGCGCGCCACCGGCGCGATGACGCTCGGCGTGCGCCGCTTCGACGGCGAGGTGCCGGCGCGCAGCCGGTTCGGCAACGCCGCGACCCGGGTCGCGTTCCGACTGGCGACCGGGCGGGACGTGCGGGACACCCAGACCGGGCTGCGGGCGTACCCGGCCGGGCTGCTGGACTGGCTGGTCACCGTCCCCGGCGACCGCTTCGAGTACGAGATGGACGTGCTGCTGCGCGCGGTGGGCGCCGGGCTGCCGGTCGAGCAGGTGGACATCGCCACCCGCTACCACGCGGGCAACGCGGGTTCGCACTTCTCCGCGCTCGCCGACTCGGTGCGCATCTACCGTCCGCTGGTCGGCTTCGCCGCGGCCCGGCTGACCGGCGGTGCCCACCCGGAGCGCATCCCGGACACCGCCGTCACGACGTCGCGTCCCACACCTGCGACTCGAACTCCCTGAGCTGCTCGCGCAGCGACGACGGGCACGTGGTGCGGTACGGGTGCCCGTCGTCGGCGGGCACCGCGCGGACCATCTCGTCGATCATCTCCTGGGGGTCGCGCTGGTGGCCCAGGTAGTCGCCGAAGTCAGGGCGCGGCAGCAGCGCGGTGGACTCGTCCCACCACTGGGACATGGTCTCCACGCCGGTGTCGTTGTAGCCGGTCCGGTACGGGCCGGGGTTGATCACCGCAACGCGGACGCCGCGCGGTTCCAGCTCGCCCTTCATGGCCCAGGCGAGCGCCTCGATCGCGTGTTTGGTGGCGGCGTAGACGCCGATGAACGGCCGGGTCCGTACGCCGACCGCCGAGGACACCCAGACCACCTTGCCGGCGCCCCGGGCCAGCATCGGCGGCACGAGGTCCTGTGCCAGGTGCAGGTGGCCGAAGACGTTCACGTCGAACGAGCGGCGGACCCGCTCCATCGGGATCTCCACCACCGCGCCGGCCTCCTGCAGGCCCGCGTTGAGCACCAGGATGTCGACACGGTGGCGGGCGGCCGCGGCCCGGTCGGCCGGGTCGGTGACGTCCAGCTTGATCGCGTCCAGCGCGACGCCGGCCCGTTCGGCCTCGGCGCGCAGCTCGCGGACCTGCGGCCAGATCTGTGCCGCGGCGATCACGTGGTGGCCGGTGCGGGCCAGCCCGAGCGCCGTGCCCCGGCCGAGCCCGCTGCCGGCCCCGGTGATCAGGATGTCCGCCACCGGCTCAGCCCTGCCGGGCCTTCTGCCGCCGGTCGGACTTGTTCAGCACGAACAGCTTGCCCCGGCGCCGGACCACTATCGAGTCGGCCTTGCGCTTGAGTGCGCGCAGGGAGCTTCGGACCTTCATATCCGCTCCTTCGGTTCCCGCCGGTGTCCGTCCGGTACGGGTACCCGCCGCGGCGGTGCTCATGCCCGGTCCCGCGTGATCGCCACCGCTTCGCCGAGGTGGCGGCATCACCGTGTCCGGGATGCCGCCACCTCGGCGTACTGGCGTGCGGATCAGGCGGCCGTGCAGGGGCTTCCGTTGAGCGTGAACGAGCCGGGTTTACCGGCGTTGCCGGTGTGGGTGGCCTGGAAGCCGATGTCCACCGAGCCGCCCGGTGCGATCACCGGGTTGTAGGAGACGTTGCGGGCGGTCACCGCGCCGCTGGTGGGGCTGTAGGTGGCGTTCCAGCCGCCGGTGATCGTCTGGCCGCCCGGCAGGGTGAACGCGAGGCTCCAGCCGTTTATCGCCGTGGTGGACGTGTTGGTGATCGTCACCGAGGCGGTGAGGCCGTTGTTCCAGGCGTTCACCACGTACCCGACCCGGCAGGCCCCCGACGGCGGCGGCGTCGTGGGCGGCGGCGCCGTGGTGGGCGGGGGCGTCGTCGGCGGGGGCGTGGTGGGTGGCGGCGTGGTGGGGACGGCCGTGGTGGGCGGCGGGCTGGTCGGCGGCACGGTGTCCAGGCCGAAGAAGCGGATCGCCTGGGCCGCGTCCACCGGCAGGTTGTGCGTGACGCCCTGCATGCTGATCGCCTCGACGGTCGCGGTGCCGCCGGTGCCGCCGTAGCGGGTCCGGGTGTAGCCGGACTGCGGGCTGTCCGTGTAGTCGGGCGTCTGGCTCAGCCCGTGCACGTTCGTCCACTGGTCGATCTGCTCGCCGAAGTTCGGGTAGCGCAGCGTCTCGTCGTTGGTGCCGTGCCAGATCTGCATCCGCGGACGCGGGCCGGTGTAGCCGGGGTAGGCGTTGCGCACCAGGTCGCCCCACTGCTGCGGGGTCTTCAGCACCTGGCCGTTGGCGCACTCGCTGTTCCACTCCGAGCCGTTCGTGGTGGCGAAGCAGCCGAACGGCACCCCGGCGAAGGCCGCCCCGGCGCGGAACACGTCCGGGTAGTCGCCGAGCAGCACGTTCGTCATCATCGCGCCGGACGAGGTGCCGGTGGTGAAGATCCGCTGCGAGTCGACCGGGTAGCGCTGCCGCACGTAGTCCACCATGGACTTGATGCCCACCGGGTCGCTGCCGCCGTCGCGGCGCAGCGCCTGCGGTGAGGACACGTCGAAGCACTTGCTGCTGCGGGTCACCGACGGGTAGACGACGATGTAGCCGTACCGGTCGGCGAGGGACGCGAACTGGGTGCCGGAGTACATGGCCGGGCCGCTGCCGGTGCAGTAGTGGTTCACCACGAGCAGCCCGGGACGGGCCGCGACGGTGTCCGGGACGTACAGGTACATGCGCAGGTTGCTCGGGTTGGTGCCGAAGTTCGTCACCTCGGTCAGCGCGGCGGCCGAGGCCGGCCCGGGGACGGCGAGCGCCGCTCCGACGGCGAGCCCGGCGGCGGCGAGCGCCGCGCCGAGCAGCCGGAGTCTGCTCATTCTGGACAGCATGCTGTTCTCCTCGGTGGTGGGAACGCCGCACGGAGCGGCGTTCTCGCCGGCGAGGCGCCTGCGACGGGCGGCCCGGACCCTCGGAGACGAGATAGACAGTCGCGGATCGATGCGACTCGAATCGGAGTCTAGGCCGCGCCCGGCGGACGGACAACAGCCGCGGCCACCCGGCGGGCGCGGTCCGGGTGGGTGAGCACGTCCACGCTGTCGACGTACTGGTCCACCGCGCCGATCGGCGGCCGGTCGCGCAGCCGCGGGTCGGTGATCGCGGCGCGGAGCGCCTCGACGAAGCGGCCCGCGTCGAGCACCAGGAACGGCCGGCCGTGGAAGGGCCGGGCGGCCGGGTCCACCGGTGGCGCCAGCGCGACGTCGTTGGTCCAGCCGGCCACCGTCTCCAGCGCCCGGACCAGGCCCGGCTCGCGGACCGCCCACTCGCCCGGACCGAGCGCGGCGGCGAGCCCGTCCACCACCGGCGCCGCGCCCGGCAGCGTCGCGAACACCGTGCCGAGCCATTTCGCGTACGGGGGCCAGCGGCGGCGCAGCAGCAGCCCGAGGCGCATCAGGTCCCGGGCCAGCCCGGCGGCCACCACCCGGCTGCCCAGCTCGTCGCCGACCTCGGCGCACCGGCCCGCCAGGTGCTCGGCCTGCGCGACCCGCTGCCACCCGGACGCCAGCACGTGCCGCCACGCGTCGTCCGGATACCAGGCCAGCGCGGCGCGGGCGGCGGTGAGAGCCCCGTCGAGCCCGTCGTGGAACACCGCTCCCCCGGTCAGCTCCGCCAGCCGCTGCGTCGGTGTCGCCAGCCAGTCCGCCACCGACATGCCGGCGCGCGGGTCGGCGCCCAGCCGGTCCCGCAGCCACGCGCCCAGCTCGTCCACGCTCACGCCGTGCCGGTCGCCGTCGGCGTGCACCGTGCCGAGCCGTACCGCCGGGCCGCCGGCGTACCGGGTCGGCCAGCCGAGGAACCGCGCCGGCAGGTCCGCGTCCAGCGCCGCCCGTACCGGCGCCACGTCGTGCGCGCTGTCCACGAAGACCTGGGTACGCGGACCCCAGTCGTGGTCGGTGGAGCGGGGCGTGTCGAGGCCGAGCAGCTCGGAGCCGCCGTCGAGCAGACCGGCGGAGTACCGCAGGCCGGGCAGCCGCCGCGCCAGCAGCGGACCCACCACCTCGTCGTGGAACCGGCGGGCCAGGGTCAGGCCGGGTACGAAGCTCACCCCGCCAGTCTGCGCATCCGGGGACCCGCGCGCGCCCGGGTTTCCGGTCCCGCGGTCGCCTCCCCCATCTCGTCAGAGGGCTGTGGAAGGCTTGTCGCCGTGGCACACCGACAGCCGATCCTCCTGATCGACTCCCCCAGCCTCTACTTCCGCGCCTACTTCGGCATTCCCGAGTCGGCCGCGAAGACCAGCGACGGCCAGCCCGTGAACGCCGTGCGCGGCTTCCTCGACATGCTCGCCCAGCTGGTCCGCACCCGCCGTCCCGACCGGATGATCTGCGCGATGGACCACGACTGGCGGCCGGCGTGGCGGGTGGAGCTGCTGCCGTCGTACAAGGCGCACCGGGTCGCGCCCGAGGGCGGCGAGGTCGTGCCGGACACGCTGTCCCCGCAGGTGCCGATGATCCTGGAGGTCCTCGACGCGCTCGGCATCCCGGTTGTGGGCGCCACCGGCTACGAGGCCGACGACGTGCTCGGCACGCTCTCGGTGACCCAGCCCGGCCCGGTCGAGGTGGTCTCCGGCGACCGCGACCTGTTCCAGCTCGTCGACGACGCGCGCCCGGTGCGGCTGCTCTACGTCGGGCGGGGCGTGGCCAAGCTGGACGACTGCGACGACGCGGCGGTGCGGGCCCGCTACGGCGTGCCCGCCGACCGGTACGCCGACTTCGCGGCGCTGCGCGGCGACCCCAGCGACGGCCTGCCCGGCGTGGCCGGGGTGGGTGAGAAGACCGCCGCCCGGCTGATCGACCGTTACGGCGGGCTCGACGGCATCCTGGCCGCGCTCGACGACCCCGGCTCCGGCTTCGCCCCGGGGCTGCGGGCCAAGCTCGACGCCGCCCGCGACTACCTGGCGGTGGCGCCGAAGGTGGTCCGGGTCGCCACCGACGTGCCGCTGCCCGAGCTGGACCCGACGCTGCCGACGTCGCCCGCCGACCCGGAGCGGCTGCTGGAGCTGGCGCAGCGCTGGAACCTGGCCGGGTCCTGCCGCCGCCTGGTCGACGCGCTGGCGGGCGACCGATCGTGATCAGTTGATCACGAAGGGCGGTCGGTGCTCCGGCGGCTCGGGAACTGGGCGCCGGGCTGCGCCAGCGTCGACCGGGCACGCAGGCCCACCGGGTCCGGCGCTGGCTCGGCGGCGACCGTCCGCGGCGCGTCACCGAGCCGCGAGCTGACGTACGCGGCCCCGGCCCGGTCGTCGTCCGACGGCGCGGCGAGCAGCGCGTAGACGAGCCCCACCACGCCGAAGACCACCGCCAGCACGATCGGCACCAGCAGTCCGCTCACCTCGGTGCCGGAGGCCGGGCCGCGGCTCTCGTGCAGGTGCACCGACAGCGCGCTCATGCCGGTGAAGTGCATGCCGTTGACAGCGATGCCCATGACCAGCGCCGAGGCGGCGATGGCGAGCCCGCGCCGGACGGTCATCGCCAGCCAGAGCGCGACGGTGGCGGCCACGATCGCGATGACCACCGACAGCGTCACCCGCAGCGGGTCGTAGCCGAACGAGCCGTCCAGGCGCATCGCGGCCATGCCGGTGTAGTGCATGGCGGCCACCCCGGCGCCGGTGAAGAACCCGCCGGCCAGCAGACGCGGCGCGGCGAGCCGGCCGGTGCCCACGATCGCCAGCCCGATGCCGACCGACGCCACCGCGATCGCGGTGCTGGCGGCCGTCAGCGGCACGTCGTAGCGGATCCGGGTGCCGGAGACGGCGAACCCGAGCATCGCCATGAAGTGCATGGCCCAGATCGCGGTGCCACCCAGCGCCCACGCGGCGAGCAGGCCCCACCAGGCGCGCTGGCCGCCGCTGGTGGCGGTCCGGATCCGCCCGGCGCAGACCAGTCCGAGCGCCGAGCCGAGCACTGACAACGCGTAGCTGAGCGCGGGTGTGATCCACCCGTACTCGAAGTGATTGATCTCGCCCACGACGCCCTTCCCTCACCATCGACGCAGCGCGACCCACGGCGCCCCGGGGCAATGATGGGATAGGCCCTGACCAGGGCATGCATCGACCCCCCGACAATTCGCGGGGTGTCAGCGCGGTGACGCAGCGATGCGTCGGTTTCCGGAGATCGGTGACCGAAAGTGACCGTTAGGCGGAGGCGTGGTAGGCCAGCACGCCCCGGTTGACCGCCGCGATGGCCTGCCGTGCGGTGCCGCGCAGCTCGGCCGAAGCGCCACCCGAGTCGGCGACCTGCCCGAGCAGGTCGACCACCTGTCGCGCCCACCTGACGAAGTCGCCGGCCGGCATCTCCCCGTCGATCTGGTGCCCGCTGGCGAGCACCTTGGCCAGCGCCTCGCCGCGCGCCCACCGGTAGATCGGCCAGGCGAACCCGAGATCCGGCTCGCGGGTCACCGCCAGGCCGCGCGCCGCCTCGTCGGCCTCGATGTCGCCCCACAGCTTGAGCGTCTCGTCGACCGCGTCGGCGACCCCGCCACGCGGCAACGACGCCCGCTCGTCGACGTCCCGCCGGGCCTCGAAGACCACCACCGACACGGCGGCGGCCAGCTCGGCCGGGGACAGGCCGTCCCACACCCGTCGGCGCAGGCACTCGGCCACCAGCAGGTCCGCCTCGGTCCAGATCCGGGCCAGCATCCGGCCGGCGTCGGTGACCTCACCGTCGGCGGCCAGGTAGCCGCGCGCGGTCAGCAACGCCACGATCCGGTCGAAGGTACGGGCCAGCGAGCCGGTCCGCCCGGACACCCGCTGACGCAGCTCCTCGGTGTCGCGTTCCAGCCGGCGCCGCCGCTCCGCCCAGCGGGCGTGTTCCTCCCGATCCGGGCAGGCGTGACACGGGTGCGCGCGCAGCTCGACGCGGAGCTGGCTGAGGCGGTGGTCCTCCCCCGCCGCCTGACGGGACCGGCCGCCCCGCCGGCCGCCGTGCCGGTCCAGGCCGGTGCCGCTGACCGCCGCGGCCAGGTCCCGCCGGGCCGCAGGCGAACGGTGGTTGAAGTGCTTCGGCACCCGGATGCGGGTCAGCACCTCCGCCGGGGTGGTGAAGTCACCGGGGGTGACCCGGCCGGCCCAGCGGTCCTGGGTGAGCACCAGCGGCCGGGGCTCACCGAACCCGCCGGTGGCCGGGTCCAGCACCACCGCCAGGCCGGCCCGCCGCCCGGACGGCACCCGGATCACGTCACCGACCCGCAGCCGCTCCAGCGAGGCGACAGCCGCCGCCTTGCGCTGGGTCTGGCCCTGCCGGGCGATGGCCCGTTCCCGGTCGGCGATCGCCACCCGCAGCGCGAAGTACTCGTCGAAGTCGCCGTGGTGGCAGGCGGCCTCCGCGCCGTACGCCTCGATGGTCTCGGTGTTGCGCTGCACCTGCCGGGCCAGACCGACCACCGACCGGTCGGCCTGGAACTGCGCGAACGAGGACTCCAGCAGCTCGCGGGCCGGCGCCGCGCCGACGCTGCCGACCAGGTTGACGGCCATGTTGTACGACGGCCGGAAGCTGGAGCGCAGCGGGTAGGTGCGGGTGGAGGCGAGCCCGGCCACGTGCCGGGGGTCGGTCTCCGGCGACCAGACCACCACGGCGTGGCCCTCGACGTCGATGCCCCGGCGGCCGGCCCGGCCGGTGAGCTGGGTGTACTCGCCCGGGGTGAGGTCGACGTGGGCCTCGCCGTTGAACTTGACCAGGCGTTCCAGCACCACGCAGCGGGCCGGCATGTTGATGCCCAGCGCCAGCGTCTCGGTGGCGAAGACGGCCTTGACCAGCCCGCGGACGAACAGCTCCTCGACGACCTCCTTGAACGCGGGGAGCATGCCGGCGTGGTGGGCGGCCAGCCCGCGCTCCAGCCCGTCGAGCCACTCCCAGTAGCCGAGCACGGACAGGTCCTCGCCGGGGATGGCGGTGACCCGGGACTCGACCACCCGGCGGATCTCGGCGCGTTCCTCCGGGGAGGTCAGGCGCAGCCCGGCGGCCAGGCACTGCTGCACTGCGGCGTCGCAGCCGGCCCGGCTGAAGATGAACAGGATCGCCGGCAGCAGCCCCTCCCGGTCGAGCCGGTCGACGATGTCCGGGCGCATCGGGCCGCGCCAACGCGGGCCGCGCCGGCCGCCACCGGGGCCGGCGCTGCGGCCCTCGCCCAGCTCCAGCCGGCGCATCGTGTCCCGGGTGTAGCGCAGCAGCTCCGGGTGCACGTCGTGCTTGCGGGCCGCGTCGGCGTCGTGGAACAGGTCGAACATCCGCTTGCCGACGAGCATGTGCTGCCACAGCGGCACCGGGCGGTGCTCGGAGACCACCACGGCGGTCTCGCCGCGTACGGTGACCAGCCAGTCGGCGAACTCCTCGGCGTTGGAGACGGTGGCCGACAGCGACACCAGCGTGACCGACTCGGGCAGGTGGATGATCACCTCTTCCCAGACCCCGCCACGGAACCGGTCGGCCAGGTAGTGGACCTCGTCCATCACCACGTACGCCAGGCCCTCGAGGGTGGCCGAGCCGGCGTAGAGCATGTTGCGCAGCACCTCGGTGGTCATCACCACCACCGGCGCGTCGCCGTTTATCGCGTTGTCGCCGGTGAGCAGGCCGACCTGCTCGGCGCCGTAGCGGTCCACCAGGTCGTGGTACTTCTGGTTGGACAGCGCCTTGATCGGCGTGGTGTAGAAGCACTTGCGCCGGGCCGCAGGCGCGTCGCCGCCGGGCCGGCCGCGCAGCGCCAGGTGCACCGCGAACTCGCCCACCACGGTCTTGCCGGCGCCGGTGGGCGCGCAGACCAGCACGCCGCTGCCCCGCTCCAGCGCCTCGCACGCCTCGCGCTGGAAGTCGTCGAGATCGAACCCGAGATCCAGGGAGAATTCGTCCAGGGCCGGGAAGGCGGAGGCCTGCGCGGCCCGGCGGCGCGCCGCGGCGTACCGCTCGGCGGGGCTCGACATGGATCCAAGATTAATCGGTACGGCCGACGAGTACCGGTCAAGGCCATCCGGCAGGACGGTCGGAGCGGGTCGGTAGGGTGCACGACGTGCCGGACCGTACCGAACTGCCCCATGCCGCCAGCGGCGCCGACGACGTCGTGGGCCCGCGCCCGTCCCGCCGGCCCGTGGAGGCGGTGCTCTTCGACTTCCACGGCACGCTCGCCCAGGTGGAGGAGCCGCTGACCTGGGTGCTCGCCGCGGCGTCCGCCTGCGGCGTCGAGCTGGACCGGATCCGGGCCACGTCGCTGGCCGACCGGCTGCTCACCGCCGGGCGCGCGGGTGGCCCGCTGCCGGCCCGGGTGCCGCCCCGGCTGGCCGAGCTGTGGGCCGACCGCGATCTCTACCCGCAGGCCCACCGGGGCGCGTACACCGGGCTGGCCGAGACGGTGGACACCGGCATCGACGGGTTCGCCGACGCGCTCTACGAGCGGGTGCTGGTGCCCGAGGGCTGGGTGCCGTACCCGGACACCGAGCCGGTGCTCGGCGCGCTGCGCTCCGCCGGGGTGAAGGTGGCGGTGGTCAGCAACATCGGCTTCGACCTGCGACCGCTGTTCGCCGCCTGGGATCTCGACGGGCTGGTCGACGCGTACGCGCTGTCGTACGAGGTGGGGCGCTGCAAGCCGGACCCGGGCATCTTCCTGCGCGCCTGCGGGATGCTCGGCGTCGACCCGGAGCGCACGCTCATGGTGGGCGACACCCCGGCCGACGCGGGCGCGGTCGCGGCCGGGTGCGGGGTGCTGGTGCTGCCGTGCGCCGACGCCGGCCGCCCGAACGGGCTCGGCGCGGTGCTCGACCTGGCCGGGGTCGGCTGAGCGCACACCCCGCCAGCGGCGCGAACCCGTCCCGGCGCACCGGCTACGGTCAGGGGCATGACCGGTGTCCACCCCTTGCCGCCGCGTGCGCCGGGCCGGCTCGGCGGCGTCGCGCTGGTGCTCGGCGGGGCGCTGTCGGTGCAGTTCGGCTCCGCGCTGGCGGCGCTGCTGTTCCCGCGCACCGGGGTGGCCGGGGCGGTGACGCTGCGGCTGACCATCGGCGCGCTGGTGATGCTCGTGGTGTGCCGCCCCCGGGTGCGCGGGTACGGGCGCCGGGACTGGGCCGCAGTGGTCGCGTTCGGGCTGGCCCTGGCCGGCATGAACTCGATCTTCTACCAGGCGATCGAGCGGATCCCGCTCGGTCCGGCGGTGACGCTGGAGGTGCTCGGCCCGCTGGCGCTGTCGGTGTTCGGCGCGCGCCGGGCGGCGGCCTGGTTCTGGGCCGCGCTGGCGCTGGGCGGGGTGGCGCTGCTCGGGCAGGGCGGGTTCGACCGGCTCGACCCGGTCGGCGCGGCGCTGGCGCTGACGGCGGGCGCGATGTGGGCCGCGTACATCGTCTGCTCGGCGCGGATCGGCGCGCGGTTCCCCGGCGCGGACGGGCTGGCCCTCTCGCTGACCGTCGCGGCGCTGCTGACGCTGCCGTTCGGGCTGGCCGACGACGGCGGTCGCCTCGCCGACCCG
Source organism: Micromonospora sp. CMU55-4 (assembly GCF_011602315.1). Taxonomy (NCBI): domain Bacteria; kingdom Bacillati; phylum Actinomycetota; class Actinomycetes; order Micromonosporales; family Micromonosporaceae; genus Micromonospora; species Micromonospora sp. CMU55-4. Next base: position 446,291 of record NZ_JAAOLH010000003.1, read on the forward strand.
GTGGTGCTGGGGCTCGGTACCGGGCTGGCGCTGCTCGCCTCCGTGCTGCCGTACAGCCTGGAGCTGGCGGCGCTGCGGCGGCTGCCCACCGCGACGTTCGCGGTCATGATGAGCCTCGGCCCGGCGATCGCCGCGGTGGCCGGCTGGCTGGTGCTCGGCCAGGCGCTGCACCCGGTCGAGGTGCTCGCGATCGGGCTGGTGGTCGCCGCGAGCGCCAGCGCGGTCTGCGCCGCCGCCCCGTCCACCGCGCCGCCGCCCGTTCCCGGCCCACCGGACGCCGAGGGCGTGGCGGCGGTCAGCGCAGCAGCCGCAGCGCCGCCGGCACGGCCGTGACGGTCACCGGCAGGTCGAGGGAGCGTTCCCCGTCGGCGTACGAGGTGATCCCCTCGGCGGCCAGCTCCACCGTCCGCGCCCGGTAGACGCGCGCCAGCGGGTGCGTGACATGGGTGCCCCGGTAGATCTGCGGCTTGACCCGCATCAGCGTGCGCCTGTCGAACCGCCCGCCCACCACCACGTCCAGCAGGCCGTCGTGCGGGTCGGCGTCCGGGCAGATCCGCATGCCGCCGCCGTAGCTGGCCGTGTTTCCCACCGCGACCAGCACCGCGTCGACCTCCTGCGCCACCCCGTCGAGAACCAGCCGGTAGCGGCGTGGCCGCAGCCGGGCCAGCTCGACCACTATCGCCAGGTCGTACCGGCGCGGGCCGCGCGGCCAGCGCATCCGGTTGGCGCGTTCGTTGACGATCGCGTCGAAGCCCGCCGCGAGCACCGCGCCGAACCAGCGGTCGGCCTCGCCGCGCCGGGACAGCCGCGCCAGGTCCACCGACCGGGCACGGCCGGCGGCGAGCGCGTCGGCGATCACCTCGACCGCGGCCACCGGGTCGGCCGGGAAGCCGGTGTCCACCGCGAAGTCGTTGCCGGTGCCCGCCGGTACCGGCCCGAACGGCACATCGGTGCCGGCGACCGCCTGCAACGCGCGGTGCATCGTGCCGTCGCCGCCCACCGCGACGAGCGCCCCGGCGCCGCCGGCGACCGCGGCGTGGCACGCCGCCTCCGCCTCCTCGGGGGTACGCGCGCGCAGCAGCTCGACCGGGCGGCCTGCTCCGGCGAGGCGCTCCAGGATCCCGGGCAGCAGACCGCGGTGCCGCCCCCGGCCGGCGGTCGGGTTGGCGAGCACGGCGACGGGGCCGGGCGGGACATGATCGTGCGCGGTCACGGCGAGCACCGTACGGCACCGCTCACGCCGCCCACCAGAGCCAGGTCACACGGCGGGTGGGCGGCACACGCCGACGGCGCCCGGCAGGGGGTGCCGGGCGCCGTGGCGGGGGTGGTTCAGGGAAGGTCGATCGGGCGCAGCACCCGGTCCACCGCGTGCGCGATCTGCTTGTTGCCCTTGTTGATGTCGTACCGCACCACCTTGGCGTTGCGGTCGCTGGTGTCGGCGTCGACCAGGCGCACCTCGCGGCCGTACCAGCAGCGCTTCACGTCCACCTCGACGGTGGCGCCGAGCGCGGTGGTCAGGTCCGCGCCGTCCGCCTTCAGCGCCGCCTTCCGGTCGATCGTCGCGCCCGGCACGACGTGGTAGAGCAGGACGTCCTCCACGGTGTCCACGCCGAGGCCGGCGACCGCGTCGAACGCGGCCTTCTCCCCGGGCAGCTTCTTCGCGGCGGTGATGTCCCGGACCAGCTCGCGGAACGCGTAGTCGTTCGGCACGAACGCGGTCAGCGCGACGGTACCGTCGGTGAGCACCTTCACCGGCGAGTCCGGCTTGGCCTGCAGCACCGTCAGGACCGCCTTGGTGAGCACGTCGAAGTCCCGCGAGTTGCGGTCGAAGCCGCTCTTGTCCGCGGTGAGCACGGCGGCCAGCGACCGCGTGCCCGGCTGCTTGGCGCCGGCCTGGGCGGGCACGGCGACGGCGGTGGTGGCCACCGCCGCCGCGGTGGCGCCCACGGCCAGCCGGGCGGCGAGACGAGCGATGTTCATCGGGGAGCCTTTCGTCGAAGCGACCAGGTCCGTGACTGTCGTCACGACCAATGCTTCGCCCGCACCGTCCCCGGTGGATGCAGCCGGATCGATGGTGTTTTCGCGGCCGCCTCAGCGCACCACCAGCCGCTTGCTCACCGACGGCACGCCGTCGCCCTTGACCTTCAGCGACCAGTCCCCCGCCGCGCCGAGCGTCACCACCGTCTCGGCGGTGCCGTTGGCCTCCGCCTTCATCTCCGCGACCCGCTTGCCGTCGGGGTTGAGCACGTACAGCGTCCGGGCCCCAGCGGTCTTGTTCGTCACCTTGAACGCCAGCTTCTCGCCCGGCTCGGCGATCAGGGCGTCCACCCCGGTCATCGCGTCGTCGGTCAGCTCGATCGTCACCGACCGGTCGTAGGCCACCTCGGCTGCGGCGCTGGCCAGGTTGCCGTCGTCGGACACGGTGATCTTCGTACGCACGCCGTCGCCCTGCCGGCCGGGCTTGCAGGCCACCTCGTACGTGCCGGTCTGCAGCGAGGCACGCAGGTCGCCGGTACGGCCCGCCGGCACGTCCGCCACCTCGGCGATCACCTTGGTGAAGGCGTCGCCCTCGCGGCCGTAGACGTAGACCCCGGTGGCCTGCTGACCCCGGTTGGTCACGGTGAACGTGACGGTGCCCGGGGTGAACAGCGTGGTGGTGACCTCACAACTGGTGTCGGTGGCGGTCACCGGCACCTGCTGGCCCTTCGGCGCGGGCTCGTCGTCACCGCAGGCGGTGAGCGCGGTGGCCGCGCAGAGGACGGTCAGGACGGCGGCGGTACGGCTCTTCATCGGGTTCTCCGGAGCGCAGGTCAGACGGACTGACCGGAACGGGGCGCCGACGCACCCCGGCACACCGCCCGGGGGGCTCGGCGGAGTCAGCAGAGTCTAAGCGCGTACGGCGTCGCGGCAAGGCCCGAGGGCGACCCGATGTGCCCGCGCACCGGGCGATCCGCGGGACCGGCATGATGGCGGCATGCGGCTGGTCTCCCTGCTCCCCTCCGCCACCGAGATCGTGTACGCGCTGGGTCTCGGCGACGACCTGGTCGGCGTCACGTTCGAGTGCGAGGTGCCCCCGTCGTACCGGGCGGGCACCACTGTGGTCGTCGGCGGCCGGGACACCCGGGGCATGAGTCCCGGCGACATCGACGCCTACGTCAAGGCGCAGGTCGCGGCCGGGGCCGACCTGTACACGCTGCACGCCGGGGCGCTGGCCGGGCTGGACCCGGACCTGATCCTCACCCAGGACCTGTGCCGGGTCTGCGCGCTGCCCTCGGGCCGGGTCGCCGACGCGGTGGACCACCTCGGGTGCCGGGCGGAGGTGCTGTCGCTGGACCCGTACACCCTGGACGACGTGCTGGAGTCGATCCGCGCGGTGGGCGCGGCGGCCCGGGTGCCGGAGCGCGCCGAGGCCCTTGTCGACGGCCTGCGCGGCCGGCTCGCGGCGGTCCGCGCGGCGGTGGCGGGCCGGCCCCGGCCCCGGGTCGCGGTGGTCGAATGGGTGGACCCGCCGTTCGGCGCCGGGCACTGGATTCCCGACCTGGTCGACGTGGCCGGCGGCGAGCCGGTGGGCACCCATCGCGGCGCCCGGTCCGGCCCGACCACCTGGGACGCCCTGCGGGCCGCCCGACCCGACGTGGTGCTGGTCGCGCCGTGCGGCTTCCGTCTCGACGGCGCGGCCGAGCAGGCCGTCGGCGTGGCCGGGCACTTCCCCGGCGCGCAGGTGTGGGCGCTGGACGCGGACGGCCTGATCGTGCGCGCCGGCCCGCGCCTGGTCGACGGCACCGAGGCGATAGCCGCCATCCTCCACCCCGACGCGCTCCCCGCCGCCGCTCCCAACGCAGCCCGCCGCATCACCTGACCCCCCGCCCCCGCCCCCGCCCCGGCCCCGGCCCCGGCCCCGGCCCCGGCCCCGGCGATCTTGCACTTCCTGCCCGGGCAAAGTGCGGAAACCGGTCATCCGAGGGGCAGCAAGTCCATGATCAACGTGAGGGCGGCCGTCGCGCGCGCATCGAGTTCAAGGTCGGCGGAGGGCACTCGGCGCGGCGGCGAGGGGCGGCTGCGGAAACGCGGACGCCGCCCCCGTGAGGTGGGGACGGCGTCCGGAGGTGAGCGGGGTCGGTCAGGTCATGTCGTCGTAGCGGCGTTCGATCGCCTTCGGGGCGACGACGGGCTCGGGCGCGCCGATCGGCTCGGACGCCTCGATCCGGCCCCCGGCGGGCACCGGCTCGGTCGACAGGTCCAGCGGTGACACCTCGTCGTCGGCGATGCCGGCGTAGACCTCACGCCCGCGACCGCGCCGCTTGTCGTTGATGAACGCCACCCCCACCGCGGCGAAGTAGAGCGCGCAGAGGCAGATCGCCAGCGCGGTCATGCCGAACGGGTCGGGTGTCGGCGTGACCACGGCGGAGAACGCGAAGAACACGAACACCGCCACCCGCCACCAGCTGAGCAGCCGCTTGGCGCTGGCCAGGCCGACGAAGTTGAGCATCAGCACGATCAGCGGGAACTCAAACGCCACCCCGAACAGCAGGATCAGGTTCGTGACGAACCCGACGTAGCGGGTGATGTCGAGAGTGGTGGTCACGTCGCCGCCGCCGGAGACGTTGAGCAGGAACTCCAGGCCCTTGGACGTGACGAAGTACGCCAGCACCGCGCCGGCCGCGAACAGCGGGGCCGCCAGCGCGGTGAAGAAGTACGCGTACCGCCGCTCGTGCCGGTGCAGGCCGGGCGCGATGAACGCCCAGAGCTGGTAGAGCCAGATCGGCGCGGCGATGATCAGGCCGACCCAGAGGGCCACCTTCATCTGCAGCAGGAACAGGTCGGCGGGACCGAGCTGGACGAAGTTGCAGTTGCCGTCGATCAACCGCGCCTTGGGCAGGTCGCAGTAGGGCTTCTGCAGGATGTGCAGCACCGGCCCGGACAGCCAGACGCCGAAGCCGAAGCCGACCAGGATCGCCAACGACGCGCGGAACAGCCGGTTGCGCAGCTCACGGATGTGCTCCATGAGCGTCATCGAGCCGTCGGCGGCCCGCGCGAAGTTGCTCGGGCCGCGCTTCTTCAACCCGAAGGCCACGGTGGTTGGGGCCCTCTCGGATCAGTTCTCGCGGACGCGCTGCACCGGGTCGGCCGGCGGCGCGACCGGCTGCTGCGGCTGCGGCGCGTACGGCTGCTGCGCGTACGGCTGCTGCTGCGCGTACGGCTGCCCCTGCACCGGCTGCTGCGGCGGGAGCGGCTGGTAGCCGGCCTGCGCGTCCGCCTTCTCGGCGAGGTTACGGTCGTCGTCCTGCAGGCTCTTGGTCTCGGCCTTGATGATCCGCAGGGATCGGCCCAGCGAGCGGGCCGCGTCGGGGAGCCGCTTCGCGCCGAACAGCAGGATCAGCACGACCACGAGTACGGCGATGTGCCACGGCTTGAGGGCACCCATGGGAAGCTCCAGTCGCTCTGTGTCGGTGAGGGTGGGTCGCCGCCCATCGTACGTGCGTCGCAGCGGCTTGCCACCCCGGTGGGCCTGCTGGTGCGGGCCCGATCGGTGAAGTTTCGACCAACCCGAAGTGTCCCGTCAACCGTCCAGGTCCGCGCATTTCTGCGCGCAACCGCCCGGTTACGCGCAAACGACGCTCACCGGGCCGGGGGCCCTCGATCAGTCGCCGCGCTTGGCCTTGATCAACGTCATCCGCTCCTGCGCGACGACGATCCGTTCCTGGAGCGACTCGGCCCGCGCCTGCAGCTGTTCGGCGGCGGTACGCAGCGACTCCGCCTCGGCCGCCCGGCGCTGCAACGCCAGCGCGGAACGGCGCAGCCCGGACAGGCGGCTCACCACCGGACGGACCGCCAGCGCCAGGACGACAAGCGCGAACAGCACGACTCCGAGCACGATCCACTTCACCACGGCGGTCAGCCTATCGGGTGACGCCGGCGGCCGCCGGGTCGGCGGTGCCGGCCGGGGTCGCGTACGCGTCGAGCGCGGCCACGGCCTGGGCGCGTACCTGCTCGGCCAGCTCGGCCGGGGCGACCACCGTCACCTCCGGGCCCAGCCCGAGCACGAACCGCCGGGCCCACCCGAGGTCGGTGACGCGCAGCGACACCAGCCACTGCTCGCCGTCGGCCTCGACGCGCTCGCACGGATAGTATTCGGTGATCCACCGCTCGCCCCGGCCGATCCGCAGCGTGATCAGCGGCAGGTCGGCCGACGGGCGGAACACGCCGTCACTGAGGTCGTGCGGGCGGGCCTGCGGCGGCACGACCGCCTGCTCCGGCAGCTCGGCCACCGCGTCGATCCGGTCGGCCCGGAACAGCCGCACCGCCTCGGCACGGCGGCACCACGCCTCCACGTACGCCCGGCCGCCGACCATCAGCATCCGCAGCGGGTCGATGGTGCGCTCGGTGGTCTCGTCCCGCGCCGCGGTGTAGTAGGTGATCCGCAGCGCCCGGCCGCGCTCGACGGCGGCGCGCAGCTCGCGTACCCGGGCGCTGTCGCCGGGCAGGCGGACCTCCACCGGCGCGCCGGCCAGGTCACCGGCGGCGTTCTCGATCTTGGCGAGCGCCCGCTCGACCGCCTCCCGGTTGGCCACCCCGGGCGTCTCGGCGATCATCCGCAACGCCACCACCAGGGCCAGCGCCTCGTCGGGGGTGAGCCGCAGCGGCCGGTCGATGCCGGCGTCGTAGGTGATGGTGACCCGGTCGCCGTCGAACGCCATGTCGATCAGGTCACCGGGGCCGTAGCCGGGCAGCCCGCACACCCAGAGCAGTTCCAGGTCCTCCCGGAGCTGCTTCTCGGTCACCCCGAGGTCGTGCGCCGCCTCGGCGATCTCGATGCCGGGGCGGGCCAGCAGGTAGGGCACCAGGTTGAGCAGCCGGGCCAGCCGGTCGGCGGAGGCACGGCCGGCGCGGGCCGCCGGGCGGGTCACCGGGCACCCCCGGCGGTCGCCAGCTCGTCGTGCCGGGCGGCGACCTCCTTCAGCCGCTGGATGACCGCCTCCCGTACCTCCGGTGGCTCCAGGACCCGCACGTCCGGGCCGTACCCGACGATCTGGCCGGCGAGGTAGTCGGCGTCGGCGTACGGCAGCACCAGCCGGTCGCCGTCCGGGCCGGCCTGGCACTCCACCGCCCAGCGGCGCAGCCCGGCGGCGCGGCCCGGAGTGGCCAGCACCGTGGCCCGGCCGGTGCGCTCCACCGGCCCGGACCAGCGGGCCACGTGGCTGATCAGGTCGACGCCGACGGGCGGCTCGTAGGCGCCCGGCTCGCCGGTCGCCCGGACCGTGCCGACCACCCGGGACAGCCGGAAGCAGCGGGTCGCCGCGCGGTCCAGGTCGTGACCGACCACGTACCACCGGCCGCGCCAGCAGACCACGCCCCACGGTTGCACCCGGCGGCGGGTGGGCGCGTCCCGGTCCGGCACCCGGTAGTCGAAGCTGACCTCGCGGCGGTCCCGCGCAGCGGCGGTCAGCGGCGCGAACGCCGGGTCGACCGTGACCATGGGCTCCAGGCCGAGCGTGGCCTGCGGGTCCACGTCGATGCCGGCGGCGCGCAGCTTCGCCAGCCCGGACGACGCGGCAGCGGCCAGCCCGGCGTGCTGCCACAGCCGCGCGGCGATGCCCACCGCCGCGGCCTCGTCCGGTTCGAGCGGGATGTCGGGCAGCGCGTAGGCGCGCGGCGCGATCCGGTAGCCCGGCTCGGCGTCGAAGACGCTCGCCGTGCCGGTCTCCAGCGGCACGCCCAGCTCACGCAGCTCGGCCTTGTCGCGCTCGAACTTGCGCTGGAACGCCTCGTGGTCCTTGGCGTCGTCCGGGTCGTGCTCGTAGCCGGGCACGGTCGCGGCGATCTGCGCGGCGGTCAGGAAGCGTCGCGTCGACAGCAGGCAGATCACCAGGTTGACCAGGCGTTCGGTACGGGTCCGGGACACGTGCAAACGCTAGCAGCCCGCGCATGGCGCGCGGGCACCCGCGCGGCGCGGCGCGGAGGTGTTCCCGACCGGCGACGGGCATCGACCGGTCATAGGGTGAGCGCATGGTGGAAGCGGAGGTCAAGACCGAGAGCGTCGGCACGGTCGTGGTGGCCGGCGCGGCGAACCTCGCCATCGCCGTCGCCAAGCTGGTCGCGGGCCTGATCTCCGGCTCCGCGGCGATGCTCTCCGAGGCCGCCCACTCGCTCGCCGACACCACCACCGAGGTGCTGCTCTATCTGGCGCTGCGCCGGGGCGCGCGGCCCGCCGACACCCGGCACCCCTTCGGGTACGGCAAGGAGAGCTACGTCTGGGCGTTCCTCGCCGCGCTGTTCACCTTCGTCGCCGGGGCCGGCTTCGCCATCACCCACGGCGTCACCACCATCCTGGTGCACGAGCACAGCGGCGAGTACCTCGTCGCGTACGTGGTGCTGGCGGTCTCGTTCGCCATCGAGTCGGTGTCGCTGGCCCGGGCGGTGCGGCAGGTGCGCGGCGAGTCGCGCCGCTGGGGCACCACCCCTCGCCGCTACCTGCGCCTGACCGCCGACACCACGGTCAAGGCGGTCTTCCTGGAGGACAGCGCCGCGCTGGTCGGCCTGCTGATCGCCGCCGCCGGGCTCACCCTGTCCCACCTCACCGGCGACGAGCTGTACGACGGGATCGCCTCGATCCTCATCGGCGTGCTGCTGCTCGTGGTCGCCGTCGTGCTGGCCCGCAGCAACATCTCGCTGCTGGTCGGCCGTTCGGTCTCCGACCGGCTGCACCGGCGCATCGAACGGGAGCTCGCGGACGTGCCGACCGTGGACCGGATCGACACGCTGATGACCATGTTCCTCGGCCCCGACGACATCCTCGTCGCCGCCAAGGTCGACTTCCACGACGACGCCACCGGCGCCGACATCGAGGCCGCCGCCGACGAGGCCGAACGCCGGCTCACCGGGCGCTTCCCGGAGATCGCGTACGTCTTCCTCGACCCCACCCGCTCCCGCACGGCCGGGCGGCCCGCCCGCACCACCCAGGACGAGACGGGTCGCCCGCTAGACGGCGACACCTGACCCGCCCCCGGCCCGCCCGCACCCCGGCCGATACCGTGCACCGCATGGTGCGATGGCGGTCCGGCACGGTCACGGCGGTACGGCGACGATGGGCCGGCGCCGTCGAACTCGACGTCGACCTGCCCGACGGCGTCCGGATGCGCGCCCTGGCCTACCCGGCGCTGGTCGGCGAGCCCGAGCCCGGCGACCGGGTGCTGCTCAACGCCGGGGCGCTGCTGATGGGCCTCGGCACCGGCGGCTACGCGCTGGTCGTCGCGCTGCCCGACCGGCTGCCCGCCGACCCGCCGCAGGCCGGCGACAGCCGCGACGCCGGGCACCTGGTCAAGGCCCGCTACACGCCGCTGCAGCCGATCCTGCTGGGCGTGGACGAGGAGGCGTCGCCGCACCACGAACTGCTCGCAGCCGCCGAGTCGGTCGACGGCATGCCGGTGGTCACCGCCGACCTGCACTCCGCGCTGCCGGCGATCCTGGCCGGGGTACGCGCCGACGCGCCCGACGCCCGGGTCGCGTACGTGCTCACCGACGGCGGGGCGCTGCCCGCCTGGTTCTCCCGCACCCTGGCCGGCCTGGCCGGGCACCTCGTGGGCACGGTGAGCGTGGGTCAGGCGTTCGGCGGCGACCTGGAGGCGAGCACGCTGCACAGCGGCCTGCTCGCCGCCCGGCACGTACTCGGCGCGGACCTGACGATCGTCGCCCAGGGCCCCGGCAACCTCGGCACCGGCACCCGCTGGGGCTTCTCCGGCGTCGCCGTCGGCGAAGCCGTCAACGCGGTCGCCACGCTGGGCGGGCGCCCGGTCGGCTCGCTGCGCATCTCCGACGCCGACGCCCGGCCCCGGCACCGTGGCGTCTCCCACCACAGCCTGACCGCGTACGGCCGGGTCGCGCTGGCCCCCGCGGGGCTGGTGGTGCCGGACGGCCTCGACCCCGCCCTCGCGGCGGAGGTCGCCGCGGCGCTCGCGCCGCTGGCCGACCGGCACACGATCGTCACAGTGCCCACCGACGGCCTCGACGCGGCTCTGCGGGCCGGCCCGGTCGGCCTGTCCACGATGGGCCGGGGCCTGGACGCCGACCACGCCTACTTCCTGGCCGCCGCTGCCGCCGGCCGCCACGCGGCCCGCCTGCTGGGCTGAGCCCCGCCGCCCTCAGATCGCCAGGTAGCCGTTCGCGACCAGGTGGTCTGCGGCCCGCGCGAACACCTCGGGATCCTGCGGCGTCCACGTGCCCAGCCCGTCGACGTAGCGGTTGAACATGCAGAACGCCGCCGCGATCAGCACCGTGTCGTGGATCTCCAGGTCGGTGGCGCCCTCCGCGCGTGCCGCCTCCACCAGCTCGGTGGTGACCTCCCGGCCGCTGCGCCGGACCGCGGCGGCGATGTGCAGCAGCGCCCGCAGCTTCGCGCCGACCGGCGCGGTCGCCACGTCCGCGCGCACCCGGTCGACGAACTCCATCCCCGTGGGCAGCTGCGCGGCGGCGAACGCCGCGTGTGACGAACAGCAGAAGTCGCAGTCGTTGAGGCCGGAGACGTACGCCGCGATCAGCTCCCGCTCCCCCGGCGTCAAGGTGGGATGCGGAGCGCGCAACAGCACCTCCGCCAGCTCGCCCAGCGGCTTCGCCGTCTCCGGGCGGAACCGCAGCGGCCCCTGGATGCCCGGATAGGCCTTCTCGTCCAGCCCGAGATCGATGTGTGCGATGACGTCACGCTCCCCTGTCCGTGCCGGCCCGGTCACGCCGGCGGCCCGCCGTCCAGAGTGCCGCCACCCCCGCCGCCCGGGCCAGACACCGGAGACAGGTCAGCATGATCGAAGAACCAGGGCCCTGCGCGGCCTCCCCATACTGTCCGGGAAATCGACTCCGGCCATCCCGTCACCGCCGTCCGCGCCAGGCAGCCGCGCGGGAAACGCGGCTGGCCGCCGTTAGGAGGCGACCCCCCATGGCACTGCGACAACTCCCGAACGCGGCCCCCGACGCCAGGATCTCCACCCACCGCCCGCCGCATCCCCTCCGACTCGCCCTGATCAGCGCGGCAGCCGGCGTGCTGCTGGCCGTCCTGTGGTCCTTCGAGCTCGTCGACAAGGTCATCGGCGACAACGTCGCCAACACCGTGCTCGGCCACGACGCCAAGGAGACCGCCATCACCGGCGCCGTCGCCGGGATGCTCTTCGCCTTCGTCTCCGGCTTCGCCGGCACCTTCACCGCCTGCAACATCGCCGTGGCGGCCTCGGTCGGGCCGATGAGCCAGGTCTCCGGCGCCGACCCCGCCGGCGGCACCCGGTCCGCGCTGCGCGCCCTGCTGCGCCCGGTCGGCTGGCTCGCGCTCGGCATGGTCGTCGTCTCGGCCGCCTACGGCATCATCGGCGTCCTGCTCGGCGACCGGCTGCCCCAGCTGTCCACCGAGACGGTCGGCACCGTCCCGGTACGCCTCATCCAGTCCTCGGTCGTCTTCGGCGTCATCGGACTCGCCCTCACCTACCTCGGGCTCGCCGCGCTCAAGCTCGTGCCGGACATCTTCGCGCACCGGCCCGTCGCCCGGGTGATCACCATCGGCGCGCTCGTCGGCGGGTTCCTCGTCGGCCGCCCCTACCCGATGTTCAACAAGCTGTTCCACTGGGCCGTCGACACCGGCAACCCGCTCTACGGGGCGCTGGCGTTCACGCTGCAGTCCCTCGGGAACATCCTGCTCGTCACGGCCGTCTTCGCCCTGGCCGTGGCGATCAGCCGCGGACGCTTCCTCGCCTGGATGGCGGACCCCCGCCGCGCCGCCGCCGTCACCGGAGCGCTGCTCGTCGCGCTCGGCGTCTTCACCGTCATCTACTGGGACATCCGGGTGCCGGCCATGTTCGGCTTCGGCTGGTTCCCCCGGATGCCGTACAACTGAGCCGAACTCAGCCGAGCAGCAGGATCAACGCCAGCCACCCGCCGACGATCAGCACCAGCGCCGCCGCCAGCACCCACGTCGGGACCGTGTAGTCACCGCGCCGGTTGCGCTCGATCTCGGCCCGGATCTTCTCCCGGCGGCGATCGATCCAGTTGAGCTTCTCGCCGCCGTCGCGGCCGGAGGACGTCTCACGGTCGGGGCGACCGGCGGATTCGGAAGTGTTCATCGCGACGACAGCCTACCCGTGCCACGGGCGGCCGGTGCCGGGCACCGGCCGCCCGTGGGCGGTCACATGCTGGCGATCAGGCGCTCCACCCGCTCGTCGTAGGCCCGGAACGGGTCCTTGCACAGCACCGTGCGCTGCGCCTGGTCGTTCAGCTTCAGGTGCACCCAGTCCACCGTGAAGTCACGCCGCTTCTCCTGGGCGTGCCGGATGAACTCGCCGCGCAGCCGCGCCCGGGTGGTCTGCGGCGGCGTCTCCTTCGCCTCGAAGATCTCCGGGTCCGTGGCCACCCGGTCCACCTCGCGGCGACGCTCCAGCAGCCCGTACAGGCCGCGCCCACGCCGCAGGTCGTGGTACGCCAGATCCATCTGCGCCACCCGCGGGTGCGACAGCGGCAGGTCGTGCTTGCGCTGGTACCGCTCGATCAGCTTCAGCTTCGTGACCCAGTCGATCTCCCGGGCCACCGGGTCCAGGTCGCCGGTCTCGACCGCGCGCAGCACCCGCCCCCACAGGTCGACCACCCGCTTCGCGGTCTGGTCACCACCCCGGCGCTCCACGAACTCCGTCGCCTTGGCCAGGTATTCCTGCTGGATCTCCAGCGCCGAGACCTCCTTGCCGGCGGCCAGCCGCACCTTGCGCCGGCCGGTGATGTCGTGCGACACCTCGCGGATCGCCCGGATCGGGTTCTCCAGCGTGAGGTCCCGCATCACCACGCCCGCCTCGATCATCCGCAGCACGATGTCGGCGGTGCCGACCTTCAGCAGCGTGGTGACCTCGTTCATGTTCGAGTCACCGACGATCACGTGCAGCCGGCGGTACCGCTCCGCGTCCGCGTGCGGCTCGTCCCGGGTGTTGATGATCGGCCGGCTGCGGGTGGTCGCCGACGAGACGCCCTCCCAGATGTGCTCGGCCCGCTGCGACAGGCAGTAGACCGCGCCGCGCGGCGTCTGCAGCACCTTGCCCGCGCCGCAGATCAACTGCCGGGTGACCAGGAACGGGATGAGCACGTCGGCGAGCCGGCCGAACTCACCGTGCCGGGACACCAGGTAGTTCTCGTGGCAGCCGTACGAGTTGCCGGCCGAGTCGGTGTTGTTCTTGAACAGGTAGATCTCACCCGCGATGCCCTCGTCGTGCAGCCGCTTCTCCGCGTCGACGAGCAGCCCCTCCAGGATCCGCTCACCGGCCCGGTCGTGCGCCACCAGGTCGGTCACCGAGTCGCACTCCGGAGTCGCGTACTCCGGGTGCGAGCCCACGTCCAGATAGAGACGGGCGCCGTTGCGCAGGAACACGTTGCTCGACCGGCCCCACGACACCACCCGCCGGAACAGGTACCGCGCGACCTCGTCGGGGGACAGTCGGCGTTGCCCGCGATAGGTGCAGGTGACGCCGTACTCGGTTTCGAGGCCGAAGATTCGCCGCTCCATGATGAGACATTAGCCGCCCGGAGCCTCCGATGGGCATCGCCGACGCTCACCGGTTGCGATCTCCCCCGCGCGGACCGCAAAGCCGGCGGCCTCCCGTACGCGAAAGACCCCGCCACCGCGACGCGGCGACGGGGTCTTTCGCGTAGGTGTCACTCGGCGGGCTTGTCCTCCGCGTTGCCCTCCAGATCGGCCGAGCCCGCCGACGTGGTCGGCTTCTTCGCTTCCTCCGTGGGCACTGTTGGCGTCTTCGCCTGGCCCGGCGCCGGGGCGACGTCCCCCTCGGCCTCGCCGTTCAGCAGCGCGGTCAGCGCCGCGCCGGTGACCCGCCGGAACGTACGCCCCACCCGGCGCCGGTCCAGGACCGCCACCTCCAGCTGGTTCGCGGCGATCGTGCGGGCCGCGCCGCCCTCGCCGCCGACGCTGCTCAGCGCCTTCATGGCGGCGCGGACCGCCTCCGACAGCGACATCTCCGGCCGGTGCTCGTTCTTCAGCACCCCGCTGATCGCCTCGGCCTGGCCGCCCATCGCCATCCGGCCCGGCTCGTCGTTCACCGAACCGTCGTAGGTCACCCGGTAGAGGGAGTCGTCCTCGGGCGTGGCGCCCACCTCGGCCACGCAGATCTCCACCTCGAACGGCTTCGACTGCTCGGTGAAGATCGCGCCCAGCGTCTGCGCGTACGCGTTCGCGAGCGCCAGGCCGGTCACGTCCCGCCGGTCGTAGCTCAGGCCGTTGAGGTCGGCCATCCGCACGCCCGCGCGACGCAGGTTCTCGAACTCGTTGTACCGGCCGACGGCGGCGAAGCCGATCCGGTCGTAGATCTCGCTGACCTTGTGCAGCGTGCTGGACAGGTTCTCGGCGACGAAGAGCACCCCGCCGGCGTAGCTCAGGACCACCGCGCTGCGGCCCCGGGCGATGCCCTTGCGGGCCAGCTCGGAGCGGTCGCGCATGATCTGCTCGGGCGAGGCGTAGAACTGCATGGCCACGGCGGCGGTTCTCCTTCGGACCTGATGGTGCGGGACTGCTGAGTCGGTGGACGGGAAGCGGGGTCAGCCGCCGGGGTTCTCCATCCGGCCGGCCACCACGCTCTCCGCGATCGCCGCCGTCTCGGCGTCGGTGAGCCGGTGGGTGCCCTCGGCGGTAGCGCTCATCACGACCGGGTAGATCCGCCGGGTCAGGTCCGGGCCGCCGGTGGCGGTGTCGTCGTCCGCCGCGTCGTAGAGCGCCTCGACCGCCAGCCGCGTCGCGTCCTCGACCGACAGGCCGGTCCGGAACCGCTTCTTCAGCGCCGACTTGGCGAAGAGCGAGCCGGAGCCGATCGCGTCGTAGCCGGTCTCCTCGTACGGGCCGCCGGTCACGTCGAAGCTGAAGATCCGCCCGGCCCGCGCCGGGTCGCTCGCCGCCAGGTCGAAACCGGCGAACAGCGGGACCACGGCCAGGCCCTGCATGGCCGCGCCCAGGTTGCCGCGGATCATCGAGGCGAGCCGGTTGGCCTTGCCGTCGAGCGAGAGCATCGCGCCCTCGATCTTCTCGTAGTGCTCCAGCTCCACCTGGAACAGTCGCATCAGCTCGATGCCGATGCCCGCGGTGCCCGCGATGCCGACCAGCGAGTACGCGTCGGCCGGGTGCACCTTCTCGATGTCGCGCTGGGCGATCAGGTTGCCCATCGTGGCGCGCCGGTCGCCGGCCATGACCACGCCACCGGCGGCCGAGATGGCCACGATGGTGGTCGCGTGCGGCGCCATGTCGGCGGCCATGCCGGGCGGCAGCGGCCGACGGCCGGGCAGCATCTCGGGGGCCACCTTGCTCAGGAACGCTGTGAAGGAGGACGTCCCCGCGTTGGTGAACACATCTGGAAGACGCCCGGATGGATCAAAACCCGCTGCCACGTGGTTCCTCTCAGGTACGTGATCGCCCTGGCCAGGACTTCGGCGTTGTCCTTGAACTGGCCAAGACCACCGTTGCAGTTGAAGCAGAGTATCCCGCGCACCCATCCGGTGCGATGATCGTGGTCCAGATGTTCCGGATCGGGGCGCCGACAGATCGCGCAGACGCCGCCCTGCTCGGTCAGGAGCTCCTGGAACTCCTTCTCCCCGACCCCGTAGCGGCGGCGCAGGTGGTACTCGCGATTGCCGCCGTAGAGTCGCTGCTTCGTCTCGTTACCGCGGGCGATGTGGCACGGCTTGCAGTAGCTGTGCCGACCGCTGGCGTTGGTCGTTCGGGGGAAATCGTCAACGGGCTTGATCTGCTCGCAGTCGGGGCACCACTTGAGGCCGTCGGCTACCGGCACGGCAGCCCTTCGCTGCGGCGCGATGCCACGTTTCCGGCGACTCGCCTCTGAGCGAGCAGCGGCACACGTCTTGCAGTAGAACGCCAGCCCGTCTGGACGACGCCGATTACGGTGGAACGCCGACGCGGGAAGCGAGCGGCGGCACTGGGGGCAAAGCTTGTCCGAAGCCTCAGGCAAATCGGACATAAGACTCATTGACCCCCCTTCTGCACATATCCCCTCACGAACTCCTCTGCGTTCTCCTCCAGGACGGAGTCGATCTCGTCGAGCAGGTCGTCGACGTCCTCGGTGATCTCGGCGTGCCGCTCGGCCACCTCGGGGTTCGCCTCCGCGGTGACCTCGTCGACCTCCTCGCGGGACTTGCCGGACTGGGTCTGCCCACCCTCTTGGGTCGCCATGGTGGTGCCTCCTCCACGATCGCCTGCGATCAACTTACCTCGCGGGAGCGACGAAAGGCCCGCCGCGCGCCCGGTTCCGGCACCCGACGGGCCTTCCGGCATCCGGGTCACCCGCCGGTGAGCGTCTCCAGCAGATCCTTGGCGCTCTCGCAGCGGTCGAACAGCTCACCGACGTGCGCCCGGGTGCCCCGCTCGGGTTCCATCATCGGCACCCGCACCAGCGACTCCCGGCCCACGTCGAAGATGACCGAGTCCCAGCTCGCGGCGACCACCTCGGAGGCGTACTGCGCCAGGCAGCGGCCCCGGAAGTAGGCCCGGGTGTCCTCCGGCGGCTCGGTCATCGCGGTGCGGGTCTGCTCGTCGCTGAGCATCGTCTTCATCGAGCCACGCTGCACCAGGCGGTGGTAGAGGCCCTTCTCCGGCCGCACGTCGGAGTACTGCAGGTCGACCAGCTGCAGCTTGTGCGAGCCCCAGCCGAGCTTCTCCCGCTCCCGGTAGCCCTCCAGCAGCCGCAGCTTCGCCACCCAGTCCAGCTCGTCTGCGCACTCGAACGCGTCGCGGCCGAGCCGGTCCAGCACGCTCTCCCAGCGGCGCAGCACGTCGGCGGTCTGCGCGTCCACGTCCTTGCCGTAGCGGTCGTCCACGAAGGAGCTGACCCGTTCCAGGTACGCCCACTGCACGTCCAGCGCGGTGAGCTTGCGGCCGTCGCGCATCCGCATCAGGTGCTTCAGCGACGGGTCGTGGCTGACCGCGCGCAGCTCCCCCACCGGGTCGGCGATGCCCAGGTCCGCGCCGAGCGCCTTCTCCTCGATCATGGTGAGGATCAGCGCGGTGGTGCCGACCTTGAGGAACGTGGAGATCTCGGAGAGGTTGGCGTCGCCGATGATGACGTGCAGCCGGCGGTACTTGTCGGCGTCGGCGTGCGGCTCGTCGCGGGTGTTGATGATGGGCCGCTTGAGCGTCGTCTCCAGCCCCACCTCGACCTCGAAGAAGTCGGCCCGCTGGGAGATCTGGAAACCGGTCTGGCCGCCGTCCTGGCCGATGCCGACCCGCCCGGCGCCGCAGACGATCTGCCGGGTGACGAAGAACGGCGTCAGGTACGCCACGATGTCGGCGAACGGCGTCTGCCGGCGCATCAGGTAGTTCTCGTGCGCGCCGTAGCTGGCGCCCTTGTTGTCGGTGTTGTTCTTGTACAGGTGGATCGGCTGGGTGCCCGGGATGGTCGCCGCCCGCCGGGCCGCCTCGGCCATCACCCGCTCCCCCGCCTTGTCCCACCGGACCACGTCGAGGGGGTTGGTCACCTCGGGCGTGGAGTATTCCGGGTGGGCGTGGTCGACGTAGAGCCGCGCGCCGTTGGTGAGTATGACGTTGGCGAGGCCGAGGTCCTCGTCGGCGAGCGCCTCGGCCGGGTCGTACGCGGCGCCGGAGTAGGTGAACCCGCGCGCGTCGCGCAGTGGCGACTCCTCCTCGTAGTCCCAGCGGGCCCGGCCGCCCCGGTTGAGTTCCGGCCGCGCCCCGTAGGCGTTTACCACCTGGGAGGAGGTGACCATCGGGTTGGCTCCGGCCTGACCGGGCACGGAGATGCCGTACTCGACCTCGGTGCCCATGATCCTTCTGACGCTCATCGACCTGCCCGCTCCCGCTCGCCGTCCCGGTCCCCGTCATGTCGAGCGTAGTCGGCGTGACGCGCCGAGGGGGCGTGGCGGCAGCGCCGGGTCCGGTGTGGCGGCTTCCCTGAGTACGCGCGAAGGCCCGTGGCGGGTGCGCCACGGGCCTTCGTCGCAGGGTCGGACTACAGGTACTGGCCGGTGTTGCTGGCGGTCTCGATGGACCGTCCGGCCTCGGCGCCCTTGCCGCCGGAGACGAGCGTGCGGATGTAGACGATCCGCTCGCCCTTCTTGCCGGAGATGCGCGCCCAGTCGTCGGGGTTGGTGGTGTTGGGCAGGTCCTCGTTCTCCCGGAACTCGTCGACGCAGGCGTCGAGCAGGTGCTGCAGGCGCAGCCCCTTGCGGCCGGAGGTGAGGAACTCCTTGATGGCCATCTTCTTGCCCCGGTCGACGATGTTCTGGATCATCGCGCCGGAGTTGAAGTCCTTGAAGTAGAGGACTTCCTTGTCGCCGTTGGCGTAGGTGACCTCGAGGAAGCGGTTCTCCTCGGTCTCGGAGTACATCCGCAGGACCACCGCGTCGATCATCGCCGCGACGGTGGCCTGGGCGTCGCCGCCGTGTTCGGCCAGGTCGTCAGCGTGCAGCGGCAGGCCGGCGAGGATGTACTTGGAGAAGATGTCCTTCGCCGCCTCGGCGTCCGGCCGCTCGATCTTGATCTTCACGTCGAGCCGGCCGGGACGCAGGATCGCCGGGTCGATCATGTCTTCCCGGTTGGAGGCGCCGATGACGATGACGTTCTCCAGGCCCTCCACGCCGTCGATCTCGCTGAGCAGCTGCGGGACGATGGTGTTCTCCACGTCCGAGGAGACGCCGGAGCCGCGGGTGCGGAACACGGAGTCCATCTCGTCGAAGAACACGATCACCGGAGTGCCCTCACCGGCCTTCTCCCGCGCCCGCTGGAAGATCAGCCGGATGTGCCGCTCGGTCTCGCCGACGTACTTGTTGAGCAGCTCCGGGCCCTTGATGTTGAGGAAGAAGCTGGTGTGCCGCTCCTTGCCCTCCCGCTCGGCGATCTTCTTGGCCAGCGAGTTGGCCACCGCCTTGGCGATCAGCGTCTTACCGCAGCCGGGCGGACCGTAGAGCAGGATGCCCTTCGGCGGCCGGAGCTGGTGCTCACGGAACAGGTCGGAGTGCAGGAAGGGCAGCTCCACCGCGTCGCGGATCTGCTCGATCTGCGCCTGGAGGCCACCGATGTCCTCGTAGTTGACGTCGGGCACCTCCTCCAGGACCAGTTCCTCGACCTCGCTCTTCGGGATCCGCTCGTAGGCGTACGCCGAGCGGGGCTCGATCATGAGCGAGTCGCCGGCCCGGATCGCGCTGCCGATCAGGGTCTCGGCGAGGTGCACGATCCGCTCCTCGTCGGAGTGCGACACCACGAGCGCCCGGTCACCCGGCGCGCCGTCCGGGCCCGCCAGGATCTCCTTGAGCATCACGACCTCGCCGACCCGCTCGAAACCGAACGCGTCGACGATGTTGAGCGCGTCGTTGAGCAGGACCTCCTGGCCACGGCGCAGCTCGTCGGCCTCCAGCGACGGCGAGACCGCCACCCGGAGCTTGCGCCCGCCGGTGAACACGTCCACCGTGCCGTCGTCGTGCTTGGCCAGGAAGACGCCGTAGCCACTCGGTGGCTGGGCGAGCCGGTCGATCTCCTCCTTGAGCGTCACGATCTGCGCGCGAGCCTCCTTGAGGGTGCTCACGAGCCGTTCGTTGTTCTCGGTCAGCCGCGCCAACTGGGCCTGGGTGGCCGCCAGCCGCTCTTCGAGCTGCCGGACGTGTCGAGGGCTTTCGGTCAACTTGCGCCGCACCAGAGCGAGTTCCTCTTGCAGGAACGCGACCTGCGTGGAGAGATCGTGGGCTTCCTTTTCCCACCGTGCGGCGCGCGAGTCCGCGTCGTCGCTGCGTGCCACGTCCCACCTCCCCGGGGGGCTTGAACGTTCTGACCTAACACTAGCCGCTATGAGCCCGATTCGGTCCACAGCAACGCGCTCGTCACCGAAGCTTGATCGCGAAGGGCTGGTCGCGGGGTGGGTACGGGCGTTCGGGTACCGTCGGAGCGTGGGACGGGAGAACATGGGGGGTGCTTCGTGACCGACGTCGCGACCGACCAGTTGCAGGTCTGGGTCGACCAGGACCTCTGCACCGGTGACGGGCTCTGCGTGCAGTACGCGCCGGAGGTCTTCGAGTTCGACGTCGACGGCCTGGCGTACGTCAAGGGCCCCGACGGCGAGCTGCGGCAGGCCCCCGGCGCCCGGGTGGACGTGCCGGAGCACCTGCGCCTCGAGGTGATCGACTCGGCGAAGGAGTGCCCGGGCGAGTGCATCCACGTGGTGCGCGGCAGCGACGGCGTGGAGGTGGCCGGCCCGGAGGCCGACGACTGAGGCCCGGACAGCTGCACGGCGGGCCGGGGACCACACGTCCCCGGCCCGCCGTTCGTCCGCCTCAGAGCAGGGGCCGGCCGACCACCGAGGCGACCAGCCGGGCGAACTCCTCCAGCCGGGCGATCTGCCCCGCCCCGCCGTCGTCGAGGGTCTTGCCGAAACGCAGCGCGTCGTGCCGGGGCGCGCCCGCCACCTCGTCGCTGGGCGGCGCCTCGTCCAGGGAGCTGAGCAGCAGGTACACGTCGATGCTGTCGACCCGTACGGTGCCGTTCTCGGCCCGCATGAGCCGCCGCCGGCAGCCGACCTCGGTGACTGTCGACAGCGGCACCACCCGCAGCGACGAGGTCATCGCGCCGGGCGGCCCCTCCCCCGGCGGCACGTCCTCGCCGTGCCAGAGCACCAGCCGGCTGCCGTCGCAGACGACGACCTCCTGCCACACGCCGTTCACCTCGTTGACGAACCGTTCCAGCGTGAAGCCGAGCACGGAGGCGCCGCGCAGCACGCCGTCGAGCGCCTCCAGCGCGATGTCCGGGTCGCGCAGGTACGCGCGGGCGGCCGACTCCAGGTCGGTGTAGGGCGACCAGTCCGGGAAGACGGCGGGCAGGTCACCGTTGCCGTAACCGGGGTTGCTCACGCCGCCTCCCACCGGGCCGCGCCGCCGTGCTGCCACCGGTCCAGGTCACCGGCACGGGCGCGCCGCCCGACGCGCGCCCCGATCCGCTCGCTCATGCCACCGTCTCCACCCGCTCAGGTGTCGTGCCCACCGGCACACATGATCCGCCCGTACGCGCGCGCCCGCGCGTCGGGGGTCAGGACTCCTGCGGCTCCTGCTCCGCGCGGGCCGCGGCGGCGGCGCGCAGGGCGTCGCGGCGCTGCGCGTACGCCTCGGCGCCCTTGCTGGGCTTGCGGCGGCGCGGCGGCGCGGTGACCCCGGGGGCGAGCTTGCGGGCGGAGACCAGGAACGCGGTGTGGGCGATCATCCGGTGGTCCGGGCGGACCGCCAGCCCTTCGGCGTGCCAGTCGCGCACCAGCGACTCCCAGGCGCGCGGCTCGGTCCAGCCGCCACGCTCGCGCAGCGCCTCGACCAGCTCGGACAGCTGCGGCGTGGTGGCCACGTAGCCGATCAGCACGCCGCCGGGCACCAGCGCCCGCTCGACCATGTCGAGCATCTCCCACGGCGTCAGCATGTCCAGGATGATCCGGTCGAAACCGGTCTCGGCGCAGTCGGCGACGTCGCCGACGTGCAGGTTCCAGGCCGGGTGCGGGCCGTTGAAGAACGCCTCCACGTTGCGGCGGGCGATCTGGGCGAAGTCGTCGCGCAGCTCGAACGAGTGCAGCTCGCCCTCGGTGCCGACGGCCCGCAGCAGCGAGCAGGACAGCGCGCCGGACCCGGCGCCGGCCTCCAGCACCTTGGCGCCGGGGAAGATGTCGCCCATGGCGACGATCTGCGCCGAGTCCTTCGGGTAGATCACCTGGGCGCCCCGCGGCATGGAGAGCACGTAGTCCGACAGCAGCGGCCGCAGCGCCAGGAACGCGGTGCCGCCGCCGGCGGTGGTGACCACGCTGCCGTCGGGCAGGCCGATCAGGGTGTCGTGCTTGAGGATCCCCCGGTGGGTGTGGAACTCCTTGCCGGGCTCCAGCGTCACGGTGTGCATCCGGCCCTTGGGGTCGGTCAGCTGGACCCGGTCGCCCGGCCGGAACGGCCCGCGGTGGACCGGGGGCAACGCCGGGACGGTGGAGATCTCTACGGTCACGTGTTCGTCTTCCGTTTGGGTTCCAGGAGCTGGGCGAGATCCGCGATATGCAGCACGCCGACCACATCTTCGCCTGCCGTCACGACGTACTGCGCGCCCGGGTGGGTGCGTACGGTCTCCAGGACCCGCTCGCCGTCCGCGCCGACCGGCAGGGCCGGCACCGCGGACAGGTCGCGGGCCACCTCGTCCACCGCGACCCACGGCCTCCGTTCCGGGGGTACGGCGGCGGCGCGCGCCGGGTCGACCACAGCGACGGTACGGCCGGCGGAGTCGATGACGCCCAGCGCCGCGTGCGGGGTGGCCGCCTCGTCGCGGCGGCGCTGGGCCTCGGCCAGCGGCGTGCCGGTGGGCACCGGCAGCAGCGGGCGGGCCAGCCGGGCCAGGTCGACCAGGTGCAGCCGGCGGCCGATACGGGCCAGCCGGATGGACTGGCCGGCGCCGCGCCACAGCGTCAGCGCGACGAGCAGCAGCAGCGGCAGGGCCAGCGGGGCCAGCGCCCGGCGCATGGTGAGCACCACGACCAGCGCCAGCGTGCCCAGCGCGACGGCCCGGCCGACCCAGCCGGCCACCTCGGTGCCGCGGTGCCGGTCGCGGGTGAGCGCCCACACCGCGGCGCGCAGCGCCCGCCCGCCGTCCAGCGGCAGACCGGGCAGGCTGTTGAAGATCGCCACCACGACGTTGCTGACCGCGAGCTGGAAGGCGAGCTGGTGGCCGAGAGTGCCGGCGGGCAACGCGAGGGTGGCGGCGACCGCGCCGGCGCCGAGTACGGCGGACACGGCCGGCCCGGCCAGCGAGATCAGCAGCTCGATCCGCGGCGTGGGTGCGTCGCGGTCCATCTCGGTGTACCCGCCGAGCAGTTCCAGCGTGATCCCGCGCACACCGATGCCGTAGCGGCGGGCGGTCAGCGCGTGCCCCAGCTCGTGCAGCAGCACCGAGCCGAGCAGCGAGACCACGAAGCCGAACCCGACCAGGTAGCCGCCGAGCGGGCCGAGGTCGAGCTGGCGGCGGGCCAGCGCCGCGTACAGCACCGTGACGACGACGGTGAGCAGCAGCATCGAGGCGTCGACGCGCAGCGGCACCCCGAGCACCCGGCCGAGGCTGAGCCCCGGCCGGCGGGGTCCTCGGTTCCGCTGCTGCACCGGCCCGATGCTACGTGAGCGTGCGCGGCGGGCCGCCGCGGTCACTGAGAGGGAGATCCGATCATGCTCCGGTGCGGCGACGGTGGCGGTGTCACAGGCGTGGCCTAACCTTCCGGGCATGACGGCGGAACCGATGATCGACAGCCACGGCGACCAGACGGCACCGGCGCCGGTCACGGTGCGGGCGTCGCTGTCGCCGTCCCGGGCGGCCGACTTCAAGACCTGCCCGCTGCTCTACCGGTTCCGCAGCATCGACCGGCTGCCCGAGCGGCCGACTGTCGAGCAGGCCCGGGGCACGCTCGTGCACGCCGTGCTGGAGCGGCTGTTCGACCTTCCGGCCGCCGCGCGCACCCCGGAGTCGGCCGGTGATCTGGTCGCGCCGCAGTGGGACCGGCTGGTCACCGAGGAGCCGGAGCTGGCCTCGCTGTTCGCCGACGGCGACACCGCCGGTCCGCAGGAGTTCCTCCGGTCGGCGACGGCGCTGCTGGACGGCTACTTCGCGGTGGAGGACCCACGCCGCTTGGAGCCGGCCGAGCGCGAGGCGCTGATCTCCGCGGTGGTGGACGACGAACTGCTCATCCGGGGTTATCTCGACCGGCTCGACGTGGCGCCCGACGGCGCGCTGCGAGTGGTCGACTACAAGACCGGCGGCGCGCCGCGCGAGGCGTTCGAGGCGCGGGCGCTGTTCCAGCTCAAGTTCTACGCCCTGGTGCTGTGGCGCACCCGGGGCGTGGTGCCGCGGGTGCTGCGCCTGCTCTACCTCAAGGACGCCGAGGTCTGCGACTACGCCCCCGACGCCGACGAGCTGGTGCGCTTCGAGCGCACAGTGGTGGCGCTGTGGCGGGCGATCGAGCAGGCCACCGCCCGGCAGGACTTCCGGCCCCGCCCGAGCCGCCTGTGCGACTGGTGCAGCCACCAGGCGCTGTGCCCGAGCTACGGCGGCACGCCGCCGCCGTTCCCGGTGGCCGCCGCCGCGCCCGACCCGCTGGTGGACGCCCGCTCCCGCCCGGTGGCGCCCGGCGCCGACGAGTAACCTCCGCTCCCGCCCGAGGCGGGCAGAGCGCCGTGGAGGGGACCGACCACACCGCGGTGGCCTGCTCGGTGGTGGTAGAACTGACCGCCCGCCCCCGCCGCCGGCCCTTCCGGTCGGGGATGACCGGGCACGCGCACCACATCGGCGAGGTGGTGGGGTCGACGGGGGTGGGATGCAGCCACCTCGGCGCAGTGGAGTCGATCATGCGTGCGGGCGTGCACCACCAGCCGGGACGGGTTCGCCGAGCGCGGCGCGCGGCGCTCCCCGAGCTGGGTGGATCCGGCGCCGGGTCGCCGTGGGACGAATCGGGTATCGGATCGTCCCACGAACGATCGCGGTGCCGGGCCACCGTGGAGCGCCAGCGAGCCCGGCACACAGACCGCCCACGATCCGCGCGGACCCGGCGCGCAGAGCGCCTGCGATCCCGCGCGGGCCTGAGCGCGCGGAGCCCGGCCAACCTGCGGGATCGGGGCGGCCTGATCGGCGACCGCACGGCCAGCGCCCTCTACGGTGGTTACCGCGGCCCGGCTCACGCCGGGCGGATCGCGCGCGTGCCGGCGCCGACGGGTCCCGGCCGGACCGCCGCCCGGACGACGAGGGGGACGCATGACCGACGGCGCCGTGTCCCGGCCGGTGCGGGTTCTGCTCGCCGACGACCAGCCGCTGCTGCGTACCGGATTCCGGATGGTGCTGGGCGCGGAGGACGACCTGGACGTGGTGGGTGAGGCCGGCGACGGCGCGGAGGCGGTGGACCTGGCGCGGCGGCTGCTGCCCGACGTGGTGCTGATGGACATCCGGATGCCGCGGATGGACGGGGTGACCGCGACGCGCGCGATCGTGTCCGCGCGGCTACCGGTGCGGGTGCTGGTGCTCACCACGTTCGAGCAGGACGAACACGTCGTCGGGGCGCTGCGGGCCGGCGCCAGCGGGTTCCTGACCAAGGATGTGCCGGCTGAGGACCTGGTCGCGGCGATCCGCACGGTGGCGGCCGGGGACGCGGCGATGTCCCCGCGCATCCTGCGCCGGCTGCTGGACCGCTTCGCCGAGCTGCTGCCCGATCCGGCCGCCGCGCCGGCGCGGGCGCTGGACCCGCTGACCGACCGGGAGCGGGAGGTGCTCACCCACATGGCGCGCGGTCTGTCCAACGCGGAGATCGCCCGGGTGCTGTCGGTCAGCGAGACGACTGTGAAAACCCATGTCGGGCACGTGCTGACGAAGCTACGGTTGCGCGACCGGGTTCAGGCGGTCGTGCTCGCGTACGAGACGGGTCTGGTTCGTCCGGGGCGGTGAGGTGGCGCGGGTCACCTACCGTGACCAGCGGCGGGGCTGATGTGTTGACCATCACGCCGGGTGAGGCTCTAGCGTCGGCGTCGCCTGCCGGTCAGGGGTCACCCTGAGCCCGGATGGGGGTCGACCCTCACCGGAAGATCGGCACGGATTCCACCCCAGGTCGGAGGGCTTTCGGGCTCGCGACCCCGAGGATGGATTCCGCCGCACCGACCAGCGGGGGCGGTGCGGCATTGAGAACGACAGACGGAAGAGGTACATGACGTGACCGCGACGGTAGGCCAAGAGCAGGCCGCGGCCCGGGCGAACGATGTGTGGAAGGTGTACGGCAGCGGCGAGGCGCAGGTCGCCGCGCTGCGGGGGGTGAGCGCCGAGTTCGAGCGCGGCCGGTTCACCGCGATCATGGGGCCGTCGGGTTCCGGGAAGTCCACACTGATGCACTGCCTCGCGGGTCTGGACACGGTGACCAAGGGCACCGTGATGATCGGCGACACCACTGTGACCGGTCTCAACGACGCCGGTCTGACGAAGCTGCGCCGGGACAAGGTCGGCTTCATCTTCCAGCAGTTCAACCTGCTGCCGACGCTCACCGCGCAGGAGAACATCCTGCTGCCGCTGTCGATCGCCGGGCGCAAGCCCGACCCGGCCTGGTACGACGTCGTGATCGACACGGTCGGCCTGCGGGACCGGCTCGGGCACCGCCCGGCGCAGCTCTCCGGTGGCCAGCAGCAGCGCGTGGCGTGCGCCCGGGCGCTCGTGGCCCGCCCCGAGGTGATCTTCGCGGACGAGCCGACCGGCAACCTGGACTCCCGCTCCGGCGCCGAGGTGCTGAAGTTCCTGCGCAACTCGGTACGCGAGCACGGCCAGACCATCGTCATGGTCACGCACGACCCGACCGCCGCCGCGTACGCCGACCGGGTGGTCTTCCTCGCCGACGGGCAGATCGTCTCGGAGTTGATCGAGCCGACCGCCGAGACGGTGCTGGACACGATGAAGAAGCTGGACGCCCCGGTCGAGGTGGGCAACTGATGCTGCGGGCAACGCTCAAGAGCCTGCTGGCGCGCAAGCTGCGCCTGCTGCTGTCCGGGCTGGCGGTGGTGCTCGGCGTCATGTTCGTCTCCGGCGCGTTCGTGCTCACCGACACGCTCGGGCGGTCCTTCGACGCGGTCTTCGCCGACGCGTACGCCGAGGTCGACGTGAGCGTCGAGGCCAAGCCGAAGATCGACGTCTCCACGGCGGAGGGGATGCCGCTGAGCACTCCGATGCCGGCGTCGGTGCTGGACCGGGTCAAGGCGGTGCCCGGCGTCGCCGACGCCGAGGGCGTGGTGGCCGCCGAGGGCGCCCGGATGATCGGCAGCAACGGCAAGGTGGTCACCTCGTTCGGCCCGCCGCAGCTGGGCCAGAACTGGCTCGGTGAGAGCGACCTGCTGGAGCTGCGCGAGGGCCGCGGCCCGCAGGCCGACGACGAGATCGTGATCAACGCCGCGCTGGCCGAGGCGGGCAAGGTCAAGGTCGGCGACCGGGTCGGCGTGCTGACCCTCGCCCCGAAGAAGGAGTTCACGCTCGTCGGCGTGTTCGGCTACAGCGGCGGCCGGGACTCGATCGGTGGCGCGAACGAGGTCTACTTCACGACCCCGGTGGCGCAGCAGCTGATGCTGGGCAAGCCGGACGTGTTCAGCAACATCAGCGTCCAGGCCGCCGACGGCACCACGCCGGCCGCGCTGCGCGACGAGCTGGCCCGCACGCTGGGCGCCGACTACCAGGTCAAGACCGGCGAGCAACTCGCCGCCGACGCCTCGGCCGGCCTCAAGGAAGGGCTGTCGTTCTTCAACAAGATCCTCCTCGGGTTCGCCGCGGTGGCGCTGCTGGTCGGCACGTTCCTGATCCTCAACACGTTCTCGATCATCGTGGCGCAGCGCACCCGTGAGCTGGCCCTGATGCGCGCGATCGGGGCCAGCGGCAAGCAGGTCATCGGCTCGGTGGTGCTGGAGGCGCTCGCGGTCGGCCTGATCGCCTCGGTGCTGGGGCTCGCCGCCGGCATCGGCGTGGGCGCGCTGCTTGCGTACCTGTTCGGTCAGCTCGCCGGGGGTCTCACCCTGGCCGGGCTGGGCGTGCCCGCCTCGGCGGTGATCGGCGCGTTCGCGGTCGGCATGCTGATCACTGTGGTCGCCGCGCTGCTGCCGGCGCTGCGCGCCTCGCGCATCCCGCCGATCGCCGCGATGCAGGACGTGGCCACGCCGGACCGGCCGCTGACGAAGGTCACCATCGGCGGTGCCGTGGTCACCGGCATCGGCGCGGTGCTGCTGTTCCTCGGTCTCGGCGGGCACGCCGGCGACAGCACCCTGGCGACCATCCTCGGCGGCGTGCTGTTCGCGTTCATCGGGGTGGCGCTGCTGACCCCGATCATCAGCCGGCCGGTGGTCTCGCTGCTCGGCGCGATGTTCTCCTGGTCGGTGCCGGGCAAGCTGGGCCGGCTCAACTCGGGCCGCAACCCGCGCCGTACCGCGATCACGGCCGCCGCGCTGATGGTGGGCATCGCCCTGGTCACCGGCGTGACGGTGATCCTGGACTCGGCCAAGGGCAGCATCGGCGCGCTGGCCGAGGACACCATCAAGGCGGAGCTGGTGATCTCCGGGTCCACGTCCGGGCCGCGTCCGGCGAGCTTCGACCCGGCGGTCCTGGAGAAGGCCGCCGCGATCCCGGGTGTGCAGATGGTCGACGGCGAGTACGGCGACATGGCAGTGGTCGGCGGCGAGCGGACCTGGGTGGCCGTGTCGAGCAACGTGGCCGCGCTGCAGCAGATCTTCGGGGCGAAGGCCGCCGCCGGTGACATCAGCAAGCTGGCGCCGGACCAGATGCTGGTCAGCTCGGACACCGCGAAGGCACGCAACCTCAGCGTCGGTTCGACGGTGCCGGTGCAGCTGTCCCGTGGCGACGCCCGCACCTACACGGTCAGCGGCATCTACGAGAGTTCACAGCTGACCAACCCGGTGACGCTGCCGCCGCAGGCAACGGCGGACTTCGCCATCCCGCAGCCGATCCAGGGTTTCCTGCAGCTCGCCCCCGGCACGTCGGTGGACGCGGTGCAGCCGCAGATCGAGCGGCTGCTGGCGGACAGCCCCGAGGTGTCGGTGGCCGACCGGGCCGGGTTCATCGAGCAGCAGACAGGTCAGCTGGACTCCCTGCTCCAGATGATCCAGATCCTGCTGGCGCTGGCCATCGTGATCGCCGTGCTGGGCATCATCAACACGCTCGCGCTGTCGGTGCTGGAACGCACCCGGGAGCTGGGTCTGCTGCGGGCGATCGGCCTGCGCCGCGCCCAGACCATGCGCATGATCACGGTCGAGGCGGTGGTGATCTCCATCTTCGGCGCGCTGCTCGGCGTGGTGGTCGGCACCGGTCTCGGCGCGGCGGTGGTGGAGGCGCTCAAGGACGAGGGCATCACCGACCTGATCCTGCCGTGGGGTCAGATGGTGACGTTCCTGATCCTGGCCGCGATCATCGGCGTGGTCGCCGCGGTGCTGCCGGCGATCCGCGCCGCGCGGATCAACGTCCTGGGCGCCATCGCCCACGACTGACGTGAAAGGAAGGGCCCCTTCTTAACGCCTCGTGCATAAGAAGGGGCCCTTCCTAACGGTTGAGCAGCGCCGCGAGCAGCTCCAGGTCCGCCCCGAGCAGGCTCTCCATCTGGTGTACCCCGTCGGCGGGCGCCAGCGGCACCTCGGCCGGAACGGCCAGCACCGCCGCACCGGCTGCCAGCGCGCTCGCCACGCCGGTCGGTGAGTCCTCGATCGCCACGCACCGCTCGACCGGTACGCCCAGCAGACGCGCGGCGGTCAGGTACGGCTCCGGGTGCGGCTTGGCCGCGTCCACCTCGTCGCCGCAGACCACCGCGTCGAAGCTGTCCCGGCCCAGCGTGTCCAGGGCCACCTCGACCAGGGACCGGCCGCTGGAGGTGACCAGCGCGGTGGGGATGCCGGCGTCCCGTACCGCCCGCAGCAGCGCCAGCGCGCCCGGACGCCAGCGCAGCCCGGTGCGGAACAGCTCCAGGATCCGGGCGCTGATCCAGTCGGCGCTTTCCTGCACGTCCCGCTCCGGCTGGCCCAGGTCGTCGTGCACGATCCGCATGGCGTCGGCCATCCCGGTGCCGACGATCGCGCGGCGGGCGTCGTCGGACAGGACACCGCCGTACACGGCGGCCAGTTCCTGCAACGCGACGTCCCACAGCTTCTCGCTGTCGACCAGCGTGCCGTCCATGTCGAAGAGCACGGCGGCGGGGTGCTTGCTGCTCAGCGGGGGCCTCCTTCGATACGGGTACCCCGCCGATCCTGCCAGCCGCGCCGGGCCCGCCCGTCACCGTCCCCGCCCCTGGTGACCCGCGGCATCACCCGAGACCGCACGCGCCCAGCGACTTCTCGTATCCCCGGAAGAACGAATCGCTGCGCTGCTCGGCGGTGCCGTGCGAGCCCTCGGCGAACCACGGCTGGTCGGGGTCGTCGCCGACCGCCAGCAGCCCTTCCCGGAACTCCTCCAGGTCGCCGTCCTCCAGCTCCAGCACCCCGGCGCGCACGCTGTCCCCGAGGTACGCCCCGGCCATGCAGTCGGCCTGCAGCTCCTGCTGGATGGTGAAGTTGTAGCGGATGCCCAGCCGCACCTGCATGCCGTGGGCGTACTCGTGGCCGAGCAGGTAGAACAGGAACGCGTCGCCGATCTGCCGGAACGCCGCCACCGACCAGTTCACGTCGTAGGCGATGAAGTCGCCGGCGGAGCAGTACACCGCGTTGTTGCGCGGCAGCGCCTGCCCGGCGCAGGCAACCTCGCCCTCCCGGCTGTAGGGCACCACCCGCCGGATCGGGGTGAACCGCTGACCGGAGGCGCGGAACTGCTGCGCCCAGTAGCGTTCGGCCAGCCGGACCGCGTCCTCGATGTCCTGCTTGAACTCGGCGACGCTGGTGGTGCCGTCCGCCCGGGTGGTCTGCGACTCGGGCTGCCCGCTGCTGCGGGGTGCGGGCTGCTGCGGCTCGCCCTGGTCGACGCCGCCGGCCATGCAGCCGGCCGCGACCAGCGCGGCCACCACCAGCCCGGCGATCGGCCCGCGCCCCTGACGTCCCGCCCTGTCCCCCACCATGACCTCCCGGTTTTCGTACCCGTGTCCCGCAGCAGTACCCCCGGCGGACGCCGGTGATGCTCACCGGCTCACACGCACGGCCGCCGGGAAACGTTCACCAGGCGACGGCGTCCCGGGCGCCCGCGCCGGTCACGCTGGATCGGCCCGGGTACCGTCGCCGGGATGGAGCCGCACCCGTCGTACGCCGGAATTGTCTACTGGCGACGTAGCCTCTGGAACGGCCTGCGGTGCGTGCCGGTGCTGATGACCCTCGACGAGGGCTGGCTGCGGGCCGGCGACCGGCGCGGCGCGGAGGTGTTCGCCGCGCCCGTCGGGCAGGTCGAGGCCCGGGGAACGATCTTCGGCACGATGCTGCTCACCGTCGGCGGCCACCGGTACGCCCTGGTCGGCGTGGGCGCCACCGTCTCACCGCCACCGAGCAGGGAACAACTGCGGCGGCTGGACGAGCTCACCGCCCGCGCCGAGCCGGTGCCGGACCTCGCGTCCTGGTGGGAGACGCTGGCGCGGGCCGGCGTGACGGTGCGCTGAGCGGCGTGGTCAGTCCAGGCCGCGCATGATGTGCGGTTCGCCGTCGTCGTCGCCGAAGCAGCGGTGCAGCACCTGGGCACGCGCCCACAGGTCCAGGCTGCTCGGCGGTCCGACCGGCCCGGTGCCGGCGGGCGCGCTCAGCACGGGAGCCGGGTCCGGCGGGACCTGCGACGTCACCTCGTCGGTCATGTCCGCCCCTTTCGTCGTACCCATGCTCGCCCTCGGGCGTTTCCGCCACGTCAACGCCGACGGCGGGGGCGTGGACGCGCCGCCTGGTCCGGCGTCGGCCCGTACTCCGGTGACGGTAGTCCGCCGGGCCGCCGAGCACAGCCGTATTCCCGACGTCGCCGCAGGTGGCGGCCGGTGATCACGCCTGCGGACCGGGCGGGCCGCAGGTGTCGCCGCGCCGGGCGTCGCGACCCTCGCGCCCGGCTACGGTCTGACGCATGACTGTCGTCCGGTCCATCCTGCTGTTCCTGCTCGCCGCGCTCGCCGAGATCGGCGGCGCCTGGCTGGTGTGGCAGGGCTGGCGGGAGAACCGCGGCCTGCTCTGGGTCGCCGCCGGGGTGATCGCGCTCGGCGCCTACGGATTCGTCGCCACGTTCCAGCCGGACCCGAACTTCGGCCGCATCCTCGCCGCCTACGGCGGCGTGTTCGTCGCCGGGTCGCTCGCCTGGGGCATGGTCGTCGACAAGTTCCGGCCCGACCGCTACGACCTCGCCGGCGCGGCCATCTGCCTGGTCGGCGTCGCGATCATCATGTACGCGCCGCGCACGAGCTGACGGCGCGGTGATGAGTTTTCCCGCCCGTACCCGTCACACCTGCGACAGACCACGACGAGGCGGGAGGATGACGTGATGGGTGCGGAGCCACGGCGGGCGGAGCTGGGCGTACGCGATCTGGGTGAGGTCGACGAGCCGGCGTTCGCCGGGCTGGCGCAGCGGCACCGGCGGGAGCTGCACGTGCACTGCTACCGGATGCTCGGATCGTTCGAGGACGCCGAGGACACCGTCCAGGAGACGTTCCTGCGCGCCTGGCGACGGCGCGAGACGTTCGCCGGACGCTCCACGTTCCGGGCCTGGCTGTACCGCATCGCCACGAACGCCTGCCTGGACCTGCTGGCCAAGTGCCGGCCCGAGCCCGCGACCGGCGGCGAGGTGCGGTGGCTGCAGCCCTACCCGGACCGGCTGCTCGACGAGCTGCCCGCGGCCGGCGCGGACGAGCCGGAAGCCGTCGCGGTGGCGCGGGAGACGATCGAGCTGGCGTACCTGGTCGCGGTGCAGCACCTCGCGCCACGCCCGCGTGCCGTGCTGATCCTGCGCGACGTGCTCGGCTGGCCGGCCAAGGACGTCGCGGAGCTGCTCGGCGACTCGGTCAACTCGGTGAACAGCGCGTTGCAGCGCGCCCGCGCCGGCATGCGGGAACACCTGCCCGCGCAGCGGCAGGACTGGACCGGCGACGAGACCGACACCCGCACCCGCGAGCTGGTACGCCGCTTCACCGACGCCGCCGTCGCCAAGGACGTCGCCGCTCTCGCCGCCATGCTGCGCGACGACGTGCGCTGCTCGATGCCCCCCACCCCGGGGCTGCAGATCGGCCGGGACGCGGTGGTCGCCGACTGGGTCGCGGACGGCTTCGAGAGCCTGGGCAGCATGCGGGCCGTGCCCACCGCCGTGAACCGGCAGCCCGCCGTCGCGTTCTACCTGTGGCAGGAGAGCGACGGCGCGTACCTGCCGCTCACCGTCGACGCCCTGCGCGTCACCGGCGGGGCGATCACCGAGATCGTCACGTTCCACGCCGACCAGTTCCCGCGCCTCGGGCTGCCCGAGCGCCTGCCGGCCGACCGTACCCCGTAGTGCCGGTGCGGACGCTCGCGCTGCCCGGCGGCGCGCGCGTCGCGGTGGTCGCGGCCCAATGGCATTCCGCGTACGGCGTGGTCACGCGCGGACGGGTGCAGCTGGAGCTACGCGACGGCGCCCCCGGGCCGGTCCTGCGCCGCGACGCCGGTTTCTGGCTGCGCGACACCGGCGCACGCGCGCTGCGCAACCCCGGCCGCCGCACCGCGACGGTACGAGTCCTGACCCCCGACTTCTGGAGGAGCGACATGATCAGCAGCACCGACACCGGCGTGGGCTCTCGCCGTTCGCACGGCTTCCGGCGGCTCGCCGTCACCGGCGTCGTCGCCACACTCGTCGCGATGACTGCAACCACGCTCGGCGCGGCGCTCGCGCGGGCCGCCGGCGTCGACTTCGCGATCCCGGACGGCGGTGACGAGGCCATCCCGCTCGGCGGCTTCACCGTGGTGACCGGATTCTTCTCCCTCGTCGGGGTCGTCATCGCCGCCGTACTGCTGCGGTTCAGCGCGCGTCCCGCGTCGCGGTTCGTGTGGACGGCGGTGGCGCTGACCGCGCTGTCGCTGGCGCCGCCGTTCCTCGTCGGGGCCGCCGCCACGACGAGCGTCACGCTGGTCGCTCTGCACCTGCTCGCGGCCGCGGTGATGATCCCCGCCCTGACGCGAAGCCTGGGCGCGAGGACCGACTGACACTCCGCTCCCGGTGAGTGGGCCGGGCCACAAAACACTCTCGATTCGCAGGGTTCGATCGAAGACGTGCGGGCACTCCGATATGGACCGAACGCCGGGCGCCGCCAGTCGGCGCCCGGCGCCACGTTCGACCGAGAGGTGACACCATGACCTTCCGCGCCAGGCTCGTCGGAGCCGCACTCGCCGGGACGCTCGCCGCCGGTGCATCGACACTGGCTGGGGCCTCCGCGGCCAGCGCGCAGGCCGAACCCTGCGTTCAGCGCATCGCCGTGGTGAACAACGCCGCCTTCGTGATGTCCTTCAGCGTTCAGGCGAGCAACGGCCTGGAGACGGCGAACACCGACAACTACCCGATCAACCAGTCGCGGACGATCGATCTCACCACCACCGCGCTGCCGGTCGGCGCCGACGTCCGCCCGGTGGTCGACGCGGTGGCCGGCGCGACGCGGACCCCGAGCAGCTTCGTGTCGTACTGCGAGAACGGGCAGACCGCCACGTACTCGGTGACCGGGACGACGTACGACTACTCGGTCACGCTGATCGGCTGACCGGCACGTCGACGCTTCGGGGCGTCCGCCGCCACGGCGGGCGCCCCGCGCTCGTCCGCTACGGTGACCGGATGCCCGTACCCCGGCTGATTCCCATCGCGCACGAGCCCGGCCACCGGACGGACACGATCGGCCGCTACGACGAAGGGCTGTTCCTCGCCTCGGCGTGGGACCACCACGCGTACGTGCACCTGTTCGACCACGACGGGACGTACCGGAACTCGACCATCAAGCGGGTTCCGCATCGAGGCGCGCTGAGCGAGGCACTCGACGGGCTGCTCGCGAGCCTGCCCGGCAGGTCGTACGGCGACATCGCCGTACGACTGTTCCAGACCCGTCAGGACGGCGTCGTGTTCGGTCTGGTCGACGAGTCCGGCGACCGGGCGGGCGACGGCAGCCACGTCGACTGGGTCGAGCTGTATCCGGATCGCCTAGGGTTCCACGAGCCGTGGGACGGCCTCTACGACACGTGACGGCACACCGACCACATGAGTAAGGGCGGCGTTGTTCCGCCGGTTCGAGGCTGCATGGTCACGGTTCGGCACCGTTGGTCCACCTCTAACGGCTGGAGCTTGCCGTAGGCGCTCCACCGGAGGTCAGAGCGCCTACGGCGATCACTTGGCGTTGAAGTAGTTCGCCTCCGGGTGGTGCACCACGATCGCGTCGGTGGCCTGCTCCGGCACCAACTGGAACTCCTCGGACAACTGCACCCCGATCCGCTCCGCGCCCAGCAGCTCCACGATCTTCGCCCGGTCCTCCAGGTCCGGGCAGGCCGGGTAGCCGAACGCGTACCGGCAGCCCCGGTAGTCGGTGCGTAGCAGACCCGCCAGGTCGGCCGGGTCGTCGTCGGCCACGGTGCCGCCGCCGGGCAGCACCAGTTCGGCGCGGATCCGCCGGTGCCAGTACTCGGCCAGTGCCTCGGTGAGCTGCACCGACAGGCCGTGCACCTCCAGGTAGTCGCGGTACTCGTTGCCGGCGAACATCTTCGCCGTGTACTCGCTGATCGGCTGCCCGACGGTGACCAGCTGCAACGCCACCACGTCGAGCTGGTCGCCCTTGGGCCGGAAGAAGTCGGCCAGGCACAGCCGCCGCTCCTGCCGCTGCCGGGGGAAGGAGAACCGGGCCCGCTCGCTGTGCCCGTTCTCGTCCAGCACCACCAGGTCGTTGCCCTCGGAGTACGCCGGGAAGTAGCCGTACACCACGGCCGCCTCCAGCACCTGGTCGGAGATCAGGCGGTCCAGCCAGTACCGCAGCCGGGGCCGGCCCTCGGTCTCGACCAGTTCCTCGTACGACGGGCCCTTGCCGCCGCGGGCGCCGCGCAGCCCCCACTGGCCCAGGAACGTGGCCCGCTCGTCCAGCAGCGCCGCGTAGTCGGCCAGCGGCACGCCCTTGACGACGCGGGTGCCGAAGAACGGCGGCTTCGGCACGGCAACGTCCACCGCCACGTCGGAGCGGACCGAGGCGTCGTCCAGTTCGGGCAGGGCCTCGCGCACCTGCGCGCGCTGCCGCTCGCGGCGCTCCCGGCGGGCCGCCAGCGCCGCCTCGCGCTCCGGGTCGATCACCGGCGCGCCGCCGCGCTTGGCCGCCATCACGCGGTCCATCAGGGACAGCCCTTCGAACGCGTCGCGGGCGTAGTGCACCTGACCCGGGTAGATCGACCGCAGGTCGTCCTCCACGTACGCGCGGGTCAGCGCCGCACCGCCGAGCAGCACCGGCCAGCGCTCGGCCACGCCGCGGGAGGCCATCTCGGCCAGGTTCTCCTTCATGATGACGGTGCTCTTGACCAGCAGGCCGGACATGCCGATCGCGTCGGCGCGGTGTTCCTCGGCCGCGTCGAGGATCGCGTTGATCGGCTGCTTGATGCCGATGTTGACCACGTCGTAGCCGTTGTTGGACAGGATGATGTCGACCAGGTTCTTGCCGATGTCGTGCACGTCGCCCTTCACCGTGGCGAGCACGATCCGGCCCTTGCCGTCGTCGTCGGTCTTCTCCATGTGCGGCTCCAGGTACGCCACCGCGGTCTTCATCACCTCGGCGGACTGGAGCACGAACGGCAACTGCATCTGGCCGGAGCCGAACAGCTCGCCGACCACCTTCATGCCGTCCAGCAGCAGGTCGTTGATGATGGACAGCGGCGTACGCCCCTGCGCCATCGCCGTGTCCAGGTCGGCCTCCAGGCCGTTGCGCTCACCGTCGATGATCCGCCGCTTGAGCCGCTCGTCCAGCGGCAGCGCGGCCAGTTCCTCGGCCCGGGTGGCGCGCGCCGACGCCGCGTCCACGCCCTCGAACGCCTCGATGAACCGCTGCACCGGGTCGTATCCCTCGCGGCGCCGGTCGTACACCAGGTCGAGCGCCACCTCGCGCTGCTCGTCCGGGATCCGCGACATCGGCAGGATCTTGCTGGCGTGCACGATCGCCGAGGTCAGCCCGGCCTGGGCGCACTCGTGCAGGAACACCGAGTTGAGCACCTGCCGGGCCGCCGGGTTGAGGCCGAACGACACGTTGGAGATGCCGGCGGTGAAGTTGACGCCCGGATAGCGGGCCGCGATCTCCCGGATCGCCTCGATCGTCTCAATGCCGTCGCGGCGGGTCTCCTCCTGCCCGGTGGCGATCGGGAACGTCAGCGCGTCGATGAGGATGTCCTCCCGGCGCATCCCCCACCGGCCGGTCAGGTCGTCGATCAGCCGGGAGGCCACCCGTACCTTCCACTCGCGGGTGCGGGCCTGGCCCTCCTCGTCGATGAGCAGCGCCACGACGGCGGCGCCGTGCTCCTTGACCACCGGCATGACCCGCGCGTAGCGGGAGTCGGGGCCGTCGCCGTCCTCGAAGTTGACCGAGTTGACCACGCACCGGCCGCCGAGCATCTCCAGGCCGGCCTCGATCACCGCCGGCTCGGTGGAGTCCAGCACGATCGGCAGCGTCGACGCGGTGGCGAACCGGCCGGCCAGCTCCCGCATGTCCTGCGTGCCGTCGCGGCCCACGTAGTCGACGCAGAGGTCGAGCAGGTGCGAGCCGTCCCGGGCCTGGCTGCGGGCGACCTCCACGCAGGCCTGCCAGTCCCCGGCGAGCATGGACTCGCGGAACGCCTTCGAGCCGTTGGCGTTGGTCCGCTCCCCCACCATCAGGATGCTGGCGTCCTGGGCGAACGGCACGTGGTGGTAGATCGAGGAGACGCCGGCCTCCGGCTTCGGCTCCCGCGCCACCGGCGCCCGCCCGCCCAGCCGCTCCACCAGCACCCGGATGTGCTCCGGGGTGGTGCCGCAGCAGCCGCCGATCAGGCCCACGCCGTAGTCGGTGACGAACCGCTCCAGCGCGTCGGCCAGCTCGTCCGGGCTGAGCGGGAAGTACGCCCCGTCGGCCGTGAGCACCGGCAGGCCCGCGTTCGGCATCACCGAGATCGGGATACGCGAGTGCTGCGCCAGGTAGCGCAGGTGCTCGCCCATCTCCGCCGGGCCGGTCGAGCAGTTCAGCCCGATCAGGTCGACGCCGAGCGGCTCGATCGCGGTCAGCGCCGCGCCGATCTCGCTGCCCAGCAGCATCGTGCCGGTGGTCTCCACCGCCACCTGACAGATGATCGGCACGTCCCGGCCCGCCTCGGCGCGGGCCCGCTTCGACCCGACCACCGCCGCCTTGACCTGGAGCAGGTCCTGGCAGGTCTCGATGATCAGCGCGTCCGCCCCGCCGGCGATCAGGCCGGCGGCGTTCTCCTGGTACGCGTCACGCAGCGAGGCGTAGCTCGCGTGCCCGAGCGTGGGCAGCTTGGTGCCCGGACCCATCGAGCCGAGCACGAACCGGGGGTGCTCCGGCGTCGCGTACTCGTCGGCGGCCTCCCGCGCGATCCGCGCGCCCGCCTCGGACAGCTCCCGGATGCGGCCAGGGATGCCGTACTCGGCGAGGTTGGGCAGGTTCGCGCCGAACGTGTTGGTCTCCACGCAGTCCGCGCCGGCGGCCAGATAGGCGTCGTGCACGCCGCGGACCACGTCCGGCCGGGTCACGTTGAGGATCTCGTTGCAGCCTTCGAGGCCGTCGAAGTCGTCAAGGGTGAGATCGGCGGCCTGGAGCATCGTCCCCATCGCGCCGTCCGCGATCAGGATCCGATCGGCCAGCAGGTCACGCAACGAAATAGGCACATGGCCCAGGTTAGTGCGCCCGAGTACGCCAGACTCACCCGAACCGGGCCTTCCCACATACTGCCCGGCCGACCGGCGTACGCCTTTGCGCCGGTTCGCCCGGGTGGTCACCCTCGGCGACCGGCGCGGCCGACGGGCCGGCCCCGTCGGCGGCACGTAGGCTGGCGGACGTGAAGGACAACAGGGGTGCGACAGTGCGACGGGGCGACGCCGCGCCCGACGAGCAGGGTGAGGTGACGGCGTGACCGAGTTCGACGGGCTGCCGGTACTGCGCTCGCCGGTCGCCATCGCGGCCTTCGAGGGCTGGAACGACGCCGCCGACGCCTCCACCGCCGCCGTGGAACACCTGGAGCAGGTCTGGCAGGCCCGGCAGGTGACGGAGCTGGACCCGGAGGACTTCTACGACTTCCAGGTCAGCCGTCCGACGATCACCATGGCTGACGGGGAGACCCGGCGCGTCGAGTGGCCCACCACGCGGTTCATGGTGGCCAGCCCGGAGGGCACCGAGCGGGACGTGGTGCTGATCCGGGGCATCGAGCCGAGCATGCGCTGGCGGACGTTCTGCGAGCAGGTGCTGGAGATCTGCCACAGCCTGGAGGTCGAGCGGGTGGTGCTGCTCGGCGCGCTGCTGGCAGACGTGCCGTACACCCGGCCGCTGCCGATCAGCGGCAGCGCGTCGGACGCCGACGCCGCCAAGCGCTACCAGCTCACCCCCACCCGGTACGACGGGCCGACCGGCATCGTCGGCGTGCTGCACGACGCCTGCACCCGCGCCGAGGTCGACGCGGTGTCGTTCTGGGTGCACGTGCCGCACTACGCCAACAACCCGCCCTGCCCGAAGGCCACGCTGGCGCTGCTGCACCGGGTCGAGGAGGTGCTCGACCTGCCGGTGCCGATGGCCGACCTGGCCGAGGAGGCCGCCGAGTGGGAGCAGCGGGTGCGCAGCGCCGCCGAGCAGGACGCGGAACTCGGCGAGTACGTGCGTGAGCTGGAGGAACG
This sequence comes from Micromonospora sp. CMU55-4, assembly GCF_011602315.1. NCBI lineage: Bacteria > Bacillati > Actinomycetota > Actinomycetes > Micromonosporales > Micromonosporaceae > Micromonospora > Micromonospora sp. CMU55-4. Next base: position 485,628 of record NZ_JAAOLH010000003.1, read on the forward strand.
GGTCGGCGACGCCGGCATCACCCCGTTGACCGGGGACGAGATCGCCCAGGAGTTCGAGAAGTACCTGCGTCGCCGCGGCGGTTCCGCCGGGCCGACAGCGGGTTCCTGGTAGCCGTTTTCCGTCGAAGCCGGGTCCCCTTGCCGGGGCCCGGCTTCTGCGTGTCCGGGGTGGCGCGGTCACACCCTCTAGGGCATCCTAGGAACCTAGCTGTTCTGAGGAGGCCCGGATGCAGATCAACCCCGGCGCGGCCGAGTTCCCGCACCGGCAGATCGCCGCGCAGCTCAAGGCCCAGGTGCGCCGCGGCGACTGGGGTCCCGGCGAGCGGCTGCCGTCCATCCCGGCCATCGCCGAGATGTTCGGCGTGGCGAAGCAGACCGTGCAGCGCGCCGTCGACCAGCTGCGGGTCGAGGGCATCCTGATCACGAAACCCGGCTCCGGTACGTACGTCCGGGGCACCCGGCGCCGCCTCAACCGCCTGTCCCGGGGCCGGTACGGCGGCTTCCGCGGCTACCACACCGACCTGGCCGCCCGGTACCGCCAGCAACTCGTCTCGGTCGGCCGCTCCCCCGCCCCGGCCGAGGTGGCCGACGCGTTCGGCGTCGCCGACGGCACCGAACTGCTCTGCCGCCGGCACCTGGTACGCACCGACGACTCCCCGGTCGAGGTCGGCGCGTCCTGGTTCCTGCCCGCCGACACCGCCGGCACGTCACTGGAGCGGGCCGAGGCGTTCGGCCGGCCGCTCTACCAGGAGGTCGAGGAGGTCACCGGCCGGCGGTACCTCACCGCCACCGACACGATCAGCGCACGCCAGCCCAGCCGGGAGGAGGCGGAGATCCTCCAGATCCGCCCGGACACGCCGGTGCTGCACCTGCTGCACGTGGCGTACGACGAGCGACGCAAGCCGATCGAGGTCGCGCAGGCGACCTGGCCCGGCCCGATGACCACGCTCACCGAGGAGTACAGGATCCCCGCCCCGGCTCCCGACCAGGACCCCGACCCCGACCCCGGCCTGGTCCTGGGCTGACCGCTTTGCCCCCGCCCCGGCGATCTTGCACTTTCCGCCCCGGCAGACGGCGCATTTCCGACGCTCCAGGGGCCGCGAGTGCAAGATCGCCGAGGCGTGCCGGCGGGGCCGGCGCACACATGCTCCCGGAACGGCCACGCCCGGGCGGAGCCCCCCGGGTCGGGTCGTGCCGGGTGGAACACCGTGGGTGTCAAACCGCCCTCGAGACACCCGTCACGTTCCACCCGCCCGCCGAGCGACGCGATCTTGCGGTTTCGAACCCCGCAAACTGGGGCGAAACGGCGAGAAGGCCGGCCGCAAGTGCAAGATCGGCGAGGCGAGGCGAGGCGGGAGCGAGGCGAGGCGGGAGCGGCGCGAGGACGAGGCGCGGCGCGGGGGCGGGGACGGGTGAGCGAGGGACGGGTGCGCGGGCGGCCGGGTGGAACGGCTACAGGGCGATGCCCAGGAGCGCGTCGACCGTGTCGGTGAACAGCGCCGGGGCTTCCGGGTCGTCCGTGACGCCGTTCAACGCTCCGTCGGCCCAACGGTCAGCCGCCGCCAGAGCGCCCGGCGTGTCCAGATCGTCGGCCAGGCGCTCGCGTACCTCGGCCAGCAACGCCGCCCCCGACGGCCCGGCCGGCGCGGCGGCGGCCCGCCGCCAGCGGCCCAGCCGCTCCCGCGCCTCGGTGAGCAGATCCTCGGTCCAGGAGCGGTCGGTGCGGTAGTGGCCGCTCATCAGCGCCAGCCGCACCGCCATCGGGTCGACCTTGTCGGCCCGCAGCCGGGACACGAAGACCAGGTTGCCCTGGGACTTCGACATCTTCTCGCCGTCCAGGCCGATCATGCCGGCGTGTACGTAGTGGTCGGCGAACGGCGCCTCGCCGGTGAGCCGCTCGGCGTGCGCGGCGGAGCACTCGTGGTGCGGGAAGATCAGGTCGTTGCCGCCGCCCTGCACGTCGATCCGGTCGCCGAGCAGGTTCAACGCGATGACCGTGCACTCGATGTGCCAGCCGGGGCGGCCCGCGCCGAGTTCGCCGCCGGGCCAGGACGGCTCGCCCTCGCGGGCGCCGCGCCACAGCAGCGGGTCGAGCGGGTCGCGCTTGCCGGCGCGCTCCGGGTCGCCGCCGCGCTCGGCGAACAGTTCGAGCATCTCCTCGCGGGACAGGTTCGACTCGTAGCCGAAGCGCGGGGCGGCGGAGATGTCGAAGTAGACGTCGCCGGTGCCGTCGTCGAGCCGGTACGCCGCGCCGTCCTTGAGCAGCACCAGCACCTTCTCGGCGATCTCCGGGATCGACTCGACGGCGCCGACGTAGTGCGCCGGCGGGATCATCCGCAGCGCCTCCATGTCCTCGCGGAACAGCGCGGTCTCCCGCATGGCCAGGACCTTCCAGTCCTCGCCGTCGCGCTCGGCGCGTTCCAGCAGCGGGTCGTCGATGTCGGTGACGTTCTGCACGTACCGCACGTCGAGGCCGGCGTCGCGCCACATCCGCTGCACCAGATCGAACGCGATCATGGTGGCGGCGTGCCCCAGGTGCGTGGCGTCGTACGGGGTGATGCCGCAGACGTACATCGAGGCCGCGCCCTCGGGCCGGCTGGGATGGGCGCCCTGCCGCGCCGAGTCGTACAACCGCAGCGGCACGCCCTCGCCGGGCAGCCGCGGCACCTCGTGTCCCGCCCAAGACTCCATGACCGCCAGCCTAACGATCCGTCAGACGCTCGGGTGCCGCCCTACGGGTGATCAACGCGACAGCGGCTCACATCGGCGGCCAGGGCATCGCCGGCCACTCCTCGGGGGGCAGCGGGAACCGGCCGGTGTCGCGCAGCCGCTCGACGCGGGCCGCCAGCGCCGCCGTCTCGCCGATCGTCAGGTGCTCGGCGAGCTCCTCGCCGAGCGGGCCGCGAAGCTGACCGGCCAGGCCGTCGAGCATCTCCACCGCGTCCGGCGGCAGCTCGCGGCCGGCCCAGCCCCACAGCACCGTACGCAGCTTCTCCTCGACGTGGAAGCTCACGCCGTGGTCGACGCCGTAGATCCGGTCGTCCGGGCCGACGAGCACGTGACCGCCCTTGCGGTCGGCGTTGTTGATCACCGCGTCGAGCACGGCGAGCCGGGCCAGGCGGGGGTCGTCGGCGTGCGCCAGCGCGTACGCGGCGCCGTCGTCGTCGCGGGCCGCGGCCATCGGGAACCAGCGCGGCGGGATCTCCCGCGCCGGCACGAACCCGACGAGCGGCTCGGCGTCGTCCGGCTCGTCGATCCAGAGCTGGCACGAGCCGGGACCGAACGGGCCGTCCCGCAGCACCGTGGGGGGCACCAGGTCCCAGCCGGTGGCCCGGGACACCAGGTAGGCGGCCACCTCGCGGCCGGCGAGCGTGCCGTCCGGGAAGTCCCACAGCGGGCGCTCACCGCGTACCGGCTTGTAGACACAGTGGGCGGTGACGTCGCCGAGCGCGACGACGGCGCGCAGCGTGGCGTTGGAGGCGTCGACAAGCCGCCCCTCCAGGGTCAGCTCACCGTCGGTGAGCAGCCGCAGCGCCTCGGCGCCGTCCTGTCGGGGCTGCAGTTCCGACGACGTCACCGGTGATAGCCGTTGTTCCGGGGGCAGAGGTGACCGGCCGGGTCCAGCGGCTGCCCGCACAGCGGGCAGGGGGGACGGCCGGCGTTGACGACGCGCTTGGCCCGCTCGATGAACTCGCGGGTCGCCTCCGGGGTCAGCCGGACCCGGAGCCGGTCGAGGTCGTCGTCCGGCTCGTCCGGTTCCTCGTCGGCGTCGTCGTCCGCGTCGCCCAGCTCGACCTCGACCTCCGCCTCGCCCACGGCGATCGCCTCGATCACCACTGTCGCGGTGTCCACGTCGAAGGCCAGGCCCAGCGTGCCGACGCGGAACTCCTCGTCCACCGGGGTGTCGAGCGGCTCGTTGTCGCCGCCCGTCGGCGGCGCGGCCTCCGGCAGCTGCACGCCGAAGCGGCGCTGCGCCTCGGCGAGCAGCTCCTCGAGCTTCTCGGCGAGCAACGACACCTGGACCTTCTCCAGCGACACGCTGACCAGCCGGCCGCCGCCGCGCGCCTGGAGGAAGAACGTGCGCTCCCCCGGCGGGCCGACCGTACCGGCGACGAACCGCTCCGGCGGCTCGAAGGCGTGCACCTGGTGCGTCATACCCACGACCCTATCCGGCGCGTGGAAGTGCCGCGCAGCCCACCGACGCCGAATCCGCCCAGAGCGAACGCGCCGCGCCGGGCCGGCTATCCGGCCGCGCCCGCGCCCCCGCCGACCGCCGCGTCCGACTCGGCCGGCCGCGCCGCGCGCCGGCGCCGCTTGCGCGGCGGCGGGACCAGCGCCGACAGGTCGCCGCCGGTGTCGTTGAGCCGGACCAGGAACGGCCGCAGCGGCGTGTAGCGGATCGCGGTCACCGACGCCGGGTCGGCCACGATCCGCTGAAAAAGATCAAGGTGTACGCCGAGCGCGTCCGCCACGATCGCCTTGATCACGTCGCCGTGGCTGCACGCGAGCCAGACCGCCTCCGGTCCGTGCTCGGCGGTGACCCGCGCGTCCCACGCCCGTACCGCCGCCACCGCGCGCGCGGACATCGCCGCCATCGACTCCCCGTGCGGGAACTCGGCGGCGCTCGGGTGCTGCTGCACCACCGGCCAGAGCGGCTCCTTCGCCAGCTTCTTCAGCGCCTGCCCCTCCCAGTCGCCGTACCCGCACTCGATCAGCCCGTCGTCCACCACGGGCTCGGCGTCCGGCAGGGCCAGTTCGAGGGTCTGCCGGCAGCGGATCAGCGGGCTGGTCACCACCGCCGCGAGCGGCAGCCCGGCGAGGCGTGCGCCCACCGCCGTCGCCTGCGCCCGGCCGGTGTCGTCCAGCTCGACCGGTTGCCGCCCGGCCAGGCCGCCGTCGGCGTTCGCGGTGGTCCGGCCGTGTCGCAGAAGCAGAAGGGTCGCCACGCAGACCACCCTAGGCGGTACGCCCCGACGTTGATCGTCCCGCCACGACGCCGACCTTCCCCGCCCTCACACCCCGTCCCCGCCCTCACATCCCGTCCGCGTCGATCGTGATCGCCCGTCGCATTGCGCAGCTCGTTCGTCTCGCGCGGCACTCCGCCGGAGATCTTGGAAGATTTGGGCCCCTATGAGAGCCCTTTCCTTCCAAGATCTCCTGAGGTAGCGGCGCACGCCGGAGATCTTGGTACGTTCCCGCCCTTGTAGGGGCCGCTCCGTACCAAGATCTCCGGCGAGCCCTGCCGTCGGCGACCCGACCTCCCAGTTGATCATGAGGTTGACGGCGACAAAACGGACACGAGGTGCCGCCAACTTCATGATCGACGCGGCAGGGAAGCCCGGGCGTTGGCGGACGCGACGTGGGCGCGACGTAAGCGGGCGCTACGTGAGCGGGGCGGAGATGGGCGTGCGCAGGTGGAGCGGTCGGCGGAGTGGGCCGGATGCGTCGGAACGAGAGAGCGGGGCGTCGGGGAGGGCGTGTCCGTTTGCGTCGGGTGTCTGATTTCGGGGTGGTCGGGGACACCCGCACGGCGGAATCGCCTGCGGGGCCGGGGCGTTATACCTGGTGAACGACCGCAGCAGCGCCCCCGCAGCCCGAGAAGGCGGGCGGCAGCGTCCGGGAATGATCCCGGGCCGGCGGTCGTTGGACATGCCTCCGGCGCGACCAGCGAGCCCCGCACGCCACCCCCGGCGTCCGCGGTCCGCGTGAGCAGACGCCGGATCCCCCAGACTTTTTGAGCGCCTGACGGTGCCCACGCACTCGCCCCCGGGTGCGTCGACCCCCGAATGGAGCCCCCTCATGAACACGATCCTGCGCAAGAGCATCCTCGGTATCGCCGGTCTGACCGTCGCCGGTGGCCTCGCCGCCGGCCCCCTCAACCACGACACCAGCACCCCCACCACCCGCGACGCCGCCGCGGTCACCACCACCCAGGCCGCGAAGCTCGACAGCGCCGCGCTGATCCCGCACGGCGTGCAGGGCGCCCAGTCTCGCATCGACCTCGATGACGAGCAGACCAAGAACGTGAAGGCGATCATCGCGGCGACGAAGAAGGCCGGCATGGACGAGCGTGCCGCGGTCGTGTCGATCGCGACCGCGCTGCAGGAGTCGAAGCTGGAGAACCTCGGCCACCTCGGTGACCGTAACGACCACGACTCGCAGGGCCTGTTCCAGCAGCGCCCCTCCAGCGGCTGGGGCACGGTCGAGCAGATCACCGACCCCGAGTACTCCACCACCGCGTTCCTCAAGGGCCTCAAGCAGGTCGACGGCTGGCGCGACATGCCGCTGACCAAGGCCGCCCAGACCGTCCAGGTCAGCGCGTACCCCGACCACTACGCCCAGTGGGAGCAGCAGGCCGCCGACCTGGTCGCCGAGCACTGGAACAGCTGAGACAAGCGAAAGGCCGGCACCCCGAACATCGGGGTGCCGGCCTTTCGCATGACAGCGTCAGGTGGCGCTGATCGTGCCGGTGGCCAGCAGGCAGATCACCAGGCTGCCCAGCGCGACCCGGTAGAGCACGAAGACGTACAGCGTGTGGTGTGCGACGTAGCGCAGCAGCCAGGCGATGGCCGCGTACCCGACGGCGAACGCGATCAGCGTCGCCACCACCATCTGCGCCACGCTCGGCGCGGCGGTGCCGGGCGCGGACGGCTCGAAGACGTCCGGCAGGCTGAACACGCCGGAGATCACCACGGCCGGGATGGCCAGCAGGAACGAGTAGCGGGCCGCGGTCTCCCGGGTCAGGTTGAGCAGCAGGCCCGCGGTCAGCGTGCCGCCGGAGCGGGACACGCCTGGTACGAGCGCCGCGGCCTGGGCGAAGCCCATCACCACGCCGTCGCGCATCCGGAAGTTCTCCAGCGTACGGGTCTGCCGGCCCCAGTACTCGGCGAAGGCGAGCAGTACCGCGCCGATGATCAGCGTGCAGGAGATCAGCCAGAGGTTGCGGCCGGCGGTGCGGATCTGGTCCTTGAAGATCAGTCCGAAGATGCCGATCGGGATGGTGCCGACGATGACGTACCAGCCCATGCGGTAGTCGAGGCTGGAGCGCACCGAGCGGTCGAACAGGCCCAGACACCAGGTGCGGACGATCCGCCAGATGTCCTTGGCGAAGTAGATCAGGACGGCGGCCTCGGTGCCGAGTTGGGTCACCGCGGTGAACGACGCGCCCGCGTCCCGGCCGAAGAACAGCTCCGAGGTGATCCGCAGGTGCCCGGACGAGGACACCGGAAGGAACTCGGTCAGCCCCTGGACCAGGCCCAGGACGATGGCCTCGATCCAGGTCACTCCCCGACTCCGGACAGCTCCAGCGCCTCGGCGACGGTCCGCAGGGTCTGCACCCCGCTCTCCCGGTCGGCCACGAACAGCGACACCGACAGCGTGGTCACGCCCGCGGCGGCGTACTCCCGCATGCGCTCGGCGATGCGCTCCTTCGGGCCGAGCAGCGAGGTGCGGTCGATGAACTCCATCGGTACGGCGGCGGCCGCGTCGCGCTGCCGCTTGGCCAGGTAGAGGTCCTGGACCTCGCGGGCCGCGTCGCCGTAGCCCATCCGGGTGGCGAGCTGGTTGTAGAAGTTCTGCTTGCGGCTGCCCATGCCGCCGACGTACAGCGCGGCGTACCAGCGGACCAGCTCGGCGCAGGTGGCGACGTCGTCGCCGATCACCACCGGCACGGACGGCACCACGTCGAAGCCGGCCAGTTCCTTGCCGGCGGCGGCGCGGCCGGCCCGGACCGAGGCGAGGTGCTCCTCGGCGAACTCCGGGGAGTAGAAGACGGCCAGCCAGCCGTCGGCGATCTCGCCGGCCAGCTCCAGGTTCTTCGGGCCGACGGCGGCCAGGTAGATCGGGATGTGCTCGCGCGGCGGGTGGAAGCCCAGCCGCAGCGCCTTGCCCGGGCCGTCCGGCAGCGGCAGCGTGTAGTGCTCGCCGTCGTACGCGACCTCCTTGCGGGCGACCGCCAGCTTGACGATGTCCACGTACTCCCGGGTGCGGGCCAGCGGCTTGGCGAACCGCACGCCGTGCCAGCCCTCCGAGACCTGCGGGCCGGACACGCCCAGGCCGAGCCGGAACCGGCCGCCGGAGATCGTGTCGATGGTCGCCGCGGTCATCGCGGTCATGGCGGGCGAGCGGGCCGGGATCTGCATGACCGCCGACCCGACGTCGATCCGCTCGGTCTGTCCGGCGATCCAGGACAGGATGCTCGGCGAGTCCGAGCCGTACGCCTCCGCGGCCCACACGACCGAGTAGCCGAGCCGGTCCGCCTCCTGGGCCAATGCCAGGTGGTCGAACGGCGTGCTCCACGCCGTTTGGTATCCGAGGTTGAGCCCGAGTCGCACTGATCCTCCCGCCATCCGCACCACAGGTCGCATCAGGTTACGCAATGAGCGTGGCGCCCTCGACGTCCGGCTCACCCGAACATGTCACACCGGTCTGATGTCGCGCGGGAACTTGACTGCGGCGAGGATATCCGTGACGCCGGGTTCGAAATAAGGTTCACGCATGCAACAGCGACCGCTCGGCCGAAGCGGGCTGGCGGTATCGCGGCTCGCGCTCGGCACCATGACCTGGGGACGCGACACCGACGCCGACGACGCGGCCGCCCAGCTGAAGAGTTTCCTCGACGCGGGCGGCAACCTCGTGGACACCGCGGACGTGTACGCCGACGGCGACGCCGAATCGGTGATCGGCTCGCTGCTGGGCAGCCTGGTGGACCGCGACGAGCTGCTGATCGCCACCAAGGCGGGGCTGCGGCCGGGCAGCCGCCGCCGGGACGGCTCGCGCGGGCACCTGCTGCGCACGCTCGACGCCTCGCTGCGCCGGCTCGGCACCGACCACGTCGACCTCTGGCAGGTGCACGGGTACGACCCGGACACGCCGCTGGAGGAGACGCTCTCGGCCCTGGACCATGCCGTGTCGAGCGGGAAGGCCCGCTACGTCGGCGTGTCGAACTTCTCCGGCTGGCAGACCGCCCGCGCCGCCGCCTGGCAGGCCGCCTGGCCGGGGCGCGCCCCGGTGGTCGCCGCGCAGGTGGAGTACTCGCTGCTGGAGCGCGGCGTGGAGCGGGAGGTGCTGCCCGCCTGCGCCGGGATGGGGCTGGGCGTGCTGCCCTGGTCGCCGCTGGGCCGGGGCGTGCTGACCGGCAAGTACCGCAACGGCCGCCCGGCCGACTCGCGGGCGGTGTCGCCGCACTTCGAACGGTTCGTCGCCACCTACCTGGAGCCGCGCTGCTCCAGCATCGTGGAGGCGGTCGCCATCGCGGCCGGCGGGCTCGGCGTGTCGCCGCTGGAGGTGGCGCTGGCCTGGGTGCGGGACCGGCCCGGCGTGACCGCGCCGATCCTGGGCGCCCGGACCGTCGGGCAGCTGCTCGGCGCGTTGCAGGTGGAGCGGATGACGCTGCCGGAGGAGATCGTCACGGCGCTGGACGACGTGTCGGCGGTGCCGGTGGGCTACCCGGAGCGCGACGGATGAGCCGCGCCGGGGCGGTCCGGGTCACCGTCAGGGGGTGGCGGAGGGCCCGCGACCTGGGCAGCATAGGGGCATGGACTACGAATACGCGCCGCTGCGGTTGCCTTCGAACGTCGATCGGCTGACCGCCGCGGCGCAGCTGGCGATCCAGGCCGAGTTCTCTGGTTGGGAGCTGGCCCGGGTGCGGCTCTACCGGGACGGCACGCGGCAGGTGGTGCTGCGGCGCCGCCTGGTGAACAAGCCGCAGCCGGGCCTGTCGTACTGACGGGCCCGTCCCCGGGGCCGCGCGACGCGGCGCCGCCCCGGGGACGCGCACGGCCTAGTGCGCGTGGTCGTGCTCCTCGTCGAGCTCCATGAACGGGTGCTCGTCGAGCCGGCCGACCAGCCGGTCGTCGGCGGCCGGCTGGAACGGCCCGACCGGGTCGTCGTCGTCGAACGACTCCAGGTCGACCGGGGTGCCGACCTCGCTGACCATGACCACGCCGTCGAGCGGCTCCAGCTCCGGCACGTCCAGCGCGGACAGCGAGCCGTCGCCGCTCTGCAGCAGCTCCAGCACCGCCTCGCCGACGCCCTCCACCGGGGCCGGCTCGTCGTCCTCCGGGGTGCCGTCGCGGCGGGCCGCCTCGGCGGCACGCAGCAGCGCGGCGACGCTCGGCACCCGGTAGTCGCGCCGCTGCCGCACCGAGATGACCCGCGGGTGCGGGTCGGTGGGCTCGCCGCCCTCCACGGCGCCGAAGCGCTCGTCGGCCTCGTCCGGGTCGATCGACTCCACGTCCCAGGGCGTCACCTCGCCGAACGCGTCGAGCAGCTGCTCGTCGTAGGCGAACGAGGCGTTGTTCAACGCGACGTACGCCTGCCAGACGGCGTCGTCGTCGATCCGGCCCTGAGCGGCCCGGACGGCGGCCAGGTGGGCGCGAGCGGCGTCGATCACCCGCTCGAGGGCGGCATCCAGCTCACCGTGCTGGTCGGTCATGTGTGGCAGTCCCTTCGCGATGGGGGGAGGGTTCCGTGCCGACGGCGCCGCTGTGGGCGCGGTCAGCAGGTACGCAGGAAGCGGTCCAGAACCCGCACGCCGAACTGTAGTCCGTCCAGCGGAACCCGCTCGTCGATGCCGTGGAACAGGCCGGAGAAATTGAGGTCGGCGGGCAGCCGCAGCGGCGCGAAACCGAAGCAGCGGATGCCGAGCCGGGAGAACGCCTTGGCGTCGGTGCCGCCGGAGAGCATGTACGGCACCGGGTGGGCGCCCGGGTCCTCGGCGCGCAGCGCGGCCGACATGCCCGCCACCAGGTCACCGTCGAACGTGGTCTCCAGGGCCGGCTGGCGCTGGACGTACTCGATGGCGATGTCCGGCCCGACCAGCTCGCGCAGCTGCCGTTCCAGCTCCTCGCTCTGCCCGGGCAGGCTGCGGCAGTCGATGGTGGCGGTGGCCCGGCCGGGGATGACGTTGTCCTTGTAGCCGGCGGCCAGCCGGGTCGGGTTGGCGGTGTTGCGGATGGTCGCGCCGATGATGTTGGCGATCGGGCCGAGCTTGGCGATCGCGGTCTCCGGGTCGTCCGGGTCGATCTCGATGCCGAGCACGTCGGACACCTCGGCCAGGAAGGCGCGTACGGTGTCGGTCATCACCACCGGGAAGCGGTGCCGGCCGATCCGGGCGACCGCCTCGGCCAGCGCGGTGACCGCGTTGTCGTCGTGCATCATCGAGCCGTGGCCGGGCCGGCCCTTGGCGTGCAGGCGCAGCCAGTCGATGCCCTTCTCGGCGGTCTCGATCAGGTAGAGCCGGCGCTGCTCGTCCACGGAGTAGGAGAAGCCGCCGACCTCGCCGATCGCCTCGGTGCAGCCGTCGAACAGGTCGCGGTGCCGCTGGGTGAGGAAGTGCGCGCCGTAGTCGCTGCCGGCTTCCTCGTCGGCGGTGAACGCGAGCACGATGTCGCGCCGGGGGCGGACGCCGGCGCGCTGCCAGCCGCGGACCACGGCGAGGACCATGGCGTCGAAGTCCTTCATGTCGATCGCGCCGCGGCCCCACAGGTAGCCGTCGCGGATCTCGCCGGAGAACGGGTGCACCGACCACTCGTCCGGGTCGGCGGGCACGACGTCGAGGTGGCCGTGCACGAGCAGCGCGTCGCGGCCCGGCTCGGTGCCGGGGATGCGGGCGACCACGTTCGCCCGGCCGGGGGCAGACTCGTGGATCTCGGCGTCGACGCCGGCCTCGGCGAGCTTCTCCGCCACGTACTCGGCGGCGCGCCGCTCCCCCACGCTGGTGTCGTTGTCGCCGGTGTTCGTGGTGTCGATGCGCAGCAGGTCGCGGCAGAGGTCCACGACCTCGTCGGTGGCGTCGGGCCGGGCGGGGAGGGCGTCGCTCGTCATCGCTTCCTTATATCAGCAGGCGGGGTCGTCGCGGCCGTCGGTGCGCGCCGCGGTTTCGTGGATCTCCCGGCCGGGTACCGGCGGAGGCGCCCGGGACATCGACCCCGGCCGTCACGAGGAGGGCCCCATGACCGTCCCGCTGCCGCCGCTGCCGCCCGCCGCCGACGACGCGTACCGGCCGGGTGGGCGAAGCGTGGCCGACCTCGTGGACACCGAGCACCGGGCGCTGCTGGGGCTGGCCGACCGGGTCACCGACGCGGCGCTGACGGCGGCCGAGCGGCGCGACGTGCTGGACGTGCTGACCGCCGCGGTGTCCCGGCACCTGTCGGCCGAGGAGCAGTATCTGTTCCCGGCGGCCCGGGCCGCCATGCCGGACGCCGTCGAGCTGGTGGAGCGGGAGATCGAGGCCGACGCCGGGCTGCTGACCGCGCTCAAGGAGCTGTCCGGCGCGGACGACCCGGCGGTCGCCGACGTGGCCGAGCGGGTGCGCCGGCACGTCAGCCGCGTCGCCGCGCTGGTCACGCCGTTGCGGGAGGTGGCGAGCGACGCCGAGCTGATCCGGCTGGGCAACCGGTGGGAGATCGCGGAGGAGGCGGCGCCGACCCGGCCGCACCCCGGCACGCCGGCCACCCCGCCCTGGAACAAGATCGTCGAGCCGGCGGTCGGGGTGCTCGACAAGGTGCGCGACGCGGTCTCCGGACGGCGTACCCGGCTGAGTGACCTGGAACACCGCCGCCAGAGCTGAGCCGATCGCCCCTTTCGCGTATCGGTTCGTGGTCCTACCGTCACGGTATGGATCTGGAGCTGCGACACCTGCGTGTGGTCTGCGCGATCGCGGAGACGGGGAGCGTCACCAAGGCCGCCTCGGCGCTCGGCCTGGCCCAGCCGGCGTTGACCGCCCAGCTTCAGCGGATCGAACGGGCGCTGGGCGGGCCGCTGTTCGAACGGGACCGCCGCGGCGCCCGCCCGACCGCGCTGGGCGAACTGGTGCTGGACCGGGCGCGGGTGCTGCTGCCGGCGATGAAGGGCCTGCGGGACGAGGCGGCCCGGATGGCCGGCGCGGGCGACCCGCTGCGCCGCTACCGCTTCGGCGGGGTGAACAGCCCGATCATGGGCCGGCTGGTGCACCGGCTCGCCGCCGAGCGGCCGGACGCGCAGATCACCACGTACGCCTCGTGGTCGGTGGACGAGCTGGCGCAGATGGTGGCCGGCGGCCGGCTCGACTTCGCCCTCACCGGGGTGTGCGGCGACTCGACGCCGTCGGCGGGGTTCGGGCTGAGCTGGCGGGAGGTGGCGGTGGAGCCGATCTGCGTGCTGCTGCCGCAGACCCACCCGCTGGCCGGTCGCGCCGAGATCGACCTGGTCGACCTGAGTCACGAGCGGTGGGTGGCCGCGCCGGGCGACGGCTGCTTCGGCGACTGCTTCGCCGCCGCGTGCGCCCGCGCCGGCTTCACCCCCAAGAAGGTGTACGAGGCGGACGTGCGGGCCGCCCTGGAGCTGGTGGACGCGGGCGAGGCGGTGGCGTTGTGCCAGGCCACGTTCCGGCCGGTCGCCGGGCTGGTCACGCGGCGGCTGGCCGGTTCACCGCTGCGCTGGCGGCTGCTGCTCGGCTGGCACCCGGACGTGCCGGCGGCCGCGGTGGCCGACCCGGTGCTGGCGGCGGCGGTGGCGGCGTACACGGACGCGCTGGCCAACCATCCCGACTATCTGGGCTGGTTGCTGGCGCACCCGGAGTTCGGCGTGCAGCCCAACGGCACCGGCGGGGTGCGAATCGCCTGAACCCGGGTAACACCGGCGACATGACTGATCTGTATCCGGCCGCCGACCAGCGGGAGCTGCTGCGTCAGGCGGCCACCGCGCACACCACCGCCGCCGCCGAGGTGGAGGCGTTCCTGCGGCGGCTGCCGGAGGTGCCGGACCCGGCCGACGTCACCGAGTACGCCAACCTGCTCAGCCGTGCGGAGCGGGCCCGGGACGACCTGCTGGCCGCGGCGGACGCGGCCGGGCTGCGGCTGCCCAGCCTGGAGTCGGAGTAGACGCCGGCGCCCGGGTGGGTGACCCGCCCGGGCGCCGGCGTACCGGCTCAGCGTTCGATCAGGACGTCGTGGCCGAGGTCGAGCAGGGCGTGCCGCCACTCGTCGTCGGCGTTGCCCCGGCGTGGCCGCTGCGCGGTCAGCTCCCGGATCCGGGTGATCGCCTCGCGCATCACCTCGATGTCCTCCGGCGTGAGGTCCACCTTGCGCTTGCGCAGCACGGCGAGGATCTGCCGGCCGGGTTCGGGCAGGTCGAGGTCCGGGCCGGGGCCGAACGCCTCCTCCCCCGAGCCGCGGGTCAGCAGCCACTGCCGCAGCGTCTCGGAGGACACGTTCACCTCGGCGTGGAAGTCGTCCCAGATCACCTCGACCTCGGGGTCGAGTCGCGCCTCGCGTGCCATCACGCCTCCTCTGCCGGCGGCGGCCCGGATGCCGGCTCGCCCTCGTTCGGTGTGTGCTGCTTCAGGCCCTCCGGCGGCACCCGCACCCGGGACGGGTTCGCCGTCGGGGCCGCCTCGATCGGCTCACCGGCCCCGATGTCGCCGTCGGGGACCTCCTCGGGTTCGGTCATGTCCGCCCTTTCGATCCGTCGGTGACGAGGCGGTCCGGCCCGTGGGAACGGACCGTCGCCGGTCATCGGGGATGAGACGTGGTGGCTGCCGCGTGCCCGCGTTCACCGGCGGTGACGTCGAATACCAGCTGGTCGTCGCGGGCGTCGACAATGACCTTCTGCCCCGGGGATATCTCGTTCTCCAGCAGCATCCGGGACAGCCGGTTGTCGACCTCGCGCTGGATCACCCGGCGCAGCGGGCGGGCGCCGAACTCCGGCTGGTAGCCGTGCTCGGCGAGCCAGTCCACGCCGGCGGTCCTGAAGTCGACCTGGATGTCCTGGGCGTGCATGCGGCGGCGGGTCTCCTCCAGCAGCAGCCCGGTGATCTGGCGCAGCTGCTCGGCCTCCAGCCGCTGGAAGATGATCACCTCGTCGATGCGGTTGAGGAACTCCGGGCGGAAGTTCTCCTGGAGCCGGCGCATCAGCCGTTCCCGCAGCTCGTCGCTCTCCTGCTGGCCGGGCGCGCCGCTGGCGAAGCCGACGGTGCGCTGGGCGCCGGTGATCAGCTCCGAGCCGAGGTTGCTCGTCATGATCAGCACGGTGTTCTTGAAGTTCACCGTCCGGCCCTGGCTGTCGGTGAGCCGGCCGTCGTCGAGCACCTGGAGCAGGATGTTGAACACGTCCGGGTGTGCCTTCTCGATCTCGTCCAGCAGCACCACCGCGTACGGGCGGCGGCGGACCGCCTCGGTGAGCTGGCCGGCCTCCTCGTAGCCGACGTACCCGGGCGGCGCGCCGACCAGCCGGCTGACCGTGTGCCGCTCCTGGAACTCGCTCATGTCCACCCGGACCATCCGGTCCGCCTCGCCGAACAGCGCCTCGGCCAGCGCGCGGGCCAGCTCGGTCTTGCCGACGCCGGTCGGGCCGAGGAACAGGAAGCTGCCCATCGGCCGGTTCGGGTCGGCCAGCCCGGTACGGGAGCGGCGCACCGCCTCGGAGACGGCGCTGACCGCGTCGTCCTGGCCGATGATCTTCTCGTGCAGGTGCCCCTCCAGGCGCAGCAGCCGGTCGCGTTCCTCCTCGGTGAGCTGGGTGACCGGGATGCCGGTGGCCCGGGAGACCACCTCGGCGATCTCCGTCGGCCCCACCTCGGGCACGTGGTTGGGTCCCTCGTCGCCGCGGGCGCGGCGCACCTGGTCCTCCAGCTCGGCGACCCGGTCGCGCAGCGCGGAGGCCCGCTCGTACTGCTCGTCGGAGACCGCCTGCTCCTTGTCCCGGCGCGTGTCCTCGAGCTGCTGCTCCAGCTCGCGCACGTCCTCGGCGGGAGTGCGCGTCCGCAGCCGCACCCGCGCGCCGGCCTGGTCGATCAGGTCGATCGCCTTGTCCGGCAGGAACCGGTCGGTGACGTACCGGTCGGACAGCTCACCGGCGGCGATCAGCGCCTCGTCGGTGAACCGGACCTGGTGGTGCGCCTCGTACCGGTCGCGCAGCCCGCGCAGGATCGCCACGGTGTCCTCCACGCTCGGCTCGGGCACCAGCACCGGCTGGAACCGGCGGGCCAGCGCGGCGTCCTTCTCGATGCTGCGCCGGTACTCGTCGAGCGTGGTCGCGCCGATGACCCGCAGCTCGCCGCGGGCCAGGGCCGGCTTCAGCATGTTCGACGCGTCCATCCCGCCCTCGCTGCCGGCGCCGCCCGCGCCGACCAGCGTGTGGATCTCGTCCAGGAAGATGATCAGCTCGTCGCGGTGGGCGCGGATCTCGTCGATCACCTTCTTCAGGCGTTCCTCGAAGTCACCCCGGTAGCGGGTGCCGGCGACCAGGCCGGACAGGTCGAGCTGGATCACGCGCTTGCCGATCAGCGTCTGCGGCACGTCGCCGTCGCAGATCCGTTCCGCCAGCCCTTCCACGATCGCGGTCTTGCCGACGCCGGCCTCGCCGATCAGCACCGGGTTGTTCTTGGTCCGCCGGGACAGGATCTCCACCGCCTGCTCGATCTCGTCGGCGCGGCCGATCACCGGGTCGATCTGGTCCATCCGGGCCAGCTCGGTGAGGTCCTGCCCGTACTGGTCGAGGGTGGGGGTGCCGCGGTCCGGGCGCGGCGTGCCGGCCGCGCCCCGCTCGGCGCTGGCCGCCTGCAACGACTCCGGCTGGATCCGGCCGGCGGCGAGCATCCGGCCGGCCGGCGACTCGGGGTTCAGCGGCAGCGCCATCAGGATGTGCTCGGGACCGATGTAGTTGGCGCCCATCGCGCGGGAGAGCTGGTGCGCGTCCAGCAGCGCCCGCTTCGCGGCCGGGGTCAGCGACAGGTTCGGCGGCACCTCGCCCCGGGGCGCGCCCTCACCCCGCCCGCCGAGCGCGTTGACGAGCGTGTCCGGGTCGGCGCCGGCCCGGCGTACCAGGTCGCGCAGCGGCTCGCGCTGCAACGCCGCCCAGAGCAGATGGTCGGTGTCCAGGTCGTTGCTGTGCTTCTGAGCGGCCCGGCGGGCCGCGTCGGCGAGCATCTCCCGGGCGTCGGCGGTCATCAGTCGGGTGATGTCGACCCGGTGCGCCGGTCGGCGTCCCCCCTCGCCCCGGCCGAAGTATCGGGCCAGGAACTCGTCCCAGGGGTCGTTGCCGAAGTCACCCGGTCCCATCATCATCGTCCTCCGCAGTCGGTCGGCACGACCGGTACCCGGCACGCGCGGCACGGTCGGCGGTGGCTACCCGGCGGTCGGCGCGACAAACGCGACCGGATGGCAGGCTGAGGGCATGGAGAGCAGACCGCTGCTGGTCGTGGACGGCGCGAACGTGGTGGGCTCGCGCCCGGACGGCTGGTGGCGGGACCGGGCCGGCGCGGCCGCCCGCCTGCGCGACGCGCTGGCGTCCGTCGGGGAGGCGGGCCTGCCGCCGGAGCTACCCCCGCCGGTGCAGGTGGTGCTGGTGGTGGAGGGCGCGGCCCGGCACGTCACCTCGGCGCCCGGCGTCGAGGTGGTGTCCGCGCCCGGCTCCGGCGACGACACGGTGGTGGAGCTGGTGGCCGCCGCGCCGCAGCGGCGGCGGGTGGTGGTCACCGCCGACCGGGAGCTGCGCGAGCGGGTGACCGCGCTCGGCGCGGAGGTACGCGGCCCGCGCTGGCTCGGCCGCTAGATCATCCGGTTCCGTCAACGGGACCGGCGGGCTCGCCGACGGGACCGGCGGCGAGGTCTTCGCGCACGTCAGGGCCACAACCGGACACGCGGGCGACAACCGCCTGAGGGTGGATGCTCGCCCACTCGTTCCGATGGGTTGTAATGGAGATCTCTTTTGCCCCCAGGAGGTTCCGTGGCGAGCGTCGCCGAGCTGAAGGCCGCCATCGATGTCGCGCTCCAGCAGATCGGTGACGGCCAGACAGCGGTGCAGGCAGCGGGCGAGAAGCTGGCCGAGGCACAGCAGACCCTGGCCGGCGCGCTGGAGGGCAGCGGCCACGAGACGGTCGAGGCGGCCCAGGCCTCGCTGACACAGGCCAGCCAGGAGCTGGAGGAGTGTCTCGCCGCGACACTCGTCGCGGTCGAGCAGGCGCAACTCTACGTCGCGACGCTCTGAGGCCGGGCCGTGTCCATCGTCGAGGACATCGGCGCCCAGGTCCGCGCCGCCGCCGAGGACCTGCCCCTCGCCCAGCTCGCCGCCGCGCTGGAGAAGCTCGGCCAGGCGCAGGAGCGGCTGCGCTGGGTACGCCAGGAGTCGGCCGACCCGATGGGGGTGCCGGAGCTGTCCTCGGCCACCGAGCACGCCGAAACCGCCGGCTACGCGCTGCGTGTGGCGCAGGAACAGCTCACCGCATACCTGGCCGCGATCGGGCTGGCCCCCGACGGCGCGCCGCCGGCCCCGCCGGGCGAGCGGCCGCCCAGGCACGACACGCCGCGCGGCGAGGCGCCGCCCGCGCCGGGCGCCGCGCCCGAGCCGGGCGAGCAACCCGCGGTACGGCGCTGGTGGGCGGTACGGGTGGCGGAGCTGACCGGCGGCCGGGAGGGATCGCCCGACGAGCCGGACGAGCGCGTCGGGGACTCCCGGGAGCTGCTGCGCCGGGTGGTCGCCGGGGTCCGCTCCGGTGACCGGGACCGGCTGCACCGCGACCTGCGCGGCGCGCACGCCGACGTGGGGCTGGGGCTGGCCGCGATCGCCCCGCCGCTGCTGCGCGAGCTGGCCGGTGAGCTGCTCGGCCACCCGCCCCGCGCGGACGACCTGCCCCGGCTGCGCGGCGCGCTGGAGTCCCGGGTCCGTGACCTGCTGCCCGGCCTGCCGCGGCCGGTGCTGGACACGCTGCTGACCCGGGTGTGCCGGATGCCCCCGCCGCGCCGCGACGACGACGCGGAGCAGCCGCACGCGGCCGACCCTGCGGTCACCGCCGGCGTGCTCACCGGGGTGCTGCTCGACCGGCTCGGCCGGGACCTGCCGAAGGACACCGACGAACGGGAGACGTCCCGTGGCTGACGTCCGCACGCAACTGGTGACGCGGGTCCGGGGGATGCTCTCCGAGGCCCTGGGCACCACCCGTACCCGGCTCGCCGCCGCCGAGGCGGAACTGACCGCGAGCCGGGAGCGGCTGGCGCGTACCCGCAAAGCCGCCGCCGCGGTGCCCGCCCGGGTGGGCGCGGCCCGCGACCGGCGCCTGGCCGAGATCGACGCCCGGCACACCGCCCGCCTCGCGGAGCTGGCCCGCCGGGCCGCCGCCGCGGCGCAGCGGGAGGCGCCGGGCGCGGCGTCCGCGCCCTGGGACCGCTGGCAGGCCACCCCCGCCGGCCGGTCCGAGCCACCGGGCGCGTTGCGGGTCGGCACGGTACGCCTCGACGGCGCCGAACCGGTGCCCGCGCTCGTGCCGCTGCTCGACGCCGGGCACGCGCACCTGGCCGGCGGCGACCGGGACGGCCTGGCGGCGGTGGTGCCCGCGCTGCTGCTGCGCTCGGTCGGCCGCGCCGACCCGGGCGCGGTGCGGCTGTACGGCTACGACCCGGAGCACCTGGGCGGCGGGCTGGCCGGATTCGCCCCGCTCGGCACCGCCGGGCTGCTCACCTTCGTCGGACCGGGTGGCCTGGGCCGGCTGCTGGACGACCTGGTGGAGCAGATCCGCCGGATCAACGCCACGGTGCTGGCCGGTGAGTACGCCTCGCTGCGCGACCTGGCCGCCGCCACCGGACGCCGCCCGGAGCCGTGGCGGGTGGCGGTGCTGCTCGGCGGTGACGAACTGTCCCGGCACGAGCGCGGCCAGCTCGACCGGGTGGTACGCACCGGCGCCGCGTGCGGCGTGCACCTGGTGGTCCGCGGCATCGAGCTGCCCGACGACCCGACCGTCACCCGGATCGTGGTCGAGCCGGACGACGCCCGGGTGGCCGGGCTGCCGGTGCGGCTCGACGCGCCGCCGCCGCCCGCGCTGGTCACCGAGACCTGCCGCGCGGTTGCCTCCCGGGTCGCCGCCGGCCCTCCCCCGACGCCGTTCACCGACCTGCTCCCGCCGCCGGACGAGTACTGGCGGGAGGACTCGTCGCACGGGCTCAGCGCGCCGGTCGGCGAGGGCCCGCACGGGCGGCAGGTGCTGCTCACGCTCGGCGACTACCCGCCGCACGCGCTGATCGGCGGCCCGTCCGGCACCGGCAAGACCAATCTGATCTTCGCCTGGATCGGCGCGCTCGCGGCCCGCTACTCCCCCGCCGAGCTGGAGTTCTATCTGCTGGACTTCAAGGAGGGCGTGTCCTTCGCCCGGTTCGCGCAGGGCCGGCGCGACCCCAGCTGGCTGCCGCACATGCGGCTGGTCGGCATCAACGTCAACACCGACCGGGAGTTCGGCCTGGCGCTGCTGCGCTTCCTCGCCGAGGAGCTGCGCCGCCGCGCCGACGCGGCGAAGAAGCACGAGGTCACCAAGCTCGCCGAGCTGCGCGCGGTGGACCCGGACGGGCACTGGCCACGCATCGTGGCCGTGGTGGACGAGTTCCAGGCGCTGCTCGCCGGCCGGGACGTGGTCGCCCGGGAGGCCGCCGACCTGCTGGAGGACCTGGCCCGGCGGGGCCGGTCGCAGGGCATCCACCTGGTGCTCGCCTCGCAGGACGTGCGCGGCATCGAGGCGCTGTGGGGGCGGCCCGCGCTGGTCGCCCAGTTCACGCTGCGGATCGCGCTGCCGAAGGCGCTGCGCATCCTGGCCGAGCGCAACGACGCGGCGCAGTCGCTGCCCCGCCACCACGCGGTCATCAACGCCGAGTCGGGCCTGGCCGAGGGGAACGAGGTGGCCCGCATCCCGTCGGCCAGCGACTGGGAGACGTGGAGCGAGCTCCAGCACCGGCTGTGGCGGATGCGCCCGCAGGACGCCGCGCCGGCCCGGCTGTTCGACGGCGACGCGATCCCGAAGCTGGCCGACGCGCCGGACTTCCGCGCGCTGACCGCGCCGGAGCAGGGCGTCCCGCGCAACCCGGTGGCGCTGCTCGGCGAGATCATCGACGTGCAGGCCCGCTCGGCGGCGCTGCGGCTGCCCCGCGCCCCGGGCCGCAACCTGGCGGTGCTGGGCACCCGGGTGGACGAGGCGTGCGCGGTGCTCGACGCCGCCGCCCGCTCGCTGGCCCGGCAGTACCCGCCCGGCGCGGCCCGCTTCTCCATCGCCTGCCTGGACCCGGACGCCGACCCGGCCGCCCGCGCGCTCTACGAGGACCTGGCCGGGGACGCCTCCTGGTACGACGAGGAGACGGTGCCGGAGCTGATGGCCGAGGCAGGTGACGGGCTGGGCGCGCCGGGCGCGTCGCGTACCCCGCACTTCCTGCTGCTGTACGCGGTGGACGCGGCCGCGGCGGCGCTCGCCGGCAAGGCCGGTACGCGCACCGGGCTGGAGCAGCTGCGCCGGATCCTGCACGACGGGCCGGAACGGCGTACGCACGTGCTGGCCTGGTGGCGGGGCGTGGCCCGGATGCGGGCCGACCTGGGCGGCGCGGGCGCGCGCACGGATCAGATCGGCGCCTGGGTGGCGCTCGACGTGCAGGGCGGTGAGCTGGGCTCCTCGCTGTATCCGGGCAGCGGAGGGCCGGACTGGTATCCCCGGCCGTGGCGCGGTCTCTACTTCGACCGGGCGGTGCACCGCACCGGACAGGTGATCATCCCTTATGGTCCGTCCCGATGAACGAACCGGTTACCAGTGAGACGTACAGCGCGCAGATCCGCCGGCTCGCCGAGCTGACCGCCCGGGTGGCCGCCCAGCGGGCCGAGGCGCACACCTGGTACGACCAGCAGGTGGCCGCCGCGGACCGGGCGGTCACCGAGGCCACCGAGCAGGTGCGGCAGGCCGAGACGGAGGTGGCCGAGGCGTCCCGGATGGTGGAGCGGGTCGACGGCGAGGTCACTCACCTGTGGACGCAGTTGCGGGCCCGGCTCGGTGTGGGCGCCCGGCGGCTGGGTGACCCGCCCGGCCCGGTACGCGGGGCCGCCGGTGACCCGGTGCCGCTGCTGCGCGCGGTCCGGGACCTGCTGGAGCGCACCGGCGCCCCGGGTGAGCTGCCCGGCTCGGTGAATCCGCTGCTGATCGCCTGCGGCATCGGCGGGGCGCTGGTGGCGTACGCGCTGGGGGTGGCGGCGCGAGCGCTGGCGGCCGGCGCCAGCGGTGACCTGGCGGTGGGTCTGCCGGTGCTGGCGCTGGTGGTGACGCTGCTCGGCCCGGTGATCGGGCTGGCGCCCGCACGGCTGCTGGCCGACCGCCGTCACGCGGTGCTGACCCCACGCCCGATGATCCTGGTGGCCGTCTCCGGCCTGGCGACGACCCTGCTCCTGCTGACGGTGACCTACACCCGCTGACCGCCGCCCCTCACCCGCCGCCGATCATGAGGTTGGCGGCGCGACACGCCGTCGCGCCGCCGGTCAACCTCATGATCATCGGGTCAGGCGGGAACCAGGACTGCCTCCTTGAGCAGCCGGCGGGCCAGCACCAGGCGGTCGGCGTCGTCGTCGAGGCCGGGCAGGTCGCCGACCCTCGTCACCTCGCCGGTGAGCAGCGCGCGCAGCGCCGCCTCGCAGGTGCCGGGCAGGGTGAGCGTGCGGTCGGGCACGCGCAGCGTCACCCGTCCGTCGGCGGCCGGGGTGAGCTGCCAGCGCAGGCCGCCGCGCACCGCGACCTCGCTGTCCGCGTTCAGCCGGGCCAGCGCCTCGGCTTGGGCCAGCGGCCGGATCGGCGCCGGGCGGGCGGCCGGCCAGACCCGGGCACGCAGCCGGCCGGCCACCGCCGCCGGGTCGGCCCGCAGCAGCCAGTCGCGCAGCGCCTCGACGGTCTCGGTCAGCTCCGGCTCGATCGCGTCCGGGTCGGCCAGGTCCAGCCCGAACGGCAGGCTCGCGCGCAGCCGCGCGTCCTCGGCGGCCAGCGCGAGCAGTTCCTCGACCACCGCGTACCGGGTCAGCGCCCGGATGCCCACGGTCAGGTGCAGCGAGCTGGACTCCTGCGCCTGGGCGCTGTGCAGCCAGCCGCGCGGCAGGTAGAGCGCGTCGCCCGGAGAGAGCACCACGTCCAGCTCGGGGCGTCCTTCGGCGGTCGCGGAGACCTCGTCGGCCCGGCCGCCCCAGGGCTGGCGCTCCAGCGGGTCGGCCAGCACCGGCGGGTGGATGCGCCAGTGCTTGCGTCCGTCGACCTGGAGCACGAACACGTCGTGGGTGTCGTAGTGGGTGGCGAAGCCCTGGCTGCCGGCCGGGGTCAGGTAGGCGTTCACCTGTAACGGCTGGGCCAGCGCGATGCCCAGGTCGCGGGCGAAGTCGACGATCGCCGGCCAGGTGCGGTGCAGGCCCTGCAACACCAGCGTCGCGCCGTCGGCGTAGAGCGCCAGCACCTTCTCGTCGAGGACCTGGTCGCCGATCTCGGCGCCCGCGCCACCGCCGCCGGTGTACCGCGCCGCCGGCACGAGCCGGCCGTCCTTGGCGACCCGCAGGAACGGGGTACGCAGGCCGCGGCGGCTGAGCAGCTCGTCGGCGTCGGCGGGGCTGAGCAGGTCGGTGAAGCCGTCCGGGCTGGGCAGCTCCGCGGCGCGGGACAGCAGCGGGCTTCGCCCCCAGTGGTCGGCGGCGAACTTGGCCGGCTCCACCGCGACGCACCGGGCAAGCGCCTCGGCGGCGGAAAGCGGAACCGCCGGGCGGCCGTGGCCACCCGGCGGGTCGACGTGCGTGCTCATGTGTCAGGCGCTGCCGTCGGCGCCGCCGTCGTGCTGACCCGGCGTCGCGCCACCGTCGGCCGGGCCCTCCGCGCTGCCGTCCGCGCCACCGTCGTGCTGACCCGGCGTCGCGCCACCGTCGGCCGGGCCCTCCGCGCCGCCGTCCGCGCCACCGTCGTGCTGACCCGGCGTCGCGCCACCGTCGGCCGGGCCCTCCGCGCCGCCGTCCGCGCCACCGTCGTGCTGACCCGGGGTGGCACCGCCGTCAGCGGGGCCCTCCAGGCCGCTGCCGCCGCTGCTCTGGATGTCGTCGTCGTTCAATGCCATGGGTGCTCCCTCGGTGTGCCGCCCCGCGTGGTGCCGGGGTCCGTGTGCAGCGGGTGGTACCCCACGCCCGATCTTCTCTAACCACACCGTAGACGCCCGGACACCGTCGTACGGACGGTTCGCGGGGCAAGCGTCCGGGACCGGCGGATGCCAGGATGACGGAAGGACGACGTGCGAGGAGGTCCACGTGACGCAGCCGGAGCCGCTCACCCCACTGGCCGAGGACTGGCAGCGGGCGCTCGCAGTGGTGGCGCACCCCGACGACCTGGAGTTCGGCGCCGCCGCCGCGGTGGCGCGCTGGACCGCCCAGGGCAAGGAGGTCGTCTACTGCCTGCTGACCAGCGGCGAGGCGGGCATCGACGGGATGACGCCGGAGCGCGCCCGGGTGGTACGCGAGGAGGAGCAGCGCGCCTCCGCCGCCGTGGTCGGGGTGTCAGTGGTCGAGTTCCTCGGCCTGCCCGACGGGCTGCTGGAGTACGGCGTGCCGCTGCGCCGGGCCATCGCCGCTGTGGTGCGCCGGCACCGGCCGGACGTGGTGCTGACGAACAACTTCCGGGAGACCTGGGACGGGGCGTACGCGCTGAACCAGGCCGACCACATCGCCTGCGGCCGGGCCACGCTGGACGCGGTCCGCGACGCCGGCAACCGGTGGATCTTCCCGGAGCAGCTCACCGACGGCATCCAGCCGTGGTCGCGGGTCCGCGAGGTGTGGGCGGCCGGGTCGCCGGCCGCCCGGCACGGGGTGGACGTGACCGACACGTTCGACAAGGGCGTGGCGTCGCTGCGGGCGCACGGGGCGTACCTGACCGGACTCGGCGACGGCGGTTTCGACGCCGAGGAGTTCCTGGAGGGCATGGCCCGGCCGGCCGGGCGCCGGCTCGGCGCGCGGTTCGGCGCCACGTTCGAGGTGTTCCAGATCAGCCTTCAGTAGGGCGCGGCGACGGTCGGGACGCCGTCGGCCCGCCCCGCCGAGGGGGCGGGACGGACCGGGCCAGCGCCGGGTCAGGGAATGAGCTGACGCAGATCCTTCGGCATGGTGGACTTCACGTCCTGCCACTCGCCCTGGGTGACGTGCCGGCGCAACGTGTCCAGCACGACCTGCACCACCCGCTGCGCGCCGCCCTCGGCGTCGTACGGGAAGCCCTGGCGCACCTCGTAGAGGAAGTCGTCCCGGTTCAGCTTGATCGGCACGTTCTCCGGCTGCCAGCCGTCGAAGTAGACGCCCCGCACCAGCACCGGCAACTGCTGGGCGAACTCGACGCTCTCCTGCACCGGCATCCGGTCCCGCAGCAGGTGCAGCACCGTACGCAACGCGGCGTAGGACTGGTTGCGCTGCTCCTTGGGCCAGCCGTACGCGGACTCGATCTCCTTGAGCATCACGTTCGTCTTGTCCAGCGAGGACTCGAACGCGGACAACATCTGTTCGGCCATCGGGATCACCCCCGTGCGTCGGTCTCCCAGCGTCGGTCTTCGGCGCGGCGCGGCGGTCCGCTGGGCCCCCGCCACAGCCGGGTCGGACGGAACCAGCCGGGCCGTTCGGCCCGCCGAGGCGCCTCGGAGCTGCCGACCACGTGCAGTACGCCACCGCGGCGTCGATCCGCCACCACCCGTACCGTCATGACCCACCTCCTCGTCGCGGCGCCTCCGCCCGGCCGGCGGAGCGCGTCCACGGTCATGCTGCGGCGCGGACGGGTGAGCCGGCCTCACCCGGAGCGGGTGAGGCCGGCTCAGGCGTCCAGCAGGTCGGCGAGGGTACGGGCGTTGCGCTGCGCATAATCCCGATAGCAGTTGTTCATCAGGACGTGTGTCTGTTCGGCCTCGCCGGCCAACTCGCGCAGTTTCGGCGCCCAGTCGCGCAGCTCCCGCTTGGAGTAGTCGTAGCCGAACTTCTCGTGGATGTCCTTGCTGGTCCACTTGTCGCTGTGCCCGTGGAAGCGGACCATCGCGAGGTCCGCGGTGGCGGCCAGCACCGGCGGGACGGACGACTTGTGTCCCTGCGGCATGTCCACGCAGACGAACGGCAGCGCGTGCTCACGCAGGAACCCGAGCGTCTCCTCGGCGTTGTCGCCGTCGAACCAGGAGGCGTGCCGGAACTCGAAGACCGGGCGCAACGGCGCGCACCGGCGGGCCACCTCCAGCAGGTACTGCTTGTTGTCCCGCTTGATGGTGAACCAGGGCGGGAACTGGAACAGCAGCGCGCCCAGCTTGCCCGCCTCGACGAGCGGGTCCAGGGCGGACAGGAACCGCGTCCACACCTCCTCGTACGCCTGCGCGGGCAGGTCGTCCGGGTAGACGTTGCGCTTGTCCGTGTCCGGGCGCAGGTCCTTGTAGAGCGCGGAGACGCGGGTGGGGTGGCCGGTCAGCAGGCTGAACGCCTTGACGTTGAACGTGAACCCGGCCGGGGTGCGTTCGGCCCACAGCCGGGCGGTGCGCTCGGCCGGCGGCGAGTAGTAGGTGGCGTCCACCTCGACCAGCGGGAACTGCCGGGCGTAGTAGGAAAGCCGGCGCTCCGGCGTGTCGGCGCTGTCCGGATACCAGCCGGAGTCGAGCAGGGTCCGGTCGGTCCACGAGGCGGTGCCCACCTTGATCTCACCCATGGTGGGAGTTCATCGCGTCGGCGGACCGACCGGCAACCGCATCGGCGTCAGGCCGCCCGCCGCTCCCGGGTCTGCTTGCAGGCCACGCAGGAGGTGGCGGACGGGAAGATCTCCAGCCGCTCCACCGGGATCGGCGCGGTGCAGCCCTCGCAGAAGCCGTAGGTGCCCTCGTCCAGGCGGGTCAGCGCGTGCTCGAACTGCGCCCGCCGGTCCAGGATGGTGCGCAGCAGCGACTGCGCGGTGTCCCGCTCGGCGGTCTTGGTGCCGCTGTCGGCCTGGTCGTCGCCGGCGGTGTCGCCGACCTCGACCAGCCGCAGCACGTGGCTCTGCGCCAGCGTCTGCTCGTACTCGGCGGTCAGCTCGTCGTACCGCGACCGCAGGGACTGCCGGATCTGGTCGACCTCCGCCTGGGAGCGGCCGGTGGCTGTCGTGTCGTGGACGAGCATCGCTGCCTGCCTTCCTACGTCCTCATACCGGACCGGGGCGGCCAGCGCCCCGGACCCCGGTCCGACTGTGGATGCGCGGGCGACGAGATCACCCGTGCTCTGTGAGCCGGGCGATTACCCCCGCCCACGGCGGGCCAAACCGGCTGTTTCCTGAGTGTTTCCGGTGAGTCCGTAGCCGCTGGTCAGGCCGCCTCGACCAGCGCGGGGCGGCGCGGGTCGTCGGCCCGGACCACCACGTCGGCGAAGGACGCGGGGTCGACCTCGTCGGCGTAGCGGGCGAAGGCGGGCAGCGTCCAGCGCAGCGCCGGGTCGGTACGCCGGTCCAGCGCCGCCGGGGACAGCACGAGGTGGACCGTGACGTCGAACGGCAACGCGCCGCCGAGCAGCAGCGCGCCGCTGACCACTACCACCCCGCCGGGCGGCAGATCCACGTACGCGGCCCGGCTGGCCCGATCGGCGGCGGCGTCCCAGAGCGACGGCAGCAGCCGGCCCGAGCCGTCGGGGCCGGCCGGGTCGAGCACCTCGCGGCGCAGTCCGGGTTCGTCGAGCCAGCCCTCGTAGTACGCGTCGGGGTTGGTGCGGCCGTGCTCCAGGCGGACCGAGGCGGGGCGGAGGAAGTCGTCGGCGCGTACGTGCAGCACCGGCCGGCCGGCGGCGCGCAGCGGGGCGACGAGGGCTTCGGCGAGCGTGTCCGGTGCGGCGGCGGGCGGGCCGTCCACGGCGACCCGCAGCCGGCCGGGCGTCCCGGTGCGGGCGAGACGCCCGGCCAGCTCGGTGACGAGCCGGTCGGGGCTGATCGGGCGCACACGCATCGGACCATCGTGCCGCGCGGGCGGGCGGGTCACCACCTGATACCTCCGGGCGGTCGGGGCTCCGTCCGGCGGCGATCGGCGCGTGGGTGTCCCGGTCAGCCGGTGCGGTCGATGGTGACGCGGGCGTCGTCGGCGAGCCGGTAGCCGACGCCGTAGACGGTGGTGACCAGCGGGACGTCCACGCCGACCTTGCCGCGCAGCCGGCGGACGTGCACGTCGACGGTGCGGACGCCGGCGTGCTCGTACCCCCAGACCGCGTTGAGCAGTTGCAGGCGGGTGAACACCCGGCGGGGGTGGGCGACCAGGTGCAGCAGCAGGTCGAACTCCAGCCGGGTCAGCGGCAGCGGCTCGCCGTCGCGCAGCACCGACCGGGACGAGGCCAGGATGTGCAGGGTCGGGATGGTCGGGGCGAGCGGCCGGGACGGCGCGCGGCCGGCCGGGACGGCGTCGGGCCGGCGCTCGGCCGGAACCGCGGCGCTGACCACCGCGTCGCCGCGTTCGAGCATCTCGCGGGCGGCGTCGAGCAGCCGGCGCGCGGCCGGGGTGAGCGACTCCTCACAGGCCAGTGGGATGTTCAGGGTGACGGTGAGCATGGGCGCGGCGGTGTTGGCGGGACGACGCTGGCCGCCGGGGGGACGACCGGGGACCGCGGGTTGGGACGTATGCCATCCGGCGCGCGACGAGGCGGGGCTGACCGACATGGTCCTCCTTGGGCTGGTCCGGGTATCTCCCCACGGCCCGGGACGCCGCCTCATCGATGCTTCCCGGCGTCTCTGCGAGGGTCAAGAGGCGGCTGCGTTGCATGAATGTGACATTTGACGAACACATCGGAGCCGTGCGCTCGCTCTGCGTGCGAGGCCCGTTGATTACAGCAGAGCGTCGTTTCGGGCTGGTACGGGGGGTCTCCCCGGCGGTTCACAATGGCGGATGCGTCCTGAACGTGAACGCGGCGCACCCGGCTCTCCGGGTGCGCCGCGTGCGGGAAGTGCGGGTCAGGCGTCGCGGTCGACGGTGATCGCGGCGTCGTCGGCGAGGCGGTAGCCGACGCCGTAGACGGTGGTGACCAGCGGCGTGTCCGGCCCGAACTTGGCCCGCAGCCGGCGGACGTGGACGTCGACGGTGCGGGCCACCGCGTGCTCGTAGCCCCAGACGTTGGCGAGCAGTTGCAGCCGGGTGAACACCCGGCGCGGGTGCTCGGCGAGGAAGAGCAGCAGGTCGTACTCGATGCGGGTGAGCGTGATCTCGGTGTCGCCGAGCCGGACCCGGCGGGTGCCGGTGAGGATGCGCACGCCGCCGCCGGCCGGTGGCGGTGGCGCGGCGGCGGCGCGGCGCAGGTCGAGCACGGTACGGGCGGCCCGGTGCTCGTCCGGGCTCACCAGCGCCTCGCCGGAGGCGGCGAGCTCGTCCAGCAGCTCGGCCAGGCGGGCCAGGCCCGGCGTCAGTGGGCCGGCGCCCAGGTCGAGGGTGATGGTCACGGTCGGCGCGGTACGTGGCCGGGGCGGCACTGCCCGGTCGGGGCGGCCCGATCGGGCCGGACGGGTGGTGAGGGCGACGACGGACATGGGAGCCTCCTGTGCGGGCGGTCGCCCCGCCCCGCCGGTGTGGCGGGACGGTCAGCGGAGCGCCCCACCGGCGGTGACCGGGGGCGCGGCGGACGAGGGTCGGGTCGGCGGGGTGGGACCGAGCGTGGGCAGGCCGGCGATGTGCCAGGCGGCGAAGCCGCCGACGACGTCGGTGGCCCGGTGCAGGCCGATGTCCTGGAGCGCGGCGGCGGCCAGCGACGAGGTGTAGCCCTCCTGACAGAGCACGATCACCGGCACGTCGTAGTCGACCGCCTGCGGCAGCCGGGCCGCGCAGCGCGGGTCGAAGCGCCACTCCAGCACGTTGCGCTCGACGACGAGCGCGCCCGGCACGGTGCCCTGTGCGGCGCGCTGGGCGGCCGGGCGGATGTCCACCAGCAGCGCCCCGGCCCGGCACGCCAGGTGCGCCTGCTCCGGGTCGAGGCGGCGCAGGCGGGCCCGGGCGGCGGCGAGGATCTCGTCGATGCCCCGCGAGCCCGGCGGCGGAGCCGGACAGCGCTCGGTTGCGGTGGTGGGGATCTGCGCCATCGTGGCGTCCTTCCGTTCGTCGGGGTTGCGGGGGTGGGTCACCAGGCCACGCCGGCCTCGGCCACCTCGGCGATCCGGAGCCGGCCGGCGACGAGGCGGTAGCGGGTCATCCGGGTCAGCGCCGGCCGGTAGACGTGCACGCTCACGGCGGGCTGGTCGCCGTGATTGGTGACCTGGTGCACGTGCCGTACGCCGAAGCGCCGCCCGGCGCCGGCGGCGAGCCGGTGCGGGCGCAGCCGCGCGCCGCTGACCGTCTCCTCGGTGAGCACGCCGGCCACGACCAGGAACGCGCCGGCGCTGCCGCCGTGGTCGTGCAGGCCGGTGCCCTGTCCGGGCAGCCAGCTCAGCGCCCACACCTCGTGCTCGTCGCCGGCGTCCAGGCGGGCGTACCACCGCTCGGACGCGTCGAAGCACAGCGGCACCGGCCAGCCGTCCGGGTCGGCCCAGCGGGCGGCGACGGCGAGCAGATCGGCGGGAGCGGTGCTGGTCATCGGCGGGACGTCCTCACGGTGCGGAGCGGATGTACCCGCACAGCTTAGACGGCAAAGCCTATCGGTTAAGTAGGTAATACCAGATGCTGGGACGCCGGCTCGCGGCTCAGCGCAGGACCGGCGGATCCACCTTGTAACCGGGCACCGACGGCCAGCGGACGGTGAGCACCGTGGACTCCCGCTCGGCGTACCAGGAGTGGTCCACGCCCCGGCCCCACACCACGTAGTCACCGGGCGCGCGCAACACCACCGTGCGGTCCGGCAGCTCGATCCGGAACGCGCCGCTGATCAGCACCAGCAGGGCGGTACGCCGCTCACCGGTGGCCCACCGGGACCGGCTCTCCCCCGCCGGGTGCACGCCCCACTTCACCTCGACGTCGGTGCTGTGCCGCACGTCCCCGGCCGGCTTGAAGTGGCCCAGCAGCCAGCCCGCGTCGGTCGCGCCGTCCACCGCCGCGTTGCCCACGTACACCCGATCGTCCATGCGCGCGCCTCCCGTGCCCGGCTGCGCAAGCTACCAGGCGCGTCCGGCCGCGACGCCATAGCCTGGGCGGATGCCCGACGAACTCGACGACGAGACCATCGCCTTCGCCCACCGGATGTTCGACCTGGCCCGGGCCGGCGCCACCGAGGAACTGGCCGCCAACGTGGACGCCGGGCTGCCGGTCAACCTCACCAACGCCAAGGGCGACACGCTGCTGATCCTCGCCGCGTACCACGCCCACCCGGACACCGTGGCCGCGCTGCTGGCCCGGGGCGCCGACCCGGCACGGGTGAACGACAGGGGGCAGACCGCGCTCGCCGCGGCGGTGTTCCGGCGTCAGGAGGCGGCGGTCCGCGCGCTGCTGGACGCCGGCGCCGACCCGGACCACGGCGGCCCGTCGGCGGTCGAGACCGCCCGGTTCTTCGAGCTGCCGGACATGCTGGCGCTGCTGCGCCGCGAGTGAGCCCCAGGCGGTATACAGAGACGGTGGAGGATCCCGTACCCGAGCAGATGCGCGCGGCCGCGGCGGCGTTCCTGGCCGCGCTGGACGAGCCGGCCCGCGACGCCGCCCGGCACGCCTTCGACGACGAGCCGGCCCGGCGCTGGCTGGAGTACCGGCCACGGCCCCGGCCCGGCGTCGCGCTCGCCGGCCTGGACGTCGACGCCCGCAAGGCCGCCCACCGGCTGCTCGCCACCGCGCTCAGCCCGGCCGCGTACGCGCAGGCCATGACCGTGATGGCGCTGGAGGAGGTGCTGGACCGGGCCGAGGACTGGCGGCGCGGACGGCACAGCGGCGACTACTGGGTGGCCGTCTTCGGCGACCCGGACCGCGACGACGACTGGGCCTGGCGGTTCGAGGGACACCACCTGTCGGTGAGCATGACCGTCGCCGACGACCGGGTCTCCCCCGCGCCGGTCTTCCTCGGCGCGAACCCGGCCACCGTCCGGCACGCCGGCCGCCCGGTGACCCGGCCGCTCGGCCCGGAGGAGGACCTGGCCCGCGAGCTGCTCGACGCGCTCGGTCCGGGCGGCCGCTCCGCCGCGATCATCGCCGACGAGGCGCCCGCCGACATCATCAGCGCCACCCGGGCCACCGCCCCCGGCCGGCTCGACCCGCCCGGCGTACCCCGGGGGCGGCTGCGGCCGACCGGCCGGGCGCTGCTGGACCGGCTGGTCGCGCTCTACCTGGACCGGCTCCCGCCGGAACTGGCGGCCCGGGAGGCCGACCGGCTCGACGGCGGCGAGCTGCACTTCGCCTGGGCCGGGCCGGTCGAGCCGGGCCGGCGGCACTACTACCGGGTGCAGGGCGAGGACCTGCTGATCGAGTACGACAACACCACCGACGACGGCAACCACGCGCACACCGTGCTGCGCCGCCCGGCCGGTGACTTCGGCGCCGACGTGCTGGCCGCGCACCACGCCGCCGCCCACCGGCCCGGCCCGCTCAGCCCCGGCGCGCCTCGATGAGGAAGCGGCGGGCGTACGCGACGAACGGTCCGTCGGCGCGGATCCGCTCGTCCAGGCGGCGCAGCTCGTCGGTGTAGCGGCCCACGGTGAAGCCGGGCACCGTCCAGACCACCTTGCGCAGGAACCAGACCACCGCGCCGATGTCGTGGAAGACGGTACGCAGCGTGGCCTCGCGCAGGTCGACGACGTGCAGCCCGGCGGCCCGCGCGTCGGCGACCGCCACCTCCGGGTGGCGGTGCTCCGGCGGCGGCAGCGGCCCGAGGATCGCCTCGCTCAGCTCCCGCATCGTGCCGGGGCCGATCTGCTGGGACAGGTAGGCGCCGCCGGGCCGCAGCACCCGGGCCACCTCGTCCCACCAGGTGTGCACCGGGTGACGGCTCACCACCAGGTCGAACGTGGCGTCCCGGAACGGCAGCGGCGGGCGGTCGCCCACCCGCACCACTGTCGCGCCGAGCGGGCGAAGGTTGCGCCGGGCCACCGGCACGTTCGGCGGCCACGCCTCGGTGGCGACCAGCAGCGGCGGCGGCGCGGGCACCTCGGCCAGCACCTCTCCCCCGCCGGTGTCGATGTCCAGCGCCGCTTTCACGGCGGCCATCCGCTCGCCGACCAGTCGCGCGTACCCCCAGGGCGGGCGCTCCTCGGTGGCGCGGCCGCGCAGCCAGTCGAAGCCCCAGCCCTCGACCGGCGCCGCCTCGGCTTCGGCTACCAGTTCCTCGAACGTCCCGACCATGCCCGCGAGCCTGCCGCTCCGCGCCGACCGCGGCAACGGAATTCGGCCGGCGTCAGTACGGGCGCGGGCGGGCGATCTCGACTGTGGAACCGGCGGGCACCTCGGCGAACGGCTCGAACCCGGCCGGCTCGGTGACCCGGTCGAACTGCTGCATCAGCCGCGCGCCCAGGGCCACCCCGACCGCGCCGACGGCGAGCGCCACGAGTTCCGCGGCGAGCAGGACACCGGTCGCGCCCCGCTGCGGCGCGCTCGCCCGGATCAGGCAGGAGAGCAGGAACAGCGCCGCCATCACGGCGTTGACGAGGTTGAACATCAGCACCGTCCGGCTGGTCCGGCCGGCCCGCACGTCCCACAGGTCGACCATTCCGGCGACGGTGGTGAGCCCGGCCGCGACGAGCGCGGCCACCGCGGTCCAGTAGCCCACCTCACCGAGGAACGCCGGACCGCCCGCCACGTCGGCCAGGTCGAAGACCGCGGCACAGACGAACAGGCCGAACGGGAACGTCACCAGCATCGGTTGGATGGGGTGCCCCTGCACCCGTAGACGGCTCTGCATCGCTTCCTCCCCAGGTCCGCGCAGCTCACCAGTCCAGAGTGCTACCCGAGGCGCCGCGGGGTGAAACGACTGTCGCTCAGTTGTCCCGGGGCCGGGAGACGGTCAGCACGAGCCGCTCGGCGACCTCGCGCAGCGGGATGTCCAGCGAGGACGCCGCGCTGCGCAGCACCCGCAGGGCCTCCGGGGCGGGACAGCCGCGCTGCGTCATGATCACGCCGACGGCCTGCCCGACCACCCCCTCGGCCAGCAGCGTGTCGTCGAGCTGACCGGCGCGGGTGGCCGCCCGCTCGCGGTCGCGCGCGGCGGCCAGCAGCAGCCCGGCGTGCTCGGCCAGGAGCATCGCGGTGAGCTGGTGCCGGGGCGTCAGCGCGTCGGGCGAGTCGGCGTAGAGGTTGATCGCGCCGATGACCTGTTCGTCGATGTCGACCGGCGCGGAGATCACCCCGTGCACCCCCAGGGCGCGGGCCCGCTCGTTCCAGACCGGCCAGCGCGGGTCGCCGGACAGCCCGCCCGCGGTGATCATCTCCCGGCGGCGGATCGCTGTCATCGCGGGCGTGTCCGGGCCGTGCCGCAGGTCGTCCAGCTCGGCCCGCTCCGGATCGGAGGCGGCCACACCGGCGGGCTCACCGGCGCGCAGCGCGGTGAAGCCGCAGCTGTCCACGGCCGGTACGGCGTCGCGGGCGATGCGGACCAGGCGGTCCAGCGCCTCGTCGAACCCGGCCGCGCCGATCAGTCCGGCGGTCAGCTCGCGCAGCAGCGCGGCGGTCTCCAGCACACCAAGGTTGTCGATCATGGGTTGGCGCGTGTCGAGGTTCACCGGGCCGTGGCCTCCACCGTCCACCCGATGTCCCCGCTCGGCGCCGTTGCCTGTCCCATGTCCGTCCCTCCTGTGGCCGGGCCTCGGCCTACTACCCTCCCAGACCGCGGGCGAAACCGCGCAAAAAGGCCCCTCCCGGTCGCGCCGGGAAGGGCCTTTCCGCGCGGGTCAGCGCGACCCGGAGATGAGCCGCCGGCCCACCGAGGCGATCAGCCGGTCCAGCTCCGAGCCGAACGGGTTGTCGTGCACGAGGTACGTCCAGGTGGCGCTCGGCCGCACCAGCTTCGACGAGTCCGGCTCCCAGCCCTCGTCGAACTCGGTCTCCTCGAACGTGGCCACGGTCCGCGTCTCGATCTCGGGCACCAGCGCGTTGAACGCCGGCACCGCGCTGCGGTGGAACTCGTCGAGCGGG
Source organism: Micromonospora sp. CMU55-4 (assembly GCF_011602315.1). Lineage (NCBI taxonomy): Bacteria > Bacillati > Actinomycetota > Actinomycetes > Micromonosporales > Micromonosporaceae > Micromonospora > Micromonospora sp. CMU55-4. The sequence continues at coordinate 520,400 of NZ_JAAOLH010000003.1, forward strand.
TCGAGGCGGCCCAGCGCCCGCAGGTGCACGCCCTCGCGGACCTCGGACAGCTCGGCCAGGTGGTCGGCCCAGAGCCGGTCCAGGTGGTAGAGGGCGATCTTGCGGGCCACGTCGGCGAGCAGGTCCTCGTCCATCTCGCCGGCCTTCTCCGGCACCCGCTCCAGCAGCATCAGCGCGGCGATGTCGCTGGTCAGCAGCCGCTCCCGGCGCTCGGCGAGCGCCTTGCGCTGCTGCTCGATCACCTGGCTGTAGCGCCACGTGTTGCGGTGGATCTCGTGGTTGACGCCCTCGGCGACGCGCTGGGCGTGCTCGACCGCGTAGTCGACCTGCGGGTCGGTGACCAGGCCGTCGGCGTTCATCCGGGGCGAGGCCGGCACGGTGTCGCCGGCGTGCCGGACCACCAGGTCGTCCTCCAGGCTGACGAAGAACACCGACCCGCCCGGGTCGCCCTGCCGCCCGGCCCGGCCGCGGAGCTGGTCGTCGACCCGGCGGCTGTCGTGCCGGCCGCTGCCGATCACGTAGAGACCGCCCAGCTCGGCCACCCGGTCCCGGTCGGCCTGGTCGCTGCCGCCCAGCCGGATGTCGACGCCCCGGCCGGCCATCTGCGTGGAGACCGTCACCGCGCCGTACGCGCCGGCCTCCGCGATGATCCCGGCCTCCTCGTCGTCGTTCTTGGCGTTGAGCACCACGCACGACACGCCGGCGGCGTTCAGCGCGGCGGCCAGCCCCTCGGACTCCTTGACGTCGAGCGTGCCGACCAGCACCGGCCGCCCCGCCTCGTGGCAGCGCGTGATCTCGTCGACCAGCGCCTCCTCCTTCTCGGCGCGGGTGGCGTAGATGCGGTCCGGCTCGTCCTCGCGGACGCAGGGGGTGTTCGGCGGGATCACCGCGACCTCGAGGCCGAAGAACTCCCGGAGCTGGTCGCCGACGAGCACCGCGGTCGCTGTCATCCCGCAGACCGTCGGGTAGAGCGCGATGTACGCCTGCACGGTGATCGTGCCCAGCACCTCGCCCTCGGCGGTGGCGTCCAGGCCCTCCTTCGCCTCGACCGCGGCCTGCAGCCCGTCGGGCCAGCGGCGGCGCTGGGCGACCCGGCCGCGCATCTCGTCGATCAGCTCGACCGAGTCGTCCCGGACGATGTAGTCCACGTCGCGGTGCAGCAGGGCGTGCGCGTGCAGCGCCACGTTCACCGCGGAGAGCTGCCCGACGTGCTCCTCGTCGTACAGGTCGATGCCGCCGAGCTTGGCCTCGACGGTGGCCAGGCCGACCGAGGTGAAGGCGACGCTGCGGCCGTCCTCGGCGACCGTGTAGTGCTTGCCCTTGCGCAGCCCGCGTACGAGCGCGGCGGCGGCGTGCACCGGGTCCTGCTCGCCGCCGACCGCCCCGGCCAGCACCATCGGCACCCGGGCCTCGTCGATCAGGATCGAGTCGGCCTCGTCCACGATCGCGGTCTTCAGCGGCGGCTGCACCCGGTCGGCCAGGTCGGTGACGAGCTGGTCGCGCAGGAAGTCGAAGCCGGCCTCGCTGACCGAGACGTAGGTGACGTCGCAGGCGTACGCGGCGCGCCGCTCGTCGGGCGTGGACGCCTCGTTGACCCAGCCGACGCTGAGCCCGAGCAGGTCGTAGACCGGCGTCATCCACTCGGCGTCGCGGCGGGCCAGGTAGTCGTTGACGGTGAGCACGTGCACCGGGCCGTTGCCCAGCCGCACGTGGCCGTACGCGGCGACGGTCGCGGTGAGCGTCTTGCCCTCACCGGTGGCCATCTCGGCGACCTTGCCGGACAGCAGCGCCATCGCGCCGAGCAGCTGCACGTCGTAGGGGCGCTGGTCGAGCCCGCGCCGGGCCGCCTCGCGCCCGATCGCGCAGATCTCCTCGTACCCCGACGCCTGGCCGGCGGCCTCGGTCAGCTCGGCGTCGGAGAGCTTCTCCAGGTCAGCCTCGCGCGCCTCGATCGCCGGCAGCAGCTTCTCCAGCGGAGCCAGGTCGACAGTCGTCCCCGGGCGCTGGAGGAACCGGCGGAACCTGGTCTTCAACCGTTGCGACACACCCATGAGCGGCAACGGTACGCGAACCGGAGCCGATTGTGACCCCCGCCCGCCGCGCGCCGGGTTCCGCCCGCCCCGTCCGCTTCCGTCGATCATGAGGTTGGCGGCGTCCGGCGCCCGTTTTGTCGCCGCCAACCTCATGATCGACGCCCTGAAAAGGGGGTCAGGGGGTCAGGATTGCCTGGAGTTCTGTGCGGCGGCGTTGGGCCAGGTCGGTCAGCAGGGCGGGGGCCTCGTCCAGGGGGACCACGGCGGAGATCAGGTGCTTGCGGATCATGTCGCCGTACTGGCGCAGCAGCTCCACCGTCTCCGCGGACAGCCGCTCGCGGTCCCAGGTGGGGGCCAGGCCGCGCGGCACCCGGCCGATCTGCGCGCACCGCAGCGACAGCCCGTTGTGGTGGAACTCCTCGCCGAGCCGGACCGCGTCCGCGCCGGCCTGGTAGAACGCCAGGTCGATCACCGTGCCCTGCGGTCGCAGCAGGCGCAGCGCGAGTTGCAGCGCCCAGTCCTGGCCGCGGCACTGGAAGACCACGTCCGCGCCCCGGTCCCCGGCCGCGTGGTTCCACCGGGTCTTGAGCACCACCGCCGGGTCGTCCGCGTCCGGGTCGAGCGTGTCCAGGCCGAGCGCCTCGGCCACCTGCCGCCGGGCCGGCGTCGGGTCGACCACGACCACCGAGGCGGCGCCGTGGCGGCGGGCGAACAGCGCGGTCAGCAGCGCCACCACGCCGCCGCCGACCACCGCCACCCGGCGACCGCGTACGCCGTCGCCGAGCGTGCGCACGTCGGCGCCGCACAGGTCGGCGGCGGCGTGCAGCAGCCCGTTGGCGCAGATCGGGCCCATGTGCGCGACGTACACGCCGAGCAGCGGGTCCAGGTCGTCGGGCAGCGGCACGAACCGCTCGGTGAGCGGGTCGGCGACCCAGCCGCTGCGGTGGCCGTACGTCATGGCCCCGACCTCGCCCACCGCGACGGCCGGGGTACGGCTCTCCACCACGCGCCCGACCTGCATGTAGCCGAGCCGGGTCACCGGGTACGGCGTGCTCGCCCCGCCGGGCCGGAACAGTCCGAGCGCGGCGTCCCAGGTCACGTGCAGGTACGGGTTGGTGCCCTTGACGAAGCTCAGCTCGGTGCCGGCGGACACGCCGCTGTAGAGCGTCTCCACCCGGAACGTGCCCTCGCGCAGCTCCGGCGCGTCCAGTTCGGTCAACTCGACCCGGCCCGGGCCGCCGACCACCACCACCCGGTCACGCATCGACGCCCACCCCCGCGTCCGCGACGGGCCGCCGGGCCGCCGGGCCGTTCGGCAGCGCCACCGGCCGGCCGGTACGCGCCGACTCGGCCACCGCCAGCGCCAGCCGGTGGGTGCGCAGCGCCTCGGCGTACGGCACCCGGACGTCGTCGCCGAGACCACGAACGGCGTCGACGAAGGCCCGGTCGACGGCGATCCGCGCGCCGTCCGGGTCGGCGGGCAGGTGCCGCTCGCCGTCGCCGTCCCGGACGGTCAGGCCGTCCTCGGCCAGCCACAGCGCCAGCCCGTCGGCGAGGATCTCCACGCCGGCCCGGTGCTTCCAGCCCAGCACGCACGACGCGGCGAGCGTGCCGACCGCGCCGGAGCCGAAGCGCAGCGTGGCCGCGGTCACCGAGTCGATGTCGGCGCCGTCGACCGGCGGCGGGCTGCCGTCGCCGTACGCGCTCACCTCGACCGCCTCGCCGGCCAGCAGCCGGACCAGGTCCAGCACGTGCGCGGCCTGCTCGACCACCGGGCCGCCGGAGCGGTCCCGCCGCGCCCACCAGGCCACCGGCGGCACCTTGTCCAGCCAGGCGCCGTTGACCATCCGCACCGGGCGGCCGGCGAGCAGCCGCCGCGCCTCCGCCACCACGTGCAGGTAGCGCCAGTGGTGCCCGACGCCGGTGAGCAGCCCGCGCTGCTCCACCAGCGCCGCGACCCGCTCGGCGGTCTCCAGGTCCAGCGCCACCGGCTTCTCCACGAACATCGGCACACCGGCGGCGACCACCGCCTCCTCGACCGGCCCGTGGGCGAACGGCGGCACGCAGACGTACACCGCGTCCGGTCCGGCCGCGAGCAGCTCGTCCACGTCGCGGAACACCCGGCCGCCGTACGTGCCGGCGAGCGCCTCCGCCGCGTCCGGCGCGACGTCGGTGACGCCGAGCAGCTCCACGTCCTCGAAGCCGGTGAGCACCCGGGCGTGGCGTTGCGCCACCCCGCCGGCTCCGACCAGTCCCACCCGGCAGGTACGCATCCGACCAACCCTCTCGCCACGACTGGAAGACTGCGGTCACCACTCCCCGCGGCGGCCGCGCCCGAAACGTCGCCGAGGGGCGCAACGCAACGTTCATCTGCCCGGAACCGCCCGGTACGCACCTGGTGATCAGGTTGTCAGGCAAGATCCGGTTAGCGCGGATGCGGGATTGGGAAAACCATGGTTCGCGATTCCACCACTAATGGGGGTGCCCGTGCGGGAATCAGATTCGACCGTCTCACCTGTGGTGGAGGCGTGGGCCACGTACCGCACCAGCACCGCCGCCGACTGGCCGGCGCAGCGACTGGTCCGGGCAAAGGGAAACAGCCGGGTCAGCGTGGTGCTGCCGGCACGCAACGAGGAGGCCACAGTCGGCGCGATCGTGGCGACGGTCCGGGAGCACCTGATGGACCGGGTGCAGCTGGTCGACGAACTGATCGTGGTCGACTCCCGGTCCACCGACCGGACCGCGCAGGTGGCGCGCGCGGCCGGCGCCGAGGTGGTCAGCCAGGACGCGATGACGCGCGGGCTGCCCCGGCTGACCGGCAAGGGCGACGCGCTCTGGGCCGGGCTGGCGGCGGCCGAGGGGGACGTGGTCGCGTTCGTCGACGCCGACCTGCGCGAGTTCCGGCCGCACTTCGTGACCGGGCTGCTCGGGCCGTTGCTCACCGATCCGAGCGTGGACTTCGTCAAGGGCTTCTACCACCGGCCGCTGGTCGGCGCGACGAGCGTGGAGCCCGACGGCGGCGGCCGGGTGACGGAGCTGATGGCCCGGCCGCTGCTCAACCTGTTCTGGCCGGAGCTGGCCGGCTTCGTGCAGCCGCTCGCGGGCGAGTACGCCGGTCGCCGCCGGGTGCTGGAGCGGGTGCCGTTCGTCACCGGGTACGGGGTGGAGACGGCCATGCTCATCGACCTGCTGGAGCTGGTCGGGCTGGACGCGCTGGCCCAGGTCGACCTGGGCGAGCGCAAGCACCGGCACCAGGACACCGCGGCGCTGGGCCGGATGTCCGCGCAGATCATGCTGACCGCCTGGTCGCGGCTGCAACGGCGCGGCTGGGCGGCGCCCGGGGTGATGCCGGGCGCGCTGCTGACCCAGTTCCGCCGCGGCGGCTCGGAGGCGCTGCCCAACCTGGACCGCGAGGTCGTGGTCAACGACGTGTCGGTGCAGGAGCGCCCGCCGCTGGCGCAGCTGCGGCACCGCATCCCGCGCCGCCGCCGGGTCGCGGCCGCGTGAGCGCGAGGAGGAACAACGCATGACGCTCACCGTGCTGATGAACGCCGGTCCGTGGCTGTCCGTGCCGCCGCCCGGCTACGGCGGGATCGAGAACGTGGTGGCCACGCTCGTGCCGGAGCTGCGCCGGCTGGGCGTACGGGTGGTGCTGGCCTCGGTGGAGAGCAGCACGCTGCCGGTGGACGAAAAGATCGCGGTCTTCCCGGACGGCCAGTTCCACGCGCTGCAACGGCCGTACAACCAGGTGTGTGGCGTGTCCCAGGCGCACCTGTCCGGGGTGGTGCGGGCGCTGCACGCCCGCGACGACATCGACCTGGTGCACGACCACGTGGAGGCGGTCGGGCTGGCCACGCTCGCGGCGATGGGCCCGGACGCCCCGCCCGCGCTGCACACGTTGCACTGGGACCTGGCCAAGCACCCCGAGCTGTACGGCAACCTCGACGGCGGCGACCGGGTACGGGTCAACGGCGTGTCCGCGTCGCAGCTGGCGCGCGCTCCGGAGGCGCTGCGCGCGCACGCGGTGGGGCACGTGCACCTGTCCACCCCGCTCGCGGTGGACGCGGACCGGCAAGCCTCGGTGGCGAAGGGCGACCACGTGGTGATCCTCGGCCGGATCAACCCGGGCAAGGGGCAGGACCTGGGCGCGCGGCTGGCCCACGAGGCCGGTTTCCCGCTGGTGCTGGCCGGGCCGGTCGGGCCGTACCACCGGCCGGAGGATCTCGCCGCGGCCGGCGACGAGGCGCGGCAGAACCCGGACGTGCGCTTCTTCCACGACCACGTCGCGCCGTACGTCGACGGCGACCGGGTGCGCTGGGTCGGCACGGTGGCCGGGCGGGACCGCGACGACCTGGTCGCCTCGGCGCGGGCGTCGCTGTTCCCGCTGCGCTGGGAGGAGCCGGGCGGCACCGCCGTGGTCGAGTCGCTGGCGCTGGGCACGCCGGTGGTGGCCACCGCCCGGGGCTGCCTGCCGGAGCTGGTCGAGCACGGCCGCACCGGCCTGCTCACCGGCGTCGAGGAGGAACTGGGCGACCTGGTTCTCGCCGCCGGCGGCCTGGAGCCGGACGAGTGCCGGCGCGAGGCGGCGCGCCGGTTCACCCCGGCCCGGATGGCGCAGCGTTACCTGGAGCTGTACGAGCGGGTCCGCCAGGGCGCGGAGCAGCCGTTGCAGCCCGCCTGACGTACGCCGCCGGGCCGGCGTTTGCCCGCGCCGGGCCCGGGAAACCGTCGCTCCCCGCGTGGCGAGGAGGCCGGCGTGACGAACTCGATGGCGCACTCCCGGGCGCGCCGCAACCCGGCCGACGGCCGGGCGCCGGTGCGCCGGATCGCCTCCGGGTTCGCCGTGCTCCTGCTGCTGTTCGGCGCGCTGGGCTTCGTGCCCGGCATCACCAGCGACTACGCGGACCTGCGCTTCGCCGGCCCGGGGTCGGGCGCCCGGCTGCTGGGGCTGTTCCAGGTCTCGGTCGTGCACAACCTGGTGCACCTGGTCCTCGGGGTGGCCGGGCTGGCGCTGGCCCGTACCGTCGCCGGGGCCCGCGCGTTCCTGGTCGGCGCCGGGGCGGTCTACCTGGCGCTGTGGCTCACCGGCCTGGCGGTCGACCGGCGCGACGCGGCGAACGTGCTGGCGGTGAACCGCGCCGACGCCTGGCTGCACCTGCTGCTGGGCGCCGCCATGCTGGTCCTGGGGCTGCTCGCGTCGCGACGCGGCGACCGCCGCTGACCTGCGCCCCGGCGGCCCGGATGCCCGGTTTCGGGGGCCGGGGGCCCGGGTACGTCCGTAGTCCTCCGGCTGCGGGAGGCGGCGACCGCCGCGGCCGACCCTCCCCGACGAAACGGAAACGAGGACGGCGATGGTGACCCGGATCAGGTGCGAGGTCCGCGACGAGTCGCCGGTCACTGTCGTACGGCTGGCCGGCGCGCTCGACCTGGGCACGATGCGCGCGGTGCACGAGGTGCTGGACCGGTGCCTCGCCGCGCAGCCGGACGCCCTGGTGGTCGACCTGGAGGAGATCGAGGTCGGCGAGCCGCTGGCGCTGTCCGTCTTCGCCGCCGCCGCGCGGCGCGCAGCCGACTGGCCGGCGGTGCCGATGGTGCTCGCCGCGCCCTGCGCCGAGACGGCGGCCTGGCTGAACGAGACCACCGCCTGCCGGGTGGTGCCGGTGCGCCGGGACTGCGCCGAGGCGGCGGCGCTGGCCGGCGCGGATTCGGCGCCCCGGCTGCGGGCGCGGCTGGAGCCGGTGGCCGGGGCCTGCCGGCGGGCCCGGGAGCTGGTCACCGAGGCGTGCGGCAGGTGGAACGTGCCGGAGCTGGCCGGCCCGGCCTCGCTGGTGCTCAGCGAGCTGGTCGGCAACGTGGTGCGGCACGCCGGCACCCCGATGCAGGTGACGCTGACGCTGCGCCGGCCGTACCTGCGGGTGGCGGTGATGGACGGCAGCCCGGCCGACGCGCGCGCCGCGAGCAGCCGCGATCCGCGCGCCGAGGGGGGCCGCGGGCTGATGCTGGTGCGGGAGCTGACCCAGCGCTGGGGCAGCACCCCGGTCGGCGCCGGCAAGGTTGTCTGGGCCATGCTCCCGGCTAATTGACCGAATTCTCCGCTCTCGCCTGGTTACATGGGCAGAGGGCCGGGTACGCCCGCCCGTCCTGTCTGTCGTCACACGGGGTGAGATGCCATGCCCAAGCGGGTAGTCACGGAACCGGCACGAGACCGGGGGCCCGCGATCCTCGCGCCGGCCCGGTTCGGGGGCTTCCCCGGGCCCGTACGGGAAGCGGTGAAGGGCAACGCGCTGTGGCGGTTGCTGCGCACCACCGACGCCAAGCAGATCGGCCTGCTCTATCTGATCACGTCGTTCGCGTACTTCATCGTCGGCGGGATCCTGGCGCTGATCATCCGGGCGGAGCTGGCCCGGCCGGGGATGCAGATCGTCTCCCCCGAGCAGTACAACCAGATGTTCACCATGCACGGCACGGTCATGCTGCTGCTGTTCGCGACGCCGCTGTTCTTCGGGTTCGCCAACTACCTGGTGCCGCTGCAGATCGGCGCCGCCGACGTGGCGTTCCCCCGGCTGAACGCGTTCGCGTACTGGCTCTACTTCCTGGGCGCGCTGATGGTCGTGGGCGGGTTCGCCACCCCGGCCGGCGCGGCGGACTTCGGCTGGACCGCGTACACGCCGTTGAGCACCGCGCAGCACTCCCCCGGCGTCGGCGGGAACCTGTGGGTGGTCGGCCTGGCCGTGTCCGGCCTGGGCACGATCCTCGGCGCGGTCAACCTGATCACCACGATCGTGACGCTGCGGGCCCCGGGCATGACCATGTTCCGGATGCCGATCTTCACCTGGAACGCGCTGCTCACCAGCGTGCTGGTGATCTTCGTGTTCCCGCTGCTGGCGGCCGCGCTGATGGCGCTGGCCTCGGACCGGCTGCTGCACTCGCACGTGTACGACTCGACGACCGGCGGGCCGATGCTGTGGCAGCACCTGTTCTGGTTCTTCGGCCATCCCGAGGTCTACATCATCGCGCTGCCGTTCTTCGGCATCATCACCGAGATCATTCCGGTGTTCTCCCGCAAGCCGATCTTCGGCTACACCGGCCTGGTGCTGGCCACCATCGCCATCACGGTGCTGTCGATGACGGTCTGGGCGCACCACATGTTCGCCACCGGTCAGGTGCTGCTGCCGTTCTTCAGCATCCTGAGCTTCCTGATCGCGGTGCCGACCGGCGTGAAGTTCTTCAACTGGATCGGCACCATGTGGAAGGGACAGATCACGTTCGAGACGCCGATGCTGTTCGCCGTCGGCTTCCTGGTGACGTTCCTGCTCGGCGGCCTGACCGGGGTGCTGCTGGCCAGCCCGCCGCTGGACTGGCAGGTCACCGACAGCTACTTCGTGGTGGCGCACTTCCACTACGTGATGTTCGGGACCATCGTGTTCGCCGCGTTCGGCGGGCTCTACTTCTGGTTCCCGAAGATGACCGGGCGGCTGCTCGACGAGCGGCTGGGCAAGATGCACTTCTGGACCATGTTCGTCGGCTTCCACGCCACGTTCCTGGTGCAGCACTGGCTCGGCAACGAAGGCATGCCCCGCCGGTACGCCGACTACCTGCCCGGTGACGGCTTCACCACGCTGAACACGATCTCCAGCATCGGCTCGTTCGTCCTCGGCGCGTCCACCCTGTTCGTGATCTGGAACATCTGGAAGTCGTGGCGGTACGGCGCGATGGTCACCGTGGACGACCCGTGGGGTTTCGGCAACTCACTGGAGTGGGCCACCACGTGCCCGCCGCCGCTGCGCAACTTCGACCGGATGCCGCGCATCCGCTCCGAGCGGCCGGCGTTCGACCTAAAGTACGGCCCGCTCGTCTCCGACCTGGGCCGCGACCTGCCGCAGCGCACCACCAAGCCACCGCAGAGCTTCCGCGAGGAGCTGCACCACGAGCGGCACCTGCCGGAGTCCCCGTCGGCCGGCGGCGCGTACGGGGCGCCCGAGGCGGTGGACTACCAGCCCGCTCCGCAGTCCGGCGCCCGGCCGGTGGAGGTGCCGGTGCCGGAGGAGGTACGCCGGCCCAGCTTCGAGGAGACCGACGAGCCGGAGGACAGCGCGCTCAACGCCGAGCGCGACGACCAGCCCAACGACAGGTGGCGGCACCCGCGCGGGCACGGGGACACCCCGGAGAACTGAGACACCGGACGAGAGCCGGCGCCGTGCGGGCGCCGGCCCCCGTCGCGTACGCCGCGCGCCGGCTCCCGTGGTGGGAGCCGGCGCGGTACGTGCGTGCGGCGGGTCAGTCGGCGGCCGGCAGTCCGGCAGCGGTCAGCGAGCGGCGCACCGCCGGCTGCACCCGGGTCAGCCGCAGCGGCACCCCGGTACGCGCGGCGGCGTCCCGCCCGGCCATCAGCGCGGCGATCCCGCCGGCGTCGAAGCCACCCGCGCCGACCAGGTCCACCACCACCTCGCGGGGCTGCCCGGTGACCGCCTTGAGCACGGCCCGGCGCAGCTGGTCCGCGCCGGCCCGGTCGACCTCGCCGCCGACCTCGACCACCACCCGGTCGCCGTTCTGCTTCACCGAGATGCGGGCCTTCGCCGGCTCGGCCTCGGCGGCGCCGTTCTGCCAGGGCGGCGGCGCCTCGGCCAGCATCGCCTGGCGCAGCCAGGTCAGCGCCCGCGACAGCAGCCGGGACACGTGCATCTGCGAGATGCCGAACCGGGCGGCGATCTCCGCCTGGGTCTGGTTGCCGTAGAAGCGCATCGCCAGGATGCGGCGCTCCCGCCAGGGCAGCCGGTGCAGCAGGCCGCTGACCGTGACCCGGTCGTCCACCGACTCCAGCGCGTGGTCGGACTCGCCGACCAGGTCACCGAACTCGGCCGAGCTCTCCCCGCCGACCGGCGCGTTCAGCGACGCCGGGCTGTAGCCGGCGGCCGACTCCAGCGCGGCGAGGATCTCCTCCTCCGGCGTCTCCAGCCGGGCGGACAGCTCCGCCACCGTGGGGGCGCGGGACAGCTCGCTGGTGAGCGTCGCCGTGGCCTGCCCGACCTCGAGGATCAGGTCGCGCAACCGGCGCGGCACGTGCACGCCCCAGGTGCGGTCACGGAAGTGCCGTTTGATCTCGCCGACGATGGTGATCGCCGCGTACGCGGTGAACGAGCCCCGTTCCGGGTCGTACCTGTCGACGGCGTTGACCAGCCCGAGACGGGCCACCTGTTCCAGGTCCTCCAGCGGCTCGCCGCGTCCCCGGTAGCGCCGGGCCAGCCGGCCGGCGAACGGCAGCGCGAACCGGACCAGGTCGTCCCGCGCCTCCTGCCGCCGTTCCGGTGGCAGTCCCTCGATCCGGGCCGCGTACGCGAGCGCCGCGGCGTCCAGGTCCTCCAGACCCCGGTCGGTGGTCGGTGGTGTGGGTGTGGTGGTCTGTCCGAACATCCGCGCCCCCCTCGCCGAAGGTCCCCGCCCGGTCGTAACCGGTCGTGCGCGTGGTCGGACCACGCACCGGGTGAGGAAGTTGGGTTACGTGACGGAGTACGTCGAAGGCGGTGGCCGTCCGCCGCACGGCGTCGTGGGCCGTTCCGCGGCGAGCGGTCTTCCCGCTCCGTAGGTACTCAATCACGGACCGCAGGATCGCGAGGAAGTTTCGCCAGGTTGCCCGGCAGCCGGTCCCGGCGGCGGTTCAGCAGACCAGCAGGCCCTGGTGCGCGCCCGCGTCACGCAGCGCGGTGAGGGCCTCGGCCGCCCGCAGCGGCGGCGGCGTGGGCAGGTCGCAGGGCTGGTTGCGCAACACCTCCGTGGCACGTCGGGTGGGTACCGAGGCGACCGGGTAGCCGCGGGCGGCACCCCGGTCCAGGGCCCGCCGCTTGCGCCCGAAACCGGCCACCGCCAGCCACTGGGGCAGGCCCGCGTGCGCGGGCGAGCGCAGGCCGGGCGGCTCGGGCAGCACGTCCACCGAGCTGAACGGCTCGCTGCCGGCCAGCCACCACTCGACGCCGGCGACCCGGCGCGCGGTGGCGTTCTCGCACCAGTAGGGCACCAGGCCGGCCCGCAGCACCTGCCCCGGATCGAGCAGCCGCCCGCACTCCACCACCAGCCGGTCCCCGGTCTTGCCGGCCCGCCGCAGCCAGCGCCGGTACAGGTCGGCGGTCACCGCGCTCAGCGCGTCCGGCTGCGGCACCACGACCCGGTGCAGCGGGTGCCCGTGCCGGTCCCCCGCAGACCGGGCGTCGTGCTCGAAACCGGACTCCACACCGTGCTCGGCGAACGCGCCCGCGACAGTGACCTCCGGCGTGACCCAGCGCGACTCGTCCCCGCCGGCGGCGCGCAGCACCTGACCCAGCGCGCGGGCGTCCGGGTGGAAGTCGACCGGGTCCAGCCCGCCGGCCGGGCAGCCGGTCTGGAAGCTGTGCCCGTCGCCGCCGTCGCGCACCGGCCAGGTGCGGGCGTCGTGCAGCAGCAGCACCGGCGCGGCCGGTTCCAGCCGGTCGGCCAGGAAACGCGCGTACGCCTTCGGCAGCGTGCGCCAGCGCACCGCGAACGTCACCACCGCGCCCGCCGCCGCGCCCCGGCTCGCCGGGCAGTGCACCTGGCGTACGTGCACGCGCGGATTGGCGTCGAGCAGCCGGGCGGCCAGCGTGGCGCCGTGCGCGTACGCGGCGTCCGGGCGGTCCACCGCCCCCCGGTTCCACCGGGCGGTGATCTCGAAGCCGGCCGGCAACCACGGCACGCCGAGCGCCACCGCGAGGTGGGCGGCGGCGCCGTGCGGTGAACCGAGCACCACGCCGGGCCAGCGCCGGTCCGGGTACTGTCCGGTGAACCATCCGGCCACCCGCTCGGCGTCCACGGCGGCGATCTGGGCGGCGGTGAGCGCGGCCCGCCCGGCGGCCCGCGACGCGGCGGCCCGGCGTACCGGCTCGGGCGCGCCGCCGAGGCGCGACAGCGCGCCCGGGTGGCCGAGGTCGCCGCAGTCGTCGCCGCGCAGCGCCCGGGCGGTCGCGGCGACCAGGGTCCGGGCGGCGCTGCCGGCCGCCACCACCCGCTCGGCGGGCAGTCCCGCGCCGCCGGCCCGTTCGACTCGTTCGCTCACCACGCGGCCCGGCTTCCCGTCCCTCTGGGGTCTAAACGGGGCATCTCCCCACGGGGCAGGACCAAGGCCCGCCCGGTGGCCGCACCGCCCGCGGCACCCAGGTACGCCGTCGCGCCGCGCGCCCGCCGTCACGGGCGGGTATGGGCCGGACCGGGACGGGCACTGCACGGCGCATGCCCGACGACGGGAGCACCCCGGCGGCGACCATCACCCCGTACCGGGACGGACCGCCGCTGGAACGCAACGACTTCGCGCTGGTCACACCCGAGGGGGCACGCCGATCGAGACGTCTCCGGGCCGCCCGGCGACCGCGAGCGCTGCCCCCCTGCCACCTCCCCCGCGATCTTGCACTTCGGTCCCCGGAAAACCGTCCTGAACCGGGCACTCAGGGGGCCGGAACTGCAAGATCGCGAGGGAAGAGAGGGTGGGCCGCCCGGATGCCGCTAGACGATCTCGTCGGCCGCGATGGCCTCGGTCTGGATCACCCGTTCCCGCACCCGGCGGGCGGCGTCACCGTCGGCGACCAGGCCGCGCAGGTCGGCCAGCGCCGGCTCGGGCACGTCGAGCGGCGTGGACGGATCCACCACCGCCTCCAGCACGGCGGGCCGGTCGGCCGCGAGCACCTCGTCCCAGGCGGCGCCGACCAGGTCCGGCCGGTCCACCCGTACGCCGTGCAGCCCGAGCAGGCGCGCCCACCCGGCGTACGGCACGTCGGAGCGTCGTCCCCCGGGCGTACGCCCGCCGCCCACACCGGACTGGTCCCGGTTGTTCAGCACCAGCACGATCAGCCGGGGATCGCGCCACCGCGTCCAGTGGTGTGCCACCGTGATCAGCTCGGCCAGGCCGTTGAGCTGCATCGCGCCGTCGCCGAGCAGCGCGATCACCGGCTCGTCCGGGCGGGCCAGCTTGGCCGCCACCGCGTACGGCAGCGCGCAGCCCATCGAGCCGAGCGTGCCGCACAGCCGCGCCTGCACCCCCGGTGGCAGCTCCAGGTGCCGGGCGTACCAGTAGACGACCGAGCCGACGTCGACGGCGACGGAGGCGTGCCGGGGCAGCCGGGCGGACAGCTCGTGGAGCACCAGCCGCGGGTTGACCGGCTCGGCGGGCGTGGCGGCCCGCTCGGCGGCGGTCTCCCGCCACCGGTCCACCATCTTCTCCACCATGCCGCGCCACTCGCGGTGGGGCTGGTCGGGCACCCGGGTCAGCAGTGCCCGCAGCGTCTCGGCGGTGTCGCCGACGAGCGGCACGTCCACCGGGTAGCGGGTGCCGACGCGCCGGCCGTCGATGTCGATCTGGATGGTGCGTACCTGGCCGGGCATCGGGAACCAGTCGGTCCACGGATCGTTGGTGCCGATCATCAGCAGCGTGTCGCAGCCGCCCATGAGTTGCGCGGCGGCGGTGGTGCCGACCTCGCCGAGCACGCCGGTGTGGAACGGCAGCCGCTCGTCCAGCACCGGCTTGCCCAGCAGCGACGTGGCCACGCCCGCGCCGAGCCGGTCGGCGAGCGCGACGATGTCCTCGGCCGCGCCGTGCGCGCCCTGGCCGACGAGCATCGCCACCCGCTGCCCGCTGCCCAGCAGCGAGGCGGCGGCGTCCAGGTCGGCGTCGTGCGGCAGCACCCGGGCCAGCGGCTCGCCGGGCGTCGCGGTGACCACTCCGGCGGTCTGCGGCAGCAGGTCCGGTACGGCGGTGACCTGCAACGCGCGCGGCAGCACCACGCAGGTCGGGCTGCGCGTCGCGGCGGCGGTACGGAACGCCTGGTCCAGCAGCGCCGGCACCTGCTCCGGGCGGCGGCCGTAGCGGACGAACTGGTTGCACACGTCGCCGAAGAGCCGGCTCAGCCCGATCTCCTCGTGCGCGCCACCGAGCGGGCCGGTGACGTCCTCGCCGACGATCGCGACGACCGGCTTGCTGTCCAGCTTGGCGTCGTAGAGCCCGTTGAGCAGGTGCACCGCGCTGGGCCCCTGGGTGGCCAGGCACACCCCGACGCCGCCGGTGAACTTCGCGTGCCCGGTGGCCATGTACGAAGCGGTCTCCTCGTGCCGGGCGGGGACGAACGCCGGGTCCCCGCCCGCGTCGTCGAGCGCGCCCACGAGCGGGGCGATCGCCGCGCCCGGACAGCCGAAGACCCGCGGCACCCGCCAGGCCCGCAGGCGTTCGACCACCAGGTCGGCGACGATGCGCTCAGCCATTACCCCGCCCGGGCGTGCTCGCGTCGACGTAGCGCAGCACCGCGCCGACCCCGTCGGTCAGCTCCGGCGCCTCCTCGGGCGCGAGCACCGTCAGGTCCGCGTCGGTGCCGATCAGCGCGCGCAGCAGCGCGGCGTCGGCGCGTACCCGCTGGGGGTCGGCCACCGCCATGTCCGACAGCTGGCCCGGGTCGGTGGCGATCTCGGTCGGCTCGGGGCCCACCCACAGCTCGCCGTCGGCGGACGGGTCGTCCACGATGAGCATGGTGTCGACCTGGTTGCGTTGCAGCGCGGAGACCACGGCGTCGAGGCCGGCCCCGACGTCCTCCTGCACGCCGAAGCGGTCCAGGGCGGCGGTGACGCGCCGGTCGGCGACCTCGGCGACGGTCTGCGCCGTGATGTCGTCCATCAGCGTGTCGTCCGCGCCGACGTCGCGGGCGCCGGCGTCGGTGCGGACCAACACGTCCTGCCACCGTTCCGGCAGCTGGGCGGCGATCATGCCGGTGGCGCGGATGTCCCCGGCCACCACCACGACGTCCGCGCCGACCCGCTCGGCCAGGTCTGCGGTTGCGGCGGCGGCGTCGCCGGCGTTCTGGTGCCACGCCTCCATGGCGGCGCGCTGGTAGCGGGACTGTGACCAGCCGCCCGGCTGTACGCGCCGCAGCTGCCGGCTCTGTCCGCCGGTGACGTGGGCGCGGCGCGGAACGCCGCCGGCGCTGACCGCCATCGCGTCCGCGCCGGTACGGTCGGCCAGGACCCGCACCCAGGCCACCTGTTCGCCGCGCTGGGCCACGAGCGGCATGGTGTGCGGCAGCGCCGACCAGCTCGCCAGGTCACGCAGCGGCGGCGCGGACAGGTACTCGGTGAGCACCACGCGGCCCCGGGTGGCGAACACGGCGATCCCGTAGTCACCGGGCATCGGCTGGTGCCGGCGGACGACCTCCTCCACCGCCTCGACGGTGACCGGGTCGGCGCCCTGGCTCAGCAAATCGCCCTTGAGGGCCCGCCAGCGCAGGTCGACCTGCGCTCGCGCGTCCTGGGTGTCGCGGGAGGCGTCCATGTACACCGAGCACCAGGGCCCGGGACGGTTGTAGAGCGGGCGCAGGAAGGACAGCTGCATGCTCGACCCCTTTCCGGCTCGGCCGCACGCATACCCGCGCCCCGGCGGAGTTCACCTGCCGGCCGCCCGGGCGTGACCGGTGTTCATTCACGTCGTTCAACTCCACGGGTCGATACCATCTGTGCACGGATCGGAACTCTCGGTGGTGAACATGGACACGGAGCTGCATACCCGTCGCGTCGTCCACCCGGCGGAGCGCGTCGTCACCGGACGTCTCGTCCGGTTGATGGAGGGCTACGCCCGGGAGGTACGGGTCGGGCAGCCGGCGCTGGTCGCGGTGCTGACCGCCGCGGGGGTGGTGGGGCTGCTGCTGAAGGTGGTGCGCGCGTTGCTCAGCAGCGGTGGCGGCGGGGCCCGGCGCAGCTTCAAGGAGCTGAAGAAGGGGCCGGAGTTCCTGGTCACCCCGGTCCGGGTCCGCGACGCCGCCGGCCGGCTGGTCGAGGTCGAGCTGCACGGCCACCTGCCGCAGAGCGCGCTGCACCCCGGCGACCACGTCCAGCTCACGCTGCGGGCGCAGCGCGACGAGGATCTGCCGCCCCGGATCGAGCGGATCGTCAACCTGACCACCGGGCAGCTGCTCACCCCGCGCACCGCCACGCTCTGGTCGCACCTGGGTCCGGCGCTGCTGCTCCAGGCCGTGCTGGGCGCCGTGCTGCTGTTCGGCGTGGCCGCCTGCTCCGCGCTGACCTAGGTTTCCCCGTCGCCGGTGGCGGGCACCGCTGCGGCCATGTTCGCCGGATTCACGCTCACCGAGATCGACGCCGGCGCGGTGCGCCTGCGCGTACGCCACGGCGGCTCCGGGCCGCCGGTGGTGCTGCTGCACGGGCACCCGCGTACCCATGCGACCTGGCACCGGGTGGCGCCGCGGCTGGCCGCGCGGCACACGGTGATCTGCCCGGACCTGCGCGGCTACGGCGGCTCGTCGAAGCCGCCGAGCGACCCGGAGCACACGGTCTACTCCAAGCGGGCGATGGCCGCGGACGTGGTCGGGCTGCTCGACGCGCTCGGCCACCGCCGGGCCGCCGTCGTCGGACACGACCGCGGCGCGTACGTGGCCATGCGCACCGCCCTGGACCACCCGGACCGGGTGAGCCGCCTCGGTGTGCTGGACGGGGTGCCGATCGGTGAGGCGCTGGCCCGCTGCGACGCCCGGTTCGCCGCCCGCTGGTGGCACTGGTTCTTCCTCGGCCAGCTCGCCAAACCGGCCGAGCGGGTGATAAACGCCGATCCGGACGCCTGGTACGGCGGCTCACCGGAGGAGATGGGCGAGCAGGCGTACGCCGACTACCGCCGCGCCATCCACGATCCGGCCACCGTGCACGCCATGTGTGAGGACTACCGGGCCGGGCTCGGTCCGGACCGGGCGGCGGACGACGCGGACCGCGCCGCCGGACGCCGGATCGGCTGCCCGGTGCTGTTCGCCTGGTCCGAGCGCGACGACATGGTCGACCTGTACGGCGACCCGGCCGCGATCTGGCGGGACTGGGCCGACGACGTGCGGACCGCCTCGATCCCGTCCGGGCACCACATGGCCGAGGAGGCGCCGCGGGAGCTGACCGACGTGCTGGCCGGTTTCCTCGCGGAGGACCTTGCCTCGGTCAGCGACCGGCGGGGGTGAGCGGTCGCTCGACCGGGGCCGGCGCGTCGAGCAGGCCCCGGCGGCGCGCCCAGCGCTCGAACAGCACGGTGGCGAACGGGGGCACCGCGCTGACCAGGGCCAGCCCGGTCTGCACGAGCGTCCAGCGGCGCCGCCGGGCCACCACGAGCGTCAGCAGTCCGTAGACCACGAACAACGCGCCGTGGATCGGGCCGAAGATCTTCACGCCGATCTCGTTTCCGGGCGGCCCGTACTTGACCGCCATGCCGGCCAGCAGCGCCGCCCACGAGCAGCCCTCGGCGAACGCCGCCACCACGAACGCCCGGATCCACCCGTCGCGCATCAGCCACTCCCCTTCGCCGTCGGCGGCCATGCTAGCCGCCCGGGCCGGGCGGCCCGGACGGAACCCGCTGCCCCGCGACGGGGATCACCGGGGCCGCCACGGGGTACAGAAAAGGGTCTGGCGGACCTTTCCTGACCCGCCACTCCGTGCGAGGTTGGGAAGAACCAACGGTGACAGGGTGGTGACCATGGGCGAGGACGTCGGCGTGCGTACCTTCAGCCGGGAGGACCGGGCCCGCTATCGCGAGAAGGTCCGGCGGTGCCTGGACGTGTTCGCCGAGATGCTGCGCGAGTCCCGGTTCGACGTGGAGCGGCCGATGACCGGCCTGGAGATCGAGCTGAACCTGGTCGACGACGACTTCGACCCGGCCATGCGCAACGCCGACGTGCTGGAGGCGATCGCCGACCCGGCGTTCCAGACCGAGTTGGGCCAGTTCAACGTCGAGATCAACGTCGAGCCGCGCCGGCTGGCCGGCACCGGCACCGCCGCGTTCGAGGAACACGTGCGGGCCAGCCTGAACGCCGCCGAGTCAAAGGCCCGCACGGTCGGCGCGCACATGGTGATGGTCGGCATCCTGCCGACGCTGCGCCCGGAGCACCTGACCGCCGAGACGCTGTCGGCCAATCCCCGGTACGCGCTGCTCAACGAGCAGATCTTCGCCGCCCGGGGCGAGGACCTGCCGATCGCGATCAGCGGGGTGGAGCGGCTGGCCACCACCGCCGACACGATCACCCCGGAGGCGGCCTGCACCAGCACCCAGTTCCACCTCCAGGTCAGCCCGGCGCAGTTCGCCGACTACTGGAACGCGGCCCAGGCGATCGCCGGCATCCAGGTGGCGCTCGGCGCGAACTCGCCGCTGTTCTTCGGCCGGGAGCTGTGGCGCGAGACCCGGGTGCCGCTGTTCCAGCAGGCCACCGACACCCGGGCGGAGGAGATCAAGGCCCAGGGCGTACGCCCGCGGGTGTGGTTCGGGGAACGCTGGATCACCTCCGTGTTCGACCTGTTCGAGGAGAACGTGCGCTACTTCCCGGCGCTGCTGCCGGTCTGCGACCCGGAGGACCCGGCCACCACGCTGCACAGCGGCGGCGTGCCGAAACTGGCCGAGCTGCGGCTGCACAACGGCACCATCTACCGGTGGAACCGGCCGGTCTACGACGTGCTGAAGGGCCGCCCGCACCTGCGGGTGGAGAACCGGGTGCTGCCGGCCGGGCCGACGGTGCTGGACACCGTCGCCAACGGCGCGTTCTACTTCGGCCTGGTCCGGGCGCTCGCCGAGTCCGACCGTCCGCTGTGGTCGCAGATGTCGTTCAGCGCGGCCGAGGAGAACTTCAACGCCTGCGCCCGGCACGGCATCGACGCCCAGGTGTACTGGCCCGGCCTGGGCTACCTGCCGGTGACCGAGCTGGTGCTGCGCCGGCTGCTGCCGATGGCCCACCACGGGCTGGACCGGTGGGGCCTCGACCCCGCCGAGCGGGACCGGCTGCTCGGCATCGTCGAGCAGCGCTGCCTGACCAGCCGCAACGGCGCGACCTGGCAGGTGGAGACGCTGCACCGGCTGGAGTCGGCCGACCACCTGGACCGTCCGGCGGCGCTGCGCGAGGTGGTCCGCCACTACGTCGACCTGATGCACAGCAACCGGCCCGTGCACGAGTGGCCCATCCCCTGAGCCGGCCTCCCGTCAGCGCAACGCGGTCACTGTCGCCCGCGCCGCCTCGGCGACCAGGGTGTCGTCGGGCTTCGCGTCGCGGCTGCCGCGACTGGACATGACCGCCAGCACGATCGGCGCGGAGTCCGGCGGCCACACCACGGCGATGTCGTTGCGGGTGCCGTACCCGCCGGTGCCGGACTTGTCCGCCACCTGCCACCCGGCCGGCACGCCGGCCCGGACCAGCCCGCTGCCGGTGGTGCTGGCCCGCATCCAGCCCAGCAGCAGGTCCCGGTCCGCGGGCGGCAGGGCCTCACCCAACGTGTACGCCCGCAGCGAGCCGGCCAGCGCGCGGGGCGTGCTGGTGTCGCGCTCGTCGCCGGGCGTGGCCGCGTTGAGTTCCGGCTCGATACGGACCGGCCGGGTGACCCGGTCACCGACATCCCGGAGCGCCCGCGCGAAGCCGGCCGGGCCGCCGAGCGCGTCGAACAGCAGGTTGCCGGCGGTGTTGTCGCTGTACCGCACCGCTGCCTCGGCGGCGTCCCGCAGCGTCATCCCGGTCTCCACGTGCCGTTCGGTCACCGGTGAGTGCGCCACCAGGTCGGCGCGCCGGTAGCGGACCACCCGGTCCCGGTCGGCGTCGGACGTGGCGGCCAGCATCGCGCCGGCGGCGAGCGCCTTGCACGTCGAGGCGTATGCGAACCGCTCGTCGGCCCGGTGCGCGAGGGTGCGGCCGGTGCCGGTGTCGACGGCGTAGACGCCGATCCGGGCGCCGAAGCGCCGCTCCAGCGCCGCCAGCTCGGCCGGCGCGGGCACCGGCTCGGCGTTCGGCGTCGCCGACGCGGCGGGTGCGGTCGGGGCGCTGGTGGGCGACGCGGCTTCGGGCCGGTCCTTTGTGCAGCCGGCCACCAGGGCCGTCGCCGTGAGCATCGCCGCCGTGAGCACCTGCCGTCGGATCATCCGTTTCCTCCCCCGTCATCCGGACCACGCCGTTCTCGGGTCATTGTCGCCGATCCCGGTCGGGCCGGTGGTCCGCCGCCTCGGCCGACGCGGTGGCCCGCATCCTCGGCCGGCGGGGTGGCTCGCAGCCTCGGCGGCGGGGCAGGTCAGCTCCCCGCGACGGCGGCGAACGTGAGCGCGCCCACCGCGGCCAGCGGCAGCGCCACCGCGGCGGCCAGCAGCCGCACCTGGGCGGACCGGCCGATCAGCACCACGAGCAGCACCGCCAGCCCGAGGTCGATCGCCACGTTCCACCAGGCTCCGGGGTAGGACCCGGACTTCAGCGCGAACCGCAGCGCCTCCTCCACGAACACGGCCACCGGCAGCGCGGTCCCCACGACGCGCCGCCATCCGTCGGTCCGCGCCCAGATGCCGGCGACGCCGAACACCACGCCCGCCACCACGCCGAACGCCATCCAGACGAACGAGGTGAGCGCCCAGATCACGGCGAGGTCGTCGCCCTGGAGCAGCGTCGCCGCCAGGTAGTAGCTGGGCACCGCGACGATCAGCAGGACGCTGGCGGCCACGGCGGCACGCACCGCGCCCGACCGGATCCAGCAGCCCAGCGCGAACGCGGCCACCGCCCAGGTGGCTGTGGAGTTGCCCAGTTCGGCGAACGGGAACGGCACCCACTTGATCCAGACGAAGTCCAGGAAGCCGAGCAGGAAACCGGCGACGGGAACGACAAGCGCGACGGCGCGACGCGAGGGTGGCATGCGCGGAATCTTACATACTCGGTATGCTCGACCCCGTCGAGAGGGCTGCCCTACGAGGCGAGGCGCCGCTCGGACGGCGCGAGACGCGCCACCTCGTCGGAGTGGTTGATCTCCGACCAGACCGCATCCAGGGAGAGGCCGAGGACGTCGGCGATGGCGGCGATGGTGGGAAACGCCGGGGTGGCCACCCGGCCGGACTCGATCTTGCGGAGCGTCTCCGGGGAGACACCCGCGTCGAGCGCGGTGAGCAGCATGGATCGCTCACCCCGGGCGCGGCGCAGGAGCGCGCCGAGGCGCTGCCCGCGCTCGACCTCGGCGGGAGTGAGGGGCAACCGGACCATGCCGAGATTCTAATACCGGGATAACATGACCGGGATACTTATTGGTCGCGTGAGGAAGGCGCCCGCATGATCGAGATCCTGAACCCCACCGACGTACGGCGGGCGCGGGACACCGGCGCCCTGGTCGCCCACATCCTGCAGACCCTCCGGAGCAGCACCACCGTCGGCACCAACCTGCTCGACATCGACAGGCAGGCCCAGCGCATGATCGTCGAGGCCGGGGCGCAGTCCTGCTACGTCGACTACGAGCCGTCCTTCGGGCGCGGGCCGTTCGGCCACTACATCTGCACGTCGGTGAACGACGCGGTGCTGCACGGCCTGCCGCACGACTACACGCTCGCCGACGGCGACCTGCTGAGCCTCGACCTGGCCGTCAGCCTCGGCGGAGTGGTGGCCGACTCCGCGATCAGCTTCCTCGTCGGTGACGCCCGGCCCGCGGAGAGCGTCGCGCTCATCGACGCGACCGAGCGGGCGTTGCAGGCCGGGATCGCCGCCGCCGGTCCCGGCGCCCGGATCGGCGACCTCTCGCACGCCATCGGATCGGTCCTCACCGCGGCCGGTTACACGGTCAACACCGAGTTCGGCGGGCACGGCGTCGGGTCTACGATGCACCAGGACCCGCACGTGTCGAACACCGGCCGCCCCGGACGCGGGTACAAACTGCGCCCCGGGCTGCTGCTGGCGCTGGAGCCGTGGGTGATGGCGGACACCGCCACGCTCGTCACCGACGCCGACGGGTGGACGCTGCGCAGCGCGACCGGCTGCCGCACCGCGCACAGCGAGCACACCATCGCCATCACCGACGACGGCGCGGAGATCCTGACGCTGCCGAAGCCGTGACCCGGGCACCCGCCGTGGTCACACGGGCGTGCAGCGCTCCCGCAGCGTGGGGACACCGGGCCCGGTGAGGTCGTCGCAGTACGCGGCCCGCCCGGCCATCGCCATCGTCAGCGCCAGCGTGGTGCCGCTGACCAGCGGGCCGTCGCCGGCGGTGAACGGCCCGTCGGTCGCCTCCACCCGCAGGCCGTCGATCGCGCTGCGCCCGGCCACCGTGAAGTCCCGCCCGGCGTAGAACCGGGCGACCGGCGTCACCGCCTCGACCGGGGGCGTCCGGGCCAGGCCGAGCGGCCGCCGGATGTCCTGGGCGTGCACGACCACCTCACCGAGCCACGCCTCGGTCGGGCCGAACGTCGACGTGGTGCTGCCGATGATCCGCCGGAACCGGTCGAGCGTCTCCCCCGGGTCGGCGCCCCGGTGCTCGGCCAGCCGGCGGTCGTTGTGCAGATCGAAGTCGAACCGGGCGCCGAGCACGCTGGCGACCCAGCGCGCCCGGCCGACGCTCGCCGCCGCCGTCAGGTGCGCGAGTGTCTCCTCAACGGTCCACCGGCCGCACAGCGAGGGTCGGGCCCACTGCGCGGCGTCGAGATCGGCGAGGTCGTCGGCGAGGGCAGCGCGCTCGGCGTGCGCGAGCGCCCACAGCTCGCGCCGGGTCA
This sequence comes from Micromonospora sp. CMU55-4, assembly GCF_011602315.1. Lineage (NCBI taxonomy): Bacteria > Bacillati > Actinomycetota > Actinomycetes > Micromonosporales > Micromonosporaceae > Micromonospora > Micromonospora sp. CMU55-4. Next base: position 543,938 of record NZ_JAAOLH010000003.1, read on the forward strand.
GCGTGTCGGACATGAAACCTCCAGGGTCGGCCTTCGGAGGTAGGACCGCGCTGCCTGGACGAACTCACCGCTCCCGCCCCGCCGATCTTGGAGTTGTGGTGGTTCGCAAACCGGGCATGGGCGACCTTCGAGGCGCCACAACTCCAAGATCGGCGTTGAGGGCCGGAGGCCCGGGAGCGGTCAGAGCGCCGCGATCGCGGCCGACTCCGGCGGCAGCTCGATTCCGTCGCGCATCACCGTGACGCCCTCGGACGTGGCGAGCAGCACCCGGCGTACCACCCCGGGCAGGTTGATCCGCTGCGCCCGGCCGGCCAGGTTCGCCACCACGAGCGTGTCGCCGCGCCGCATCACCAGGAACCGGTCGCCGTGGCGGACGTCGACCCGGTCCAGCCGGGGGTCGGACAGGTCGGCCCGGGAGCGGCGCAGCGCGATCAGCCGCCGGTAGAGGTCGTACGTCTCGCGGTGCTCGGGCTTGTCCAGCTCGGCCCAGTCCAGCCGGGACCGCAGGAACGTCTGCGGGTCCTGCGGGTCCGGCACGTCGTCGGTGGCCCAGCCGTGGTCGGCGAACTCGCGTCTGCGGCCGGTGGCGACCGCCGTCGCGAGTTCCGGCTCGGGGTGGCTGGTGAAGAACTGCCACGGTGTGGCGGCCGCCCACTCCTCCCCCATGAACAGCATCGGCGTGAACGGCGCGGTCATCAGCAGCGTCGCGCCGACCCGCAGCAGGCCGGGCGACAGCGTGGCGGAGATCCGGTCGCCGGTGGCCCGGTTGCCGATCTGGTCGTGGTTCTGCAGGTACGCCACGAAGCGGTGGCCGGGCGTGCGCTGCCTGTCGACCGGGCGGCCGTGGCTGCGGCCGCGGAAGCTGGACCAGGTGCCGGCGTGAAAGAACCCGCCGGTCAGCACGTCGGTGAGGCACTCCAGGGAGCCGAAGTCGCCGTAGTAGCCCTGCCGTTCGCCGGTGAGCAGCGTGTGCAGCGCGTGGTGGGCGTCGTCGTTCCACTGGGCGTGCAGGCCGTACCCGCCCGCCTCGCGGGGCGTGATCAGGCGCGGGTCGTTGAGGTCGCTCTCGGCGATCAGCGACAGCGGCCGGCCGAGGTGCGTGGACAGCGCCTCCACCTCGGCGGCCACCTCCTCCAGCCAGTGCACGGCCCGGCCGTCCGGCATGGCGTGCACGGCGTCCAGCCGCAGCCCGTCGACGTGGTAGTCGCGCAGCCAGCCCAGCACGCTGTCGGCGATGTAGCGGCGTACCCCGTCGGAGTGCGGGCCGTCCAGGTTGACGGTGCGGCCCCAGGTGTTGCTCTGCTCGGTGAGGTACGGCGCGAACCGCGGCGCGTAGGCCCCGGAGGGCCCGAAATGGTTGTAGACGACGTCGAGGATCACCCCCAGGCCCTTGGCGTGGGCGGCGTCGACGAACCGTTTCAGGCCGTCCGGGCCGCCGTACGGCTCGTGCGGCGCGAACCAGCAGACGCCGTCGTAGCCCCAGTTGTGCTCGCCGTTGAACGCGTTCACCGGCAGCAGCTCGACCATGTCCACGCCGAGGTCGACCAGGTGGTCGAGCCTGGCGATCGCCCCGTCGAACGTGCCTTCCGGGGTGAACGTGCCGATGTGCAGCTCGTACAGCACGCTGCCGGGCAGTTGCCGGCCGGTCCAGGCGGCGTCGGTCCAGGCGAACGCGGCGTGGTCGTAGAGCCGGCTGGGCCCGTGCACCCCGGCCGGCTGCCAGGCCGAGCGGGGGTCGGGCAGCGCCTGGGCGTCGTCGTCGAGCAGGAACGCGTAGTCGGTGCCGGGCCCGGCGCCGGGGACCTCGACCCGCCACCAGCCGTCCGGCGCCTGACGCATCGCGTGGTCGGCGACGCCGGGCAGGCGCAGCCGCACCCGGGCGGCCTCGGGCGCCCACACCGTGAACTCGGTCATGCGGCGGCCTCCACAGAGTCGGTGGGTGCGAGGAGGGCGACGGGGTAGGTGCTCAGCAGATCATGAAGGAGCAGCTCAGAACCACTGTAGACCCGTCCGGTGAACAAGTCGGTGCACTCGTGAACGGGAAGTGACAGCGCCGTGTCCCGCCAGCCGCCGGAGCGGGCCAGCCGCAGCGGCAGCCGGGTCGCCACCGCGACCGCCCCACCCCGGTCGAAGGCCACCGCGTGCGCGGCGGCCGGGCCGCGCGCGGGCACCGGCCGGTAGCCGCCGAACAGGTCCGGGCGGTCGCGGCGCAGGCGCAGCGTCCGGGACACCACGAGCAGCTTGGCCGCGCCGTCGGCGGCCACCGCGGGCCGCCAGCCGGCGTCGAGCCGGGCCAGCAGGTCCCGGCGTACGACGAAGTCGACCGGCCGCCGGTTGTCCGGGTCGACGAGCGAGTTCTCCCACAGCTCGGTGCCCTGGTAGACGTCCGGCACACCGGGCATGGCGAGCTGGACCAGCTTCTGCCCGAGCGCGTTCGACCAGCCGGGCGGCGTGATCTCGGCGGCGAACGCGGTGATCTGGGCGTGCAACTCCGGGTCGTCGTACATCCGGTCGACCAGGGCGTGCAGCTCGTGCTCGAAGCCCGGGTCCGGGTCGGCCCAGCTGGTGGTGACGGACGCCTCCCGGGCGGCCTTCTCGGCGTACCCGTGCAGTCGTTCCCGTTCGATCGGCCACGCCCCGACGGCGGTCTGCCAGAGCAGGTGGGCCAGCGCGGGGTCGGCCAGCGGCGCGCGCGACATCCAGTCGGCGACCCGTTCGGCCCAGCGGCCGGGCAGCTCGGACAGCACCGCGAGCCGGGCGCGGACGTCCTCGCCGCGCTTGGTGTCGTGGGTGGACAGCGCGGTCATGCTCGCCGGCCAGCGCACGTGCCGGGCGGCGGCGAAGCGGTGCAGCTCGGCCGCTGGCACACCGAAGTGGGCCGGGCTGCCGCCGACCTCGTTGAGCGCGACGAACCGGCTCCACCTGTAGTACGCGGTGTCCTCCACGCCCTTGGCCATCACCGCGCCGGTCAGCTGCGGGAACCGGGCGGCCAGCTCGTGGCCGGGGTCGCGCAGCCGGGCGGTGACCTGGTCGAGCACGCCGGTCAGGTCGGGACGGCGGCGGCCTGCCTCGCTGCGGGCGGCGGCCAGGTGCCGGGCGCCTTCGGGCGGGTATCCGCGGTAGACCGGGAAGCACGCGGCCAGCTCGGCCAGGGCGGCGCGGACCTGCTCGCCGGGCAGCTCCGGCACGAGCGCGGCCAGCCGGGTCAGCTCGGCGGCGAGCAGCCGGGTGGCGGCCTCCAGCTTGGTGGCGTGCGTCAGGTCCGCCCAGGACGTGTGCCGGCCGGTGAGCCGGCCGTCGAGTGCGGTGAAGTCCGCCTCGGCGTCCGGGTCGACGAACAGTCCGGACACGGCGGCCAGCGCGTCGTAGCCGGTGGTGCCGTCGACCGGCCAGTCCGGCAGGTCCTCGCCGTACTCCAGGATCTTCTCCACCACGAGCCAGCTCTGCGGCGCGGCGGCGCGCAACCGGGCCAGGTAGCCGGCCGGGTCGCGCAGCCCGTCCGGGTGGTCGACGCGGATGCCGTCGACCTCCCCGGCGTCGACCCAGCGCAGGATCTCCGCGTGGGTGGCGTCGAACACCTCCGGGTCCTCCACCCGCAGGCCGGCCAGGTCGGAGACGGCGAAGAACCGGCGGTACGTCAGCTCGGCGTCGCCGCGCCGCCAGTTCACCAGCTCGTAGTGCTGCCGGTCGTGCACCTGCCGGGGCGTGCCGTCGCCGGTGCCGTCGGCGACCGGGAAGCGGTGCTCGTGGTAGCGCAGCTCCCCGTCGACGAGCTTCAGGTCGTCGAGCGCGTCGGCGCTGTCGGCGAGCACCGGCAGCAGCAGCCGCCCCCGGTCCCAGTCGATGTCGAACCAGCGCGCGTACGCCGATTCGCGTCCCCGCCGCAGCACGTCCCACCAGGCCGGGTTGGCCTCGGGCCGGGCGACGCCGGCGTGGTTGGGCACGATGTCCACGACCAGGCCCAGCCGGGCCGTGCGCAGCGCCCGGACCAGCCGGGCCCGGGCCGCCTCGCCGCCGAGCTGCGGGTTGACCGCGCGGTGGTCGACCACGTCGTAGCCGTGCGTGGAGCCGGGCGTGGCGGTGAGCAGGGGCGCGGTGTAGAGGTGGGTGACGCCGAGCGCGGCGAGGTAGCCCGCCAGCTCGGCCGTGGCGTCCAGGTCGAAGCCGGGCCGCACCTGGACCCGGTAGGTCGAGCGGGGGGCGTCGGGCATGGGTCAGGCCGTCCTCTCCAGGACCAGCAGCGAGCGGTCCGGCACGCAGACCGTGCCGCCCGCCTCGACCAGTGTCGTCTTCTCCGGGTCGGGTTCCGCGGTGCTGATCACCAGCTCCCACCGGCTGCCGAACTCCTCGCCGGGCAGCGTGAAGTCCAGCGGCGCGTCGTGCGCGTTGAACAGCAGCAGGAACGAGTCGTCCCGGTGGCGCTGGCCGTACTGGCCGCGTTCCCCGATGCCGTCGCCGTTGACGAACAGGGCCACCGAGCGGCCGAAGTCGTTGCCCCAGTCCTCGCCGGTCATCTCCCGGCCGTCGGGGGTGTACCAGGCCAGGTCCGGCAGTCCGGAGCCGGCGGCCCGGCCGCCCACCGGCAGGCCGGTGAAGAACCGGCGGCGGCGGAACACCTGGTGCCGGTTGCGGAAGTCGGTGAGCCGGCGGACGAAGTCCAGCAGCTCGTCGTCGGCCCGGTCCCAGTCCACCCAGGCGATCTCACTGTCCTGGCAGTAGGCGTTGTTGTTGCCGCGCTGGGTGCGGCCCAGCTCGTCGCCGTGGCCGAGCATCGGCACGCCCTGGGACAGCATCAGCGTGGCCAGGAAGTTGCGCCGCTGCCGGGCCCGCAGCGCGCGTACGCCCGGGTCGTCGGTCTCGCCCTCGACGCCGCAGTTCCAGGACCGGTTGTGGCTCTCCCCGTCCCGGTTGTCCTCGCCGTTCGCCTCGTTGTGCTTGTCGTTGTAGGAGACCAGGTCGGTGAGCGTGAACCCGTCGTGGCAGGTGACGAAGTTGATGCTGTGGAACGGGCGGCGGCCGTCGTCCTGGTAGAGGTCGGCGGAGCCGGAGATGCGGGAGGCGAACTCGGCGAGCGTGGCCGGCTCGCCGCGCCAGAAGTCGCGTACGGTGTCGCGGTACTTGCCGTTCCACTCGGTCCACTGCGGCGGGAAGTTGCCGACCTGGTAGCCGCCGGGGCCGACGTCCCACGGCTCGGCGATGAGTTTCACCCGGCCGACCACCGGGTCCTGCTGCACCACCTCGAAGAAGGTGGACAGGCGGTCCACCTCGTAGAACTCGCGGGCCAGCGTGGCCGCCAGGTCGAACCGGAAGCCGTCGACGTGCATCTCGGTCACCCAGTAACGCAGCGAATCCATGATCAGTTGCAGCGAGTGCGGGCTGCGGACGTTGAGGCTGTTGCCGGTGCCGGTGTAGTCGACGAAGTAGCGCCGGTCGTCCTCGGAGAGCCGGTAGTAGCTGGGCGTGTCGATGCCCTTGAAGCTCAGCGACGGCCCGAGGTGGTTGCCCTCGGCGGTGTGGTTGTAGACCACGTCGAGGATGACCTCGATGCCGGCGGCGTGCAGCGCCTTGACCATGCCCCGGAACTCCTGCACCTGCTGGCCCAGGCGGCCCAGCGCGGAGTAGCCGTGGTGCGGGGCGAAGAAGCCGATGGTGTTGTAGCCCCAGTAGTTGCGCAGCCCCAGGTCGGCCAGGCGGTGGTCGTGCACGAACTCGTGCACCGGCATCAGCTCCACCGCCGTGACGCCGAGCCGTTTGAAGTGCTCGATCATCACCGGCGAGGCGATCGCCGCGTACGTGCCGCGCAGCTCCTCCGGGATGCCCGGGTGGCGCATGGTCAGCCCGCGCACGTGCGCCTCGTAGATCACCGAGTGGTGGTACGGGGTGCGCGGCGGCCGGTCGTTGCCCCAGTCGAAGTACGGGTTCACCACGACCGACTTCGGCATGTACGGCGCCGAGTCCTCGGTGTTCATCCGGTCCGGGTCGCCGCCGACCTCGTAGTCGTACACCGACGGGTGCCACATGATCTCCCCGTCGACCGCCTTCGCGTACGGGTCGAGCAGCAGCTTGTGCGGGTTGCAGCGCAGCCCCTCGGCCGGGTTCCACGGCCCGTGCACCCGGTAGCCGTAGCGCTGGCCGGGCTCGACGCCGGGGATGTAGGCGTGCCAGACGTACGCGTCGACCTCGCGCAGCTCCACCCGGCGCTCGGTGCCGATGTCCCACTCGTCGAACAGGCAGAGCTCGATCTTCTCCGCCACCTCGGAGAAGATCGCGAAGTTGGTGCCCATCCCGTCGTAGGTGGCGCCGAGGGGGTAGCTCTCGCCCGGCCAGACCTGCATGTCGCTCCTTCGGCCCATGATCGTGAGCGCAGCGGACAGGGGGCCGCCGATGCGCACGCCGGTGATGCCCAGTCGTACGCCTCGTCAATCCACCCGTTCGGACGGTAACCGAAATCCGCCCTCGTGGGGCCGGATGTCACGTTCGGGCCCGCCTGCGGCGATCGGGGCCACCCGTCCCGGCATTCCATAGCCGGGGTCGGCGAATAAGCAGGTCACTTCACAATAGAGGGTCGCCCGCATTCATTGACACCTTCCCCTACTTAATCTTCTCGTTACATCGTCTTCACGCGATCGGAGAAGGAGGCAATTGATGCGGTGATTCATCGTTCGACCCCACCTGACCTGGGCGTCTCGAATAGTGGATCCCGGAACTACGCCGCGTCACCGCCCGGAATCTTTCCGTTCCCGACCGGCCTTCACCTGCGCGAATTGACGGTTCCGCCTCGCTTTATCTCCCTGTTACATCAGCGCGGTGCGAATCCCGCCAGTACCGGCCTACGCTTCGTTCCACTGTCCACATCGATCCGAAAAGAGGATGAATCGATGGGTGAAAGCAGGAACTTGTCGATCGACCTGTCCGACCTGGACACCACAGCGGTCTCCTGGTCGGGCGCCAGCGACGAGGCGTCGGCAGGGCTGTACGCCATGCCGACGGGCGGCGGGATCACGCTGACCGACCCGTCCGCCATGGGCAAGGGCTCCTGCGGCGGCGCCGCGTGCCAGGGCCGGCCGATCCAGTGGTGCTGCGTCAACTGCCACTGATCATCGCGGAGCCGCCGGCGATCGCCGGCGGCTCCGTCCCATCGTCAGCGCGGCCGGTGGCCCGGCTCGTGGGACAAGCGGAGAGGTACGTCAGATGAGCGTTGAACCCGGTCGAGCCGTCGAGCTGAGCGTGGTGATCCCCACCCACGCGGACGCCCCCTGCCTGGAGCTCACGCTGCGGTCGCTGCGGCGTCAGACGCTGGACCCGGACCGCTTCGAGGTCATCGTCGTCCGCGACGGCGGGGACGGCAGCCAGTACTCCGGCATCGCCGACGCCGGCAAGGGGCTGCGCCTGCACTTCGTCGAACGGCCCGAGCGCGGCGGCCGGGCGGCGGCCCGCAACGAGGCCGCGCGCCGGGCGACCGCGCCGCTGCTGTTGTTCCTCGACGCCGACTCGTACGCCACGCCGGACCTGCTGCGCCGCCACCTCGACCACCACCGCGACCCGTCCGCGCCGGCGGTGCTGATGGGCCGGCGCGACGAGACCGGCATCGAGCACGTGCACGCGGCGCTGGCCGACCAGCCGACCATGCCCGTACCCCGGCTGCGTGGGCGCGGCGGCGGCGACATGCGGTTCGGGACCGAGGAGGGACCGTCCGGCGACGACTGGCTGCTGGCCGGGTGGCTGTTCTGCTTCACCCACAACGCCTCGGTGCGCCGGGACGTGTTCGAGGCGGTCGGCGGCTTCGACGAGGGCTTCGGCCTGCGCTGGGGCCTGGAGGACATGGAGCTGTTCTACCGGGTGCACGCGCACCTCGGCGTACTCAACCGCAACTTCGCCTACGACGACCTGGCCGCCGTCTACCACCTGCCGCACCACCGCAACGTCATCCAGAACTGGAACGACTTCATGGACAACCTCGATCGGGTCGCGCTCAAGTACCCGGTCGTGGAGTGGGAGTTCGCCGGGCCGGTGGACGTGGCCCGCGCGGCCGAGCGGGTGGTGCACTACCGCCGGGCGATGGACGACTGCGTACGCCGCTCCTGGTGCCGGATCGGGCCGGCGGTGCAGCGGCTCGCCGGTCGCCTGCCCGGCGACCGGGTGCTGTGGGTCGGCACCGGCAGCGCCGAGGCCGGGCTGCCCGACGGCGCGCTGACCTACGACTACGGGGCGCCGGCCGGTCCGGCCAACTTCCACCTGGTCGGGATCAGGCCACCGGTCGCCGCGGACAGCCTGGACGCCGTGGTCAGCGTCGACTTCTGGCGGTACCTCTACTGGGAGGACCTGTGCCAGTTCGTCAACGTCGCCGGTGCCCTCGCCGACGAGGTGCACCTGGTCTCCACCGGCGCGGAGCTCTCGGCGCGGTTCGACCCGGACCCGGCGAGCCTGGGCTACCTGGGCCGGGTCATGGGCGCCGCGTTCGAGACCACCCTGACCGAGGTCGACGGCCTCGGCACGGTGCTGCGGCTGCGCCCGCACCACCGTGCCGCCGTCGCGGCCGGCTGACCGGGAACGACACCGCCGATGCCAGTGATCGAGGCCAGTGGCCTGACCAAGCGCTTCCGGATCGCCGACAAGCAGCCGGGCCTGCGCGGCTCGCTGCGCCATCTCGTACGGCCACGGCACGTCGAGCACGTGGCGGTGGACGGCGTCGACCTGTCGATCTCCTCCGGCGAGGCGGTCGCGTACGTCGGGCCCAACGGCGCCGGGAAGTCGACGACGGTCAAGCTGCTCACCGGCATCCTGCACCCCACCGCCGGGCGGGTACGCGTCTGCGGCCTCGACCCGCACCGCGACCGGCACGCCAACGCCCGCAACATCGGCGTGCTGTTCGGTCAGCGCAGCCAGCTCTGGTGGGACCTGCAGGTCCGCGACTCCCTCGCGTTGCTGCGCGACATCCACCGCATTCCCCGGGCCCGGTACGCGGCACGCCTGGATGAGTTCGACGCGCTGCTCGGGCTCGGCCGGCTGCTACCGGTGGTCGCCCGGCAACTCTCGCTCGGCCAGCGGATGCGAGCCGACCTGGCCGCCGCGCTGCTGCACTCACCGCCCGTGGTGTTCCTCGACGAGCCGACCATCGGGCTGGACATCGTCGCCCGGCAGGCCGTCCGGGACTTCCTGCGGGCCCAGCGCGCGGGCGGGACCACGGTGCTGATGACCACGCACGACATCGGTGACATCGAGCAGGTCTGCCGCCGGCTCGTGATCATCGACGGGGGCCGGATCATCTTCGACGGCTCGATCGACGCCGTCCGCCGGCTGGTCGCCGACCAGCGGACCGTGCACCTGACGCTCGGCGCCGACTGGCACGGCGACCTCGACGCCGACCTGCCGGGCGTCCGGCTGGTCCACGACGGGTCGGCACGGCAGATCGCCGTCACGTTCGACCACGGCGCGTACGGCGCGGGCGAGATCGTCTCGGTGGTCGCCCGTCAGGCGCCGGTGGTGGACATCCGGATCGACGAGCCGTCCATTGAGGACGTGGTGCGCCGGGCGTACGCCGGCGAGCTGAGCCCGTCGGTGCCGGCATGAGGGCGTACCTGACGCTGGCCCGGATGTCCTGGTCGACGCTGCTGATCTACCGGGGCGAGTTCCTCCTCCAGCTCACCGGGGTCGTGGTGCAGACAGTGGCGCTGTTCGCGGTCTGGCAGGCGGTCTTCGCCGGCGCGGCCGGCGGCGAGGTGGGCGGGTTGTCCTGGGAGCAGATGAAGGGCTACCTGGTCGTGGCGTTCCTGACCGGGGCGCTGCTGTCGAGCTTCACCGACGCGCAGATCGCCGGCCCGGTGCTGCACGGCACCGTGGCGCTCGACCTGGTCCGGCCGATCGACTACCAGCTCTCGCGTTTCGCGCTGTCACTCGGATACGTCGTCGGTGAGGTGCTGACGGTGGCGGTGATGGCGGCGACGCTGGTGTCGGCGTTCGGCGGCGCCGCGCTGCCCGCCGCCGGGCAGGCCGGGCTGTTCCTGCTCAGCCTGCTGGCGGTGGTGCCGCTGAAGTTCGGCCTGGTCTACCTCGTCGGGCTGCTGTGCTTCTGGACCGGCAACTTCCACGGGCTGAGCCTGTCCCGGGTGGCGGTCACCAACATCCTCTCCGGGGCGCTGGTGCCGATCGCGTTGTTCCCCGGCTGGCTCCAGGTCGTCTGCCAGCTCTCCCCGTTCCCCGGCATCGTCTCCACCCCGGCGCTGATCTACCTGGGGCAGGTACGGGGCGCCGAGGCGGTGACGCTGATCGGCGTACAACTGCTCTGGGTTCTGGTGTTGTGGGGCGCGGCCCGGCTGCTGTGGTCCGCGGGCGTGCGGCGGCTGACCGCGCACGGCGGGTGACCGGCCGATGATGCACGAGGCACGGATCTACCGCCGGCTGCTCGGCGCGCATCTGCGGGCGGTGCTCGAGTACCGCGCCGACGCGCTCCTGACCATCGGGGCGACGGTGCTCGGTCAGCTCGCCGGGCTGGTCTTCGTGGTGATGGTGTTCCGGCAGGTGACCGCGCTCGGCGGGTGGACCCGCTGGGAGGTGCTGTACGTCTGCGCCATGGTGATGCTCGCCGAGGGCGTCGGCTCCCTGCTGTTCGAGGGGACCTGGCATCTCGGCGGCCTGGTCAACCTCGGCCTGCTGGACTACCTGCTGGTCCGGCCCTACCCGGTGGTGCTCCAGGTCACCGGCAACGCGGTCGGGTTCAACGGCCTCGGCAACGTCGGTTTCGGCGCGGCGCTGCTCGGCGCCGCGGCCGTCCACCTCGACCTGGCCTGGACGCCGCTGACGGTGCTCTGGGCGGTGGTGCTGCTCGCCAGCGGAGTCCTGGTCAAGCTGGCGGTCAACCTGGCCACCAACGCTGTCGTCTTCTGGCTGCTGAGCCCGTCCAGCTCGCTCGCGGCGAGCGTGCACACCCTGGGCGACCTGGCCCGCTATCCGCTGACCCTGTACGGCACCGGCCTGCGCTCGCTGCTGACGCTCGTACCCGTCGCGTTCGTCGGCTACTTCCCGACGGCCGCGCTGCTGGACAAGGGCGCCTCGACCACGGCGGGCGCGCTCACCCCGGTCGTCGCGGCGGCCTGCGCGGCCGGGGCGTGGGCGGTCTTCCGGGCCGGGTTGCGCCGGTACGAGAGCGCGGGCAGCTGAGATGGCAGCCACGCGGGCCGGCGTCACCGGCCGGTACCTGGCGGCGGTGCGGGACGACACCGGGCAGCCGACGGCGTACCTGCCGCCGTGCGGCAAGCGGTACCCGGGCGCGACCCGCCGGCCGCTGCGGTGGCCCGGCCCGGGGTCCGTGCCGCTCGGCGACGGCTGCCTCGACCGGCTCAGCGCGATACTGCTCGGGTACGCGCCACGCCGGGCGGAGACGATCACGCTGGCCGGGCTGTCCGCGTTGACCGGCGCCCCGTCGGACACGCCCACGCCGTCGCGGCTGCTGCCCGGCTGGCACACGCTGCGCCGGTCGGTGCCCTCCGGCGGGGCGTTCCACCCCAACGAGATCTACCTCGCCTGGGCCGGCTCCCCCGACCTCGCGGCCGGCGTCTACCACTACGACCCGCCGCACCACTGCCTGGAACTGCTGCGCCCGGGCAGCCCGGCCGCCCGGCTCGACCGGCTCCTCGGGGTCGCGGCGGCGCCCCGGCACGCGCTGCTGCTGACCCACCGGCCGTGGAAGAACACCAGCAAGTACGGGGCGTTCGGCTACCGGCTGGGCATCCTCGACTCCGGTGTCCTGCTGGCCCAGCTGCTCACGTCGCCGGTGGACGCGACACCGCGCCTGGACCTCGATCCGGCGCTCGCCGGTGAGCTGCTCGGACTCGACGCCGAACTGGAGGCCACCTACGCGGCGATCGAGTTCCCCGCGTACGCGGACGTCCCCGGGACACCGCTTGCGTCCGGCGGGCCGCCCCCGGCGACCGGGCTGGACCACGACCGGCTCGGCCACGACGCCGCCCACCCGAGCGCGGTGGCGCTGCACCGGGCAAGGTACGACCGGTACGCCGACGCCGAGCCACCCTCGGCCGACCGTCTTCCGGCCGACGGCGTCCCGGCCCGGCGCCTCCCGGCGGACCGCCTTCCGGTGGGTCCGGCGGCGGGCCGGGCGCTGGACCTGCCGCCGGCCCGGCCGCTCGACCTGGTCGCGGCCGCCGCCCGCCGCGCCTCCGCCGCGAACCTCGCCCCGGGGCTGACCGCCGGGCAGGTCGCCGACATCCTGGCCTGCGCCGCCGGCCGGGCCGGTTCGCCGGCCCTGGCGGCGCTGGCCCGGCAGCCGCTGTACCCGGAGCCCTGGTGCCTCGCCCGGACCGTCGACGGCATCCCGGCGGACGCGTACCGCTACCAGCCGCACCACCACCGGCTGGTGCCGACCGGGCCGCCGGGAGCGGCCGACGACGCGGCGGCGTACCCGCACCGGGTCGACCGCCGGATGGTCACCCGCGGCGCGACCCTCTACCTGGTGCACGCCGGGAGCCGGCCCGTCGACCAGCTCTCCCCGGCCTCGTTCCACCGGCTGCACCTGCTCGCCGGTGTGGCCCTTCACCTGGCCGGGCTCGCCGCCACCGCGACCGGCGCGGCGAGCCGGGCGCTGGGCGGCCTCACCGCCGACGCGGTCGCCGCCCGGCTCGGCCTGCCGGACGGGGCGTCCCCGCTGACACAACTGCTGGTCGGCACGCCCGCGCCACGTCCCGGGGTGCTGGCGGCCCATCTCACCGAAGGGAACCCTCATGGCTGAACAGGACGTTCCGGCGCTCGTCGGCACCCCCACGCCGGACGCGGTGCTCGCGGCAGTCGCCGAGCACGGCGCGGTGCTGCTGCGCGGCGGGTGGCGGCACGAGGACTACGTCGCGCTCGGCGACGCGCTGATGACCGCGTCGCCGTACCAGGGCGGGTTCCACGACGAGCGGGACGTGATCGGCGGTGACCCGACGACGACCACAGTCACCCGGGGAACGCAGGGCATGCCGCTGCACCGGGAGGCGTCGTACGCGCCCGGCGCCCCGGACCTGCTGATGTTCCGGTGCGAGCGGCCCGCCGCCGACGGCGGGGCCACGACGCTGTGCGACGGTCTCGCGCTGCTGGCCGCCCTGCCCGCCACGGTCCGCGCCGCCTGCGAGGAACTGACGCTGCGCTGGGAGAGCGAGCTGCCCACACCGGTGTGGCAGCGGATGTGCGGCACGACCGACCCGGAGGCGGCGGAGCGGATGCTGCGGCAGTGGGAGCCGTACCTGCGGCCGTGGGAGTCGATCCACATCAACGTGGACGAGGACGCGATGACTGTCGGCTTCGGCACCCGGTGCACGCCACCGACCCTCTTCGAAGGTGTGCCGGCGTTCTGCAACTCGCTGTTCATCAGCCGCCCTCAGCCCGGCGAGTACCACGACCGGCGGCTGCGGGTGCGCTCCGGTACCGGCGCGCCGGTGCCCGAGGACCTCGTGGCCACCGCCGCGGACGTCGCCGCGCGGCTGACGGTGGCGGTGCCGTGGCGGTCCGGTGACGTGCTGGTCGTGGACAACTCCCGGTACCTGCACGGCCGGCAGGCGTTCACCGACGCCGGACGCGCGGTCGCGGTGCGGATGGGACACCTGCGGAAGGAGACGGCCGCGTGAGGGTCAAGCTCCGCGACGACCTGATGTACGTGCCGGTCGACGACGGCGTGTACCTGGAGACGGGACTCGCCGGCACGCACCTGGCGGGCGCGTCGGCGTACGGCCTCGTGCAGCGGCTCGCCCCGCATCTGGACGGCACCCGCACGGTGGAGGCGCTGACCGCGGGTCTGCCCCCGGCGCAGCGGCAGCTCGTCACCGACCTGGTCCGGATGCTGGTGCGGCGGGGCATCGCCCGCGACCTCGACAGCGAGCCGCCACACACGTTGCGGGACTGGGAACTCGACACCTACCGGGACTCGATCGCGTTCGCCGAGCACGTCAGCGACGCGCCGCTGAGCCGCTTCGAGGCGTTCCGCGACGGGCGGGTGCTGCTCGTCGGCGCCGGCGCCGGCATGCTCGCGCTCGTCCAGACGCTGTTCGAACTCGGGCTGCGTACGGCCTCGCTGGTCGAGACCACCGAGACCGGCACCGAACGCGACGGCTTCCGGCGGATCGTGCAGCGGCGTCGAGCCGAGGATCCGACGACCGGGCTGACGCTGCTGGACGCGGCCGCCGCCCTCGACACCGACGAAGGGCTCGCCGGCCTGCTGACGGGGTACGACGCGGTGCTGCACTGCGCCGCGCGTCCGATGGCCGGGCGGGCGACGCGGCTGAACCGGGCGGCCCGGGCGATCGGGGTGCCGGTCCTGCACGCGGTGCCCGGCGGCGCGGAGGCGTGGATCGGCCCGACCGGCGGCGGCGTCACCGGCGGCTGCTGGGAGTGCGGCCTGCTCAGCCGGCAGGGCGCCGGGCTCCCCCCGGGTGACGCCGACGAGCCCGACACGACGTCCGAGTGGCTGTCGGCGCCGGTCTGCGGCCTGATCGGCGCGGCGCTCGGGTTCGCGTACCTGCGCCACCGGATGGGAGCGGAGACCACCGCCACGAACCGGATGACCCGCGTGGACCTGGAAACCGCTGTGACCAGCGAGCATCTGCTCGACGTGCACCCCCGCTGCCGCTCCTGCCGGCCCCCGGCCCCGTACGCCGATCTCGCCGCGCACGTCGACGCGATGGCCGCCCGCACGCCGGTGGGCGTCGAGGAGTTCGTCGCCCGGATGCCGTTCCTGGTCGACGCGCGGCTGGGCCCGCTGCTGGCCATCGACACCGGCGCCCACTCGCAGATCTCGGTCAGCTGCGTCGAGGCGACGGTCGTGGACCTGGCCGGCGGCGCACCGCGGCTGCTCACCGCCGTCGGCGCAAGCCGGGAGCAGGCGCTGCTGCGCGCCGCCACGGCGGCACTGGAGACGCTCGCGGCGCGGGCCTGCGCCGGCGACACCGCCACGGTGTGGTGGGACACCGCGCGTGGCGCTGTCGTCGACGCACGGCCGGACGGCGTGGTGATCGCCGGCGGTCACACCTGGGCGGAGGCGCGCGGCCGGGCGATCCTGAAACTGCGACGCGCGGCCGCGACCCCACCCGAGGTCGCCGACGGTGGGCCGCCCGGCGGCTGGCTCGACCGGGCGCGGTGGCCGGAGCCGACCCGCGTCATGGCACACGAGCTGGCCCTCCTCGGCCACGAGCCGCGGGCGTGGCACGACGGATCGAGCACCCCGACCGTGTTCGTCGCCGTCGGCGGCGGATGGGTCGCCCGCAGCTGCGCCACCGACACGGACACCGCCCTGGCGAACGCGATGCAGGCGGCGGTCGCCGTCCTGACCGGACGCCGCCCGGACGGCGCCGAGGTCGGGCCGGACGTGGGCGGCTACGACTGGGACACGGCGCTGCCGCCGCTGCTGCGCGAGCTGGCACGGGACGGACGGTCGCTGCTGGTGCGGCCCGCCGACTCGCTGCCCGGGGCGCAGCGGGTGATGCCGTTCATGATCAGGGCGGCGTGGTCGCCACGAGCGGGGAGCAGCGCATGACCGACGTCACGACCACACCGGCCGTCCCCGCCCCGTCCGACGTGGCGCCGCGTCCCGGCCTGCGGATCCTCGGCGTCGGCGCCCTGCGCCGGGCGGTGGAACAGGCGCTGGGCGCCGCCCCGGTCACCGACGTCGACGTCTTCGTCGTCGACGGGCCACCGGAGGACGTCGACGTGGCCGCCCGGGCTGCCGCCGACGCCGGCCGGTCCTTCCTGCCGGTGTACACCACGCCGCGCGGCGTACGGATCGGACCGTTCGTCACACCCGGCCGGCCGGGCTGCCACCACTGCCTCCAGGTGCGGCAACGCCGGGCGCGGACCACCGGGACACCGCACCGGTCCGCGCTGTGGCAGGGGCTCTACGACGGCACCGTGCAGCCCGCCCGGCCCGTCCTCGGCCCGCCGGTACGCGCCGCGGTCGCCGCGCTCGTGGCCGACGAGCTGCGCCGGGTCGCGCAGGGCGGCGACGGCCGGTGCGCGGAAGCGGTGCTGGAGGTCGCCACGGCCTCGATGGCCGTCAAGCGGCACCGGTTCGTCCCCGAACCCGGGTGCCCGGTGTGCGGCCCGTTGCCGGACGACGGCCCGGCCGCCGGCACCTTCACGCTGACGTCCCGGCCGAAGCGGGCACCGGACGACTACCGGGCCCGCAGCCTTCCCGACGAGCACCTAGCCCTGCTGGCGGCGCTGCACGACGAGGAGACCGGGCTGCTGTCGTCGATCACCGTCCACCACAACCATCCGATGGTCCTCGCCGGCGCGATCGGTGGCCCGTTGTGCTGTGGTGAACTGGCCGGCTACGGCCGGACCTTCACCTACCCGGCGAGCGTGGCCGTCGCCGTCGCCGAGGCGCTGGAACGGCTCGGCGGCAACGTGCCACGCGCCCGCCGTACCGTCACCCGCGCCTCGTTCCGCGAGCTCGGACCGCGGCGGGCCGTCGAGCCGACGGAGTTCGGGCTGCCGCCCGCGCCGCCCGACGACCACGCGGTCGCGTACGACCCGGACCAGCCCGTGGAATGGGTGTACGCGTACTCGTTCCGGCGCGACGGCCCGGTGCTGGTGCCGGAGACCTTCGCCTACTACGGCTCGCACGGCACGGGTTTCGGTCCGGAGTGCTCAAACGGCTGCGCGCTGGGCGCGAACCTCGAAGAGGCGATCCTGCACGGCATCTTCGAGGTCGCCGAACGGGACGCCTTCCTGTCCACCTGGTACGCCCGGCTACCGGTGCCGCGCGTCGACCCGATGACCTCCGCCGACCCGATGACCCGCGTGCTCGTCGACTGGATCCAGCGCACCACCGGCAGCCGCCTGGACGTCTTCGACATCACCATGCCCGAAGGCGTCCCGGCGGTCTGGCTGATGCTCGTCGACGACGAGGTGCGGCCGGGACGTCCCCGGGCGTTCTGCGGCGCCGGGGCGCACCTGGACCCGGAGCGCGCCCTGTGGTCCGCGCTGGTGGAGCTCGCCAGCGTCGCCGAGGCCACCCGGGAGATGGTCGCCCAGGACACCACCGCCCCCGGCCTGGTCGCCGACTCCGACCTGGTCCGGACCATGGAGGACCACCTGCTGGCGGCGGCCGACCCGGACGCCTGGCCGCGCTTCGCGTTCCTGTACGAGCGCGACGAGATCCGGTCCATGGCGGAGGCGTTCCCACCGGCGGCGCGCTACCGCCCGGCCACGGACCTGCTCGACGACCTGCGGCACGTGACCGGACGCTACCTCGACGAGGGCCTGGACGTGGTGGTCGTCGACCAGACCGCCCGCGAGCAGGAGGCCGTCGGCCTCACCAGCGTGAAGGTGCTGATCCCGGGGCTGCTGCCGATGACGTTCGGTCACCGCAACCGGCGCGTCGACCTGCCCCGGCTGCGCGAGCTGCCGGTCCGGCTCGGACACCGGGCCGAACCGCTCGCCCCGGAGGAGATCAACCCGTATCCGCACCCGTTCCCGTGACCGTCCCATGTGCGCGGAGGCGTCGGAGAGTGATGAGGATCGCTCACCGCGCGCGAGAGGATCCGGCACAGTAGGTTGGCAGGGTGACTGGACGGTTCCGGTTGCCGATCGACGTCAGCACCCTCCCGGTGGCCCGCGATCGGTATCCGGCCAGGCCGTCGTCGGCGAGCTGGTGCCGGCGCCCGGCCGGCCGTCCGGTCGCTCCTGACCACCGCTCGACGCCGCCACCGCTGCCGGCGTGCCTCACCCTGCATGGACGGAGATCGACGTGACCACTCTGCGGGTCGGCGCGCAGCCCGCCACCGCGACGGACCGGCTCCACCGGCCCACTCTCACCTCCCGCCCGGCCCCGCCGTCGCCGGCCGGGGCCGGGCCCCGGACCCGGCGCATCCTGATGCTGTCGTGGGAGTACCCGCCGGTGCTCGTCGGCGGGCTCGGCCGCCACGTCCACGCGCTGTCCGTGGCGCTGGCCGCCGCCGGGCACGAGGTCACGGTCGTCACCCGCCACGCCGAGGGCGCTCCCCTGGAGGAGTACGCCGACGGCGTCCGTGTCGTCCGCGCCGCCGAGGACCCGGTCACCTTCCCCCTGGCCACCGGGTCACTGCTGGCCTGGACGATGGCGTTCAACCACACGCTGACGCGGGCCGCGCTGCGCGCCGCCTCCTCCGGCGCCTACGACGTGATCCACGCCCACGACTGGCTCGTCGCGCACACCGCGATGACGCTGCGCGAGCACCTGGACGCGCCGCTCGTGACCACCATCCACGCCACCGAGGCGGGCCGGCACCAGGGCTGGCTGCCGGAGGAGATGAACCGCACCATCCACGGCGTCGAGCACTGGCTCGCCGGCGAGTCCGGGCGCGTGATCGTGTGCTCCGGCTACATGCGCGACGAGGTGGGCGCGCTGTTCGGCGTGGACGCCGCCCGCGTCGACGTGGTGCCCAACGGCGTCGAGCCGCACCGCTGGCGGGTGCCCGCGTCGGCGGTCGCCGCCGCCCGGGCGCGGTTCGCCGCCGACGGCCCGCTGGTCACGTTCGCCGGTCGCCTGGTGTACGAGAAGGGCGTACAGCACCTGCTGGCCGGGCTGCCCCGGCTGCGCGACCGGCACCCCGGCCTACGCGCGGTGATCGTCGGCGACGGGCCGTACCGGGCGGACCTGGAGGCCGAGGTGCACCGCCTCGGGCTGGGCGGCACCGTCAGCATGCCCGGGTTCCTCGGCGGCGCCGACCTGCCCGCGGTGATGGCCGCCTCGGACTGTTTCGCGGTGCCCAGCATCTACGAGCCGTTCGGCATGGTGGCGCTGGAGGGGGCCGCCGCGGGCGCGCCGCTGGCGGTGGCCCGTACCGGCGGCCTGGCCGAGATCGTCGAGCCGGGCGTCACCGGGATGACGTTCGCCCCGCACGACCCGGACGGGCTCGTCGAGGCGGTGCACGCGCTGCTGTCGGACCGAGAGCGGGCCCGCGTGCTCGCCCGGCGGGCCCGCGCCATGGTCCACGAGCGGTACGGCTGGGCGGCCATCGCGTCCCGCACGGCTGCCGCGTACGCCGCCGCGATCGCCGGCGACCCGTCGTTCACCGCCGCCCGCGCCCAGCACCGCATGACACACGGCCGGCCCACGCCGCGCGTCCCCGAGGGCAACCTCCTCACCGCCGCCGGCCTGCGGTAAAGGAAGGGCCCCCTATTAACGCCTCGGGTAGAGGAAGGGCCCCTTGTTAACGCCCCTCCCCCCGGTGCACAGGACGAAGGCCGCCGACCCTGCTCGGGTCGGCGGCCTTCGTCGTCCGCGTGTTAAAAGGGGGCCCCTCCTCTACCGGAGGCGTTAAGAAGGGGCCCTTCCTTACACGCTCAGCGCTTGTCGGCGGGGACGTACTCCCGCTCGGTGGCGCCGGTGTAGATCTGCCGCGGGCGACCGATCTTGGTCTCCGGGTCGTTGATCATCTCGCGCCACTGCGCGATCCAGCCGGGCAGGCGGCCCAGCGCGAACAGCACCGTGAACATCTTCGTCGGGAAGCCCATGGCCTTGTAGATCAGGCCGGTGTAGAAGTCCACGTTCGGGTAGAGCCGGCGGGACACGAAGAAGTCGTCGGCGAGCGCGATCTCCTCCAGCTGCACCGCGAGATCGAGCAGCGGGTCCGGCTTGGACATCCGGCCGAGCACGTCCTGGGCGGCCTTCTTCACGATGGCGGCACGCGGGTCGTAGTTCTTGTAGACCCGGTGCCCGAAGCCCATCAGCTTCACGCCGTCCTGCTTGTCCTTCACCTTCTGCACGAAGGAGCGGACGTCGCCGCCGTCGGCCTGGATCTTCTGGAGCATCTCCAGCACGGCCTGGTTGGCGCCGCCGTGCAGCGGGCCGAACAGCGCGTTCACGCCGGCCGAGACCGAGGCGAACAGGTTGGCGTTGCTGGAGCCGACCAGCCGCACGGTGGAGGTGGAGCAGTTCTGCTCGTGGTCGGCGTGCAGGATGAACAGCATGTCCAGCACCCGGGCCACCACCGGGTCGACCTCGTACGGCTCGGCCGGCACGCCGAACGTCATCCGCAGGAAGTTCTCGACGTAGCCGAGCGAGTTGTCCGGGTACAGCAGCGGCTGCCCGATCGACTTCTTGTACGCGTACGAGGCGATGGTCGGGACCTTCGCCATCAGCCGCACCGTGGACATCTCCACGTGCTCGGAGTCGAACGGGTCCAGGCTGTCCTGGTAGAAGGTGGAGATGGCGCTGACGGCCGAGGAGAGCACGGCCATCGGGTGCGCGTCACGGGGGAAGCCGTCGAAGAACCGGCGCATCTCCTCGTGCAGCAGCGAGTGCCGCCGGATCCGCTCGCTGAACTCGGTGAGCTGCGCCTGGGTCGGCAGCTCGCCGTAGATCAGCAGGTAGGAGACCTCCAGGAAGGAGGACTTCTCGGCCAACTGGTCGATCGGGTAACCCCGGTACCGCAGGATGCCGGCATCACCGTCGATGTAGGTGATGGCGGACGAGCAGGACGCGGTGTTCACGAAACCGGGGTCGTACGTGGTCATCCCGGTTTCCTTGAGCAGCTTGCTCACCCCGATCCCGGCGGGGCCCTCAACCGCGGACTGCACCGGCATCGACAGCTGCCCACCGGGGTGGTCGAGCTTGACTTCCGTCATCTGTTCCTCGCTTCGCCGGCAAGATCTTCGTTGAATTGCCTTCGCTTCTACCGTAATCACGGCGCGGAGAACACCGCTCGTCATGGTTTCGGGGTGAGGTGTGCGTCACCTGTTTCCCGGCCAGGCCGTCCGGAAACCGGTTGGGAGCGCGACCATGGGCGCCGGCCGGGGGCCCGTCACGACAGCGTGAGCCGCCGCAGCGCCCCGTCGTCGCCGACCCGGTAGAGGTCGAGCCGGTTGGCGCCGGCGGCGAAGAGCCGGTCGTCGGGGAGGAACGCCGCGAACCGCCGGCCACCGGCGTCCGGGGGCACTACCGGCGCCACCGCCCCGACCGTGCCGTTCACCGCGACGGCGAGCCGTGTCCCGTCGGGCACGTCGTCCGGGACCGTCCCCCAGACCAGCGCCGGCAGGCCGCCGCGCGCCGGGTCGACCGCGTCGAACGCGTCCCGGTTCGCCACCGTGGCGGACCCGCCCACCGGCACGTTCCCGACCCGGGTCCCGACGAGCGGATCAGCGGCCGGCGGCGGGAGCGGGGCGGGCACCCCGCCGGTGATCGTCACCGGCTGGCCGGGGCGGTCGTAGAAGCGTTTGTCGGCTCGCTCGCGCGGAGCCGCCTTGGCCGACCGGCCGTCCATCTGCCAGGGCACCCGCATGTGGGTCTCGTCGGCGATCGTGGGCAGCAGGTCCACGTGCTCCCAGTTGCGGTCGTCCACCCGGCCGGCGCGCTGGCCGGGTTCCTTGACGAACATCGGCACCCAGGCCACCTCGTTGGCGGCGTGCTCGATGGCGTCCATCCCCCGCCCCTGCCAGTCCCGCCGGAAGCTCACCCCGTGGTCGGCGGTGACCACCACCAGCGCCTTGTCGTAGAGACCGGTGGCGCGCAGCGTCCGCAGCGTCTCGCCGATCAGCCGGTCGGTGTAGCCGAGCTGGGCCAGGTGCCGGGCGCGGGCCAGGTCGACCCAGCCGGTCCCGTCGTTGGGCAGGTCCTCCGGTGCGGCGTAGTGCGCCCCGGACGGCAGGTACGCCCACGGCGAGTGCGGCATCAGCAGGTGCAGGAAGTGCAGCGTGGGCCGGGGGTCGGGGCGCAGCCCGGCCAGGAACGAGGTGAACCGGGCCGGCTGGTTGTCGTCGAGGGTGTCCCAGCGGAACTTGGGGTCGTCCGGCACCGGCTCGGCGGCGTCCAGCCCGGCCTCGGCGGCGGTCCGCTCGCGGTAGGAGTCCTCCGGGTCGACGCGGCTGTCCACCGGCGCGGCGATCCGGCCCATCAGCTTGCCGCTCTCCCGGACCAGCACCCCGAGCCCCTGCTCCGGCGTGGTGGCCTGCTCGCAGCGGCTGGGCGGGCAGAGCCGGGTGATGCTCTCCTCGGCCTTGATCCGGTAGAGGCCCCCGAGCGCGGTGAACAGGTTGTCCGGGTACTGCGAGTAGTGCGGCGCCGCGCCCTGCTCCGGGTAGCGCCCGGTGAGCATCGCCGGCAGCGCGTAGGGCGTCCAGCCGCTGACGCCGGTCGCGTTGGGGTACCACGTCGACCCGGCCGCGAGCGCGGCGAAGTTCGGGTAGCGTTCGGCGTCGATGCGTCCGTCCGGGCCGAGCAGGGACACCAGCGGCAGCTCGTCCAGCACGATCATGACCACCGGCGGATGCGCGCCCGCGCCGGCGATCCCGGCCGCGCCGCCCTCGCCGCGCGGCAGCACCACCGCCGAGGCGGGCGAGGCGAACAGGAACAACCCGACGAACACCAGCGGCCCGGCGGCGGCCACCCGCAGCACCCGCCGGGGCGCCCGCCACCGCCGGTGCGCGGCCGCCCCGGCGGCTCCGGCCACACCGGCGGCGACGAGCAGGGGTACGCCCCGAAGCGGCGTGACGTGCCGGCCGACCTGGACCGCCAGCGCGGCGAGCAGCAGGCCAACGAAGGTGGCGTGCACGGCGGCCCGGATAAGGCGTCCGGCGGGCACTGCCAGCGCGCCGAGCAGCGCGAACGGTACCGTCGGCGCGAGCGCGATCAGGGCGACCAGAAGCAGCACGTCGCCCCGGGACGCGCGGTGGAACAGGAAGAAGTCGGGGCTGCGGCCGAGCACGTCGAGCAGCGGCTGGGTCACCACCAGCCCGACCAGCGCCGTCACCTCCGCCAGCCGCGCAAGCTCGGACCGCCACCAGGGCGGGCGTTCCCGCCGGTCCGGGCCGGCCGTGTGGTCCCGGGGTGGCGCGAGGGTGCGCTCAGCCACCCACCACCACCTGGTAGAGCGTCCGGGTGCCGGACGGCAGCTCGGTGCGGGCGACCACCCGGCCCCGGCGGGCCAGCAGCGCCTCGAAGGCGTCGCGCCGGTAGTGCGGGAACAGGCCGTCGGGCTTGTTGGCGAGCAGGCGGCGGGCCATCGGATCGTCCGGGTGGACGAACTCCACCACCAGGCTGCCGCCGGTGGCGGTGAGCGCGGTGAGCTGGTCCAGCACCCCGGGCAGCGGCACGTTGCGCCCGATCGCCAGGTGGTGCACGACGGCCAGGGCGAGCACCACGTCGGCGCGGGCCCGGTCGGCGAACGCGGCCCGCTCGACGCCGCGCCAGCCGCCGCCGGGCGACGGGTCGGCCAGGTCCATCACCAGCGGCAGGATCCGCGTCTCGCCCTCGTCGCGCAGCGCGCGGTAGAGCGTGTCGACCACCGCCGGGTCCTGCTCGACCGCGACGACGTGCGCGGCGTGCCGGGCGGCGATGCGGGCGTACCGGCCGTCGTTGGCGCCCAGGTCCAGCGCCGAGCCTCCACCGACGGCGGCCACCGCCCGGTCGACGAACTCCTCCTTGGCCTGCCGGTCCGGCACCGAGTACGCGCAGGTGCGCTGGTAGTCCGCCCAGTGGCTGTCGCCCGGCCGGTGGTCGAGGCGGCGGACCAGCTTCGTCAGCCCGCGTACCGTGGCCAGCGCCAGCTCGCGGGAGAATCCGGCGGCGCGCAACTGGGCGCGGACGTCGGTGGTGCTCGCGGCGGAGTTGCGGGCCTGCATCGCGCCGTGCAGGTGCACGTGGGTGGGCACGCCGGCCCGCCAGCGCCGGGCGCCGCCGAACAGCCGGCGCATCTGGTCCGGCTCGACGCCGTCGACGCGGGCCCGCAGGAACGGCTGGAAGTCCAGCCCGAGGTGGGCCTGGATCAGCAGCGGGTAGAGCAGCGTCTGGCAGAACTGCCGGTAGCCGGCCCAGGGCTCGCCGTCGCGCAGCGCCTCGAACGAGCCGACGTCGATGAAGACGGGTCGCGCGCCGCGCCACTGCACGTTGTACGCCGAGCCGTCCTTGGTGGTGAAGCCGGCCTCCAGGGCGGCGCGCAGCACGTCGAGGTGCAGCAACGCGGCGTCGCGCAGCATCGCGTACGACCACTCGTAGGGGTGCGAGACGAACGGGATCCGCTCGTGCCGCAGCACCGCCGCCCACTGCGTGTCGACGGGGGTCGGGGTCAGCTCCTCGGTGGCGACGATCTGCCCCCGCTCGGCCGCGCGGCGGAAGAAGTCGGTGACGGACAGCGCACGCCAGTCCCGGGCGGAGCGCTCGTCGAGCCCGCGCAGCACCTCCTCGCCCCGGTGGAACACCCGGTTGCCGGGGTCGCGGAAGGAGCCGGGCTCGACGCGGACGCCGGTGTCGGGGACCGTCACGCCGTGGGGCCCTGGTCGCTGGGCTGACGGCGGAACCGGGACACCAGGCGGCGCCAGTAGAGCTTGGCGGCCACGGCCACTCCGGCCACGCCGCCGACCACCGCCTGCACGATGAGACTGCCCGATCCCGCGTCCAGGTAGGCCAGGTGGGTCACGGCTGCTTCCTTCCGTCGCCGGTCGTCAGTGCGCGCCCGGAATGCGAGCTTTCATGCTTCGCGCCGGACTTGTCCCCCACCGTAACGCCTCGGGCGTCGCACGCGGGGCCACACCGGCCACTCGTCCCCCGTCCGATCCGTTCAAGACGGGCCGGACCGGTCGCGCCTACCGTGACGCCATGACACCGCAGTTCGATCTGGTCGGGGCCGTGGTCACCGACATGGCCCGCACACTCGACTTCTACCGGCGGCTGGGGCTGCCGATCCCGGCCGGCGCCGAGACGGAAGGGCACGTGGAGGTCACCCTGCCGAACGGCGTACGGCTGGCCTGGGACACGGTCGAGGTGATCCGCAGCTTCCACCCCGACTTCGACCCGTCCGGCGGCAACAACCGGATGAGCCTGGCCTTCCGGTGCGCCGACCCGGCCGAGGTGGACCGCTGGTACGCCGAGCTGACCGCCGCCGGCCACCACGGGGAGCTGCCCCCGTGGGACGCGTTCTGGGGCCAGCGGTACGCGGTCCTGCACGACCCGGACGGCAACGGCGTGGACCTGTTCGCCCCGCTGCCGGCGGGTGACTGAAAGGCGGCCGGTCAGGCGGTGGCCGGGGCGAGCAGCCGCGACGGGGGCACCCCGGCCAGCTCCCGCACCTCGCGGGTCAGGTGGGCCTGATCCGCGTACCCGCTGCGCGCGGCCACCTCGGCGAGCGGCGCGCCGGCGCGGGCCAGGTCCAGCGCCCGGCGCATCCGCAGGATGCGGGCGAGCGTCTTCGGGCCGTACCCGAACAGGGTCAGGCTGCGGCGGTGCAGGGCCCGCGCGCCGAGGCCGACCTCGGCGGCGGTCGCGGCGACGGTGGCCCCGGCGGCCAGGCGGGCGGCGACATGCGCGCCGACCGGGTCGGGGCCGCCGGCCGCGCGCAGCCGGTCGCGGGCGACCCAGGTGAGCACCCCGGCGGCCTCGTCGCCCGGCGCGGCCAGCGCCGCCTCGACCCGCTCGGTCACCTCGGCGGCGGCGCGGCCCCACAGGTCGGCCAGCGGGACGCGGCGGTCGCGCAGCTCCTCGGCGGGCACGCCGAACACGGCCGGGCCGGTGCCGGGCGGCAGGCGCAGCCCGATCCACTGGTCCCCCGGCGCGGACCGCGACAGGTGCGCGGTGCGGTCCGGACCGGCCACCAGCAGCCCGGACCGGCTGGACCAGAGCAGGTCCAGGCACCCGTCCGGCAGCACCCGCGTCTCACCCCCGCCGGACACGCTGCCCCACAGCACCGCGCCCGGAACCCCCGCCGCCCCCCACTCCCGGTACACGCCCCCAACCCTGCCACCCGCCCCGTCGATCATGAAGTTGACGGTGCCGGCGCCCGGCGTGTCGCGCCGCCAACCTCATGATCGACGGGGTGTTCGGGGTGGGTCAGGGGCGGTGGTGCATGGCCAGGCGGAGCAGGAGGAAGCGCAGGGCTGTCGCGGCCAGGTTGGCCGCTACCAGCACCACCAGCTCCAGGCTGCGGCTCGGGCGTGTGGCGGCGTGCAGCAGGGCCAGTGAGCCGCTGGTCAGGGCCAGGCCCAGCGCGAACGCCAGCAGGCCCTGGAGGTGGTGGCGGCCGGCGTGCCGCCGGCCGCTGACCCCGAACGTGAGCCGCCGGTTGGCCGCCGTGTTCGCCACCGCCGTGAGCAGCAACGCCAGCAGGTTCGCCGGCTGCGCCCCGAGCGGTCCGCGGGCCAGCAGGAACAACAGCAGGTACGCGAGCGTGCTCGCCACGCCCACCGCGGCGAACCGGACGAGCTGGCGCGGTAGGCCGGCCGGCACACGCGCCGGCGGGGCCGGCAACGGTCCCCGGCCGAGCTGGGCGCGCAGCTGCGCCAGCGGCAGCGCCCCGGTGGCCAGCGCCCGGCCCAGCCGGCCGATGCCCCGCAGGTCGGCCAGCGCGGTGGCGACGATGTCGACGCGGCTGTCCGGGTCGTCCACCCAGTCCACCGGCACCTCGTGGATGCGCAGCCCGGCCCGCTGCGCCAGGACCAGCAGCTCGGTGTCGAAGAACCAGCCGGTGTCGCGTACCAGCGGCAGCAGCCCGGCCGCCACGTCGGCGCGGATCGCCTTGAACCCGCACTGGGCGTCGGAGAACCGCGCCGCGAGCGTGCCGCGCAACAGCAGGTTGTAGCCGCGCGAGATGACCTCCCGCTTGGCGCCCCGGACCACCCGGCTGGTCCGCGCCAGCCGGGTGCCGATGGCCAGATCCGAGTGCCCGGAGATGAGCGGCGCGACAAGCGGCAGCAACGCGGCCAGGTCGGTGGACAGGTCCACGTCCATGTACGCGAGCACCGGCGCGGGCGAGGCCGACCACGCGGCGCGCAGCGCCCGCCCACGGCCCTTCTCGTCCAGGCGCAGCACCCCCACCTCGGGCAGCTCGTCGGCGAGCGCCCGGGCAACCTCCGGGGTGCCGTCCACGCTGGCGTTGTCGGCCACCGTGATCCGGAACGGGTACGGAAAGTGCGCGGTCAGGTGCGCGTGCAGCCGCCGGACGCAGGGGCCGAGGTCGGTCTCCTCGTTGTAGACCGGGACCACCACGTCCAGCACCGCGCTGCCGGCGGCGGGCCGGGCCCGCACGGCGGCCCGGGGCGCGTACGTGTCAGTCATCGCTCAGCCCTGCTTTCCGCTGCTCAGGTCGTACACGGTCACGCCGTCGACGGTGGTCGCGGTGAAGTTCTCGGCGACCCAGGCGGCGATCTCGGCCGAGGCGTTGCTGCCGCCGTTGGCCCGGAACCCGCCGCCGCCGAGGAAGTAGTGGATCCGCCCGTCGGCGACGTACCGCTGGAACTGGGCGAGCGTCGGCGACGGATCGCTGCCGTTGAAGCCGCCGATCGGCATGACCGGCCGCCCGGTGGCCAGCTGGTAGCCGGAGGCGTTGTTCGAGCCGACCGTGGCGGCGACCCAGGTGTAGTCGTCGGCGTCGGCGGTGAGCAGCGCGGTCATCTCGGCGCTCGGCTCGCGGGCGTCGAGCAGCCCGCCCATGCCGCCGCCGCGCTGCCCCCGGCCGTCCGGTCCCGTGCCACCCTCCGGACCGGCGCCACCCTCCGGACCGGCGCCGCCGTCCTGACCGGTGCCGCCGTCCTGACCGGTGCCGCCGGGCGCGCCCGGAGCCGAACCACCGCCCGGGAAGCCGGGGAATCCGCCGGCGTTCGCTCCGCCGCCCGGGCCGGTGCCGTCCGGACCCGTGCCGCTGGAGCCGGTGCCGTTCGGGAAGCCCGGGAAGCCCGGGAACTGCCCGTTCCCGCCGCCCGGGCGACCGGGGAACTGCCCGTCCCCGCCGCCCGGCATCCGCCCGCCCGGGCCACCCGGGCCGCCGAAGCCCCCCGCTCCGGCCGGTCCGGCGCTCGGAATGGCACCGCTGTGCGGGGTGGAAGCGGTCTGCATCGCGTACGCGGCCGGCCCGGCCAGCGCCACCGCGATCCCGGCGACGGACACCACCGGCACCAGCCACCGCACGACCCGCCCGGCAAACCCGCCCCGGTGCCCCGCCGCCACCCCCATGCCGGAGTTGACCAAGGAGTTTGCGTCAGCCTGAACGCCGTTCCCGGACACAAACTCCTTGATCAACGGGGTGGGCGGGGAGGCGGGAGAGGGCGGGGAGGCGGGAGGGGGCGGGACGGGCCGGCGGGGGCCGGTGGTGAGGAACGCCTGTGCGGCCAGGAGGACGGCTGCGGTCAGGCCCACTGCGAGCACCGTGGGGCGCAGCCAGGGGTACCAGTCGGGGGTGCGGCCGAGCACGCGCCAGGACCACCAGGCGGTGACCGCCAGCGTGGCGGCCAGGACAAGCGTGGCGGCGAACCCACGCCACCGGGCCGCTGCGGCCTGGCCAGGTGCAGCCGAAGCGGCGCCGGCACGGGCCCGCCACAGCGCTGTGACGCCGATGCCGACCAGCGCGCCGACCGCCGGGGCCAGGGCGACCGTGTAGTAGGCGTGGAAGATCCCGGACATGAAGCTGAAGATCAGTCCGGTGACCAGCAGCCAGCCGCCCCAGAGCAGCAGACCGGCCCGGGTCCGGTCGGTACGCGGTGCCCGCCCGGCCAGCCACAGCCCGGCGACCAGCAGGATCAGCGCGGCCGGCAGCAGCCAGGAGATCTGCCCGCCGACCTCGGTGTCGAACATCCGCAGCAGCCCGGTCTGACCGGAGAACGGTCCACCGCCGCCGGGCCGTCCGCCGCCACCGCCGACGCTGCCCACCTCGTCGCCGGTGATCCGGCCCAGGCCGTTGTAGCCGAGCGTCAGCTCCAGGATGCTGTTGTTCTGCGAGCCGCCGACGTACGGGCGGGCGCTCGCCGGCACCAGTTCGACGATCGCCACCCACCAGCCGGCGGAGACGACCACGGCGAGCCCGGCCAGCAGGAGCTGGCGGATCCGCCGTCCGAGGCCGGTCGGCGCGGCCAGCAGGTAGACCCCGGCGAAGACCGGGATCACCAGGAACGCCTGGAGCATCTTGGTGAGGAAGCCGAACCCGACGAGCACGCCGGTCAGCACGATCCACCGGGTGCTCGCCGTCTCGACCGCGCGCACCGTCGCGTACGCGGCGGCGACCAGCAGGAACACCAGCAGCGCGTCCGGGTTGTTGAACCGGAACATCAGCGTCGCCACCGGGGTGAGCGCGAGCACCGTCCCGGCGAGCAGTCCGGCGGCCGGGCCGTACCAGCGGCGGACCGTCGCGTACAGCACGCCGACCGAGGCGACGCCGAGCAGCGCCTGCGGCACCAGGATCGACCAGCTGCTCAAGCCGAAGATCCGCACCGAGAGCGCCATCAGCCAGAGCGAGGCCGGGGTCTTGTCCACCGTGATCGAGTTGGCCGCGTCGGACGAGCCGTAGAAGAACGCGGTCCAGTTCTGCGACCCGGCCTGCACGGCGGCCGAGTAGAAGGCGTTGGCCCAGCCGGAGGCGCCCAGACCCCACAGGTAGAGCAGCGCGGTGGCGGCCAGCAGGCCGAGCAGCGCCGGGCGGGCCCAGCGGTCGGCGCGGGTCTCCTCCGGTACGGGCGCGGGGGCCGGCTCGGCGCCGGGTGGACCGGCCGTGGGCGGGGTCGGCAGGCTCTCGGTTCTGTCCATGCCGGCAAGCCTCGGAGCGTCCGCTGGCCCGCTGCCGTGAGTGACCTATGCGTCTGCTGTGGATCCGGGCAGCCAGACCGTGAACGCGGTGTGGCCGGGCCGGCTGACCACGTCGACCCGGCCGTGGTGGGCCTCCACCACGGCGGCGACGATGGCCAGGCCGAGGCCGGTGCTGCCCTGCGCGCGGGAGCGGGAGCTGTCGCCGCGGGCGAAGCGCTCGAAGACCTCCGGCTGCAACTGTTCCGGGATGCCCGGTCCGTCGTCGGTGACGCGCAGCTCGACGCCGCCGTCGGCGGGCGCCAGCCGGACCGTGACGGTGGTGCCGGCCGGGGTGTGCACCCGCGCGTTGGCGAGCAGGTTCGCCAGCACCTGGTGCAGCCGGTGGGCGTCGCCGGTGACGGTGAGCGGCTCGTCGGGCAGGTCGAGCTGCCAGCGGTGGTCGGGGCCGGCGACGTGGGCGTCGCTCACCGCGTTCACCGCCGTGGCGGTCAGGTCGACCGGTTCGGCGGCGAGCGGGCGGCCGGAGTCCAGCCGGGCCAGCAGCAGCAGGTCGTCGACGAGGCTCGTCATCCGGGTGCTCTCCGACTCGACGCGGCGTAGCGCGTGCGCCACGTCGGGCGGGACCTCCTGGCGGCCCCGGCGGGCCACCTCGGCGTACCCCCGGATGGCCGCGAGGGGGGTGCGCAGCTCGTGGCTGGCATCGGCGACGAACTGGCGTACCCGGGTCTCGCTGGCCTGCCGGGCGGAGAGCGCGGCGGCGACGTGGCCGAGCATCCGGTTGAGCGCGCCGCCGACCTGCCCGACCTCGGTGCGGGGGTCGGTGTCGGCGGCCGGGACCCGCACCGACAGGGCGACCTCACCGCGATCGAGCGGCAGTTCGGTGACCCGGGCGGCGGTGGCGGCGACCCGGTTGAGCGGGCGCAGCGTGACCCGCACGATGAGCAGACCGAGGGCGCCGGCGATGACCAGGCCGGCGCCGATCACCCCGGCCTGCGCGACGATCATCCACATGACGGTGTCGTCCACCTGGGCCAGCGGGATCGCGAGGACCAGCACGTCGCCGTCGCCGCGCGGCGAGGGCAGCGCGACCGCGCGGTAGTCCCCCCGGTCCCCGACGACGACGGTGCGCGGGCGGTCGCCGACGGGTACGCGGGCCAGCGCGGTCAGGTCGGCGGCGGGCACCTCCTCGCTGCCGCCGCTCTCGGACCGGACCCGGCCGACGGGTTCGGCGGCGCCGGGCACCCGGACCGCGATGGAGCCTGGCGGGAAGCCGCCCGGGGGGTCCGGCGCGACCTCGTCGGAGTTCGGCGGGGTGGGCCGCTGGTCCGGGCGCGGCGGGTCGATGCCGCGCCGGGCCCAGCGTTCGAAGTCGGCGGGCCGCCGGTCGCCGAAGGTGAGCTGGTTGTCGATCTGGTTGATCAGGAAGTGCCGCAGCGCGACTGTGGTCAGGCCGCCGATGCCGAGGCTGACCAGCGCGAGCAGCGCCACCACGGAGAGCACGAGCCGGCGGCGCAGCGACCAGCCGGCCAGGCGGCGGCGCAGCCGGCCGCGGGCGTCACTCGGCGGGCTTGAGGACATAACCCGCCCCGCGCAGCGTGTGGATCATGGGCGCGCGGCCCGCGTCGATCTTCTTGCGCAGGTACGAGATGTACAGCTCGACCACGTTGGCCTGGCCGCCGAAGTCGTAGTTCCAGACCCGGTCGAGGATCTGCGCCTTGCTGAGCACGCGGCGCGGGTTGCGCATCAGGTAGCGCAGCAGCTCGAACTCGGTGGCGGTGAGCGTGATCAGGTCGTCGCCGCGGCGTACCTCGTGGCTGTCCTCGTCGAGGGTGAGGTCGCCGACGGTGAGCACCGCCTCCTGGCGGGCGGCGACCGCGAAGCCGGAGCGGCGCAGCAGCGCACGCAGCCGGGCGATGACCTCCTCCAGGCTGAACGGTTTGGTGACGTAGTCGTCGCCGCCGACGGTGAGCCCGGCGACGCGCTCCTCCACGGCGTCGCGGGCGGTCAGGAACAGCACCGGCACGCTCGGCGACTCCTCGCGCAGGCGACGCAGCACCTGGAAGCCGTCCAGGTCGGGCAGCATCACGTCGAGCACCACGGCGTCCGGGCGGAACTGGCGGGCGGTGCTGATCGCCGCCATCCCGTTGCCGGCGGTCGCGACCTGCCAGCCCTCGTACCGCAGGGCCATGGCGAGCAGATCGGTGAGCGTCGGCTCGTCGTCGACCACGAGCACCCGCACCGGCTCGCCGTCCGGTCGGTGCAGCTCGATGCGGCCCTGCGCGGCCTGCCCGTTCATGACCATGCCCCCATCGTGGGCGGACCCGCTGTCGCCGGGCTGTCCCGATCCTGTGTACCAGCTGTGCGCGCCGGCCGACTTCGAATCCGGGCAGGTCCGGCCGGGTCTTCCACACCCGGGCTACCCGGTGGTAACTTCCCGGCATGTCCATCGACGGTCGTTTTTCCGGCCGGTTGGCCGGCAAGGTGGTGCTGGTGACCGGCGCGGCCCGGGGCATCGGCGAGCACACCGCCCGCCTCGCCGCCGCACGCGGCGCGCGGTTGTCACTGGTCGGGCTGGAACCCGACCGGCTCGCCGCGCTCGCCGCCGAGCTGGGTCCCGGGCACGCCTGGTTCGCCGCCGACGTCACCGACCAGCAGGCGCTGGCCGAGGCGGTCGACGGTACCGTGGCGGCGCTGGGCGGGATCGACGCGGTGGTCGCGAACGCCGGGGTGGCCAACCGCGGCACGATCGCCGTCGGCGACGTCGAGGCGCTGGTGCGTACGGTCGAGGTCAACCTGATCGGGGTGATGCGCACCGCCGCCGCGACCGTGCCGGCGCTCGTCGACCGGGGCGGCTACCTGCTGATCGTGTCCTCGGCCGCGGCGTTCGCCGCGCTGCCCGGCATGGCCGCCTACTGCGCCTCCAAGGCCGGCGTCGAGCAGTTCGGCAACGCGATCCGCCTGGAGCTGGCGCACCGGGGCGTGGCGGTGGGCACCGCCCATCCGTCGTGGGTGGACACCGACCTGGTCCGCGAGGCGCGCGCCGACCTGCCGGCCTTCGAAACGGCGCTGGCGAAGCTGCCGTGGCCGCTGCGGCGCACCACGACGGTGGCCGAGTGCGCCGAGGCGTTCGTCCGGGCGATCGAGCGGCGCAGCCGCCGGGTGTACGTGCCACGCGCCGTCGCCGGCGTGCAGGCCGTACGCTCGATGCTGGTCAGCCCGCTGGCCGACCGCCTGGTGGGCCGCACCGCCCGGGCCACCGTGCCGCTGATCGAGGAACAGGCCCGCGCCTTGGGGCGGGGCTTCGGCCCCAGCACGCCGCAGGGACGGCCGTGACCGCGCCGGTGGAGGTCGTCTACGAGCGGCGCGGCGCCGGGCCCACGCTGGTGCTGCTGCACGGCATCGGTCACCACGGCGGCGCCTGGCGGCCGGTGCTGGACCGGCTCGCGCAGGCGCACGACGTGATAGCCGTCGACCTGCCGGGCTTCGGCCGCTCCCCGGTGCCCGCCACCGGGCTGCCCGCCGACATGCCCGGCCTGACCGCGGCCATGGTCGAACTGTTCGCCGCGTTCGGGCTGGAGCGCCCGCACGTCGCGGGCAACAGCCTCGGCGGGGCGATCGCGCTGGAACTCGCCGCGCTCGGCGCGGTCTCCTCGGCCACCGCGCTGTCCCCGGCCGGCTTCTGCACCGCCCGCGAGCTGCGCTGGGCGCTGACCGTGCTCGCCCTGCACCGCAACGCGGCCCGGCTGCCCGAGCCGGTGCTGCGCCGCCTGTTCGCCGCGCCCGCGCTGCGGATGCTGGCGATGGGCATGATCCTGGCCCGGCCCAACCGGATGACCCTCGACGACGCGGTCGCCGACGCCCGCGCGCTGCGCCAGGCGCGGGCGTTCCGCGCCGTCGCGCGCGCCGGCCGGGGGTACGCCTACGCGGGCGCGCCGACGGTGCCGGTCACCGTGGCGTGGGGCACCCGGGACCGGATCCTGCCCTACCGGCAGGCGGCGCTGGCGCGTACCCGGCTGCCCGCCGCGCGGCACCTGGACCTGCCCGGCTGCGGCCACGTGCCGATGCACGACGATCCGGAGCTGGTCGCCTCGGTCATCCTCGGCACCACCGGCGTCCGGGCGGGCTGAGCCTCACTCGGTCGCGCCGAACGGGAACGTGTGCACGTACCGCATGGTCCAGCCGCCCGCCGCGGCGTGCTCGTCGCGTTCGTAGAGGTGGTCGGCCACCCCCTCGGCCGGCTCCTCGGGATGCCGCAGCACCCACCGGGGCGGTGGCCCGCCGTCCGGCCCCGCGGGCAGGTCCCGGGTCAGCTCGTCGGCCGGACCGCCGACGAACCGTACGCGCACCGAAGCCACCGCTGCCCTCCCTGTGTCGACCCCTCGCCGCGAAGCTACCCCGCCGGAATGGAAACCCCCGCCGGTTTGCACAGCTCCGGGGCCGGGTAGCGGGACCGGAGGGCACACCGGACGAGGCGAGGAGTGGGCGATGCGGACGCTGGGCGGGCGGTACGAGCTCGAACAGCGGGCCGGCCTGGGTGGCATGTCGGAGGTCTGGCGGGCGCACGACCGTGTGCTGGACCGGACCGTCGCGGTGAAGCTGATCTCGCCCCGGCTCGACGGCGAGGCCGGCTCGGTGGAGCGGATCCGGGCCGAGGCGCGCTCGGCGGCTCGCCTGGTGCACCCGAACGTCGCGAGCGTGCACGACTTCGGCACCGCCACGCTGCCCGACGGCCGGCCGGCGCCGTACATCGTGATGGAGCTGGCCGAGGGCGAGACGCTCGCCGCGCACCTGCGCGCGGGGCCGCTGGACTGGCGGATCGCGGCGCGGGTCTGCGCCGAGGTGTGCGCCGCGCTCGCGGCCGCGCACGCGCACGGCATCGTGCACCGGGACGTGAAGCCCGCGAACGTGATCCTCACCCCGTGCGGGGTGAAGGTGCTCGACTTCGGTATCGCCACCCCGGCCGGCGCGCCGGACCACACTCCGGACGGCGTGGTGGTGGGCACTCCCGCCTATCTGGCGCCGGAGCAGCTCGACCGGCAGCCCGCCACCCCGGCCGCCGACATGTACGCCCTCGGCGTGCTGCTCTACTACTGCCTCACCGGTCACCTGCCGTACGAGGCGGACAGCACCACCCGGCTGCTCGGGCCGGGGGGACGCCGGCCCGAGCCCCGGCCGCTGCCCGACGTTCCCGGGCTGCCGCCCGAGGTGGCCGACCTGTGCCGCAGCTGCCTCGACGCCGACCCGGCGGCCCGGCCGACCAGCCCGATGGCCGCGCTGCTGCTGGCCGAGGCGGTGGACGCCCGGGTGTACGTGCCGATGAGCGCGGTGCTGCCCCGCCAGCGCGCGGAGCAGGTCTCGCCGTGGACCAGCCGGGCGGCCGCCGAGGCCACCGAGGCGATGGCCGTCGACGCCGCGCCGAGCGGCCGGGTCGGCTGAGCGCTCCTACTGCCCGCCCGGGCGCGGTTTCGCTGCTCGGGGTCCGGGAACGCGGTCCGGTGAGTGACGGGAGGAACGCGATGCCGGATCCGAGTTCCTGGCTGGCCGAGACGGCCACGGCGACCGCGGCGGGCGGTCACGTACGCACCGACGACGGCGGTCTCTCCTCCGCCCTGGCGTCCCCGCTGGCGCCGCACTGCACCGGTCTGACGCCGGAGCAGCTCCTGGCCGCGGCGTTCGCCTCCTGCCTGCACCACGCGGCGGTGGAGGCGGCCGGGGAGATCACCGACGAGGCGCACACCGTGCAGGTGACCGCAGAGGCGAAACTGGGCCGCGACGACGACGGCCGTTACCGGGCCGACGTGCACGCCGAGATCTCCTCGGCGGGACTGACCCGGGATCAGCTGGCCGACCTGGTCGCGTACGCCGACCGGCTCTGGCCGTTCTCCAGCGGCGACCCGAGCCGGCACCGGCTCACGGTGACCCCGGCGGAGAACGGCCGGCACTGAGCGCTCACCAGCGGAAGCCGGCGGTCACCGCGCGGTGGTCGCTGTCCGGGGTGTGCAGCACCCCGGCAGTGGTGGGGGTGAGTCCCCGGTAGAGGACGTGGTCCGGTCGGGTCACCGGTAGCTCCGCCGGCCAGGTGAAGCCGAATCCCTGCCCGGCCTCGGCCTGAGCGTCGCGCAGCAGCCGGGTCAGCGGGTCGAAGACCCGGTCGGTGGTGGCGGTGTTCAGGTCGCCGAGCACCACCAGCCGCTCCGCCGGGTCGGCGCGTACGGCGTCGGCCAGCGCGGCGACGGTCTGGTCCCGGGTGGCGGTGTGCCCGGCGCGCGCGGAGCCGAGGTGGACGACGTACACGGTCAGGTCGCCCCGGGGGGCGGCCACCACGGCGCGCAGCGCGCGGTCCCAGCCCAGCCCGGTGTCGACGCCGTGCGCCTCCCGGATCGGCCACCGGCTCCACAGCGCGACCGTCGACACCACCGCGCGGTGCGGGTACCGGCCGGCGAGGACCGGCGCCACCCGGTCGCCGTCGGCGACCTCCTGGAGCCCGATCAGGTCCGGTCCGTCGCCGGCGAGCGCGCCCACCGTGGCGGCCGGGTCGGGGTTGCCGACACGCAGGTTCTGGCTGGCCACCCGCACCGAGGCGCCCGCCGCGCCGGCCGCCGGGGGCAGCCACGCGCGCCCGTACAGGCCGGCCCAGACCAGCGCCGGCAGCAGCACCGCCAGCAGCGCCGGGCGGGAGCGGCGCAGCAGCGCCACGAGCGCGAGCACCGGTACGCCGAGGCCGAGCAGCGGAACGGCGCTGTCCAGCAGGCTGCCCAGCCCGTGCACGTTCGGCACCGCCCGATGGCCGGCGAGCAGCGCCGCGAGCAGCCCGGCGCAGGCGATGACGACGAGTCCGCGCCGCCTCCGGCGGCCGGACGGCTCTCCGGGGCCACGCTCGTCGGCCTTCTGCTCGGTCACCGTCGGAATCGTAACGAGCGCCCGGGTCACCGTGCCGGGGCCTCGCCATGATCCACAGCGGTCGCCGCCATCCGGGGCGGTCGATGCTTCCGGTCGGCGGACCGCCGCACCGGCGGGGCTGCTCGACCAGCCTGCCCTCCCCCGAACGGTGGAGGGCGGCGCGCGGCCCGGGTTGCTCGTGCTCGCGTCCTCTTTCCCAGCCTTAAACCGACATGAGGCATGTTCCGGGTACGCGAGGTTCGCTTGTTTGGTGATCGGCCGAGTGAATTGTCGGCCGCGAATCCGGCAGATTGTGGCGCATGCCACCAATCACCCCGATGGCAACGGGCCGGAAGCTCTCTAGCCTCGGCGGGTGCCTCCCGACCACCCCTCCCACCAGCCGCTGCCCGCCAACCGCCCGGTTCGCCGAACGATTGACCCGGCATCAGCCGAACGGAGAGTGGGGCGTCACCGCGCCCCGGAGCAGCCCCGGCGCGGCCCGGCCCGCTCCGTACCGGGCCGGATCGCGGTGGCCACCGGCGTCACCTGCTGCCTCGGCCTGATCGGCGTAGCAGGCGTCGGCGAAACCGGCCCCGCGCGGCTGGACGTACGCGAGGCGGTCGCCGACCGGGCCGCCGCCGAGCAGCGGGCCTCCCGCGACTTCACCCGCCTCGCGCCACCTGTCGCCGCGGCGCCGGTCCTGCCCGCCCCGGCCGCCACGCCGAGCCCGGCCGCGTCGACGAAGAAGCCGCCGCGCAAGCCCGCCCGCCCGACAAACCCGCGGCCGGTCGCCGGACTGGACCAGCGGCAGATGAACAACGCGAAGATCATCGTGGACGTGGGGCGGGACATGGGCATGCCCCGCCGGGCGCTCGTCGTGGCGGTGGCCACCGCGATGCAGGAGAGCAACCTCTACAACCTGGCCAGCGACGTGCTCCCGGAGTCCTTCGACCACCCGCACCAGGGCAGCGGCTCCGACCACGACTCGGTCGGGCTGTTCCAGCAGCGCCCCAGCAGCGGCTGGGGCACCGTCGCCCAGCTCATGCGGCCGTCGTACGCGGCCCGCGCCTTCTACACCGCCCTGCGCGAGGTGCCCGGCTGGGCGGACATGAGCGTCACCGCCGCCGCCCAGGCGGTGCAGGTGTCCGCGTACCCGGACGCGTACGCCCGGCACGAGGACCGGGCCGCGACGATCGTGGCGGCGCTGACCTGACCCCGACCGGTCAGGCGGCGCCGGGCCGCACGCCCGCGGCGGCGGTCGGGGTGTCCACCGGCACCCGCTCGCCGTGCGCGCCGGCCAGGATCTCGTCCACCCGGGACTCGCGGCGACGCCGTGCCAGCAGGGCCGCCTCGAACTCGCGGCGGGCCCGCAGAGCGTCGGCGTACGCCTCCTCCCGCAACCGGCGGGCCTCCTCGCGGGCGGCCTCCAGCTCGGCGCGGGCGGTGGCCAGCAGCTCGGCGGCCTCCCGCTCGGCCGGCGACGGGCGGGCCGCCTCCGGGCCCTCGACCGGCGCGGTCCGCCGGTGCAGGAAGTCGCACAGGTGCAGGGCGTCGGACCGGATCTGATCCCACTCCCGGCCGGCCCCGGCGGCGCCCTCCGCCCGCGCCGCCAGCCGCCCCAGCCGCAGGCTCAGCTCGTCGAGGCAGGAATCCACCTGACGCCTGTCGTATCCGGTCTCCACCACCGAGAACCTCATGCGTCGCCCCCCAGGCAGCCGGTGTTCGTCCCCACTGCCGATCCTGCGGGCCGGTCGCTCACGGGCGGGGCCGTTCCCACAAAATGTTCAGGATGCGGAGGCCCGGACTTCCCGCACCTACTGGTGCTTCGGGAGCACGACCACCCGGCCGAAGAACTCGTCGATGCGGCGTACCACGTCGTTGAAGTCGTCCAGGTCGATCGGCTTGGTCACGTACGCGTTGGCCTGCAACGTGTAGCTGCTGACCACGTCGGTGTCGGCGTTGGAGGTGGTCAGCACCACGATCGGGATGGTCCGCAGGCTCTCGTCGCCCTTGACCTCGCCCAGCACCTGCCGCCCGTCCATCCGGGGCATGTTCAGGTCCAGCAGGATCACGTCCGGACGCTGCGCCTCGGCGTGCCGGCCCTCGCGCCGAAGGAACTCCATCGCCTCCTGACCGTCGGCGACCACGTCGATGACCTTGTCGACGTCGGAGTCGGCGAGCGCCTCCTCGATCATCAGGACGTCACCCGGATCGTCGTCCACCACCAGGATGCGAACCGGGCTCGGGCTGCTCTGACCCATCGTCTTACCTGCTTGTCTCGAGGAGGGCGGCCGGCCGCACGGCCGGTTGCTGGCGGGGAAATGTACCGGATCAGGAGGCGGCCGGCGCGGCCGGGTCGACGGTGTCACGGGCGTACCGGAGCACCTCGGCCAGCCCGGTCACCTGCAGCACCCGGGCCACCCGGCCGGTCGCCCCGGTCAGGCGCAGCCAGCCGCCGTCGGCGGCGACGAGATTGTCCCCGCGCACGAAGGCGGCGATGCCGGTGGAGTCGCAGAAGGTCAGCTCGGCGAGGTCGAGCAGCAGCTCGCGCTGACCCTCGGCGATCAGCCGGTCGATCGCCGAGTTCAGCTCGGGGGCCGTGCCCAGGTCGAGCTCACCGGCGAGCCGGAGGCAGACACCGCCCCCGTCCCGCTGGGCGTACGTGACGGTGAACGTCACCCTGGCCCCCCTCGCTCCCCACCGCAGGCGAACGCTTGCAGTAGTGCAAGTATATGGGACGGCCCATCCGGGTGCCGTCAGCGGCCCGCCGCAGACAGGCCGCCGACCAGAGCCCGGGACCGGTCGAGGAAACCGGCCGCGCGCGGGAAGTCGCGCAACTGCTGTCCATAGTGCTCCAGCGTCAGGCCGACCGCCCCCGCCGGCACCCCGCGGCTGACCAGGATCTCCACCAGCCATTCGACGAACGCGGTGAACAGCGTCCCGTCGTCCACATAGAGCGCGGCGGCCAGGAAGTCCACGATGTAACCGAGGTCGCTGATCGTGGAGTCGAGCTGCGCCGGGGTGTAGCCGGACACCGACGGCACCCGCTCCCGCAGGTCGGCCAG
This sequence comes from Micromonospora sp. CMU55-4, assembly GCF_011602315.1. NCBI lineage: Bacteria > Bacillati > Actinomycetota > Actinomycetes > Micromonosporales > Micromonosporaceae > Micromonospora > Micromonospora sp. CMU55-4. The sequence continues at coordinate 583,346 of NZ_JAAOLH010000003.1, forward strand.
GGCGCTGTCGATCAACTCGCCGCGCCGCTTGACCAGGCTGGCGTACTCGTCGTCGGCCAGGTGGTCCAGCCGGGCCGGCGGCGCCGCACGCAGCGCCCGCTCGTCGGCCACCAGGTCGGCCGCGGCCGGCGCGTCCGGCGCCCACGGCACACCCAGCACACGCGCCCAGCGGCCGTCCTCGCCGAAGCCCCGGCCACCCACCACCACCGGCACGTCAGAGCGGCGGCACGCCTCCACCATCCGGTGGGCGTGCGGCAGCCGCATCGGCAGCGCGCAGGCCAGCGCCACCGCCTCCGCGTCGTAACGGTGCAGGTAGGAGACCAGGTGGGCGGCGGGCACGCTGGCGCCGAGGAAGACGACCTGCCAGCCGCGCAACCGCAGCACCTCGGCCACCAGCCGGGCCGGCAGCGCGTGCCACTCGCCGTCCATGCAGGCCATCACGATCCGTCCCCGCGTCGGCCGGGGATCGGCGTACGCGGCCACCGCCGCCACCACCCGCTCGCTGATGTGCGTGGCGGCGTGCTCCTCGGCGACGCTCCACTCGTTGCGCGCCCACCGTTCGCCCACCTCGGCCTGCGCCGGCGCGACCAGGTCGAGCAGCACCCGCTCGGCGGGCACGCCCGCCTCCAGCAGCCCCACGGCCACCGCCACGGCGGCGGACTCGTCCGCGTCGGCCAGGCACTCCAGGTAGCGGGCGAAGGCGTGACCCGCATCGACCCCGACAGTCGGCACTGTCACGCGGACCACTCCCTCGTCAGCTCGGCCGCGGCCGGTTCCGGCACCGCGTGCAGGTGCCGGGGCGCCCGCCCGGCCGGGCCGGTCGCCCGCAGCGCCAGCACCGCTATGTCGTCGTGGTCGCCGTGCGCGAGCCAGTCACAGGTCACCTGCTCGACCCGTTCGGCCAGCGCGGGCGCCGGCATCCGGTTACAGCCGGCCACGGCGTTGAGCAGCCGCTCGGCGCCGAACTGCTCGTCGCCGCGCCGGCCGCCCCGCGCCTCGGTCACGCCGTCGCTGTAGAAGAGGCAGGTCTCCCCCGGCGCCAGGCGCACGGTGACCTCGCCGATGCGGGGATCGGGCACCACGCCGATCAGCATGCCGCGCAACGGCACCACCTCGACGTCACCGGACTCCCGCAGCACCAGCGGGGGCAGGTGCCCGCCACCGGCCAGGGTCAGGGTCTGGCCGCCGTCGCGGTGCGGACGCGCCACGCCGAGCACCATGGTGGCGAACCGGCCCTGCCCGTGTGCCTGGGTGGTCTCCAGCAGCGCGTCGTTGAGCAGCTTCAGCAGCCGCCCGGGCTGGCTCTCGACCCGGTGCAGCGCCTGCAGGCACTGGCGCAGCTGGCCGGTGAAGACGGCCGCCTCCACGCCCTTGCCCGACACGTCACCGAGGAAGAAGACCGACCCGCCGTCGGTGAGCTGGTGCGAACCGTAGAAGTCGCCGCCGATGCGCAGGCCGGCCTGCGCGGGCCGGTACGCGGTGCCCCACTGCACGCCGGTCGCGGGAGCCGGCTCGACCGGCAGCAGGCTGGCCTGCAGCGTGTCGGCGACCTCGGCCTGGTCGCGGTAGAGCAGAGCGGTGGTCAGCGCCGCGCCGGCCCGTGCCGCGAACGCGCGGATCAGGTCCACATCGGCCTCGTCGTACCAGCGGTCGGCGCGGCGGGCCACCAGCAGCGCGCCGGCCGGCGCATCCCGGCCGGGCAGCGGCACCACCCGGGCGACGGCGCCGGAGGTGTCCAGACCGGGCAGCCAACCCGCCTCGGCGGCCTGCTCGACCAGCCAGTCCAGCTCGTGCGGCTCGGCGCCGGACAGGCCGGCCTCGATGGCCACGGGCAGCGCCGGGGCGGGCAGCACGCCGCTGTCCACCACGGGCGCCTGGTCGTCCGCGCGTACCGCCCGCCACCACCGGGACCGGCCGGAGCGGGGGGCGAGCACCAGGACCGCCACGTCGGCCGCCGTCGGTACGGCGAGGCGGACCACGGCCGCGGCCGCCCGGTCGGGGTGCAGCGGATTGCCGAGCTTCTCGCCGACCACGGCGAGGAACGCCGAGCGGGCCCGCTCGGCCAGCAGCGCGTCGGCCCGGCTGACGCTCTCGGTGACGTCCTCGACGTACCAGCAGCGCCGGTGACCGGACAGCGCGACCGGCCGTACGCGCAGCCGTCGCCCGTGGTGGGTGAACTCCGCCGGGCCGTCGCCGCGCAGCGCGTCCACGCCCGCCGCGGCGAGCAGCTCTCCGGCGGTCACCTCGGGGACCAGGCGCTCCGCGACGGGGCTCACGTGCCGCACGACACCGTCGGCGTCGCAGACGACAAGGCCCTCCCGGAAGTGCTCGACGACCTCGGACCAGTCCGGGACGGCGGGGCCGCGGTCGGCTGCCAGCGGCGGCAGGGCAGGCGTCGCCGCAGCGGCGGCGGACCACGCCGGGACCCGTGCGGCACTCGGCGTGGAGATCCGTCCGTCGCCCGGGTCGGCACCCCTGACGTCGGCAGCAGTCACCAGCTGAGCCCCACTCTCCTCGTCGGCACCCCCGGGGCGCCGCACGGCGCCTGTGGCCACATCTCTTCGCCCCACACTACGCCGGTATGCCGGTACCGCCACCCAGCCGACGCTGCTGGGGCGGCCCGCGCGCGCCCAGCGGGGCGGTGCCGCTGTTGTTACGATCCAGGCATCCCTGCCCGACCGGCAGCGTGCGGAAAGGCGTGATGGTGGTTCCTCAACGCAGAAGGTCCGAGGCGACCCCGCTGAGCATCTCCGTGGATCGTTCCGACCCTGCCGTCCCGGTGATCGGCGTCGGCGGCGACCTGGCCTACGCCACCGCGGCGCCGCTGCGCGCGGAGGTCGACCGGCTGCTCGCCGGGCGTCCCGCGACGCTCGTGCTCGACTTCGCCGACCTGCTGTTCCTGGACAGCACCGGCCTGTCCGTGATCGTGCACGCCTGGCGGGAGGGGCAGCAGGTCGGCACCCGGATCGAGCTGCGCGCGGTCCCGCGGTTCCTGGAGACCATTCTCGACCTGACCGGCGTCACCGGCCTGCTCGACCGTGCGCCGGTCGACGACCGGACCGGGCCGCCCGCCACGGGTTCGGCCGCCTCCGCGTGACCCCGGGGGTTTCCCGCCGGGGTCCGGCTGGGAACATGGGAGCGTGCCCTCCCAGATGCTGACCATCGAGGTGGACCGGCTCGACGCCGGCGCCGTCCGGGTGCGGCTGGCCGGTGAGCTGGACTACGACACCGCCCCGGAACTGGTCGAGGCCGTTGCGCGGCTTCGCCGCGACGGCTGCCAGGAGGTGGAGCTCGACTTCGGCGGCGTGGTCCTCTGCGACTCGTCCGGGCTGAGCGCGCTCGTGGTGATCCACCGCTCCGGCACCGGCGCGGTCCGGCTGCGCAACACCAATCCGCAGGTACGGCATCTGCTGGACCGCACCGGCCTGGCCGAGCTGCTGGCCGCCCCGCCCCGCGACGTGACCGGCGGCGCCCGCGAGGTGGGCTGACCGCGCGGCACGCCGTTGCCGGGAAGGGGTGGCCCCCGGCCCTGGGACCAGGGGCCGGGGACCGGGAGGATGGCTCAGGCGGCGGGCGCGGCCTGCCGGCGCGGGCCGGTGGTGTGCGGCTCTCCCACGATCGGGGTCTCGGCGTCCTCCGGCGCGCCGGAATCGGGCGTCTGGAACAGGTAACGGACGAAGTCTCCGGTAGCACCGTCGTCGTCCGCGCCCGGCCACTGCCCGACGCAGTCGACGCCGATCACCTCACGCCCGGTGCCGTCGTGGTGCTCCAGCAGCGCCCAGAGGGTCACCGGGTAGCAGCGGGTGACGTCCGGGCCGATCCGCCAGCGGGCGTACCACCCGGGACGGGCGGGGACGATCTCCACGATCCGTTTCATGTCGACCTGCCCTTCCGCGTGCGTCGGAAGTTGTCCGGTCCATCCGATCCTGCCGCCCGCCGGGGTGAGCGCTCCTCACCCGCAGCGAGTGAAGCCTCCGCCGGGCGGGCCTCCCGTTAGCTTCCCGGCAGCGCCGGGAACGCGGTCGGCGCAAGCGCAACCGACCAGGAACGAGGTGCGACGATGCGCAAGCAGATGGAGGGCGACAACCAGCGCCGCCGGGCTCTCGCCCGCGAGGCCCGCGAGCGAGGGCTGCGGCCGAGCCAGACCGGCGCCAGCCTGAGCGCGTCCAAGCAGGTCACCTCGCTGGACCGGCACGACCGGTCCGGCCCGCCGCCGGCCGGACGACACAAGCCGGACACCACGCGCGGCGGTCCCGCGCCGCCGCCGGTCGCCGTCGCGGAGCAGCAGCGCCCGCTGCCGGACCCGACGCCGTCACCCGGGGTCTCGATGAGCTACCGGGATCTCGTCGACGACGTGAGCCGGCGCGCCGGGGTGGACTTCACCACGGCCAAGGTCGCCGCGGAGGGCACCGTGCTGGCCCTGGCCCAGGCGCTGGACGAGGTGGAACGTGAGCGACTGCTGGAGGCGGTGCCGCTGACCCTGCACGACGTGGTGCCGGTGTACGGCATGGAACCCCGCCGCGACCTGCCCGGGTTCCTGGCCGAGGTCGGCCGCTACAGCCGCCTCACCCCGGAGCAGGCGCGCTACCAGGCCGAGGCGACGCTCGCCGCGCTCAGTGAGGCCGACGCGGAGCTGGTCGAGTCGCTGCGCGTACCCGACGAGTTGCGTGACCTGCTCGGGCCGACCGACTTCGGCGGCGGCCTGGTGGGCGCGTCCTCGGCCACCGCGCCACTGACCGAGCCGGAGCTGCGTGACGCGCTCGCGGCGCTGCCCTACTGGTCCAGCGACCGGCGGTCGCTGGTGCGCACGATCGAGTTGCCCGGCGGCAACCTGGACCGGGTGCTCGACCGGCTGGACCAGCTCAAGTCCGAGGCCGGGCGCGCGCCGCAGATCGGGCGGCCGGACCCGGACAACGCCGTGCTGACGGTCCGCACACAGCAGGTCGACGGCGTGACCGCGGCGGACGTCGACCTCGCGCACCGGGTGGACGCGGCAGTCGACGAGGCCGGCGCCGGGATGGCGGCCGGCTGACCCGGCGGCGGAACGGTCCCGGTCCCCCGCGGGCCGGGGCCATCCGTGGCCGGGCGGTACCGTGTGCCGCCGTGGATCACGACGACACCGAGACCCTGGAGATCGTGGTGGACCCGGCCCGCCCGTCCGGGCGCACGCTGCTGGCCGACGGGGTCGAGCAGTCGTACGTGGACGTGGCCGACGCCCGGTACCTGCACTTCGAGTACGTGCGGCGGATCGCCGCCGCGATCGACCTGGCCGCCCCGCGGGGCGCGGCGCTGACGGCGCTGCACCTGGGCGGGGGCGCGCTCACACTGCCGCGCTGGCTCGCGCGCACCCGGCCCGGTTCCGCGCAGCGGGTGATCGAGCGGGACCCGGGCGTGGTCGAGCTGGTCCGGCGGAAGCTGCCGCCGCTGCCGCCGGAGGTGGTGGTCGCGATCGGTGACGCCCGGGAGGCGGTCACCGAGGCGCCGTCCGGGGCGTACGACGTGGTGGTGGCCGACGTGTACCGGGCGGCCCGGATGCCCCCGCAGGTGGCGGCGGTCGAGTTCGCGGCGCAGGTGGCCCGCGTGCTGCGCCCGGACGGCATCTATCTGATCAACCTCACCGACCTGCCGCCGCTGGCGCACACCCGGGGGCAGGTGGCCACGCTGCGGGCGGTGTTCGCCGACGTCTGCCTGGTGGCCGACCGGCGGATGCTGCGCGGACGGCGGTACGGCAACGTGGTGCTGGCCGCCTCGCCCACGCCGGGACGGCTGCCGGCGCGCCGGCTCGCCGCCCGGGCCGCCGCCGATCCGGTGCCCGGAACCGTGCTGCACGACGCGACGCTCGACGCGTTCGCCGCCGGCGCCCTCCCGGTCACCGACGCCGACCTGGGCTGAGCCGGGTTTTCCGCCCCGCGCGGCGGGTAGCCGCGCCGGATGAGCACCGCCGACGACCGGTCCACCGCGCGCCGGACGCTTGTGGTGATCGGGCTGGTCCTCGCCACGGTGGTCGGGCTGGCGCTGGTCTGGGCGACCCGGCGGGTGCTGGTGTGGGGTCTGGTGGCGGTGTTCTTCGCGGTCGCGCTGAAACCGCTCGTGGACCGCCTGCAGCGGCGGGTACGCCGCCGCGCGCTGGCCACGCTGCTGGTGTTCCTGGCCGCGTTCGCGCTGTTCGCCGCGGTCGGCGCGCTGATCCTGGTGCCGCTGGTGGACGAGGTGGCCCGCTTCGCCGACCGGCTGCCGGAGCTGGTGCGCGAGGCCCAGGCCGGGCGGGGACCGGTCGGGCGGCTGCTGGACCGCTTCCACCTGCTCCGGTACGCCGAGCCGGGCCAGCTGCGCCGGTTCGGCTCGCGGCTCGGCGATCCGACGGTCGGGGTGGTCCGCAGCGTGGCCCAGGCGGTGACCGCGCTGGTCACGGTGGTGGTGCTGGCGTACCTGATGGTGCTGGAAGCGCCGAAGATCGTCGCCGCGACGCTGCGGCTGGTCGGCGACGGCCCGGCGCGGCGGCTGCGGCGCATCGGCCGTGACTCGTCCCGGATCGTCACCGGCTACCTCAGCGGCAACGTGCTGATCAGCGTGATCTGCGGCGGCCTGACGTTCGTCGTGCTGTTCCTGCTCGGCGTGCCGTTCGCCGCGGTGATCGCGCTGACGGTCGCCGTGGTGGACCTGATCCCGCTGGTCGGCGCCACGCTCGGGGCGATCGCCGCGGCCGGGGCGGGATTCGTGCACTCCCCCACCGCCGGCATCGTGGTGCTCGTCTTCTTCGTGGTCTACCAGCAGGTGGAGAACCATCTGCTGCAGCCGGTCATCATGGCCCGCGCGGTGCGGCTCAACCCGTTGACGGTGCTGGTCAGCCTGCTGCTGGCGGTGGAGCTGGGCGGCCTGGTCGGCGCGCTGCTGGCGATCCCGGCGGCCGGCATCGCGCAGGTGCTGCTGCGCGAGTTCGTGCCGGCCGGGCGGCAGGCCCTGCCGGAGCCGGCCGACGGCGAGCCGGCGCAGCGGCCGCCGGCCGGCGGGTGAGGGCCGGCCGGCGGGTGCGCGGCGTTCAGCGGCGGCGGGCCAGCTCCGGTGACTCGCTCTCCAGCGGCACCGCGTTCGCCGGGACCAGGCCCAGTTGCACGGCGGGGCGGGGCAGAGTCGCGTCGAGCGCCCAGTCCGCGGCGACCCGGGGCCGGTTACCGGGCATGGCGAGCAGGTGGTAGCCGCGGGTGACGGCCTTGGCCGGCAGCCCGGCCAGCGGGACCTTCAGCGGGTTCGCCGCCGCGTCCTTGCCGCCCAGGTCCACCACCCAGCCCAGGTCGTGATGCTTGTACGACTTGCGCACGCCCTGACCGTAGGACGCGGCGATGTTGTGCGCGGCCAGCTTGCCCTGCCGCTGGGCGTGCTGCGCGGTCATCGCGCACACCTGCCCGGGGCGGGTCGGATCGGGCACGGCGGCGGCGTCGCCGCAGGCGAACACCTCCGGGAAGCCGGGGACGTTGAGGAACTCGTCGACCACCAGCCGGCCCTTCTCGGTGCGCAGCCCCAGCTCGGCCACGAACGGGTCGGGGCGTACGCCGACGCACCAGACGAGGCTGCACGTCGGGACGTACTCGCCGTCGGTGAGCATCACCCCGTCCGGGGTGGCCTCGGCGACCGAGGTGTTCATCCGCACGTCCACGCCGCGCTTGCGCAGCACCCGGTCGGCGGTGACCGACATCCGGCGGTCCAGTTCGGGCAGCACCCGGGGCGCGAGGTCGAGCAGCATCCAGCGCGGCCGGACCTTCAGGTGCGGGCGCTGGGCCATCAGCCGGTCGGTGAACAGCTGCCCGTGCGCGGCCACCTCGGTGCCGGTGTAGCCGGCGCCGACCACCACGAACGTGGCGCGGGCCCGCTGCTCGGCCGGGTCGTCGGTCAGCTCGGCCAGCTCGATCTGTCGGACCACGTGATCGTGCAGGTACAGCGCCTCGGGCAGGCCGCGGAAGCCGTGGGCGTACTCGGTCACGCCGGGGATCGGCAACAGCTTGTTGACGCTGCCGACGCTGAGCACGAGCCGGTCGTACGCGAGCTGACCGTGGTCACCCTCGATCGAGCGGTAGCCGACCCACCGGTTCTGCAGGTCGACCCGGTCCGCCTCGCCGACCACCACGCGGACGCCGTCGAGCGTGCCGGCGAGCGGCACGGCGATCCGGGTCGGCTCCACCACGCCGGCCGCCACCTCGGGCAGCAGCGGCAGGTAGAGGAAGTAGTCGGTCGTGTTCAGCAGGACGATCTCGGCCCGGTCGCGGGCCAGTCGGCGCAACGTCTTGGCCGCGTGGTACCCGGCGAACCCGGCCCCCACGATCACCACACGTGGTTTCGTCATGCCTGCTGCCGTTCCCGGGCAGACCTGCGACAAACACACCCAAGATCCATCCATCAGCGGCTATATGGACATTCCTCGCGATCGACGCGAGGATGTACCGCCTCCGCCGCGGGGTGCTGCCGGTCGGCGACGTCACCGAGGTGACCGTCGACCTGTCCAAGGACAACGTGCTCTTCGGTGTGCGGGCGGTGGACCGGGCCGGGTACCGCAGTCCGGTCGCCTTCCCGAAGCCGGGCAGCTGGGGCTGCTCGGTTCGGCGGTGGCGCGGCCGGTCGTCAGGCGGTGATCGCCCAGCGTTCGTGGTCGCGCCACGCGCCGTCGATGAACAGGTAGTCCGGGGAGAAGCCCTCCAGCCGGAAGCCGAGCCGACGCGCCAGCCGCTTCGACGGCTCGTTGCCGGGTTGGATGTTCGCCTCCAGCCGGTGCAGACCGAGCGGCCCGAACGCGTACCCGATCACCAGGCGCACCCCGGCCGAGGCGTGCCCGGTCCCGGCGTACGGGCGGAACGCCGCGTATCCGAGGTAGCCGCCGCGCAGCGCGCCCCGCACGATGCCGCTGATGTTCGCGTACCCGGCGATCTCACCGCTCTCCCGGTCGCAGAACAGGAACCCGGAACTGTCCCGCCGCCGGATCTTGCGTAGGTACGCCGCGTACAGCTGCGTGTCGTCCGGCGCGGACAGCCACGGATGGTGCAGATCACGGCTGCGCCGGGCGGCGGCGACGAACTCCGCCTCGTCGGCGGGGCGGGGGCGGCGGATGGCGACGCGGCCGTCGCTGCGCAGATATCGCACCGTCCCACTCTCGGCCACCGCCCCCATTCCGCCCCACCCGGGTCAGCTCCGCCACCCGCTGTCCTACTCACCGGGAGCGCTGTTCCACCTCTCAGGACCACAAGAGATCTTGGAAGGAACGCGCCCCCATAGGGGCCATTTCGTTCCAAGATCTCGCCCAGCACGAGGTCTCGTCCCGATCGGCAAGACCGCCAATCCGCCCTTCGGACGCGCCCACGCCCTTGCCCACGCCCACGCCCACGCCCACGCGATCTTGCAGTTACCGCCCAAGACTTGCCTGTTTTGCGAGGTTTGCCGGGGCAATAAGTGCAAGATCGCGCACACATGGTGGATCTTGAGGGCTCTTGAGCCAGCGGACCCGTCGGCGATGTGCGGGCCGGGTCGTTTGGCGGTCGGTGCCCGGTTCGCTGTGTTGCGGGGCTGTGGTCGGTGCCACCGTCAGGGTGGAATCGGTGGCGGGCGCGGGGCGTTGTACATGGCTGACCCCGGGACACCGGGACGAGCGCCGAACACCAGCCGCCCGGCACCCCCGCGCGGGTCGCCAGGTCAGGGAATCAGCCCGGCCCGGACGTCGTTACATCCCCGAGCGACGGGCACGCCGCCGTCCCCGGGAATGGCCCCGGTCCGGTCGTGGTTACATCCCCCAGACCCACGCCACCGGTCACCCCCGGCTGGCAGCCACGGTCGGAGGGAATCATCCCCGGCCCGCAGGTCGTTACATCCCCCGAGCCGCGACGAGCTGGCCCCTTCCGGGCCGCCCGCGTGCCAGCCCCTCCACGGGCACCCAAGACTTTCCCCCTTCGCGGCACCCCCGCCGCGTATCCCCCACTTCAGGGAGGCAACCATCATGGCTACCACTCTGCTGCGCAAGACCGTTCTGACCGCTGCCGGTGTCGTCGCCACCGCCGGTGGCATCGCCGGCCCCGCCATCGCCGCCCACGCCGCCCCCACCACCGGCACCGGTGTGGTGACCGACCGCAGGGGCCACGGCGAGCGTGAGCTGGACGTGCGCTACGAGGCGCAGCCGAACTTCTACTTCTGCGGCCCCGCCGCCGCCCGCAACGCGCTGAGCGTGCAGGGCAAGAACATCGACGTGCACGCCATGGCCCGCGAGATGGGCACCACCGAAGCCGGCACCAACTCCATCAACGACATCACCCCCGTG